>NZ_JBHMDO010000033.1:0-568921 GCF_042431225.1 Paenibacillus aurantiacus | reverse complement strand
ATGCATGAACCCGAAAGCGTATTTGGACAGATGAAGAACAACCGGGGATTCCGAAGATTCTTACTTCGGGGCTTGCCAAAAGTGAGCCTGGAGGTCGGGTGGCTTTCGCTTGCCCATAATTTGCAGAAAAAAGCCGCAGTGGACCGAAAATGGCAAATGGTGTCACAGGGATAAGACCCTGTAACGCCATTTTTTGTGCAATTGGAGGCCATTCGCAAGTTAGGAGTCACTTACTTCAACCCTTTTGAGACGGCCCCCTTCTTTGTCTGGCGCAACGGTGTTAATCGCAGTCATCCGTCCGCGGAGAGAAAGGAGGCCAAGCTGGCCGCATGATGCGTAAGCGGCAGGAAACAATAGCAAATGCCGGTAAGCAGCGTCGTCACGGCGAGAATGACGCCCCAATTCGATAACGTCTCCTCAGCGGACCGATCATGAATCTGCCAGCCAAACCGCCCGCGCCGGCAGCAGATAATGCCAATGCCAATCTCCATGCCGCGTTCGCGATTCGAAGCACGTCTTTGGCGATGAAGAGCACCGTCTAATTGACCATGCCGGCGGTCCTATTGAACACGACATCGGACAACATAGGACGTCGTAGATCGGAATTGTCGTACTGTCGAAAGGACAGAATTCATGGCGTTCCCCTCTTTACGATGGTTATGATCCCCAGTATACTTTTCTAAAAGAAGAAGAAAAAGCGAAGGGGACACGGGGTTGTTTCGCCTTTTGCGTGGAACGGAGCCGGTTAGCATGGAGACAGAAGATTATTATTTGCTGCTGCGCAAAAGGTTCGTCGATCCGCAGGTACAGCAGCCGTTCGACGTCTCGATGGACGAGTTGACAGACCTGTTCGGCTGCACGCGGCGCAACGCGCAGTTTATTCTCAGACGACTGATGGATGGCGGGTTCATCGACTGGCGCGCAGGCAGGGGCAGAGGCCATCGTTCACGACTCGTTATGCTGCGCGATTACGGGGAGCTTGCGCTGGAGAAGGCGGCGAAGCTGGTGGAGACCGGCCGATTGGCGGAAGCCCGCCGTCTGATCGAAGAATATGCGGACAGCAGGTTAACGTACGCATTCTCGCAATGGCTCGCCGGACAACTGGGGATCAGCCGTAACCCGGAAGAGGAAGACGTCCTGCGTTTTCCTTTCTACCGGACCGTGCCGGCGCTTGATCCGCCGCTTGTCATACGCCGGACGGAGGCGCACTTGGTCGAACAAATTTTCGATACGCTCGTCGCATTTAGGACGATCGACCGCAGCGTGCAGCCGAAGCTTGCCCACTATTGGGAGGTTGGAGACGATGGGCGTAGCTGGACGTTTTTCTTGCGCAAAGGCATCCGCTTTCACAACGGAAAATTGCTGACGGCCCGCGACGCAGTTTATTCGATCGATCGCGTGTTTCGATTGAACGCTGCGCATTGGCTGGCCGGCTATATTCATAAAGTCGAGGTTATGGACACACTTAGCTTCCGGATCGACCTAAGCGCGCCGGTCTCCTGCCTTCTGGAAGCGCTCTGCACGGAGCAATTTGCTATTGTGCCGGAAGATGCGGATCTTCTCTCCGATGCAGACGGCTTCGCGCGATTGCCGGTCGGTACTGGGCCCTTCCAGGTCATCCGCAACGACGAGTCGATGCTTGTCCTGGAGGCGAACGAGCACTACTCTGAAGGCCGGCCGCATATCGACCGGATCGAAATGTGGGTATGGCCGGGCTATGCGGGGATCGACACATCGCAGATTCCTCAGCACGACGCGCAACTTCTCTATTTCGAAGCAAGCGGCGCGAGCAGGTCTCTTCCTTCCTTAGCTCAAGTGGAGGCGGGCAGCGTCTACCTCGTCTTTAATCAGGCGAAGCAAGGCGCTATGCGCGACGAACGGTTTCGGCGGGGGATTCGGCACGGTCTAGACCGCCGGCGTATGATCGAGGAGTTGGGGGGACTTCGGCATTCGGTGGCGGAAGGCTTCCTGCTTCCCGATCAGCTGCCGTTCGGCGAGACCGGCGAGGATGCCGATCTCTCGCTTGCGGCCGAAACAATCAAGCAATCGGACTATCGCGGAGAGACGATTCGTATCTTCACGTATGCCATGGCCAGCAACGAGCAGAACGCGGCATGGATACAGCGCGCATGCGGCGTCATTGGCGTGCAAGCCGAAGTCATTGCGTTGCCGATCGAACGATTGGCCGAACCGGGCGTCATGCTCGGCGCCGACCTGATCGTGGCGGGAGAAGTGATGGGTGAGCAGCCTGATTTGACGCTGATTGGCGTATACACGTCGTCACGAAGCTTCATCAGGCCATTGCTGGCAGAAGCCGACCGCCAGGCGGTGGACGCGCAAATTGCCGACTGCCTGAAAGAACGAAATATCGAAGGTAGGATGAGGGGGCTTGCCGCGATCGAAGAGCGGTTGAAGCGCTCCTGCAGCCTGCTGTTCCTGTACCATAGCGTCCAGACGGCGGATTACGATCCGTCGCTTCGAGGAATTACGCTCAACGCCTGGGGCAAAGTCAACTATAAAGAGGTATGGATAAGACGCCATGCCGGTCAAGCCAAGCACGGCCAAGACTGAACGGAGGACGCAAGATGAGATATATCAGTATTGAGCAGGTGGAACCGGGTCAATATTTGGGGAAGACGGTCTACTCGGCCAATGGCACGGTCATGCTGTCGGCAGGCGTACAGCTCACCGTGTTTATGATCAACACGCTCAATCGGATCGGCGTCACCATGATCTACATCCAGGATCCGACGCTTGTGGACGTGGAGACGGAGGACGTATTGAGCGAGCGGACGAAGCAGGCCGTCATCCGGGAGATGAACGACACATTCGAGGCCGTTCGTTCCGGCAAGGAATGGAGCACGAAGAAGATCGGCGCCAGCGTCAGCCAAATCATGGAAGACGTCATGAACAACAAGGAAGTGCTCGTGCAGCTGACGGACATCCGGACCAAAGACAACGCCCGTTACGTCCATTCGCTGAACGTCTGCATGATGTCCACGCTGATCGGCATGAACATGGGATTGAACGCGTTACAGCTCAAGGACTTGGCGATTGGCGCGCTGCTGCACGACGTCGGCAAGACGCTGCCGGGCGCGAAGTCGGATCCGGCGCTCGATCTGAAACAGCATCATACGTGGCGAGGCTACGAGTTGTTGAAAAGCAAGCACGAGTTCAATCTGCTTATTGCCCACGTCGCGCTGCAGCATCACGAGAGGCTGGACGGCAAGGGCATTCCGCGCGGCCTAACGGCGCCGGACATTCATCTCTATGCGAAGATCGTGGCTGTCGCGAATTTGTACGATAATCTGATTAATGTTTACGATGGCGAAGGGCTGCTGCCGCATGACGCATGCGAGAAGCTTATGTCGCTGTCCGGCGAGGCGCTCGATCGAGACGTGCTGATTCAATTCACGCGGATCGTCTCCGTCTACCCGAATGGCATGGCTGTCCGTCTGTCCACGAAAGAAACGGGTGTCGTGGTCAGACAGCACCGCGGATTGCCGGGCCGTCCGGTCATTCGGGTCGCCAAAGGAGAGAAAGACGAGATGGAGGTCAAGGAGATCGATCTGGCCGTCCATACGACGGTGTTCATCGAAGCGGTCTTGGCTTAAGCGGAGTGATGCCAGATGATCTATTATACAGCGGCTCTGCTCACGGCGGCCGCAATCCTGCTCGTTCGCAACCTACGTCATCCCGTGAATCGAGCGGCGTCGGTCTTTCTGATCAGCGCGTCTTTGGGAGGGTTGGAAGGCGTAGTTGCGGACACGAGTCTCCCGTGGCTCGCGCGCGTCGTACAGGTGGCGAACCTGGTCCTGACGCCATATACGGTCCTGTTGTTCGTGATCGTATATACGGCCACGAGGCACTCGCGGCGAGCGGTAAAATGGGCTGGGTGGCTGTTGTTTCTCCCGGTCAGCGCGGCTTTCGTGACGGAGATCTGGTTCAATACAAGCGGCATTCATTATGGTTGGCTGCTCGCGTGGGCGGGACCGTATTATGCAGCGGCATGCGGTCTTCTCCTTCGCGCGGTATGGCGGGCGGAGACGCCGCAGCTGAAGCGAAGCCGGTTAATCCTTGCGATAATCATGGTGCCAACTCTATTGGCGGTTGTCGTTTTTATTTACGGGGCACGGGCGATATGGCCGGAGTTTGCTTTCATGCGGTATATTTCTTTATTTTTCATCTATTCGTTCGGCGTGGCGCTGCTGGGGTCATTCCTGTATGGCGTGCTCGGCGTCAAACTGACGTTCGAGCGCGATCCGCTGGATACGGCAATGAAATCAGTCACGTCGGGTACGGCCATGCTTAATCACGCCCTGAAGAACGAGCTCGGCAAAATCGCCATCAGCACCGAGAATCTTCGAGCCGAGTTAACGCCCGGCCAGGAGGGGGAGCGTGATGCCGAAGATCATCTGCGGATTATCGCGAATGCATCGTCGCATATGATGGACATGGTATCGCGGATCCACGCACAGACGCGGGAGATCGTGCTGCAGGAGAAGCCATGCGCGCTGGCGGGGCTGGTCCAATCCAGCGCGGACGGGTATGCGAGCATGCTAGTGTCGCGGGAAATCTCGCTGGACATCGAATACCGAACTCGGCCGATCGTCATCTGCGACGCCGTGCATATCAAGGAAGCGTTGGGCAATCTGATCCGCAATGCCGCGGAGGCTATGCCAACAGGCGGCGCCGTCACGATCGTGCTCGAATCGGACAAGAAGCACATTCGGGTCACGGTGGTTGACACAGGGGCCGGCATAACCCGAGAAGCGTCTGCCCGTGTATTCGAGCCGTTCTACTCGACGAAGAGGGGGCATGACAATTATGGCTTGGGGCTGTCCTATGTCTATAACGTCATGACGCGAAGCGGCGGCCGGGTAGAAATAAGCGGCGAACCGGGGCAGGGGACCAAGGCCACGCTTCTACTGCCGCTCAAGAAGATAGTCTCCGCCGGAGAGGGAGGAGCGATGCGTCCATGACTCATATACGGGTGATGATGGTGGAAGATGATCCGGATTGGATCAAGGCGGTCACTGCATTTTTGAATCGGGAGGCGGATCTGCTCGTCGTCGGATCGGCAACCACGGCGGAAGAAGCCGTCAGGCTGGCCAAGGAACTCGCATTCGATGTTGTGCTTATGGATATTCAGCTGTCGGACAAGGAGTATGAAGGCATTCATGCGGCGATGGACATCCATGCGACTCATCCGGCCAAAATCGTGATGCTCACCTCTGTCCGCGACGAACGCGCGATGACGCAATCGTTCACCGCGGGCGCGATCGATTATATCGAGAAGACGCGATTCCAGGAGCTTCCGCAAGCGATCCGCAAGGCCTATCATCATGCTGCCCCGATGGAGGCGCTGCTCAAGGAGTTCAGCCGGCTCAAGCGGGAAGAACAGCTGAAGGAGCTGACGATCGCGGAGCGCGAAGTATTCGAGCTGATCGAGGATGGCTATACGCAGCCGCAGATCGGGAAGAAGCTGTTCAAGGCAGAGAGCACGCTGAAGAACCAGATTAACAAAATGCTCAAGAAGCTCGGCGCGAAGAGCAGCCGGGAAGCGGTCGAGCTCGTTCGCAAGAAAGGGCTTGGGCCGAAGCCGGGAGAGGGGGATTCGAGACATGATCATTGATTTGACGCATCTGGTCGAACACGGATTGCCGGTCTATCCGGGCGATGCAGAGACGACGCTCGTCCATGACCGCCAGCTGCACCGGGACCATTACAATAACCACCTGCTGACGATCAATATGCATGCCGGCACCCATATGGACGGACCGATGCATCTGACCGACTCGACGACGTATTTGAACGATTATCCGGTTGATCGTTTCGTCGGGAAGGGCTGTTTGATCGACGCCGCCTTCGAGCGGGAAATCGACTATAGACCCGAATATGAGGCGCTCATTCCCGAGGAATCGATCGTGGTCGTCCATACCGGTCATGGCCGCCTATTCGGAAAGCCGGGCTACTTCGAAGAGTATCCGGTGCTGACCGTCCCTTTCGCACAGCTGCTCGCACGCAAACGGGTAAAGATCGTCGGGCTCGACACGCCATCGCCTGATCGCTATCCGTTCGAGGTGCACCGGAGCTTGTTTGCGAACGACGTGCTCATCCTGGAAAATCTGGCTAACGTGGAGAAGCTCGTCGGGGCGGCGGCGTTCGAAATTACAGCACTTCCGCTGCGCATCCGGGCAGACTCGTCGATTGCGCGCGTGATCGCGAGAATCGAGAAGCCGTGAGCGGGGGTGGCGATCCGCAAACAGCAATGGACTATGTACATATAAATAAGTGTCATACAATTCGTAAGTATCAGGGAACTCGAATTGTGTAGGGGGTACTACGACTTGTAGTACCCTTCTTCATATGCTCCCACGTAAGTTGGAACTCCCGCGCGGAACCATATAGGCTTACAATACACTCAGAAGAGGAGGCAGACAGCGATGAACGCACGCGGTAAACCTGACGATACGGCGGACTATCCGGACATAATGCTTATCGATGGCGAATGCGCGCTGTGTCACGGCATTACGCGATTCGTAATCGAACGCGATCGCGCAACAAGATTTCGCTTCGTTGCGCTCCAATCGCCCGTCGGCATTCGGCTGTTGAAGCGGCACGGACTGCCGGTAGGCGATATGGATACATTCGTGCTCATCGACGGCGGACGGGCTTATGTGAAATCCGCGGCGGCGCTGCGCGTGCTGCGCAAGCTCGGCGGCGGTTGGCGGTTGTTATCGCTTTGCTTGGTCGTACCGAAATTCATCCGGGATTGGGTATACGACCGCATCGCCGGCAGCCGCTACCGGCTGTTCGGGCGGAGTGAAGTCTGTCTGCTTCCTACGCCGGATATTGTGGGCCGGTTCGCGCTGGCGGAAGAGGGAGTGGATGAGCTCGATGAAGAGGGCGAGGCCGATTTACGTTGAGATCAGGATCAAGACGGATATGGATCGACTTTGGGCGCATACGCAGCAGCCCGATAAGCACGAGCAGTGGGACGTGCGTTTTACGGGAATTCGCTACATGCCGCAATCGAAGCGGGGCGTGCAGCGTTTTCGCTACATGACGCGCATCGGCTTCGGCGTTCGCATCGAAGGGACGGGCGAAACGAGAGAGCGAACCGACATCAGGACGGGCGAGCGTATATCGACGCTTCGATTCGGTTCGGATCAGCGCTTGTCGCTTATTCGAGAGGGTAGAGGATACTGGAAATATGTACCGCAAGATGGGTATATCGTTTTCTCGACCCAATATGACTATGTAACCCGTTTCGGCCTTGCGGGAAGGGTATTCGACAAGTTCCTCTTTCGTCCGCTTATGGGCTTCGCGACGGCATGGAGCTTCGATGCCCTTCGATTATGGCTGGAGAAAGGCTCCGCGCCAGCCGCCACGATCGGACGCGCGCTTATTCATTATGGCTGCGTGCTGCTGCTCGCCTTGTTATGGGCCTACGAAGGGGTAGTCCCGAAGCTGTTGTTCCCGGAAGGCGGCGAATTGGCGCTTCTCAAGCAAACCGGTTTGTTCCCTGATCAGGAAGCAAGCATGCTGGCTTGGCTAGGAATTGCCGAGCTCGGTATTTCGATAGCTACGATCGCCTTCCATCGCTCGAAGCGGCTGTTCGCGGCGCAAGCTGTGCTGCTCGTACTGCTTGCGGCAGCGGCCTTCGTAGCCAACCCGGAGCTGCTTGCCGCTCCTTTTAACCCGCTAACACTCAGCGTGCCGATGATTGGACTGAACTGGATCGCGTCGCGTACCGTGGATGACTTGCCTCGGGCGATCCGGTGCGTGCGCAAACCGGCTGGACGAACCGAGAGGAAGGCGACCCGTCATGGCTTCGATCTATGAACAAGCGCTCGGTGCGGAATTTCGCAAGCTGCATCCCCGAATCCAAGAGCGTTTCGGGTTCGACAGCATTGACCGAATCGCTTCGATCGGCCGTGGGACGATGGACCGTATTTGGTATGCCAAGTGGGCTTTCGCTCCTTTGATGGTTGGCGCGTCCAGATCTATTATGTTTCCGCAGGGAGGACGCGACATCCCGTTTCAAATCTCTAATTACGCTTACCGGGATGGCTTTGGCCGTGAAACGGTCACTTGGCTGCGTGCCTTCCGATTTCCTCGAACGATCCGCAAGTTCGATGCGACGATGATTTACAGCGAGAAGCGCTCGCGTATTGTCGACTATTTGGGCAGCAAACAGCATTTAGCGGTGGATTTGGAATTGGCGGTTGCACCGAACGGAGGCGTCCGCATCCAATCCGCTGATCAGCGTTTCTACGAAAGATGGATTCGGTTTCCGTTCCCCAGAGCATTGACGGGTATCGCCGATGTGTGCGAATGGTATGACGACGAGTTGAGCTGTTTTAGGATCAGTGTGCAGGTGGCAAGTCCGATTTTCGGCCCGGTATTCCGGTATAATGGAACTTTCCAAGCGGCATTCGTCCGGATGGATCCGCACGAAATTCCGCTTGAAGCCAGACCGTTGCGGGAACAATCAAGGGAGTAAACGGTATCTATGGGCCGAGCCGACTCGGGATTCGAGCGGATTTTGGGGAATCCGGGGCACCGCGATGCTTCGGCTGCGTAGTAATTCTTACTACTGCTGACGCGAGGTGATGGTAATGGAAGGTTTTGGGCTATTCGGACTGGGCCTCTTTTTCGTAAGTTTCCTCCTGTTTATCGTTCATATTATGCTGTGCGTCTGGGCATTCAAGGATGCGCGCCGCAGGGGCAGAAGCCCGGAGTTCGCGCTGCTCGTGCTGCTGGCGATCTTGTTTTTCCCGATTCTCGGCCTCATTGTGTATTTGTTCATTCGCGAGCTATGATGCGAGAACTGCTGCTCCTGCGCACATTTCTTTTGCGCCGCGCGATAAGAAAACGGCAAACGGTGGAATGCTAAACCGGGCGAGTAATCGCATTCCAACGTTGGAAAGGAGACGGCAGGCGATGAGCAAGAAGAATAACGCGCCGAATCAACTGGAAGGTACCGAGCTGACGCGCGAACAATTCGAGGACGCCTACAACGCCGGAACAAGCGACGGCGTGCAGCAGCTGGCGGACGGCGAAGTAAAGATCGAGAACGAAGGGTACTACAAATAGCGAGAAATAGCGAAGAAGCGGAAGAGGCCCGGATGAGGCCTCTTTTTCATTGGAGATTATTCATTTTCGGCCGCCAGAAACCGACGAATAAGAGGAGGACTATTTATGGCAGATGAAGGAGTTATTAGGCATGAAGAAGCACAATCATTGGCGGAGCGGTTTGCTGATCCTGGGCGCGACCGTACTGCTGGCAGGCGGCGGAGCTGCCGGAACGGGCATCGGGATGCCTCGCGCGGAGGTCGATGCGGCAACATCTGTGACACAGCTCTCGTATCCTGCGGGGACGGTCACCACGGCGGCGAATAACCGCGTACCGCTCGCGGATCGGCTGATCGCGCCGGCATCCGCCGTCATTGCGTATACGACGGGCAACCCGGCTGTCGCGAAGGTAAACGAGAAAGGCGTTCTGCTGCCCGTGGCGCCGGGGCGGACGACGATCACCGTCAAGGCGTTCACAGATGAGGGAGCATCCAGCATGTCGCTACCAGTCGTCGTTACCGCGGCGAAACCGTTGGCGGGGAAGGCAACGTACGCGAGCCGCAGGGTGAACGCCGGCGGTCGCACGTTCACGGTTCACACCGTCACGGTGCCCAAAGGAACGCCGGTGACGGCGGGACTTGCGTCCAGACAGGTCGGCAGCGCGCAAAGTTTGACGGCCATCGCGGCCGCATATCGGGCGGATACGGCAATCAACGGTACATTCTTCGAGGCGTATAACGGCACTCCGGACCCGTACGGCAATGTGATCAGCAACGGCATTCCGGCACATATCGGCAATACCGGCACGACGGTCGGGTTCCGATGGGACGGAACGGCAGTCATGGATACGCTTCGCTTAGGCATCGCGGGATCGGTTGCGAACGAGAAGGGACCTCGGAGCTGGTACGCGTATTTCCTTAACCGGACGCCGGTCTCGGATACGACGGCCACATTATTCACGCCGGCGCGCGGCAGCAGGATCGGCTTCGCGGCGGAGAAGGCGATCATCGTGCGCAGCGGCGCGGTCGTCCGCATTGCACGCGGCGAGAACGCGGCGATTCCGGCGGATGGGTTCGTCATTGTATTCGCAGGCAAGGAGAGCGGACAGGCGGATCGTTTCCAGGTCGGCGCGAAGGTGGACTATACATTCACGTACCGCAACGATGCGGGCAAGGAATTGGACTGGTCCGATGTGCATACGGCGATCGGAGCAGGTCCGCGGCTGGTGAAGGATGGCAAGATTGCGGTCGATCCGGCGGCGGAAGGGTTCAAGGATCCCAAAATTCTTACCGGCGGCGGCGCCCGCAGCGGGATAGCCATTCTGAAGAACGGCTCGGTCATGCTGGCCACCGTACCCGGTGCGACGATGAAGCAGTGGGCGCTCATTATGCAGCAGCTTGGCGCTGCGCAGGCGATGAATTTGGACGGCGGCGCTTCTTCGGGGCTCCTAACCGGCGGCAAGACGGTCACGACGCCGGGCCGCGCGTTGAGCAACGCGCTCGTGTTCGGCGCGAACTTGAAGTGGTAATCGCCTACAGAGGCAGCGACGGCAGGGAGACCTGACGTGCGCTCCCTTTTGCCGTATTAGCCTTCATATCATCCCTCATCAAAACGCAGAACGGCAGCGATTGACGGGGATTACCCCAACAACCGCTGCCGTTCTTGTCGCCGCGCTATACAAGGCGATAGTCGTCCGTCTTCTCGCCATCTTCCCAAATTTCCACGAACAGCGCGTCGGCGCCTTCCGCGTCGTCGAGCGTCATGGCGAGCGCCCGCTCCTCGTCGTTCCCGACATAGACGTTCTCCATGCCGTCTTCGGAGAACGCAAGCACCACGTAAATTTTCATGATCATGACCTCCTGCTGCAAGCGATGCGAGCATTATACCACACCGCGGGAGATCCTATCCGGTTATTTCATCAAGCCGGAACGAAGCACGTCGTCGTAAAAGTCGGTGAATTCAGAAAAATCTAGCTGCTGAGCGGCATCGGACAACGCGATTGCCGGGTTCGGGTGCACCTCGACCATGACGCCGTCTGCGCCTGCGGCCAGCGCTGCTTTGGCGCATGGGGCCAATATATCTTTGCGTCCCGTGGAGTGCGTCACGTCGACGAGCACCGGCAGGTGGCTCTCCCGCTTCAGAATCGGCACCGCGGAAATATCGAGCGTATTGCGGGTTGCCTTCTCGTACGTGCGGATGCCGCGCTCGATAAGCATCACTTGCGTATTGCCGCGCGAGACGATATATTCCGCCGCATGCAGCAGCTCGTCGATTGTCGCGGCAAGCCCGCGTTTGAGAAGGATTGGCTTGCGTACGTCGCCGGCCGCCTTCAGCAGCTCGAAGTTCTGCATGTTGCGTGCTCCGATTTGGATGACGTCGATGTACTCGCAGGCGAGCTCGACGTGGGCGGGATCGACGATTTCGCTGATCGTCTTCAGGCCGAATTCGTCCGCAACTTCTTTGAGGATACGCAGCCCTTCAACGCCCAGGCCTTGAAAATCGTACGGCGATGTACGCGGTTTGAAGGCGCCGCCCCGCATGACCGTAATGCCGGATGCCTTCAGGTGCGCGGCGACTTCGCGGACCTGCTCGTAGCTTTCGACCGAGCAGGGACCGGCGATCATGACAGGCTTGCCGCCGCCGATCGCAACTTCCCCCAGCGTAACGACGGTATTGCGCTCTTGACGTTTACGGCTGACGAGCAGATGTTTCCCGTGATCCTCCTGCTGGATTTTAAGCGACGCTTGGAATATCTGCTTGAACAGGTGGCGGATCGTCTCATCGTCGAACGGACCGTTGTTCTTCGCGACCAATTCCTTGAGCATCAGCTGCTCGCGTACCGGATCGTATTTGGGTACGCCTTGTCTTTCTTTCTCGGCTCCGATCTCCAGCGCGATCGCCGCGCGTTCGCTCAGCATCGTCAGCAGAGCCTGATTGACGCCGTCCAATTGGCGACGCAGTTTCTCCAATCGTGTCTCGTTCATCTTGCGTCTCTCCTTATGTGTATAAAATAAAAAAGACTTCTCCTCCGCAAGGGACGAGAAGTCGTGGTACCACCCTAATTAGCAACCCGCGGCCCGAAACGGTATTCAGGCGGGAATGCTCACTCAAACCCTTTAACGCAGGGAGTACGTGCAGTCCTACTTAGAACGCGACCATGACGCCAACGCGTTCGTTCAGGTGCAGGCTTCGGAGTGAACTTCGGCAGGCGATTTCGCTCGGACGCTCTCAGTCGGCGGCGTTCCGTCCCTGTCTTGCGAAATGATGCCCGCTTACTCTCTCCATCATCGCCTTTGCGAAGATGTGCAGCAAGTTAAGATGGATTCTATACCATGCGGAAGAAGCGATGCAAGTTCGCGATTTAACGCTAAATTGCTGTATTGTGTTAAAGCGGGCGGGGGATCGAGAATGGACGATGGGGGTGATTAGCCTTCTTGCCAGCGCATTCAGAATGCCGCCAACGACGGTCGGACTGGCCGAGAATTCAAGCATTTGCCAAGGTGAGAAGCTATGCCAGTTCCGATGGCATGCATGTTGACGGTCAGAAGGCCTTCAACCAGGTCGCAGGGAGCAAACGGCAGGGATTGTATCAAAATAATACAAACAAATCCGCGATCATCCCGACGATATCACTCGGCAATGAAAGCGGATACGAATTCAACGCGTACATTCGCGAACTCAGCAGACGTTGTGCTCGCCCGCCGGAGGATAGGCTGTACCCCATCCTGTTATTTCACGTCCTGAACGTTGGCGTGAATTGTGAAGGGAGACAATGAAAACATAGAAGTGTACGCTTTTCAAACTCCATCGCCCGAATATCAAACCAACGGTATTATTCGGGCGTCAATGACGATCGAGCAATGTCCATTCTCAGGCTTGCAAGGCGACAATCAACTGTCAAGTGCCCCGCATTCGGCTGTAACCAAATTGTAATCTTGTCCTCGCCAAGAAACAACAAAAAATGCAAATAGAAGCTGTTATACTGAAGCTACGCTTAGGGAGCTAGGCGATAACGGGAGGGATTATCCATGAGCGAGTTCGAACAAGAAGAAGTCGTCGCATCCGAAGTTGAAGCAGCGGAAGAGGAAAGTGCAGCTGCCGAAGAGGAAGTCGCGGTAGAAGAAGCGGCCGAAGAGGCATCGGACGAATCGGAAGCCGAAGAAGCGGCGGAAGAGGAAGCTGCGGACGAAAGCTTGGAAGCGGATTCAGAAGCGTCGGCTGAGGAGGAAGTTGCGGCATCGGAAGAATCGGAAGATTCGGAGGAGGCGGCTGACGAGGCTGCCGATGAGGAAGAAGCGGCCGACTAACCTTCGTTCGGCTCTGTCTTCTCCCAAACTGAACATGAACAATCGAAGAGAGACGTTCCGCCATATGCGGGGGTCTCTCTTTTTGGCTTGCGCGCATGTAGTCGGTCAAACGGACGTACGTCTCCAGACGGGGAGGAGTTGGTCCCCCGGACGGTTCATCCGTTTCCTAATCTTGGTTACCATGTAAGGGATAATCGAGATCAGGCAATGGAGGAGATAAGATGCGATTGTGGGAGATCGCGCTGCTGGCGTCCAATCTGGCGCTGGCCGTGCTGCTGATCATTGGCGGACATTCGAAAGTCATGCGGAACCTCGCTTTGACTGCAGTTGGGCTTGGATCGGGGACTTTGCTCGTTCATTTGGCGTTGGAAGGGTATCGGTTCCAGTTGTTTGCCGGCTATTTGGCAGTCGGTCTGCTGCTGGCCGCTTGGGGGGCAAGCCGCAAGCAGGGGACGAAAGGAAGGCGCGTGCTCGTGAAGCTTGTCGCCAGCTGTTCACTTCTGTTATTGCTGCTCTCCGGCGCCGCTGCGCAGCTTATTCCTGTCTTCAAGCTGCCTGAGCTGCCTGGCCCGTACGCGGTGGGCACCCGGATCATCCATGCGGTAGACGAGAGTCGGGAGGATCTGTTGGCAAGTAAAAAAGGGACGAAGCGAGAGCTCGTGATTCAAGTGTGGTATCCGGCGGAGAAAGCAGCAGGCGGCAAACCTATACCGCTCATTCCGGGCGGACGACAGCAGCTTCAAGCGTTCGCGGATCGATTGAACCTGTCAGAGGTGACGCTGGATTACCTCCGATATGTCGCAAGTCGCTCTTCGGAAGCGGCTGCGGTATCCCGCGAAGAACCAAATTATCCGCTGCTGATTCTGAATCACGGCTACGGCACGACAAGGCTGCTTCACGTCGAGCAGGCAGAGGCGCTGGCCAGCCGCGG
Organism: Paenibacillus aurantiacus; assembly: GCF_042431225.1. Classification (NCBI taxonomy): domain Bacteria; kingdom Bacillati; phylum Bacillota; class Bacilli; order Caryophanales; family Paenibacillaceae; genus Paenibacillus; species Paenibacillus aurantiacus. The sequence goes on along the minus strand of NZ_JBHMDO010000033.1, from coordinate 554,602 downwards.
ATACATCGTGGCGGCGATCGATCACACGTATGGCAATATGGCGACGTTGTTCCCGGACGGCCGCGTGGCGGAGTACCGGATCGATAGCGAGCAATTCGACGCGTCGGCCGAGTATCGCAACCAGATCGGACGGCAGTGGGCAAGCGACATCTTATTCACGATCGATTACATGGAGCGGTTGAACGCGGGCAAGGGGGAGAACCGCAATTTCGCGGGCGTCATCGATACGAAGCGAGTGGGCGTATTCGGACATTCGTTCGGCGGGGCGACTTCATATCTGGCGAGCGGCGACGACCGCATCAAAGCGGCAATCGACATGGACGGCACTTTGGTGGATTTCGAAGGGCGCGAAGCGGTGGATAAGCCGTTTATGTGGTTAAGCACATCTTCGACCTATGCCATGTACGAGAAGGTATTGCGGTTCAATGATGAGTCGGGCGGAAAATTAGACGGGTTCGGCGGGACGCCGGAACAATACGAGGCGATGCTCAAGCTGGCAAAAGCTGAGCTGGCGCACATTCATCAACTGATGGAGCGGAAAGGCGAAATGCTGATCATTGAGGGCGCGGAGCACTACAACTTCACGGATGCGCCGCGTCTGTCGCCTCTTCTGCCGAAGACTGGCATGACGGGCAGCTTGAAGGCCGCCCGTTCAGCCCAGTTGATCGATGACGTGGTGGCAGATTTCTTCGACCGCCAATTGAAGGGCAAGCAATCCGGCTCGGATCTATTCCGGACGTATCCGGAATTGCAAGATGTGAAGAAGAAGTTCCTGTCCGAATCCACAAAATAAGATTATCGGATCTCTACCGCGCCGCCGGGAGACTTTCGGGAATCAGGGTAATGAATTCGCGGAGGGCGCTGCTAACGAACGAATCTTTGCGCGTAATGAAATGGGTCGTCATCCGGCCATAAAATTCAGGCAGCGGATAGGCGCGAAGCATGCCCTCGTCGATCTGCCTGCGGATCACGGCAAGCGGCAAGAGCGAGATGCCAAGTCCAGCCGTTACACCGCCCAGAATGGCGTCCAACGTGCCGAATTCCATCATGACCGAATGAGCGAGCCCCTTGGATTTGACCCATGCCTGCAGGATGTCGCGGTAGGAGCAGCCAGCCGTGAAGACGAGAATCGGTCTGGCGAGCGCGGCTTCCAAATCAGGAATGGCAGGGGAGGTTACGACGACGAGCTCTTCTTCGAAAGTCGGCATGGCCTGTAAATCCGGATGGTCCGTGGCGCTGCCGATGAACGCCCCGTCCAGTTCGTACCGGAGCACCTGATCGATGAGGAATTGCGTGTGCCCGGTCGCGATCGATAAGGATACGTTCGGATAACGGCTATAGTAGTCCGTTAGCAAGCCGGGCAGTCTTACCGCGGCGGCCGTCTGCGTCGAACCGATCCGCAGCGCGCCGCCTGGCGCGTCGGAAGCGGACAGCGCAAGCGCCGCTTCATCGAGAAGGCCGATAACCTTGTCGGCATATTGAAGCAGCAGCCGGCCGCTGCCGGATAGGTCCATGCCCCGGTTGTGCCGGGTAAATAGTGTCGTGCCGAGCTCGGTCTCCAACTGCCGGATGCGCGCGGTTATATTGGATTGGACATAACCGAGCGTCCGGGCGGCTTTCGTGACGGAGCCTTCGCGAGCTACCGCTTGGAAGATGCGCAAATCGCCGCTCTCCACGGGCGTTCCCTCCTTGAATCTGGTATCACCAGAAATGATGGCGGATATCGTTATCCTTCATTATACAGAAATGCAAGCCTCCGATACAATAAGACCACGACAAACAATTCGGAGGTTATGCACATGACGCGGATGAAGTATACGCTGCTTATATTGATCACAACGTTCTTGATGGGCATCGCGTTCCCGATTGGGAAGCTCGGTCTTGCCTATGCGCCGCCATTCCTGTTAATGGGCATTCGTTATACGCTGGCAGGCGGTTTGCTCGCCATTGGTATGGCCGGGAGAGCTCCTGTGCCCAAAGGTGGCGAATGGCTGAGGGTAGCAACAATTGGGCTCGTGCAGACAGGGGCCGTCATGGGCTGCGCCTATTACAGCATGCATTGGATCAGCTCGGCAGAATCCTCGATCTTGACGTTCACCAATCCGCTCTTCGTGATCATCCTGGGAACGCTGCTGCTCGGCGCGCGATATCGGCCGCGCCAATGGGTGGGCGTCCTGATCGGCTTCGGAGGCGTGGCGATCGCGTTCGGCGTTCAGCTCGGCTTCGGTCCGGGGACGGTCGCAGGTCTTGGCGGCGCGCTGATGTTCGCCTGCTCGACGCTGCTTATCAAACGGTGGGGCGGACGCTTTAACGTCTATGTGCTGGTGGCGTACCAGATGCTGCTCGGGGGTATTGGGCTGCTCATCATGAGTCTAGTCGCCGAAAAACCGACGTTCACGGTATCCGGTCGCTCGTTCGTGATCATGACCTGTCTCGTAATCTTCTGTTCGATCATTCAACTCATCCTATGGTTCAGGCTGCTGCAAGCAGGCGATCCGGCGAAGACGAGCGCATTCCTCTTCCTCGTGCCGATCTTCGGCGTGCTGGGAAGCTGGCTGCTGCTCGGCGAACCGCTCGCCTGGAACGCGGCCATCGGCGGCTTATGCACCGGAGTTGGCATCTTTCTCGTGAACTGGGAAGGAGCCCGGCCGACCGTGGAAAAATCGGTTGCCGTTTCCTGATTATGGGTGTAAACTGAAGAAAATCAAAGGCGCATGCGACTGGCGTAAACATGGAGAACCATGAGGAAGCATGCCGCTTGAAGCCGTACGCCTGGGCGAAGTATTTGATCTTGCGGTCAAATGCTTTTTTTATTGTCTAAGAAGGCGAGGGATACGTAATGAAAATGGCAATTGTATTGTTCGACGGGATGACGACGCTTGATTTCTCGGGGTTTTTCGATGCGATGACGCAGCTCAACCGGATTCCCGGCACGGGCGGCGTATCCTGGCGGTTCTGTGCGATGACCGAGTCGATCGTGGACGACCGGGGGCTTGCGATGAGGGCGAACTCCGTATCGGAGAACTTGTCTGATTACGACCTCGTATTCGTGCCGGGCGGCATGGCGACCAGGCAGCTGCGGCATGACGAAGCGTTCCTTGCTTGGCTGCGCACGGCAAGCGGCGTCCCCTGGAAGGTGTCCGTCTGCACGGGAGGGCTGCTCATGGGCGCGGCGGGCTGGCTGAGCGGCAAGCGGGCGACGACGAATAAGTCGGCGTACGATCTGCTTGCCCCTTACTGCGGGGAAGTGGCGTACGAGCGATATGTGCGGGATGGCCAAGTCTTCACGGGAGGCGGCGTGTCGGCTTCCATCGATCTGGGGCTGTTCGTCGTAGAGTCGCTGTATGGGGCAGCGGCTGCGAAGGAGGCTGGCCGTATGATGGACTACCCGTACTATCCGTACAAAGATGAGGGAGAGGCGGGCAGTCACGCGCTGCGGACGCAATTGTAGGATTACGCTTTCCAAAGGTCGAAAGTAGAATAATGGGAGGTGCGAGAATATGGCCAGCGAAACAACCGAATTCCGGCAATTCTTGACGGAAGCCAAACGCAATGCCTATGCATCCGGTACAGGCATTGCGGTGCGGACAACGGAAGACGGAACGAAAGAAATCGCCTATGAGCGCGAGGCATATCGTTACAAGGATTGCTATACAGGCGAGCTTGACTTCATCGGCGAGGAGAAAGTATGGCATCAAGGGCGGCCTGTCTGGGGGATGAATTATTACGGCTTCACCCATGAGCCGATCGAAGGTTTTCCCGGCTTTCTGCTCGATTGCTTGAAGCAGGTGCCGGTCGAGGCGCCATACCGCGGGCCTGCTACCGTAAGCTCGGATCGATTCGTATATTCATGCAGCTGGGATGGCGATGAGCAATGGTTTCGCGGCGAGGAGTCGATCCGGTACGAAGGGCGGGTTATTTTCTCGCTGGCGTTCCACGGCGGACGCATTCGGTTCGAATAGGAACTCCGGCGGGGGCAAGTGTACTCGCGGGTGCGCGACGCATAAGAGGGGGCAGCTCAATTGACAAGCGAGTCGCAAGTTACTTTTAAGGCAGGCAAAACCTATAATCGATATTTTCTGTTCATGACGTCCCTCGTTGCGCTTATACCCGTGACGACCTCCATGAGCATTGCACTCGATGGTTGGACGTGGTGGATGGTTGGCTTGCAGCTCCTTTTGATCGCAGGGTTGGGAGCATTGCTGGCGTTAGCGGTGAAGGAACAGCGGAAGCTTGCCGATGTGCGGGTCGATCGGATGGAATTGCGAATGGATGGCGCGTTGATCCGGCCCTCGGACGTGAAGCAGGTCCGGTTAAACGGCAAGTCGGCAGAGATCCACTTGAACATCGGCAATCCGGTGGAGCGCGTGTACCGGTATAAGGGCGACGAGTCGGAGCTGGAACGGGTACGTTCGGCGCTGGAGGCGTTCGGACGGGAGCAAGGCATTACGGTCGTGAAATAAGGAGCGATAGGATGAGTAAGATTCGAGATGGAATTCTCGGGCTGTGCGTGGGCGACGCGCTCGGCGTGCCGGCCGAGTTCCGGTCCCGCCACGAGATGGATGCTTCGCCGATTACGGACATGATCGGCTACCAGTCGCATAATCAGCCGCCGGGGACGTGGTCGGACGACAGCTCGCTGACGTTCGCACTCATGGAGAGCGTGGCCGATTGTGGCGAAGTCGATCTATACGACATCGCGGACAAATTCACCGGCTGGTTGTACAAATCACGCTGGACGCCGCACGGCCGCGTGTTCGACGTCGGCATCGCGACCGCTCGTGCCATCGAAAGGCTGAACGACGACATCATACGGCCCGATCTGGCGGGCGGTCGCAGCGAGAACAGCAACGGCAACGGCTCGCTCATGCGAATCCTTCCGCTTGCCTATTGGCTGAGAAGCGCGCCGCTCGAGGAGCGGATGACGGTCATCCGGCAAGTATCGTCCATCACGCACGGACATGCGGTATCCGTGATCGCGTGCGCGATTTACGTAGAGATCGCAATGGGCCTACTGGACGGATTATCGCTGCCAAGCAGTATCGCAAGCGCGTCAGATACCATCAGGGCGGCATTCGGCAGCGAGACCGAGCTTCGGCGATTCGATCGCATTCTGATTGGCGGCATTACGGACATCCCTCGGGATGAAATCCATTCCGGCGGGTATGTCGTGCATACGTTGGAAGCCAGCCTTTGGTGTCTGCTCCGCTCGTCTTCCTACGAGGAGGCGGTGCTCGCCGCGATCAATCTCGGCGAAGACACGGATACGACGGGCGCGGTTGCGGGCGGCTTGGCCGGTATTCTGTATGGCGCTTCGGCGATCCCGGAGCATTGGGTGAATGGGCTCGCGCGGCTAGGCGACATCGAAGCGCTGTGCGAACGATTCGGATCGGCGTGCGAGACTAACCCCAATCGCGCGTAGCGGAATGAAGCAGGAGGTGCGGGCGATATGGAATTGTACTTTCGGGACAATTTTTTCAACTCCGGGACGACCGATATTCTGAGCGGGGATCAAGAGAAGATCGGCGAGGTCGATTTGCTGAGCTCGTTCGGATCGTCGCTGGAAGTGTTCGACGGGGCGGGCGGCGCACTCTACAGCGGAGAGTTCCCGTTCTTCTCGGGCAAATGGACCATTACGGGCGCGGATGGAACGGCGTGCGGGCGTTTGCGGGACCGCATAGCGTTCTTCTCGAAGAAGTTCGAATACGAGGCGTATGGCAGAGGTGTTTACGAAATTCGCGCCGAGGCATTCTCGAGCGAATATGAAATTCGAGATGAGCAGGGACAGCTGGCTGCGACGTTCGAGAAAGTAAGCGGCTGGTTCTCTTCATCCGCCTACCGGCTGAGCTGCGCACCAACTTCCGTGGACGCCTACGAGTGGGTGGCCGTCATCCTCGGGATGAATGAAATTCAGAAACGGCAGCGTAGTTGACCCGCAAGTCCTGGTCAATTTGAGTCTCTGCCATTGCACGACAATAAAGCCTGGGTGCCCGCGCAAGTTCGCTTGCGTCGTCCTCCAGGCTTTATATATTTGGCGAGCACAGCCGCCGCGTATGAGAGGGTCTAAGCTTGCATGCTTAACTGCTTCTCTAGCTCCTCGGTATCGAGCAGCACTGCCGACTTATCGGGGTAATTCTTCTCAATATGGTGCTCGCCCCAGGCGCACAGCGCGTCCAGGATCGGCTTGAGCGACCATCCATATGGAGTCAAGGAATACTCGACCTTGGGTGGAACCTGATTGTAGATTTCGCGGGTGACGACGCCGTCATCTTCCAGCTCGCGAAGCTGTTGGGTCAGCATCTTCTGGGTAATGCCGGGCATGAGCCGCTTCAACTCGCCCGTGCGCCGGGTCCCTTTGGTCAGATAACAGAGAATGACGACTTTCCATTTGCCGCCGATGACTTCCAGCGAGGCTTCGACCGGAATGTTGTATTTGATCATGACCGCACCTCCTAATGCCTGCGGCGTTCCTTGCCGGATTGCGCCGCGAATACCGCTCCATGTACTTTTGCTATTTTTGCACCCGAAGCCGAATTCGTCAAGCGGCCCGCGGCTGGCAGTCAAAGGAATGAATCATCTCCATAGTTATTATTACGATATTGGCAGGTAATATCCACTCCTTGCTACAGGTCATTCTCTAGGCGTCGAATGCCGGAGGGGCTGCTGATTAAGCAGGGGTGCGCATCATGCTATACATGATCTTGCGATGTTCTCGGCGGTGCCGCGCCTATGACGTCCTCCATTTGGAAGGCGACCCGAAAGCGCAAGCTGTCGGCCACCGAAAGGAGGGACCTTCCTGTTAGCTGCTCGCATTTGTCGAGTCTGTAAATGACGGTATTGCGATGAACGAACAGCTGCTTCGCCGTATCCGCGATATGGCAGTGGTTATCGTAATAAGCCCGGAGCGTGCGGAGGAGTTCGGCTCGTTCCTTAACCTCCAACTGGTTCAGGCGGCGAAATGTATCGCCGACGAATTCCGCCATGTCGGCCTGCGGCAGCATGCGGAGCAGATCGTTCAGTTCTTTCACGCGGTAGAACTGGACGAATCGACGTGCTTGGCCGCGTCGGCCGGCGTGAAGCGCTTCGACGGATTCTTGGTATGCCCGCGGTAATTTAAGCACCGTGTCAGCCGCGTTGCCAACGCCGAATGAGATGGATGCGCCGCTGCACGCGAACACCTCTTCCGTGATTCGTTTCAACCGCTCGCTTAATGCATATTCTTCTTCCAGCGGGTCCTGCAGCGCGTCCTTCCGCAACGGGATGAGCATGACCAGACCGTCATGCTTGTCGAACAAGATGAACGACAACCCCTGGGCTTTCGCTCCGCTCTTCACCCATCCATATAACCGATCCTTATCGACATTGGCCAGCTTGCCGCCTCGCGCCGTATCGTCCGTTCGCATCAGGTCCTGCGCAATACTGACGCACAAATAGACGGTATCCCGTCTAACTCCGTATTTGCTGCCCCGGTGCAGCAGCTCTTGTTCGGAGGTGATCTGGCCATCCACGACGTCGGAGAAGAAATCAGATTTATATCGGCGCGAGCGTTCCTTGACCGCCTGGCGCTTCATGAGCTCGAAGCGGATGACGTTCACCGCCTGCTCTGCCGTGAGCGAGGCGAGCGCGTCCGATTCGTCTTCCCGCCCTGCCAGCGTAAGCAGATAGCCTTGCGGCTGATCGGTGACGATCGGGTAACAAATCCACCGCGATGCCGGATACGAAAGGTCAATCGCGACCGGCTTCGCGGCAGGCGATGCCGCGGGGAGCCGATCTTGAAGACCGTCTGCCGCGAGCTTATACATCTCCTGATCGAAATGCCCCGAACGCGCGATGGCTTCCGCATTCGAAGAGACGAGCAGCACCGGCGTTCCGAGCAGTCCCGCCAGCGCGTCAATCATATCCTGCAGCCCTTTGCCCTCCAGAATGATATCCGAGAACTTGCGATGGCGCTCCAGCGCGCAGCGCATTTCCTCTGTTCGATGCTCCAAGATCCGGCTTAGCATCTGATGAAGCGCCTCGGCGAGCGAGCAGTCGAGCGACAGCTCCAGCAGCGGGAAGTCGAGCCGGTCGGCTTCCGCCTTCACGGCGGCCGGGATTTCGTCCAAATACCGCTTCGTCTTAATGGCGAGACCGGCGCACCCGAGCGAGGACATCTCCCGCACCAGCTTCACCAAAATATCCGGCTCGTCCTTAATGGCGTAGGCGGTCGTAAGCAGCAGCTCGTGCGGCTTGAGATAGTCGAAAATATCCGGGGAGTCCATCATGTTAACGGACAAGACGAGGCGCTGTAGAGCGCCGCCTCCCGCGACGATGCGGGTGTTCTTCAGCATAGGGGTTTCCAACAAATCGGCCAGTAACATGCGAGTCGTCCTCCTTGGCGTGACGTTGTATGTTAGGTTAAGGTTTGATTTGATTGCCGAGTTTGGTTATTTTGACTGAAATCGCTACCGATATTAGTCTACTATAGCCAATGACAGGACGTTATTCAATCCTTTATGATGAGAAACATCAAATACGTGTTATCTTATCTTACATTTGTGAGGCGATCGCAATGAGCCGGATTTTGATTCAAAACGGGGCTGTATTGACTATGAACGAGGAACGAACGGTGTATGATCCCGGGTACGTGTATATCGAGCGGGATCGTATCGTCGATGTAGGGGGCATGACGGGAGAACGCGTGGAACGGTGGCGTTCCGAAACCGAACGGACGATTGACGCGAGCGGTATGGCAGTCATTCCGGGGCTGATCAACGGACATACGCATTTGTTTCAGACATTCCTGCGCGGCGTATCGGACGACTATAAGCTGTCGGATTGGCTGCGCCAGGTGATCTGGCCCGGATCGCTCGCGATGGAGCCCGGGGACTTCCATCTGGCCGCGCTGATCGGCTGCATCGAGAATTTGAAATCCGGCGCGACGACGGTCATGGATCATCATTATGTCCACACCGCCGAAGCGAACACCGATGGCGTGCTGCGGGCGATGGAGGAGACCGGCATCCGCGGCTATCTGGCTAGAGGCGGCGTCGATCTCAGCTACGAACCGCGGTTAAGGGAGGACGAAGCGGCCATCTTCGCCCGTACCGATTCGCTGCTCGACCGGTGGAGCGGCGCGGCTTCCGGACGAATCGAGATCGCGATGGGGCCGCTCAATTTGTACGGTTGCTCGCGGGGCTTCTTGGAGAAGGCGGCTCGCTTCAGCGAAGAACGCGGTCTCATTACCCATATTCACGTGGCGGAGACGAGCGACCAGATCGAGAATACGCTCGGCCGGTTCGGCCTGCGCAACTTGGAGCTGGTGGAAGCGGTAGGGATGCTAAGCCCGCGCACGCAAGTCGTGCATGGCATCTGGTTAGACGACGGCGAACTCGAGCTGCTTGCCAAACGGGGGGCTTCCGTCATCCATTGTCCCGTCTCCAATATGTACTTGGCTTCAGGCGTCGCCCGCGTGCCGGAGATGTTGAAGAAAGGCATCAACGTTGCGCTCGGCACGGACGGACCGGGCAGCAACAACTGTCAGGATAATCTGGAAGTGCTCAAGTTCACCGCCTGCCTGCACAAGGTGGAGCGTCTTGATTCGACGCTGCTGCCCGCAATGGAGGTGCTGGAGATGGGCACGCGCGGCGGCGCCCGGGCGCTGGGCAGGGAGGTGGATCTCGGGACACTTGCACCGGGCAAGAAAGCCGACCTTGCGATCGTGGATCTGCGGAAGGCGCATATCGCGCCCGTCCACCGTTATTCATCCGCGCTGGTGTACAACGCGAACGGCAACGACGTGCACACCGTGATCGTGAACGGGAGCCTGGTCGTCGAGAAAGGCCGCTGCACGCGGGTCGACGAGGATGAGATTATCCGGCGCGCCCAGCGCCGGGTCGACGAACTTCGGGAGAAGCTTGCCGGCGCGTATGCCGTATTCGGCGCGAGGGACTAAACGCTGCTGAGGGGGAAAGGGAATGGCGAACAAGGATACTTCTGCCAAAGCGGTCGCTTGGACGGTCGAGGCATTGTTCTTCGCGCTGACGATCGCGCTCGCGCTGCTCGCCGGCGCTCTGATTATGGCCGCGGCCGGCGTCTCGCCCTGGCAGGCGTACGCGTTGATCTGGCAAGGCGCTGCCGGCAGCGCAAGCAGCGTGCAGGAGACGCTCGTGAAGGCGACGCCGCTGCTATTCGCGGGGCTTAGCTACAGCTTCGCTTACCGGTGCGGGCTGTTCAATATTGGCGCGGAAGGCCAGCTATACCTCGGGGCCATGACGGGCACGATGGCCGCGCTGCTGCTGCCTCCGCTTCCGATGGCGCTCCAACTCCCGCTCGCGCTGCTGTGCGGGATCATCGGGGGTGCTTTATGGGGCGGGATTGCGGGCGCGCTGAAGGTCGGCCGCGGAGCCAGCGAAATTATCAATACGATCATGCTGAACTATGCGGCGATTTACCTGATCAGCTACGTCGTGACGGGTCCGCTCAAGGAAGCGGGCGGCAGCCTGCCGCAATCGGCGCCGCTGCCGGCGACCGCGATCCTGCCGCAGCTGTTCGGATCGAGACTGCACTACGGCTTCGCGCTAGCAATCGTGACGGCGATGGCGCTCCACTGGCTGCTGAACCGGACGACCTGGGGCTATGAAATACGCTCGGCAGGCTTGAACCGCAGGGCGGCAGAGGTCATGGGCTTCCCGGTGAAGCGCAATCTGCTGATCGTCATGATGGTCAGCGGGGGACTTGCCGGTCTCGGGGGATATGTGGAGATTGCCGGTATCCAACATCGGCTGATGCAGAACTTCTCGCCGGGCTACGGCTATGACGGGATTGCCGTCGCCCTGCTGGGCGGCGCGAGTCCGATCGGCAACATCGGCGCGGCCCTGCTCTTCGGCGGCATGCGCAGCGGTGCCAACGCGATGCAGCGCGTCACGGGCGCGTCCACCTCGCTCGTGTACGTCATTCAAGCCATCATGATCATGATGATGCTGTGCAACAAGTACTGGCTGGGCGGATACAAGAAGACGCTTATCGCCAGGCTGACGCGAGGCGCTCGCAAGACGAGCGTCGCCGGGACGAACGCGCGGCTTAATCTGACCGAGTAGGAGGAGGGGGAGCGCTATGGGAGAAGAGATGTGGATCAGTTACGCGGCCTCCGCCATTCGGCTGTCGGTGCCGCTGCTGCTCGCGGCGCTCGGCATTCTGTTCATGTCCCGCAGCGGTATTTTGAATATCGGCATGGAAGGGATGATGCTGATCGGTTCGCTTGCGGGCGTTCTCGGCGCCTATTATACCGGCAGCGTCTGGATGGGACTTGCGACGGCGGCGATCGTCTGCGGATTGTTTGGCTTGTTGTTCGGGTTCCTTGTCATCACGACGGGCGCGGACCAAGTCATCATCGGCACGGCAATGAATCTGCTTGGACTCGGATTAACGACCGTCTTCGGACGAAGCTTGCTCGGCATGGGGACGGAAGCGGTGCAGGTTAGCGGTTTCCCCGTCATCCGTATTCCGCTGCTGGCCGATCTACCAGGGGTCGGACCGGTGTTGTTCGAGCAGAATGCGATCACATACGGGGCATTCCTCCTCGTTCCGCTCGCTGGCTTCCTTCTGTACCGGACGCCGTGGGGATTGCGAGTACGCGCGGTCGGGGAGAACCCGTTGGCCGCGGATACGCTCGGAGTGAAGGTGCATCGCGTTCGCTACGCCTGCTGTTGGATCGGCGGGACGCTGGCCGGGTTCGCCGGCAGCGCGCTGTCGCTTGGCATTTTGAACCAATTCACCGAGAACATGGCAGCTGGCCGCGGGTTCATCGCGTTGTCTGCGGTTATCTTTGGGCGATGGACGCCGTCCGGCACGCTGCTTGGTTCGCTGCTGTTCGGCGGGGCGGATGCGCTCCAAATGCGTTTCCAGTCGATGGGCATCGAGATTCCATATCAATTCATGCTCATGTTCCCGTATCTGCTCACCATGATCGCGCTTGCGTGGTTCTCGGGCAGAACGAAGCAGCCCGCGGCAACGGGCGTTCCGTATAAGAGCGCGGCGAACCGAAACGGATAGATGAAGCGGGGAGAGGAGCGGTCAAATGGCGATTACGGCTCAAGCAGCAAAAGAAAACGGGTTGCCGCAAACGAAAATGCCGATCATGGAGACGCGCGGCCTCGTGAAACGATTCGGCGCTTTCATCGCCAACGATAGCTTGAATCTGACAATCTATAAAGGCGAGATTCATGCCATTCTGGGCGAGAACGGCGCCGGCAAAAGCACGCTGATGAATATGCTCTCCGGACTGCTAACGCCGGATGAAGGGGACATCTTCTATGACGGAAGCCAGGTGTCGTTCGCATCGCCTCGGGCTGCGATGGAGATAGGAATCGGCATGGTCCATCAGCATTTCATGCTTGTCCCCGCTCTGACCGTGGCCGAGAATGTCGTGCTGGGAATGAAGCGGCGCACCCCTTGGTTTCGGCTGTCCCAAGCGTGCGCGGAGATCGAACGGCTGTCGGAACGGTTCGGTCTGGACGTCGATCCCCGCAAGCGGGTGGGCGAACTGTCCGTCGGCCAGCAGCAGCGGGTCGAGATTATGAAGACGCTGTACCGCGGCGCGGATTTCATCATTATGGACGAACCGACGGCAGTGCTCACGCCGCCGGAGGTAGAGGATCTATTCCGTGTTCTTCACGCGCTTCGGGAACAGGGCAAGACGATTGTCTTCATCAGCCACAAGCTGCAGGAAGTCGAGGCGCTCTGCGACCGTGTCACCGTACTGAGACTTGGCAAACATATCGCGTCCATGCCGATGCGGGACACGAATCCGGGGGAACTGGCGAGGCTGATGGTCGGCCGCGATATTCAGCCTCCAGCGGATCGGAAGCCGCGTGAAGACGGTGAGAAGCTGTTGGAGGTCGCGAATTTGTCTGCCTGGCAGAACGGCGTCCAAGTGATCCATGACGCGAACTTCGACCTGCGCGAAGGCGAGATTCTCGGCATTGCAGGCGTTGACGGCAATGGCCAGCGGGAGTTGTGCGAAGCGCTGCTTGGCCTCGGCACCAAACATGCCGGCTCCATCGCTGTCCGCGGACGGATGATCAAGCAGCCGAGTCCGAAGGCGATGATGGGAAGCGGCGTTGGCTACATTCCGGAGGACCGTCACCGCGAAGGACTGATGCTGCCGATGAGCATCGGCGAGAATTTGATCGCCAAGCAGTACCGGCAGGCGCCGTTCAGCCGATACCGAATGCTTAGCCGCAAGGGAATACGCGATGCGGCGTCGCGGGCAGTTCAGGCGTTCGACATCCGGACGCCGGCCGTCGACCACCCGGCGGGCAAGCTGTCTGGCGGCAATCAGCAGAAGGTGGTGCTGGCCAGAGAGCTGATGCTTCGGCCGGATATTCTGCTGGCGATGCAGCCGACGCGGGGGATGGATGTAGGCGCCGCGGAATACGTGCATCGCCGTCTGCTGGAGGAACGGGAGCGGGGCTGCGGCATTCTGCTGATCTCGACTGAACTCGAAGAGATCTTGGCGCTGGCCGACCGAATAGCCGTTATGTACAAAGGGAGGATCGTCGACATCGTCGACCGCGCGGACGCGGACGCCGAGCGGATCGGTTTACGCATGGCTGGGCTTTAATCCAATACGATTGCAGGGGGAATTCAAGATGAAGAGGAAGACGAGCAACCGTTTGAAATCGGGATTGTGGCTGACGGCCGTCATGGTGCTGGCGCTCGCGCTCACCGCCTGCGGCGGCAACGCGAAGGAAGCTTCGGGCGGAACCTCTGACAAGACCGAGGGCGGCGGCGACTTCAAGGTCGCGCTGTTGACGCCGGGACCGGTGAACGATAACGGATGGAACGCGATCGCCTACAACGGTTTAACGAAGATCAAGGACGAGCTTGGGGCGCAAACGCAATATTCCGAGAAAGTGACGCCTTCGGACATGACCGAGTTCATTCGCGGCTACGCGACCGACGGCTACAACGTCATTATCGGGCACGGCTTCGAGTTCGCGGACCCGATGAAGGCTGTGGCCCAAGACTTCCCGGATACGTGGTTTCTCGTCACGAGCGCCAGCGTCAGCCAAAGTCCGAACGTCGCGTCGATCAGCATCAACAACCGCGAGCAGGGCTACCTGATGGGGACGGTGGCAGCGCTCATGTCGAAGTCGGGAACGGTGGCGGCGATCGGCGGCACGGATATTCCGCCAATGACGAATTCGGTGAAGGGCTTCGAGGAGGGCGCGAAGGCGACCGTGCCGTCCATCGAGGTGCTCACGACGATGACCGGCTCCAACGACGACATCGCCAAGGCGAAGGAAACGGCCATCTCGCTAATCGAGAAAGGCGCGGACGTCGTCATGACCAACGCCAACCAAGCCGGCACGGGCGGCATCGAAGCGGCGAAGCAGAAGGGCGTGCTTGCGATCGGCTCGAACCAGGATCAGAATCCGAACGCGCCGGATACCGTCGTGACGAGCGTCATCCAGGATTATCCGAAGGCAATGGCCGTCGTCGTGAAAAGCATCATGGACGGCACGATGAAGCCGGAGGCGCAGACGCTCGGGGTCAAAGAAGGCGCGGTGTATCTAGCTCCTTATCACGGTTTCGACGCGACCATGTCCCAAGAGGTCAAAGACAAGATCGACGCGACGGTGAAGGCGATGACGGACGGCACGCTTGCAATGAAGAACGAATAAACGGCTGAACGAATGCAAGCGGCGCAGGCCGCATCATAACGATAACCAAATGGAGGCGATGGGAAAATGAATGAGACGACAATCTCCACGGGCGTTCCGACCCATTTGCGCGATTCTGTATTGGAGAACGAGTGGCACCCGGCGTGCGCATCCCGCGAGGTGACCGACCAACCGGTCTCGGTGACCATCCTCGAAGAACGGGTCGCGATCTTCCGCAATCGCAAAGGCGTTCATGCCCTGCGCGATCTGTGCATTCACCGCGGCGCGATGCTGTCCAAGGGATGGGTGCAAAACGAGCGGCTCGTCTGCCCCTACCACGGCTGGCAATACGACGACGGGGGCCAATGCGTTTGTATTCCGGCGCAAGGCAGCGACGACCGCATCCCGCCTCGCGCGAAGGCGACGAAGTACCATTGCCAAGAGAAATACGGCATCGTCTGGGTATGCCTCGGCGAGCCCCGTGCGCCGCTGCCGGATTTCAAGGAGTTCGAAGACCCCGCATACCGGCCGCTCGTCTGCGGCCCCTACGTCGTGGAAGCGGCGGGCACGCGCGTCATCGAGAACTTCACGGATTTCGCCCATCTCATGTACGTTCACGGGGGGCTGCTGGGCCATCCGGATTATGCGGAGCTGCCGGAGTTCGAAGTGTTCAAGGAAGAAGACCGCGTCTATACCGGCGACGTGCCGATTTTCCAGCCGGTCGCGCATTCCGGCTCGGATCACCGCGAAGGCACGACCTACGTCTACGTCAAGGAGATTTTCCGGCCGCTCGCCGGACGTCTCTCCAAGCGCGACGCCGCTACCGGCCAGACGCTGTGGATCATGCTGACGGTACTGCCCGTCTCGGAGAAGCGATGCGTCGTCTACATGCCGGTGTCCCGCAATTACGCGCATGACGTGGACGATCGGCAGTTCATGGAGTTTCAGGATACCGTCTTCGAGCAGGACAAATGGATTATCGAAACGCAGAAACCGGAGCTGCTGCCGCTCGATCTGCAGACCGAACTGAATCACAAGGCCGACCGCTTGTCCGTCGCCTACCGGCGATGGATTAACGGGATGGGCGTGCGAATCGGGACGACCTGACGAGCGAAGCTCGATTAGGTAGCGGAAGCCGTTCTTCATATGGAGAACGGCTTTTTGGCTTCTGCTGGTTCAGCGAGAGATCTCTAGCAGACAGGACATTCGGCCTTGTGGAATGTGACAATGCAAGGACAAATAAGCCTCGGACTTGTACTGACTTCTGGAAAAAGGTACTGTGAATAAAGAACAACGGGGAAGAGGAGGCAAGACTATGGTGGAGCATTTGGTCGCGTTCAAATTCAGGGCGCCGCTTGGCGAAGCGAAGGAACGTGAATTGCTGGACGCGTTATACGCCATGAAGGGCGACATTCCGGGCATACTCGAGCTGACGGCGGGAGCGAACAAGACGGAAGAGACGGACAACATCCGCGGCTATACGCTCGGGCTGCGCGTGACGTTCGAGACCCAGGAGGCACTGCGGCAGTATGGGCCGCATCCGGCGCATCAGCGATTCGTCGCGCTGCTGGACGGCATTCTGGACGATGTCGTCGTCATCGACTACCCGGTGCGTCATGCGGATTAAAGCAAGCCGTGCGATCGGCGGGCTGAACCGCCTCATCGCGGGCATCGCATCGGCTGGGCTGCTGGCCGGGGCCATCGTCATGCCGACCGCGTCGTCGTCGGCACTTGCCCAGAATGCCTCGGGCTTGGGCGCACGTTCCTTATCGACAACGGTTCCGATGACGGCTGCAGCCTCGACGACCGCTAAGGCGTCCACGCAGGTGTACGACACTTTTGACGGCATCGAGAAAAAACGCAAGCTCCCGGCAGGATTCGTGTATGTGGATGAAGTCATTCCGAAGGCGCAGTATGATATTCGCTATTATACCGATTATAACTTCGTTGGCGCTCGGATCGATGGCTATGAAGCGCCGCTGGCGATTCTAACCAAAGAAGCCGCGAATGCGCTCCAACTCGTCAGCGCCGATCTCGCGAAGAAAGGCTATATGCTGAGAATCTACGACGCGTATCGGCCGGCCAAAGCGGTGGCGCATTTTATCCGGTGGGCGAAAGATCCTGACGATACGACAATGAAGCAGGTGTTCTACCCCGAAGTGGACAAGGCTGACTTGTTCGACGGATATTTGGCCAAACGTTCCGGCCACTCGCGCGGCAGCACGGTGGATTTGACAATAGTGAACACGTACGCCGGACGCGAAGTCGATATGGGCAGTCCGTTCGATCGGCTCGGTCTCGAGTCCAGTCATGGGTCCAAGCTCGTGACGGCCGCTCAGCGGGCGAACCGGGCGTTGCTGAAGGCGGCGATGGAACGGCGCGGCTTTACGGCCTACAGCAAAGAATGGTGGCATTATACGCTGACGAAGGAACCGTTCCCCAAACGATATTTCGATTTTGATGTACAATAAGGCAAGGATGCAACTAGAGAGAGGAAGAGTGTGATCATGAAAATATTCGTGGACCCCATGGCCGCGCGCTGGTATAAGGAAGAACTGGCAGTAAGCGACGGGGAGCAGCTTCAACTATTCGTCTATCTTGGCGGATGCGGCAGCGTCCAGCCGGGCTTGTCGCTTGGCATCGTGAAGAAGCCGTCCGATTCGCCGCGGATGTCCGCCGTGGAGGCGGGTGTCGAGTTCTACATGCTGGAGGACCAACTGTGGTATTTGGACAACCGCGATCTGCAGATTTTATACGATGCGAAGCGGGAGATGAGCTACATTCACGTGGAGGGCGAGTAGAGCGGACAACGAAGAAGACGCGTGGCGATGGCTGCGCGTCTTTTTGGCATGTCTGGAATAGGAGGGGGCGGCGTAAGTCTTAAAGTGGAACCGTGCGTTCCAATGCGCCCAAGCCGGCGAACATTTTGAACGGACTCGTATCTTTGCGGCAGGGTGATTCGTTTAGCTAGTAACGGATCGAAGGAGGTAATAGGATGGATTTGCTTATTCTCGGGGGTACGAAATTTCTGGGCAAACATATCGTCGAAGTCGCGCTGCGCCACGGGCATCGCGTGACGTTGTTTCATCGAGGAATGACGAATCCGGGATTGTTCCCGGATTCGGAACATATTCACGGCGATCGCGATGGCGGTCTGGACGCGCTGGCAGGCAGGAAATGGGACGTCGTCGTCGATACGAGCGGATACGTGCCGCGAGTCGTTCGGCAATCGGCGCAATTGCTTGCGGGCTGCGCCGATCAATATGTGTTTATTTCATCCGTCTCCGTGTATGCGGATTTCTCGGTGCTGAACTTGGACGAGGATGCGCCGCTCCTTGCGCTTGAAGATCCGGCCGAGGAGAACGTAGCCGCCCACTATGGCGCCTTGAAAGCGGGGTGCGAAGAAGAGGTGCGCGAGGCGTTCGGCGAACGCGCGTTGGTCATCCGTCCGGGACTCATCGTCGGACCGGACGATCCAACCGACCGGTTCGCCTACTGGCCTTGGCGATTCATGACCGGAGGCGATGTGATCGTGCCAGGCGTGCCCGCGAAAAGCATACAATTCATCGACGTGCGGGATTTGGCCGAATGGACGCTGCGTTTGGTGGAGGCAGGAACGGGCGGAACGTTCAATGCGACGCAGCCTGCAGGCCGAGTAACGACGGGCGCTCTAGTTCAAGCTTGCCGGCAAGCGTCGGCCGCGGAGTCGAATCCAATATGGGTGGAGGAGACGTTCTTGCATGAGCACGGCGTGACGGAGTGGGTGGAACTGCCGCTCTGGGTGTCGGCGAAGATGAATTGGCCCGGCTTCATGGCGGTCAACGTCGACCGTGCGATGCAGGCGGGACTTGCTTGCCGTCCATTGAGCGAGACGGTTGCGGCCACGCTCGACTGGTGCCGCGACAGTCGGCCTGAGGGCGAATGGAGAGCCGGGCTCGATGCGGATAAGGAGCGAACTTTGCTTCGCATTTATGCTGAACGTGGCTAAAGGCCGATGAACAGATCATGCTGAAATCCATGCTGCAGTTCAAGTTGAATACGAGATCAGAAGACGATATTAATCGTCTATAATTCCCTTGAATTTCCATTGTCGCGAGGCTACAATCGCTATGAAGGAGTGATGGGAAGTTGCCAGAAAATGTAGCGTCGTATTC
Source organism: Paenibacillus aurantiacus (assembly GCF_042431225.1). Lineage (NCBI taxonomy): Bacteria > Bacillati > Bacillota > Bacilli > Caryophanales > Paenibacillaceae > Paenibacillus > Paenibacillus aurantiacus. The sequence goes on along the minus strand of NZ_JBHMDO010000033.1, from coordinate 535,803 downwards.
AATGCGCGGGATGAACGATGAAGAGCTGGTGCTGAAATGTTTTCGTCCGCTGCTTGCGGACTACAAGGAAGTGAGCGCGGCCAACGGGGATGTGTCGCGGTTTTTTCGTCGGCTCACGTCCAATCAACAGGCATTGTTTATCAGTTATTCCTATTTGGTGCATGTGCTTGAATCGGCCGTCGAGACATACTGGTGGAGCGCCTATTTCATGGCACAAGGCAGGTGGGAGTCGTTGCGGGCGAAGACGATAGCGCTCGGCGCGCCGGCATTCGACGCCTTATTGTCGGATATCGAGACCGAGCTTGGCCGACGCGGCCATCCAAAGTCGTTAACCGAGATTCATGCCGTTCAACGCGAGGATTTAGATGGGGACGACGCGTTGAGGAAGTTTTTCGCCGATGCATACGAGCGGCTGACGGCTGTTGCCGCGGACAACTTGATCGCGCGTTTGGCAAAAGTGATCCGGCAGTCGCCGGACGATTTCCGAATGCAGCGCTAACTACTTGAAGCCGTCCTGAGACTCGGGGCGGCTTCTCCTTTCTTTCTATCCCTTAATCCAACCCATGCGTCAGCGCGATCATCGTCAGCGTGCCGATGATGAAGGCGAAGGTGGCAGGCGTCTCGTTGCCATCGCCGTGGCTCTCGGGAATCAATTCTTTATAGACGATATACAGCATCGCGCCGCCGGCGAAAGCCAGCCCGTATGGGATGAGGAACCGCAGCTCGCTGCCGAAATTGTAACCGAGCAGCGACGCGAGCCACTCCGCTGCCGTCACGCCGCATACGTAGAGGATCGGCTTTAACATCCGGCTCTGCGCCGTGGCGAAAACCAAGGCGATCAGGAAGCCTTCGGGCAAGTTCTGTACGCCGATCGCGAACGAGACGATTGCCCCCAGATGCGGCTCAGGGTCCGCGAGACTGATGCCCGTAGACAATCCTTCGGGCAAATTATGAAGCGTCATTGACATAATCAGCAGCATGCGGGAAGCAGTTGAGACGGCGGCAGTGTCCGCGTCATGGACGGGATCGGTATGCGGGATGTATCGCTCCAGCAGCGTGAGCAAAATCGTGCCGAGCAATATGCCAAACGTCAGGACGTAAAGGTTGGACAACTTGAGCGCGGAAGGAATGAGACCGTACGTCGAAGCGGCGACCATGACGCCGGCGCTGTAAGCGAGCAAAATATCTTTACTTCTGTGAGAGAGATTGCGAATGAGAAGCGCGGGCAAGCTTCCGGCGATCGTTCCCGCCGCGGACAGCCCCGACAGCACCAAATATTGTTCCATGCGTTCCTCCGTCGATCCCTGATGGAACAGTATATGTGGACGAGGCTGGGAGGATTACCGCTACTTAAAGGGTGTGCAGCATGCGGCGACTTTTGGATTGCAGTCCGGATACGGTTACTCATCGTCCTGTCGCAAGAAGCGCTGCTCGGCCTCGCGCCGCTTAGCCAGACTGATTTTGACGAACAGGCTTGTCAGATCATTATGTGGGTTGTCGATCAGAATGTGCCGGTTGTTCATATGAATATGCTCGATCGCCCAGCTATGAAGATGCAGTTTGCCCTCCGTATCCAAATCCTCGAACGTCAAATCGCCGGCGTATTGAAACACGCCCTGCTCGTCCTTCAGCATAATGTCCAGCCGCTGGGAGCTGATGTGCAAGCTGACGAGCGCGGCGTCGCCCATCTCGACCAGCAGCGTGCCGGCGCGAACGCCCGGCCCCAGCTTACGCCATTTGCCGCCCAACGTCTCGGCCAGCGTGAATTCGGGTGTTTCCTGGCTCATATTGATCACCTGCTTCGTTTTCATTTGATATGGGCTTAGTGTGCCGACGTTTCGTAATCGCTATTACCTGTTGCTGGATCAGCCATAATAATACCGGATATTGGACGACAAAAAAAGGATTGACCTTCACGCAGCGTAAACCTGTACAGTAAAGGTGTCGGGAGGCGAGAACAATGGAATACACGGTGCAGAAGCTTGGTAAGCTGGCGGGTATCAGCACCAGAACGCTTCGGTATTACGACGAGATCGGCATGCTGAAGCCGGCCAGAATCAACTCGTCAGGCTATCGAATCTACGGTCAGGACGAGGTGGATCGATTGCAGCAGATATTATTTTACCGCGAGCTTGGTTTTGGCCTGGAGCAGATCAAGACGATCGTCAATGCGCCGTCATTCGACGGAACCAAAGCGCTTCTAGCGCATCGCGAACAGCTGCTGGACCGACGAAAACAGCTGGACCAATTGATTCTGAACGTTGAGAAGACGATTGCCGTCCACGAAGGGAGAACGACGATGAGCGACCAGGAGAAATTCGAAGGGTTTAAGCAGAAATTAATCGACGACAACGAGGCCGCATATGGACAGGAAATCCGGGAGAAATACGGCGATGACGTGTTCAACAAGAGCAACACGAAACTAAAAAATATGACGCAGGATGAACACGAGGCGCTGACGCGTCTTGCGGAAGAAGTGAAGGAGACACTGGCGCAGGCGCTGACCACGGGCGATCCGGCGGGATCGCTGGCGCAAAAGGCAGCGGATCTACACCGTCAATGGATCAGCTTCTATTGGAGCGAATACACGAAAGAAGCGCATGCCGGCGTGGCCCAAATGTACGTGGACGACGAACGCTTCAAAGCGTATTATGATGCGGCGCAGCCGGGCATGGCCGAGTTTTTGCGCGACGCGATCCACATTTATACCGGATTTCAGCAGTAACCGAGGCAGCAAGCAAGAGTGAGAAGACCGTGGGGAGACCACGGTCTTCTTCCGTTCATCCGGGCACATGTCGGAGATGATTAGGATAAATTGTAAGACGGGATAAATACTAGCATATAGTTCAGTTTGCCACCATTGCTCAGGGGAGGTCGCGCGTCTTGCATTTGCTCCTCAAAATCTATACTGCCGCCTCTCGGCTTAACGGCAAAGCGCTGGCTGCCTCGAGCTTTATTTTCTTTCTATTCAGCTCTTGCATGATTCACGTGCTCGAGCCGGATCGATTCCCAACGGTGTTTAAAGGATTCTGGTGGACGGTCGTCACGGCGGCGACGGTCGGTTACGGAGACTATTATCCGGTAACCGTGCCGGGCATGGCGCTCGGCATCTTCGTTATTTTCACCGGCTTGTTCTTGATTGGCGCTATCGTGGGAAGAATTACGGAACAAATTCTGAAAGTAAAACGGAGCAAGGAGGAAGGGCGTTTGCCATATACGAAGGAGGATCATTACGTGCTGATCGGCTGGTCGGAGGAGAAGAGCCGGGCTACGGTGGAAGAGCTGCTGCAATCCGATCCGAAACGCGACGTCGTGCTGATCGATCGGCTGGCGCATGCTCCATTCAGTCATGTGCGGTTCCACTATGTGCAAGGCGATCCGACGATGCCTGAGACGTTAGCTCAAGCGCGCGTGGAGCGCTGCAGCAGCGTGATCGTGTTCGCGCCGGTAGATGAGACGGACCCGCTGAAGGCGGACGGCCAGACGCTTATGATCGCGACCTCGATTGAGCACTACGGACGAAGCGCGAATGCGGACGGCCGGGATATCTATACGATCGTGGAAATCGTCAAGGCCGCGCATGAGCGGAATTTCGCGTATGCCAACGTCGATGAATTCATACTGTCGCAGCAGTCCACCTCGCACATGATGGCCAAATCCTCGCTGCATAAAGGGGCATCCCAGCTATTCATGCAGCTGCTGAGCGATTCATACGGCGAGGATTTGCGCGAGATCGCGCCGCGCGGCGAGTGGCAGACCTATGGCGAAGCTTTCGAGGCGCTGAAGCGGGAAGGGGCTAATCTGATTGCGGACCGCAAAGATTTGAGCATCATCCGCAAGCTGGACGAGCCGCTGCCGCGTCAGGCGAGGTTGTTCGTCATTTGCAACGACGCGACGTTCGCGCGCATTCGGAATCACGAATAGCCTCCAGATCGGAAAGCGGACACGCGCTGCATCACATGCCCTCATCTTATGAGGGAGACCACGTGCGATGACAAGCTGACGCTTCCAATGATTCGGAGGCTTAATTCGATGACTTCAATAATTACTTGAGCTTCGCTTCGCCGGCTTGCGACTGCATGTCCGAATAGCCTTGCCGGATGACGTCAAGCGCATCCGCGTGCTTGACGATATTGTTGCCGGCGGTCACGACGACCAGGAGCAGCAGCACGCCGGTCAAGATCGCTCGCATTGTCCCCGGCTTCAATTCGATGAGGAAGCGGCCGCCGAGCAGCAAGAGGGCGAACATATAATGGCCGGCATACAGATAGAGATCATATTGAAAGGTAGCCAGGCCATAGCCGACCCCGATATGCAGTGCGAGCGCGAACCCTATGTAGGAGCCAAGCATCCAAGCCTCATAACTGCGGATCAATCGTGCGAACCCCAGCACGGCGAGCAGCAGCAGGAATCCTCCGCCAACTGTCACGTAGAGCGGGTACATCGCCGACAGGTCGGTGACAAAGGCGACGATGCCGGGGTCCAGCAGCCGAATCGTCGGCGTGAGGACGGGTGAAATAAAGAGCATATAGACCGTTTTCCAATGGTGGGGCAGCGAGAAGGGCGCAACATAGGAATAGCCGCCGCTGCTCAGATTGTTCCGCCAGTCGCTCGCCCAGGAATGGCCGTCGAAGAGGAGCCCTTGCACAAGCGTGCCGATGGCAATTAGGACGAGCAGCAAGCCTGCTGCGGACAATAGCTTCTTGATGGAAGTCTTATACGGCTTGCGGAACAGCGTGACGAACGCCGATGCGGCGAACGGGACGACATTGGTCGATGTGACCGCGAAATGCCCGAGCGCGTAAGCTGCCGTCGGCAGTGGCGAGATCTGCCCCCGCTGGCGGCTGTACTGCAGGTACAAGACGGACAACAGCAGGAAGCACTGCGCGTACGGATAGGAATCCGGCACGAGGGAAGAGAACAGACTGTAGGAACTCATCCCGAACAGCAGACCGTAGGCGGCAGGAACGACGATGCCCGATCCTGGGCTGCTTTTGCGCAGATAGACATAGATCATGACGGCGCTGAGCGCATTCAGGCAAGCTTGAAGGACCAGGAAGAACAAGTTACCGCCAAGATGGACGGCTATGTAGGCCAGCGCGCCTTTGATCACGTTGAAGAGCGGGTGAATGATCGTGGCGTTATCGAACCCGTAATAGAGCGAGGGATCGAAGTTGAACAAGTTCAACGTGAACGGCGCGCCGTAGAAAGGGCTATGCTCTGCAAGCAGCGACGCTTGTTCATCCATGAAACGTATGAACGGCAAATTCAACATGATGCAATACAGTGCGACCAAGAGCGCGATCAGGGCGCCAACGGCCGCATCCCGCTTGCTCGTGAACCAAGAAGCTAGAAACTTCATTCTTTACCACCTATCTCGTAATCTTCATGCATGGTTATAGGACTAGCAATACAAGTCCGCTCATAATAACGAGCGTCCCCGCGATCTTGAATTTGCCGATCTTCTCGCCAAACCACCATTTGGCCAGCAGCAGCGTCCAGACGAACGTGAGCGAGTTGGCCGGCAGGACGAGCGTATACGGAAGCTTGGTCAACAAATAAATATTGAGCAGTGCGCCGGTCCCGTAGCACGCGCCGCCCGCGGACAGCATCATGAATTGCTTGCGCGCCGAGTATCGTTTGAAGAATGCGCCGCCGAACGAGCCGAACACGGTCATGGCGATTAACAGCAGGAAATGAAGGCTAGTCGTCATATGAGGTCAACGTCACCCCCACCCCAAGCAGCGCGATCGCCGCTGTTTTCTTCCAAGTCAAGTCTTCGCCGAGGAAGAGGTCCCCGTATACGAGCGCGACGGCGTAGCTGATGCACATAAGCGGGTAGGCGACGGACAGTTTCTCCAGCGCGAACGCCTTCAGCATGAGCACGGCGCCGATGCCGTAGCAGAGGAATCCTAAGCCCAGATAAAGAAAGTCGGAGGTGCCCCACTTCCAAAATAACTGCCCCGTGGCGGTCATGAACGCGGATACCATCATCAGCCATTTGCCCGTATGTTTGCCGGTCAGTTTCGCCATTGCAGCACCTCCACCAGAGGATGGCTGCCGCGGCCGTTAATCCAATACCGATGGCGGACGAGGTCGAACATCGGCAGATCCGAGAGTGAATCGGAATAGGCATAAGATCGGTCCGGATCGATCGCGATGCCTTTGCTGCCGCAATATTCGCGTATGCGCAGCACCTTCTCTTCCCCTTTGCAATTCCGACCTTCGATTCGGTTCAGATAACGTGTTCCTCTCCGGGCCAGTCTTGTGCCGATGACGCCATCGACCTCGGGCAATCGTTCGAAATACTTCATGTATGCATCTGGTGACGCGGTAACGAGCAGGATATGGCAGCCTTCCGCTTTGCGCCGGCGCATCTCTTCGCGTGCTTCGAGGTATATCGCAGGTTCCAGGTGCTGCGTATAGAATGCGGCCAAATCATCCTCGTCCATATGGCGGATTGCCTGGAAAAACGCGGATTTCGCACGCTCGAGCGGGACGAGCTTCAATTTGCTCAAGGCGGTGAAGAAGCCCATGGCCGCCAAGTGGACGACCGTTGACGGTTTCTTGGCCAAGCCGTATCGGACGAACAACAGCATGGAATCCCGCCTAATAAGGGTGTGATCAATATCGAATAGGGCGACTGGATGCAACGTTCATGTCTCCTTCTGGCGAATGCTGATATTACTCGAATATCGCCAAGATCGCGATAACGCTAACGACGTACAATACGACGGTGATTAAGATCGGCTTGTCCTCGAACAATATCCGATCCGGCGCGCCGCCTTTCTTCTCCACGTGAATCAAATACAGGTAACGGAAAATGCCGTACAGCACGAACGGAATCGTCCACATCAAATGAATGGTCCGGCCCGATGTGAACGTGAATAACGAATAACTGATGACCGTTGCCGTCGTGACGATGCTGTTCATCTGATCGAGCAGCGCGACCGAATATTTGGCAAGTACCTTCCGGTGCTCGCCTCTGCCCTCGGAGAGAAGCGTCAATTCATGGCGCCGTTTGCCAATGGCGAGGAAGAGCGAGAGCAGCATCGTGCAGAGCAGGAACCACGGCGTGAACGTGACCCGGATGACGATACCGCCCGCTATAGCGCGCAGTACGAAGCCGGCGGCGATGACGAGAATATCGATGATCACGACATGCTTCAATTTGAACGAATACGAGACGTTGAGCGCGAAATAGACGGTCAGCACCAAGGCGAATAACGGATGCAGCGCGTATCCACAGGCGAAGGAAAGCAGCAGCAGTAGTCCTCCGAACGCCAGCGCGAGCTGGGGATTCAGCTGACCGGACGCCATAGGCCGGTGTTTCTTCTGCGGGTGATTGCGGTCTGCCTCGCGGTCGACGTAATCATTCAGAATATAGACGCAGCCCGATATGAGACAGAACAGCAGGAACGCAGCCAGCGTATTCAAGAACGAGGCTACGGATAGCCGTTCGAACGAGAAGAGCAGCGCCGCGAAGAGCAGCGCGTTCTTGCTCCATTGCTTCGGACGCAGCTGGACGAAGAGCAGACGAAGGACGCCGTAATCGCGCAGGGACGCAGGATGCTCGACATTGGTTTTAAGGGATGACATGGAACAATTAACCTCCGCTTACGAATCATAGTGAGACCAGGTGGAGTTTGCTAGCAAACTCATAATCTATCATGGTTACACATCTTTACCATAGTAATGAACCGTTCGAAGCAAGTCAAATACTGGGAGGTCAGCTTGAGAATATGTCAATGCCACCATATAAGACGCTTATGACGAGCCGAAAGTTCCAGTCAAATCCAAATAAGGGTTGACGATCCTGTGTATGAAGGCCATAATACAGTTAAAGTGTATGAACTACTTAGTACACACACTTCGGAGGAATGCGAGGTTGGGCAATGAAATCAGGCGAGACATGGACAGAACTTCAATTCAACAACCGCGATCCGGTCTATTTGCAGGTCGTCAGGCATTTCAAGGAACGGATCGCCGCCGGCTTGCTGATGGCGGGTCAGGCGATTCCTTCGCGAAGGGAGCTCGGATCCCTTCTGAAGATTAATCCGAATACGGCGCAGCGCGCCTACAAAGAGATGGAGGAACAGAAGTTGATTACGACCGAAGGGAATTCACCCAGCCGCATTACGACGAATGCGGACGTGCTGCGGGCGATCCGCTCGGAATTGCTGGAGAGCGCCATCGAGGTCTTCTTGACCTCGGTGAAGTCGATCGAGATATCCGCGGACGAGCTGTCGGAGCTAGTGAAGCGCAAGTTCGAACAGCAGATGCAAGAGCAGGCCATTCCTTCACAGCGGGAGGCGGAGCGGGATGATTGAGGTCATCGAGGCGCGCAAGCGGTATTGGCGTCGAACGATATTGCAAGGCGTCTCCTTCAAGGCGGAGAAGGGCGCGGTCACTTGTTTGATCGGTCTCAACGGAGCGGGCAAGTCCACATTGATGAAAGCGATCATGGGGCTGACTCCATTGACGTCTGGGCGTATTCTGATCGATGGGCATCCGATCGGCCCGGCTGTCTATGAACGTGTCTCGTTCATACCGGACCATCTGACGCTGCCGCCGTCTATGAAGCTTTGGGAAGGCTTGCGGTTCATGGCGGACTTCTATGCGAACTGGAACGGAGAGAAAGCGGCGGAGCTGATGAAGTTCTTCCGGTTGTCCGCAACCGACCGCATCGGCAATTTATCGAAGGGGACGGCCGCCAAGTTCAACTTAGTGACCGGTCTTGCGCTCGATTCGGACTATGTGCTCATGGACGAACCGTTCTCGGGCATCGATATGTTCAGTCGGGAGATGATCGCGGACGTATTCGCCAGCGACTTGATCGAAGGACGCGGCGTACTCCTCACGACCCACGAGATCGGCGAGATGGAACATCTGATCGATCAAGCGGTGCTCCTCGCGGACGGCGTCGTGCTGCGTGATTTCAAATGCGAGGCGATGCGCGACGCGGAAGGCAAATCCGTCGTGGACGTGATGAGGGAGGCGTACTTGGCATGAATCGTTATTTGAAGCTCGTCCATATGGAGATTCACCGGTTTAGGTATATTTTGGCGGCGCTGTTGGGCTTTGTCGTGCTTGTGCAGTGGGGGGCGTTAGTTTGGAGCGCGCGGACAATGTTGGCGCAATTAGGTGAGTTCGAGAAGTACAATACCGGATTTCACACGGCGTTGGCGGATCACAGAATCTCTTACGCCGAAGCGATCTACCGCGCGCAATTTTTCTACAGCACTCCCGTGATTGCGGTTATCTGCTCGCTTGGCATCTATATTCTGTTCATCTGGTACCGTGATTGGCTTGGCCGCAATACGTTCATTTACCGGCTCCTTATCCTGCCTTCCGCCAGAAGTTCCATTTACCTGTCGAAATTGTCGGCGTTTCTTGTGTTCGTCTTTGCTGCGTTAGCTTTCCAGGCACTTGCGCTTGCGATTGGCAGCCTCATCTTCGGCGCCGTCGTGCCGGGCGATCGCCAGGCGGACTCGTATTTCGTGGACATCGTCGACGCCACGCGGGTACTTGAGTACCTTATGCCGAAGAAGTTGGCGGATTTCGCGCTCAACTACGGTCTTGGCATCGTTGCCGTGCTGGTCGTCTTCACGGCCATCATAATCGAGCGAAGCTATCGCTGGCCGGGGATCGCATATGCTTTAGGGTATCTGCTGGCTTGCACGGCTGCGGCGGTAATTCCTATTCTTTGGATGGGAATGTACAGGGAGGGCGCTTACTTATATAAAGAAGAGATCGTGAGCATTGAGCTGGCAATTTTATTCGTCATCGCGGGGTTATCGGTATGGCTGGGTTGCCGGCTCCTGCGTCGCAAAATAACCGTGTAAAAGGGGATTGGCATGAGACGCTATTGGTTATCGATATTTCTCGCGTTGTTTGGCATAAGCGGAATTGCGGGCTATTACGTTGTTGGCGCGTCCGAAGAACCGCCAGCCTTCAAACTGGAGACCATGGAGGGAGATCCGGAAGCGGCGGCTCCGATTCGGATAACGGGCAATTTCGCGAATCGGATAAAGGCCAACATCTTCCAGATTACAGCGACAGGCAGCCGTTACCTCCCGGATGAAGGATTGCTAGATCGGCCTCATCCACTGTGGATGGACTATCCGTTCTACCGTCAGCTGCTGGAGGATCATCGCGGCTTCATGCGGAAGAAATGGGTGGAGAGCAATATGTATGCGGATGAACAGCGGCTAGTCTATGCCGACGTGGTCACCCGGTCAAATCGGGCAACATCCTATTCCATCCTCCTCGATCTGCTGGACCGCGAGAGCGGGCGGACGATCCATAAGGAGATGGAGATGCCAACGCCCGATACGAACGATTGGGCGGTCGTATGCGATGTACAGGTAGTCGGGAAGGAACTTCATGTTTTGGTGCAAAAAAGAGTAGGTAACGGGGGTGAAATGGCGTTAATGTATGTTGACCATGTGTTCGATCTGGAAGGCAGTTACATGCGAGATGTACCGCTTGATTTCAAATCGAGTAAACCAAAATTCGAAGTTCGGTTCATGGGCGGAAACGGGGAAGCGGAGGCGAAGCATTACGCCGGTTTTTGGTCTGAAGAACACGATGCGTCCGATTTAGATGCGAATGGCAACCCCCGGTTGATTTACCGCACCTTCGTTTTCCGCTACGAAACCGGTCAGATCACGGCAATAGGCGAAGCCCGCCGCGAAAAGCTATATAATCAGGAATTTCAATATGTTCATCAGGTAGAGAATGACGCCCTTTATGTTGCGAGGGTCGATAACGACAAACAAAGCATAGAGGTTGTCCGTCATGATCTCGTGACTAAACGGCAGTCGGACTTCGAACTTAAATTTGAATCACTTGGTGCATCATCCCTTCAGATGATTCGGATCGTAGCTGACCGGATTTATCTGCTCCTATTGGATCCCCGATCTTCGGGGAACTTGATCGTCGCTTTGGATGGATCAAACGGTAAGGTCATTTATAAAGGGAAAATAACACCGGAAGACAATTCAGACAAGCTGCGCGCTGCTTCTCACGATTGGCAGGCAACCAATATTGAATTCATGTACTAAACGTACGGGATTAGAGCTGGCCGGCGCCTTTAAGCAGCCGGCTCTTTGCGTTCTCGCGCCTATCGCCAGCCGGCTTTCCCGCCGCTGTCTTTTTGCTCGCAACAGTTGTAAAATGATGGGTGCGAGCTTTGCGCATGCGACAGGCTGGGAGGAATATAGTGAAGACGGGCAAAAGGTGGACGTTAGCCGGGTATATCGCCGCAGGCGTTCTGTCGGCGGCGGGAGAGCTCATATGGTTCGGCGATCCAATCCGAATCGGGCGTTATTATTGGATCGATGCGATCGAATTGCTATTTTGGCTGCTGGCCGTCGTGCCGCTGCTATGGATCGTTGGCGCGATTCGTGGTTGGAGCAGCCGATCGCACGGCAGTACAATTGATCGGGCGGTGAAGGCCGCCATTATGGTCGTCAGCGGGCTAACGGTTGGATACATCGTGCTGCCTTCCCGCAATCTCACGATAACCGGAATGCTGCTTGCGGCCGGATGGCTGCTTACGCTGATCGATCTGACCTGGGCGGACTACCGAAGCGGCTTGAGATGGCTGCGCGCGCTCGTGATCCGCATCGCCGTGATAAGCATCGCGGCCTGGCTGCTGTTCTGGCCAACGGCGTATGAGGTGACGATGCCTGGATTCACGTTCGATATGAACCGTTACGCCCGGATCGAGGGCGGCGCGGGCAAAGGTTCGATTTCAGGCGTGCTCGTCATCGACCGTCCGGCTTTCCCGATCGATTGGTTGTACATCCGGCTGTTCCCACATATAGATATGAACAAGCGCGACGTCAGCCAGTCGATTGGCGAGCAGTTGTCCGCGGCGCATTCGCAGCGTGCCGGAGCGAACGAGATCGCGGCCGCAGTCGCGCTTCATAAGCTGGGATTGGGACAAGGCGTGACAAGCGATGGCGTGCGCGTCTTGCTCGTCACGGCTGGCAGCGCAGCGGAGGGGAAGCTCGCGTCCGGCGATCTGCTGACCAAGCTTAACGGGAAGACTGTAACCACCGTGGTCGAGCTCGCCGAAGCGATGAAGAGTGTCTCGCCTTTGTCTAGCGTGACAGTGACGCTGACGCGCGATGGAAGCGAGCAGGTGGTGACCGTCCCGACACAAGCTAGTAAGGATGATCCCGACCGTGCTGTATTCGGCATACAAGTCGAAGACCATGCGCGGGCGGATGTCACGAAGCAGGTTGATTTTCGATCTTACCTGGTTTATCAGGGCGGACCCTCGCACGGGGCCGTGCTTGCGTTGACATTAATGGACCAATTGACCGATGGCGGCGTCACCTATGGGAATCGCGTGGCCGCCACGGGTACGATCGACGGCGACGGCGCGGTCGGTCTGATCGGCGGCATCGAGCAGAAGGCGTACGTAGTCGCGCGGGCAGGCGCTGACGTGTTTTTCGTCCCCTTCGAGCAGCAGGCAGAGGCCAGATTAGGTTCGTCGACGCTTAACATCGTGCCGGTCCGAACGTTGGATGAGATGCTTCAATGGCTTCGCGAACATCCCAAATCTTGACCGATCGATCAAGCGGATGCCACAACATTAAGTTTTGCGTAAGCGGTAGGAATTTAGGGAGTCGTGTCGAAAGTACTAGCTCAAAACCTAATATGAAGTTGAACCAGGGGAGTGGACAGCGCGTGTTTCTGCATTTTTTACAATCCAAAACGGACAAGGAAGCGTTCCTGGATGTAGCGCATCTGGTCGCAGAGGCCGATGGCTGCGTGAACCGCAAGGAGCAGGGCTTTATTAGCGGCATCATGGCCGAGCTGGACTGGCGTGAACCGTACGCTGTGAAGAAGGACCGCCAACTGGCCGATATCGTCGGCTCGCTCGATAATGAGCAGGTGAAGAACATTTTCTTCGCGGAAGTGCTGCTGCTGATGTTCGCGGATGGTGATTACAATGACGAAGAGAAGCTAGTAGTGGGCGAGCTGAAGCAGTTGTTCGGCTATTCCGACGAGGAATATGCAACGTTCCGGGAATGGGTCATCCGCATGGACCAGCTTAAGATCGAAGGGGTCAAACTGATTTTGGGTTCGCGTTGAAACGGATCGGGTTTTCGTGCGTACAAGAAGACAATCACCACTATTTTGTAAGGGGAGTTAACAGAATATGAACTACAATACGACTTCTGGCTCGTACGGCAATCCGATGGCCAAATTAATGCTGACGTTTTTCTTTGCCTTGATCGTATCGGGCGTCGGCATGTTCATCGGCACGATGCTGCCGCCGGCGGCTCGCATCCCGCTTATTATTTTGGAGCTCGCATTGCTTATCGGGATGATGTTCCTGCGCAGAAGAACGACGATCGGTTATCCGCTCATGTACGCGTTCATGCTCGTATCGGGCGCTACGCTACAATTTACGCTAAGCTATTACATCGCTTCGATGGGCAGCGCCATCGTTATCCAGACGGTCGGCGTAGCGGTATTGGTGTATGCGGGTCTGGCGATTTACGCCTCGCGCACGAAAGAAGATTTCCGCTTCCTGCACGGCTTCTTGTTCGCTTCGCTGATCGGTCTTATCCTGATCGGTCTGATGCAGTTCATCTTCCCGTTCGATGGCGCAATGGAGACGTTCTACGCGGGCTTCGGCTTGCTCATCTTCATGGGCTATACGCTGTATGACTTCAACCGCATGGCCAAAGAAGGATTCGACGAGAGCGAAATCCCGCTGATGGTCGTTAACATTTACCTGGATCTGGTCAACATCGTCCTCTTCGCGCTTCGCTTCGTGAAGTCGCTGACGGAAGACTAATCAGGAACCTAATCGAATAGCAGTTCAATAAGCGGCATTTCTCCTTAAGAGATATGCCGCTTTTTTGTGTGCACCGAAATACCTGACATCTCTATAAATAAAATGTCTATTCATGTCGAAATAAATGGAAGGATGTCGAAAGGGCGTCAATTTATTTGCTGATAAGCCCGGAATCGGCTGAAAGATGAGAGGAGAAATAACGATGCGTAGGTGGACCGGTTCGTTCAAATTGAAAGTTACATTCTTCGTGTTGGTATTAGCAATCATCCCGCTGCTGGTGTCACTGCTAATCATGGGTTCGGTCTTCGGAAATATGACGCGAAGCGAGGTCAACGAGAAAGAGCTGCTATATGCGAAAGCGAACGCGCAGGCATTGAACGCGTTTTTGCATGCGAAAGTCGAGGCCATGGAAGGTGTCGTCGAGGCGAACAAAGAAGCTTTTCTGAGTGAAGACAGAACGGAAATTTCCACCATCATTCAAGTGTTGAAAGCGGCTAATCCGGATATTTATTTCTATGGTTACGCGAATGCGGCCGGCCAATCACTCAATAGCGATGGCTCATCGTCCGACATTTCCGTCTATAACAACTTCAAGCGAATCAAGGCTGAGAAGACGGTCGGCATCTCCGATATTAAAGTAACGGATACAACGGGCCAAAAAAGCGTCATGATCGATGTGCCGATATTGACCGAAAGCGGCGAATTTGCCGGTCTTCTGCAGTGTATGGTCAGCCCGGAGAGTTTGATCGAGGACTTGGAGAACATCCAAATGGGTGAAAGCGGATATGCGTATATCCTTTCCCAGGCTGGCGTGTATCAATCGCATAAAGACACGTCGCTCGCGACGAAATCGCTAAAGGATGTCGAGAGCGAAGCGACGGTTCAGCTGTTCGGGAATGAAGTATTGGCCAAGAACGAAGGCAATGTCGAATACACGTCAGCATCAGGCGTGCGGGAGCTTGCAGCTTACGCGGTTATCGAAGAAACCGGATGGCGCGTCGTCGTAGCCGGAGATGAATCCGAATTGTTAAGTTCGGTCCGCGAAGTTCAGCTCATGACTTGGATAACGATACTTGCAGGCGCCGTAGTGGTTACGATTCTGGCTTACTTGTTCTCCGCGTTCATGCTGAAGCCGATCTTCGCGACGATTGCGGCGATGAAGGTCGTTGCGACGGGAGACTTGACGCCACGCCTTAAAGTTAACGGCAACGACGAAATGCAGCAGATGAAACTCAATCTCAACCATATGCTCGACGCGTTCAGCGGCACCTTGAGCAAAATGTCCGATTCCGTCCAGCACACCGCGGCTTCTTCGGAGCAGTTGTCCGCCATTGCGGCAAGCTCCTCCGACGCTGCCGAGAAAATGGCCAAATCGGTGGATCAAATGGCAAACGGCGCGCGCGTCCAATTCGAAGGCTCCGAGCAATCGTCCACGGCCATGGAAGAGATGGCGATGGGCATTCAGCGCGTGGCGGAATCTTCGACCAACGTCTATGAGATGGCTCAGGGCATGAATGAGCAGGTGAGACTCGGCAGTATCGCGGTGAAGAACGCCGTAACCGAAATCGTGAACGCGAACGAAGTGGTCGGCCGTTCCGTGCAGTCGGTACAGACGCTGGAGGGCAAATCGCAGGAAGTGAATCAAATCGTGTCGTTTATATCCGAGATTGCGGCGCAGACAAATCTGTTGTCGCTGAATGCGGCAATTGAAGCAGCCCGCGCGGGTGAGCACGGCCGAGGATTCGCAGTTGTGGCCGACGAGGTAAAGAAGCTCGCTGAGCAGACGACGAAAGCGACAGGTTCGGTAGCGAAGATATTGCTCGAAATTCAGCGTTCGACGGCGGAAACGTCGCAGGCGATTACGGAAGGCATCCAAGTCGTGCAGCACGGAGTCGAGCAGGTCGAGGAGCTTGGCAGCATTTTCGATCGCATCGTCGAGGCGGTGGGCGGCGTGACCGCGCAAATTCAGGAGGTGTCCGCGGCGTCTGAACAAATGTCGGCCAGCTCCGAGGAGATCGCGGCGTCCATGAACGAGATTCTCGGCATTTCTAAAGATTCGCTCGGCGAGCTGATGACCGCGCGGTCTTCAACGGCCGAGCAGTACCGGAACATGCAGGAGATCGCCGCTTCTTCCGAATCGCTAAGCCAGCTGGCGACCGAGCTGCAAGACATGGTGATGAAGTTCAAAACCAAATAATCTCGTTTCTAATCTACAAGCATGCACGCTCCATTTTCGAATGGGGCGTTTTTCTATGCATGCGCAAAATGGGAATATTTTCTTGTGTAACCTTTTCGCTTTTGGCTCCGTCTGAGATATCAAACAGCAACAAACAAGCGATATTATACCTACATGATTACAGAGGAGCGAATGAGGATGAATAAGAAATCTTGGATTATTGCGGTAACGGCGGCAGGGGTATTGTCGACAACGGCGGTGGCCGGAGCAGGCGGATTCATCGAGAAAGTACAGGGCTTGCTGCGCAGCGACATTCAAGTATCGGTCAATGGAGAGAGCACGGGCTTGCATCCGGTCTACATTAACGGCAAAGCGTATTTGCCCGCACGCGATACGGCAAGCGCACTCGGGTATGAGTTGAGCTGGAACGGCAAAGAAATCAAACTGCAAGGCGATGGCGACCAGCAGCAGGAAGAAGAAGCGGACTACATTCTGATCTCCGGCGTCATCGCGAAGGCTACACCGCTTGAAGACGGCAGCGTACGGCTCGAAGTGCTCGGACGCGGTACGAACAAATGGATCATCCTGACGGCGGACAAAGAGACGGTCATCAAGGATTCGCAGGGCAAAACGGTTGCCGTGAAGGATCTGAAAGAAGGCATGCAGGTGACGGCGGAATACGGTCCGATCATCGCGCTCAGCTACCCGGGTCAATCGCACGCGGCTACGATAACGGTCGGCCAGCAGACGCTGGTCAAAGAAGAAACGGTACTCTCGTCGGGCAATACGACGGATGGCTGGCAAATTCAATTCGGCCAAGAGAAGCCGGAACTGACGTTGAACGCTGGCAAGGAGACGCTCGTCATCAATTCGGAAGGCCAACCCGTCGAGTGGTCGCAAGTGAAGCCGGGCACGAAAGTTCGCGCGTATTACGGTCCGATCATGACGAAGAGCCTGCCGCCGATTAGCCCGCTTCACGTGCTCGTCGTCCTCGACGAGCAGCCGGAGAATGCCGCTGAATTCCGTGAGCTTGGCTGGTCCTTCGTACCAAAAGAGCAGCAGTCGCATCTCGTGACGAAGAAAGATGAAGCGCTTGTGTCGGTCGCGCCTGCGAAGGCGGCGGGCGTCATGACGACAACCGAGAAGCAGAAGCAAGCTTTGGCCGACTTAGTGGCGAAGGAAGGCAAGCTGATTACGGTGACGTATTCGACGGACCAAGATGCGCTGCTCGGACCGCTCGTTGTCGTGATTCATCCGGAGACGAAAGAACTGATCGGCTTCTACGCTCGCAAATAAGAGCTTGACCTCGAGGGCCCCGCGCACCACGCGCGGGGCTTTTTTGCGCTGGCGAAGAAAGGATGAATATTGGCTTTCGACATGTTGGCTGTGTCGTGCGCTGTCGAGCGAAGTAAGGCAAAGGAAAAATTTAGAATAATCTGCAACAAAACGCCGGCAAGCTCGTCTAATGGTTACGGGCTTTCATGGGTTCGGCCGCAAGTCAATAAAAGAAGGATGGGATGAGAGGAATTTATGAAGAAACGTGTTCAGACGCTGCTCGCGTTCGCGGTAGCGCTCTTGTTCGCCTTTGCATTCCAGGCGAACGGACAAACCGCGGCTGCCGCATCCGGCAAATTACAGATTGTGCTAAACGACCAACAGTTGGAGCTGCCGCCAGCCTTGAAGCTGCAAGTATCCAACAACAGCGTCATGGTGCCGATCCGGGTTATCGTGGAGAAGCTCGGATTCCAAGTGGATTGGCACAAAGAAGACAGCAGGGTGAAGATCGCCAAGGACGACAGGCTGATTGACCTGACGATCGGCAGCGCTTCCGCGCTTGTGAATGGCAACCCGCAGCCGCTGATCGCAGCGCCGATCGTGCAGGCGTCCACGACACTTGTTCCGCTGCGGTTCGTCGGGGAGAATATGGGGCTTACGGTTGGATGGGACGGGAAGAAGCAGCAGGTCGTGCTAACCGAGCCAGTCACGCAGCAGCAGCCTGAGCCCGGTGCGGAGCCGGGGACGACTTCACCGCAGGACGGTACGACGACGGGCGAAGGGGAAGCGGGGCAAGGCAGCACGGAGGTGCAGACGCCAAACGTTGGAGGCGCGCATACCGGACGCGTGCAGGACATCCGTTTCACCGATAACCGATTGTCGCTTGCCGTCACGGGCGGCGCGATGCCGGAAGTGTCCGTGCTGACGGGTCCGGATCGCATCGTGGTCGATCTGGCGCAGACCGGATTCGGAGAAGGCTTCTCGCTCGCGCAAGGGGAATTCGGCAAACAAAGCGGCGCCATCGAGCTGCCGGACGAACCTGACGTGAGCAAAGTCCGCTACTCGCTATTCAGCGAAACTCCGCCCAAAGTGCGCATCGTGATGGATCTGAAAGCGAAGCATGCTTATTCGGTCTACAGCGAGGGTGAAGGCGACGCGAAGGTGTGGACGATTGATTTGAATGGAGCATTGGGAGAACCGATACCGTCTGTGCCTGGTAATCCGGTTGAACCTAGCCTCCCGGCGGATCAGCCGGTGCTTTCAGGCAAGCGGGTCGTTGTGCTGGATGCCGGTCATGGCGGCAGCGACCCGGGCACAATCGGTTATTCCAAGACTCAGGAGAAGGCGTTCACGCTGGCGCTCGCGCTGAAGGTAGAGCGTCTGTTCCAGAACGATCCCAATATTCAGATCGTGATGACTCGAATGGACGATACATACCCGACGTTATCGGAGCGCGCGCAGCTCGCGAACAAATTGGGCGCGGACCTGTTCTTGTCGGTCCATGCGAACTCGGTGAAGAATAAGCCGGATGTCAGAGGAACCGAATCGTTCTATTATCACGACAACAGCAAGGCTTTCGCAGATATGATGCATCAATACTTGATCGGGGCGACGGGCTTTAAGGACCGGAAGGTGAAGAAGAACAGCTTCCAAGTGCTGAGGGAGACGACGATGCCGGCAGCATTGCTGGAAGTCGGATTCATCTCGAATCAAGAGGAGGAACGCATCATCTTTACGGAGGAATTCCAAGATCGCGTCGCGCAGAGTGTGGCAGACGGCATTCGGGCTTACGTGAGTCAACTATCGACAGTATCATGACAGAGTTCTAGATGGTACGCTGAGGGGGCGCGCACGGCTAAAGGGGCAGAGGCATATTCAGTCGCCACCGCCCCCGCAGCCACCGCCGCAGCTCGATCCGCCCCCGCCATCGGAGCCGCCGCTGCATCCACCGCTATCTGATCCGTAGCTGCCGGAGCCGGCATCCGACACACTGCCCCCGAACCAGAACGCGTCATTGTCACTGCGTCTCTTTGCTGAATTGCGGCCTCGGGCAGAAACATGGCCGCCGCGATGTAGGTTGCTTCTCCCATAAGGGGAGCCTGAACCGTTGCGGGCTCGCTCGATTTTAACACGAAGAACAACGATCAAGAGTGCAACTGCAACAATTGCGCCTGCCAAAACTACTACATTCATATTCATGCGATCGCCTCCCTGAAGTCTTGCTTAACTTCAGCATAAGCGATTATTATTAATTCCACGTAAACAATAGTCAGAAAATTGTAAAAATTAAGTCAAATTATGATTGGCGCCATTAGACATGATTGCGATAATGCTGCGGCGACACGCCGACGATTTTCTTGAACAGCCGGGAGAAGTAGAAGACGTCCTTGAACCCGAGCGCAAGCGCCGTTTCCTTCACGGACTGATTCGTGTTGAGCAGAATGTTCTTCGCTTCGGATATTTTCAGTCGATGCACATACTCATGTAAGGAATATCCGGTGGCCTTATGGATGGCGCGCCGCAGCGTCGACATTGAGAGGTGATGACGCTCGCAGAGCGAAGGCGCGTCGAACGGCTCCGCGATTCCAGCTTGGATCGCCTCGAGCAGCGCGGCCGTCGGACTTACGGAAGGCGCCTTGCCCGGCGGCTTGCTGCACTGCATCAGCTCGAAGAGGAACGTCTCAAGCAGCAGCGCCGCCCGGTCCAAATTGCCCGCATCTCCGCTGTCCATCAGCGCGAAGATACGCTCGATCTTCCCGCGCTGCGTATCGAGATTCCACGCTTGCTTCACCCGGTCCGGTTCGACGAGCCAGGTTGCGAACCATTCCTCGACCCTTGAGCCCTCCACCGTGAAATAAAACTCATCCCATGTTTCGTTCGGACCCGGTCCGTAGTCGAACACAGCCCCCGGATAGAAGAGGAAGAAGCTGCCTTTGCCGACCGGCTGGCGCTCGCCTCCGTTCACCTGATACGTGCCGGAGCCGTCCGCGATGTAGACGATCGCATGGTGGTTAAAAGACGCCGACCGTCTGAACAAGGTGCGGTTCGGCAGATGCCCGGCCGTAATCAAGGAGAGCGATTTGACGCTAAGCGTGCCGGGATCGATCATTCGGTCGACGATCCGGATGGGCAGCTTGCTGATCGTATAGTCCATGAATGTGGTCATAACGGTTATTCTCCCTCGTGCGATGGATATGTTAGCCTGATTGTATAATGCGAATGCGGTTATTCGCAACTATTCATGGGGAGGCAGCGCATATGACAGCAACGACGTTGAATGTAGGCATTATCGGATTGGGCTCGATCTCGGATATGCATCTGCAGGCTTACCGGAGATTAGAAGGCGTTCGACTGGTGGCCGGCTGCGATCTGAACGAATCGCGCGCTGCGGAGAAAGCGGCCAAATACGGCATCGGCAAAGTTTATACCGATTACCGCGAACTCTTGGCCGATCCGGAAGTGGATGCGGTCAGCATCTGTACGTGGAATAATTCCCACGCGGAGATCAGCATTGCCGCGCTTCATGCCGGTAAGCACGTGCTGGTCGAGAAGCCGCTTTGCAAGACGGTGGAGGAGGCCGAGCGCATCGAAGAAGCCGTGCGCGAATCCGGCAAGACGCTGCAGGTCGGCTTCGTCAGGCGCTACGACGCGAATGCGCAGCTGGTCAAGCAGTTCATTGACAACGGCGATCTAGGCGGCATCTACTATGCCAAAGCCTCATTCATCCGTCGTCTTGGCAACCCCGGCGGCTGGTTCGCCGATCCAGAGCGCTCCGGCGGCGGTCCGTTAATCGACCTGGGCGTCCACATTATCGACCTGTGCTGGTATTTGATGGGGCGGCCGAAGCCGGTATCGGTGACTGGCAATACGTACAAGAAACTGGGCAACCGTTCGCATATTCAACATCTGTCCTTCTACCAAGCGGCGGACTACGATCCGAACGTCAACGGCGTCGAAGACATGGCCAACGCGCTCATCCGGTTCGAGAACGGCGCATCGCTGCTCGTCGATGTTAGCTTCACGCTTCATGCGAAGAAGGACGAGTTCGCGGTCAGGCTGTATGGCGAGCAGGGCGGCGTTGAGATCGAGCCGGAGCTGGCGATCGTGACGGAGAAGCATAACGCCATCCTCAATATTGCGCCGCAGACGGACAACAAGTCGATTCATATCGAAGATGCGTTCTTGAACGAGGTTCGGCATTTCGTCGAAAGCGCGCGCACCGGCAGTCGCCCGATTAGTCCGGTGGAAGACGGCGTGGCTGTTATGCGCATGTTATGCGGCATCTACGAGTCGGCGCGGACCGGCAAAGAAGTGCGGCTGTAATACGACCCTAGCAACGGGAGGAGAAGAGGACATGCGGCTAGGCATCAGCTCTTATAGCTTGTATCAGGCGCTGGCATCCGGCGAGATGGACATCCTTGGCGTCATCGACTGGGTGGCGGAACAAGGGGCCGAGCATATCGAGATCGTGCCGGTAGGGTTTCAGCTTGCCGGGAATCCGGAGCTTGCGGACGCGATTCGCGAGAAAGCGGCGGCAAGAGGGATTGCCGTCTCCAACTACGCCATCGGCGCGAATTTCGCGGTTGAGACGGAGGAAGCGTTCCGAACGGAGATTGAACGCGTCAAGTCGGAGGTCGATCTGGCAGCCCGCCTTGGGGTCAAATTAATGCGGCATGACGTGGCTAGCAGCGAAGATACGTCGATCGGGCATTTTAACCGGATCTTGGGCAGGCTCGCGGAGGCATGCGGCGAGATCGCGGATTATGCAGCCGGGTATGGCATTACGACGAGCGTCGAGAACCACGGTTATTTCGTGCAGGCCAGCGACCGGGTACAGGCGCTCATCCAGGCCGTGAACCGGCCGAATTACCGAACGACGCTCGATGTTGGCAATTTCGTCTGCGTAGACGAAGATCCTGTGGCGGCGGTCCGCAACAATTTGCCGTACGCCTCCATGGTACACGTCAAGGATTTCTACCGCAGACCATCAACTTGGAATCCGGGCGAAGGCTGGTTCCGCAGCGCGAACGGGAACTACCTGCGCGGGGCGATAGCCGGACATGGCGACCTGAACTTGGCTGAGAGTTTGCGCATTATTAAACAAAGCGGTTATGCGGGTTATATTTCCTTGGAGTTCGAAGGACTTGAGGAGTGCAAGCAGGGCACGTCGATCGGGCTAGCGAACGTGAGAAGATTGTGGGATGAGGCGTAGTCGCACACACTGAATATCATGCGAGGCAGGCAGGAGCGTCATTCGATGCTCTTGCTTTTTCGATTTCAACTAAGCTTGCTTTACCATTATTCTGGCCGTCGTGCATAGTTCGCGCCTTTATGCAAATACTGATTGTCGTTAGCAATTATTACAATGGTCCCATTGGATAATTAGGACTCGCTACCTTTTGTCGAATCATGTAAAATAGAAGCATTATGTGGAAGGGATGTATGCACAGCATGGCCTATAAAGTCGTTCAACAGATCGAAATTAAAGATATGAACAATGAACCGATCCGCATCGTTGAATTCATGTACGGAACTGTCGCCAGCGCATTCCAAATCGGAGGCGTCGCCATCGTCCCCAAAATCGGCCTGAAGGAATTCGACGTCGTATACGATACGCGCACGGATGAGGTGGAACACTTCGAAGTCGAGCGCATTGAATATGACATGCGGACCGACCCAGTGACAGGCACCGTTATTTTGAAGCCTGCCACGCTCATTCTCGGCCTGCACGACGTCGGACAAGTTTAACGGCACATCTCGATAGAGCAAGCAGAAGCCGCGCCTAGCGCGGCTTTTTTGCGTTTTGTTCGCTAGTGTGTAAGTTGCTCGCAATGTTATGCAGCCGGAAAAAGGACATGAAAGGCGATATTCGCTAATATACTTGCTCCTATACTCCGTTCAGACAGCCGCAGCCTACGAAGGAGGGATGCCACCTGATAACGTTTAGAGGGGTGAATAAGCATTTTGGCGGCTTGCACGTCTTGAAGGACATCGATTTGCACGTCGAGCCGGGCGAAGTCGTCGTGATTATCGGCCCATCCGGCTCCGGCAAGAGCACGCTGCTGCGCTGCATCAACAAGCTGGAGACGATTTCCGGCGGCGAGCTGAATGTGCTGGATATGCCGCTTGGCGGACGGGGAGCCGACGTCAACCGGCTGCGCCGCGACATTGGCATGGTCTTTCAGCATTTCAATCTTTACCCGCATCTGACCGTACTGGACAATATTACGCTAGCACCCGTTCAGGTGTTGAGGCAGCCGAAGACGGAAGCGGAAGCGCATGCCCGGCATTTGCTTGCCAAGGTAGGCATTCCCGAGAAAGCGAATGCTCTCCCGTCGCAGCTGTCGGGCGGTCAGCAGCAGCGCGTCGCGATCGCCAGAGGTCTCGCGATGAAGCCCAAGATCATGCTGTTCGACGAACCGACCTCGGCGCTGGATCCGGAGATGATCGGCGAAGTGCTGGCGGTTATGAAGCAGCTGGCGAAGGAGGGCATGACGATGGTAGTCGTGACGCATGAGATGGGGTTTGCCCGCGAGGTAGCGGGAAGAGTGATTTTCATGGACGAAGGGCGGATCGTCGAGGAGGCGGAGCCGGCGACGTTCTTCGGCCAGCCGAAAGCGGAACGGGCGAAGCTGTTCTTGAGCAGGGTCCTGAATCATTAATAGCAGATGACGTTCGCGCTCGCGACTAACGACAGGGGGTTCCAATCATGTTGAAATGGAGAAGCATCAAAATGCTCGGCGCCATGCTCGTCGCGGTTATGCTCGTCGCGTCCGCTTGCGGAACGAAGAACGATAACTCAGCAGGCGGCGAAGGAGGCGGCAATGCCGGCGGTGGCGGGACGAATGCGGGGGCATCCGCGGACGAAGGCGTGCTCAAGTCGATCAAAGAACGGGGCAAACTCGTCGTCGGCGTCAAATTCGATACGAAGCTGTTCGGCTTGAAGGATCCCGCGAGCGGCGAAGTGGAAGGCTTCGATGTGGATATCGCCAAGCAATTGGCCAAGAAGGTGCTGGGCGACGAATCGAAGCTGGAACTGAAGGAGGTCACGTCGAAGACGCGCATCCCGATGCTGAACAACGGCGAGATTGACATGATCATTGCGACCATGACGATTACGGAGGAACGGAAGAAAGAGGTGGATTTCTCCGACGTCTATTTCAAGGCGGGTCAATCGCTGCTCGTGAAGAAGGGCAGTGCAATCAAGGGCATTGCGGACGTGACGAAGGACACGAAGGTGCTGGGCGTTAAAGGCGCGACCTCGATCAAGAACATCGAAGAGAAGATACCGGGACTTAAGGTACAGCAGTACGAGAATTACCAGGAGGCGTTCACCGCGCTGAGGGCCGGCAAGGGAGAGGCGCTCACGACGGACAATGCGATTCTGTACGGGATGACTAAGCAGGACGAGAATTACGAGGTCGTTGGCGGGACGTTCACCGACGAACCCTATGGCATTGCGATGAAGAAGGGCGAATCCGCGCTGGTCGCCCTCGTGAACGAGACGATCAAATCGCTGCAAGATAGCGGCGAATATGCCGCCATCTACGAGAAGTGGATCGGCGAGAAGCCGCCCGGGGAATAGGGGGCGCTTATGCCGGACTTCTCCGTGTTGACCGATCACTGGGAGACGTTCCTGCTCGGACTGCGCAACACGCTGCTGGCCAGCCTCTTGGCGCTTGCCGGCAGTTTCGCGGCCGGCACGCTGATCGCCGTCATGCGGATCTCGCATTGGCGCGCGATGCGCTTCCTTGGCACGTTGTACGTGGAGGTGTTTCGCAATATCCCGCTGCTGCTCGTCGTCTATGTCTTTTTCCTTGGCCTGCCGGCATTGGGCATTGCACTGAATGGATTCGTCTCCGGCACGCTCGGGCTCATCGTCTATACGTCCGCATTCATCGCCGAAGCGATCCGGGCCGGTATCCTAGCCGTGCCCAGAGGGCAAATGGAGGCGGCGAGGTCCTCGGGGCTAACGTATGCGCAGGCGATGCGGCATATCGTGCTGCCCCAGGCGGTGCGGATTGTCATCCCGCCGATGACGAATCAGTTCCTCAACCTGGTCAAAAATTCCTCCGTCCTCGGCGTAATCGCCGGCATGGACCTGATGTATTACGGCGATATCATTAACCTGGAGACGTACGACACCGTGGATACGTATATGTTCGTCGCCATGTTCTATTTGGTGCTGACGCTGCCGCTCGCGTATATGTCCCGGCTGCTCGAGCGCAGACTGACACGCGGCGGATAAGGAGGGACGAAGGTGGATTTCAAGCAGGCTTATTCGATCGACAACTTATTGTTTCTGCTCGAAGGCTTGGGTATGACGCTTCGCCTCGCCTTGGTCGCCATCGTGCTCAGCTTTATTATTGGTTTGCTGGTCGGCATTCTTTGTTATGCGCGCATCCCCGTCGTCTCTAAGCTGCTGGGCCTGCTCGTGGAGATTGTGCGCAATTTGCCGCTGCTGCTGATTATATTTTTTGCTCGCTATGGCTTGCCCGAGGTCGGCATTCAGCTAAGCTTATTCTGGGCCGCTATCTTAGCGCTCACCGTCTTCGAAGCGGCGATGATCGCCGAGATCGTGCGAAGCGGTCTTCGCTCCGTGGATCGGGGGCTAGTGGAAGCGGCGCGGGCTTCCGGACTAGGCGCCGTGCAGACGCTGCGGCATATTGTGCTTCCAATCGGCTTACGGCGCATGGTACCGCCTCTCGTGAGCCAGTTCATCTCGCTGTTGAAAGATACTTCGCTCACGGTCATTATCAGCCTGGCCGAGTTGACGCATAACGCTAATATCATCATGGGGCAGGATATCAACGTGGTCATGCCGACGCTGCTGCTCGTGGCGGCGCTGTACTTCGCCGTTAACTACGCATTGTCGCTCGCGGCGCGGAGACTGGAAGTGCGCAGGCAAGCATAACTGACAGCTTCATCTAGCTAAACTTACAAAAGCGCCATCTGGCGCTTTTTCTTGTTTTATGCAACTTCAGCAGGATCAATTACGTTAATATGGATAGTGACATGTCGAACAAAGTCGAAAAAAACTTAAAAACAGATGACTATGAATATTTTTTTTGTAAGAGAATGACGGAACATGTTAGAATTAACCGATAGCTTTGGGTAGTTCGGAATACCTATGAACGCCTAGTTCAATCCATGACAGCGACGAGGGCTGCGCATTATGAATGAAATATCGCTCGATTTTTTGACGATACTGCTTCCATCTTATGTTTACTTTTATATGGCGATCACGCTGTACGTCCGTAATCGCAAAAGCCCGCACAACCGCGTGGCGTCGCTTCTTATGCTTACGTTGCTCTCCTATTTTATGGGGGAATATATCAAATCAACCTTGTACAACATGTACGAGGTGCCGATCGTCCTTTACTGGAACGTGCCCATGCTGCTGTTAACGATCAGCCTGCTCATCCATCTATGCCTGCTCATTAGCGGAGCGCTGGGCAAGCTGGCGAGATGGATAACCCCGGCCGTATACGGACTTCCGTTCTCGCTGTATGCGATACTGCTCATCACATTTAACGATCGGTCGCTTTATAACCCCGAGGTCACCGGCGGCGTCACTCCGCTCCATCCGATTATGCTGGTACTGGCGGTCACGTTCGTCGGCGGTTATATTTTATCCTCCGTTGTCATATTGGCGGCTGGCTGGCGTCGTTCGCGCAATCCGCGGCAGCGTAAGGTACTGCAATTACTGCTCCTTAGCTTGCTGGCAATGTTCGGATGGTTCATGCTCGTGACGGTGCTGCTCCAGTCAGAGATCACGACGAGTCCGGAATCGATGGCGCTATACTTCTCGGGCTGCCTGTTGTGGGTGCTCGCGCTGCGAACGATCGTTAACAAATACGATTTCCTTCCCGATTATCGGGAGCTGTTCCATACGTTGTTCGAATCGGGGCCGAACGCTATCATTCTGCTGGACAAGCAAGGTGCGGTCAAAGAGATGAATCCGCGTGCGGCCATGGTGTTCGAATCCGGCGGAGCATCGATGGACCCCACGAGCTGCCTCTGCTTCGACGACGGCACGACGCTGCGCGAGCGTCTGCAAGAACGCAGGCCGGGCAAGCGTCCTCGGATCGATGGCGAGCTGCATGTCGCAGCTTCCGAGGGAGGGCGTGCAGAATTTCTTGTTCAAGCGGATGCGCTGCCCAGTATCGAGGAGGAACTGCTGGTGCTTCACTTGACGGACGTAACGAGGCTGAAGGAAGCGGAACGCCGATTGGCAGAATCCGAGCAGCGCTACCGGCATCTGGCCCATCATGATACGTTGACGGGGCTGTGCAACCGAATGGCGGTCAACGAGCAAGCGGACGTCATGATGAAGCGCGGACAGCGGTTCGCGATCGTATTGATCGACCTGGACAACTTCAAATGGATCAACGATACGTTCGGTCATGTGGCCGGGGACGATTTCCTCATTCATATTTCCTCCTGTTTGCGGCGGGCATCCAGACCGGACGACGTGCTGGGAAGGCTTGGCGGTGACGAGTTCATCATACTGATCCCCGAGCCGGTTCGGACAGAAGAGCTGCTGGGCGATATCACTAATCGTCTAGGACCTCTTGGACAACATCCGTTCTTGATCGGACAAGAAAAGATTCCGATATCGTACAGTGCCGGCGTTAGCGCTTATCCGTCGGACGGCCTGTCGTTGACCGATCTGCTGCGAAGCGCGGATGAGGCGCTGTACCGCGTTAAGCGCAACGGCAAGAACGGCATCTCGGTATTCGCTTCATAGCGATCATCCTATATAAGAAGTGAAGCGGCTTTGCAGGCACAACCTGCGAAGCCGCTTTTTTTGTGTTAGCTGGCGAATGCGGCGAGCGTCACACATTGAAAATATTGCCGGGCTGTCCCATCCAAATATAAATCGCCATCATGGCGAAAAGCAGGAAGCAAAAGTTGACGGCGACGAACAGGCATCGCATGGCGAGCGAGCGGTGAAGGTTGAACAGCGTCTGCCAGCTGCCGCTTCCCTCGATTATGAAGAGCAGGAAGAGGGTGTGCAAAATCGTATGGCCGACCACCTCGGTCTCCCCGAAGACCGAAGCGGTAAACAAGAATATGCCGGTGACGAGCAGCGCCGTAAAGCGGTTCATTAGGCCGACGATGAACGCCCAGGCAAGGCCGAGCTCGACGAATGCGGAGATCAGCACGAAATCTTCGACCGTGAATCCCATCGTCGGCAGTCCGTAATTATGCATGACGGTGCAGGCGAGTTTGGCAAGCGTCAGTTTCTCCATGGCCAGCCAAGCGAGCGATAGACCGGTGAAGATGTACATGACATGGGTACCGGAGCGATTCCACTTGGTGCCTGCGGTGATGAGACAATAGATGATGCCGACATAGAACATGTAGTCCAGACTGTGGAATAGACCATAGACGGCAACCGTGCGGATGTAGAGAACGGCTAATGCCGCACCGCTGATCGGGAGGAGCTTCTTGTGGACAAGACCGGCGGCGGCCGCGATCAACAGGGTATACATCCACCAGGAGTCAAGCGGGAATTCCGGTGCCAAATACGTGCCGGTGAGCAGCTGCAGCACAAGCCCGATGCCGAGACCGACACGTAGAATCCCCATTTTGTAAGGAACGAATCGGTTCAAAAACGAATGTAAGCTTCGTATAGCCGGCACCCGGTCAAGCGGTCCCGCCAAGACGGAGCAGAGAAGCAGACCCGCGATCGTCAATCCGAACCAATACATGAACCCTTCCGTCAGCACTTTCGTCATCGGCTGAGGAGCCCACGAGAAGTCGTCGATGAACCATTTGACGTGTGCGTACATCGCGCTCCACTTCGGGAGCGTTGAAACCATAAATGAATCACCTCCTTTGCTGGCACGGAGGTTACGCGTACAGGAAGTTAGTTGGGAGAGTGATGGCGAAACGATCGGCGATTGGGCATAAACGGCAGGAATGGGGCGGACACAGGGATCGATCATACCGGTTCATGCCGTCTTGGTGCCGTTGTTCAGTCAACAGAGCTCACATCCAAAGCATGCGTGGTACGAATAACCGGATTGTGCGAAGTGGCATTTCGGCGTTGCGCCATAATCGTATCACATCAGTAATCGACATCAACGAGGAAAATGACAAAATAACGTATAAGTGACAGAAATAATAGAAAAGTGTAATAATTGTTAATTATTATTAAAATGGAAAAACGAGAAGGGAAGTGGCGTTGGGAGGTGAGATAGGGCGCAGTCAGCCCGATACCATGTCTAGCGTGGGACTATCTTGTGTATTTACGCAGTCGAGTCAGAAGAAGCTTGGACGACAATGCACTCATCGTAACATAAGCCCTGCGGGTTGAACATGGAAACAAGACGAGCTGTCGGAATAGTGATCACCACGTCAAAAAAACCTTTTGCCAGATTCGCGCAAGTCATCCGGGCAAAAGGTTCTTTGTGGTTTAACCGATATTTTGCAGCGTGCGATCGACCTCGCTGATGCTGCCGGTTGTGCGTTCATTGCCATGCAGCAGATTCTCGACCGTTGCAAGCAGCTCCTGCAGGGAGGCGCTCGCTTGTTCGGCGGCGGCGGCCAGGTGGCCGGTCGACGATTTGATCGCATCGACTGAATCCGTCATTCGCGCCATATGGTCGCCGTATCCATCGGAGATGCGGCTCAAGTTGACGATGGCGCGATCGATGCTCTCGAATGCCGATTTGGTATTGCTCGACATGGCGTAGCTTTGCTCCATTTGTACGGATACCTGTTCCATCCGGCCGAGCGTCGCGTTCGACTGTTGGGAGAAGGCATTCAACCGGCTTGAGATTTCGTCCGCGGCGCCGCCGGCCATATCCGCCAGCTTGCGGATCTCCGCTGCCACGACGGCGAATCCTTGTCCGTGTTCGCCTGCGCGTGCCGCTTCAATGCTCGCGTTAAGCGAGAGCAGATTGGTCTGGCTTGCGATCTCTTTGATCGTCTCGCTGAACTGGCTCGTCTGCGCGAGCTGACGAATCAATTCGCCGAACTCGGCCGTCATGGCGTCCGTGTCGGTCTTGAAGCGGGTCAACGTCTCGATAAGCTGCTCCATCTGCGTTTGTCCGGACTTGGACAGCTCGCCCGTGTTCAGTGCCTCTTGACGGAGCGTGGCGCTCGATTCGGCGATCGAACGCGTCATACCGGCTAGTTCGCTCACTTTGTCATCGATCTCGACTGTTGCTCCCATCTGGACGGACGAACCGGCCGCAATCTGTTGGAAGGCGTGGGACATCTCTTGGAACGAAGTCATATTCTGGCTGCTGTTCGACGAGATGTCGCTCATATTGTGCGATAGTTTGCGCACGAAGCCGATCAGCTCTTCTTTCTGTGCCTGCTGCGCCGCGAGCAGCTGCTCCGTCTCAGCCCGAGAAGCTTCGATCTCCTTCATGACGTAATTCGACACCCGCAGCAGCGAGAAGAACAGGATGTTCAGAAGCAAGTAATAGATAACATAAGCGCTTGCGGCGCTGCTATCGTCGGTTTTGGAAATCAGGAAGATAAGGAGGCCAAGCCCCCATAGACTAACACCGGCAGTGAGAGGAAGGCGCATGTAGATGAGAGACATCATGATGGCGTAATAGATCAGGAAGACGTTATTCAAATCCGGCGTGGCCACCATCAAATAGGTGGAACTGACCAGCGTACCCGCGATCGCGTAATAGCCGATGACCCGAATGCCTTTGCGCATGAAGTGCAGAATGCCGAATATCGTCGTATTCACGATCGATAAGCCGATCGGGATCATGCTGGTCGCGGTGATCGAACCCAGCGCGAACACGGACATGAGAGATAGGAGAGCGACGATCAGGAGGGCGACGAACACGACCTTGTTGCGGCGAATCATATCCCGCTCTTGCGAAGTGTAGAAGGCGTCGCGCTTGCCTTGCGGTTGCGAATCGGCTTGCATGGAAGTCATGACCTTCTTTCTGGATGAATGTGTGTACGCAGTTAAGTACAGGTTACTTGAAACGACACCATGATTATTATCGGCAGCAAGGCGCTCCCATTTTATATGTGAGAACCATCGATGGACAATACTTCGTTCGTATCTGCTTCAATCGTTTCGACGAACGGGTAAATATGTCCATATTTGACCAGGGAGGGAAGCCGGATGCCAAATACGGAATTGAATGTAGGACAGCTCCAGACATTGCGCCGCTTGCTCGAAGACGAACGGAAGCGGTTGAATGCTCATTTTGAAGAAGAAACAACGGAAGATGGCTTGCGGGGATTGTCTGCGACCGAATCGGTCGGCGAATTGTCCGCTTACGACAATCATCCGGGCGATATGGGTACGGAGACGTTCGAACGTGAGCGGGATATGGCCATCGACGATAATTTTCGCTTGAAGCTGGAGGAGAACGAGGCCGCGCTTGATCGCTTGAATAGCGGGGAATACGGCTTGTGCGAGATATGCCGGAAGCCGATTCGATACGAACGTCTCGAAGCGCTGCCAGCCACGACGCGATGCATCGCGCATGCCAAGGACATGGATGGTCCGTCGGATGGGAGCGGAGCGGACGCCACCCCGTCGGCGTCGCAATTGAATGCGGATGATGAGCGGATAAAGCAAGCGGCCCGATTCGATGACGCCGGCGCCTGGGACCGATTGGAATCTTACGGAAGTTCGAGCGGTACGGTGACGACGGGCAATACGCGGAAGTAACAGGGGGCGATCCTGGCGCCGAATATGGCGAAGGATCGCCTTCTGCATGTCCGCCATCATTAATTCGAGACATAAGAAAGAAGAGCGGCCCACTCGGCCGCTCTTCTTTCTTTCGTGTGTGTGAAGACGTTTGCTTGATCAAAATAGCAGTACGAACGTCATATATGTTAGTCGTTATTGCGGGCTCTTGCTTCTCCGCCTTTTCTGCCGGCTTCTTCCCGGCTCATTTTGCCATCTTGTCCGTCATCGCTATTCCGGCCGCGATTGTCGTCGCTGCGGGACTCGCCGCCTTTGCGACCGATCTCCTGATAGAATTCCTTGTCGTGATTGCGAGAAGTCGCTTCTCCGCCTTTCTCGCCAATCTCCTGGTAGAACTCTTTGTCGTGCGTGCGGGCTGTTTCCTCGCCGCCCTTGCGGCCGATTTCTTGATAGAATTCTTTGTCATGGCTGCGCGCTGTTTCTTCACCACCCATACGTCCTGCTTCTTCACGGCTCATTTTGTCGTTGTTTGCCATTACGAATCACTCCTTATCGGGTTTTGTGAACTTGCTACATGTTCTCATTACCCTTGTCCGTCCCGGTCAAACGTATTGGGAATCAAATGGTAAGATTCTCCTAGGACCATGGGCACGATGGATTGAAAGAGTCATCGCTACTGTGGAGGCGCGGATCTACTACCACAACGCATCGTCATCGTATATAATAGATGACATCTTCAAGGAAAAGACAGGTGAAGGAATTGGATAAGGCGATTGCGGAACGCCTCGTTCGGCGCCTGCTGGAGTCGTCCGGGAGCAGCGTCCGCGTTGTGCTGGAAGACAGCTTTCCCGGGGGGCGGATGATCGGGGGCAAATACAGCTTATCGACGCATACCATCACGATGTATATTTCGGAAATCGCCAGCCAGTGCATGCAGCTGTTCGGCTCAGATTTACAATTAGCCGACTATTTCGAGGTCGTGTTTGCCCATGAACTCGGCCACGCCGAAGATTCCAACCTGCCGGAATTAGCCCGCAGACTCGAAGAAAATATGGCAGCCGTCGAGACCGCTCATACCGCGCTGTTAATTGAAGAGAATGCTTGGGCGTATGCGCTTAAGCTGCTGCCGGATGCCGAGCCGGCTTTCGTCGACCGCATTATCGAACACTCGCTGGCCAGTTACTTTGATGCGATAGACCAGGCGTCTGCCTGAACCGATAGAGAGCGTCTGCTGCCGGCAGACGCTTATTTGCGCACCTGACAGCACGAGGAAGTGCCTATGCCGGGTCCGCCAACCCATGAAGCAAGCTGCAAGCATGGGATATACAATGTTGGGGCAGGTCTGCTGCAGTGCGGCGGCCCTATTAGCCGAGGTGGTGAACAGATGATATCGGAGAGCATCGAGGCAGCAATTCGAGAGGCGGAAGAGCGCCAACGAGAGCTGCTCACGATTCACATGACGGGAACAGAGCGGCTGTCCGATCAGCCGGCGGAACAGACGGAGGAACAACCACAGAGAGCGCTTCTCGCACTGCTTGCCTTGCTTGATCCGCGTTGGGATGCGAATTCGCGCAAACCTTCTTCGAAGATCCGGCAAGATAACGAATGGCGGACGATCCGCGCGTCTGGCGGTGAGCTGGTGCTGGCCTCCGATTGCGCCGCGGATTTATTCGGCACGACGCCGGCCGCTCCGGCAGCCAAAGCATTCGTCCGGCTTATCTCGGCTTCACGCGATTTGGACGAGTTGCGTCGGGCGGCTGCATTACTGCCGGAGCAGACTGTCTTGGCATTCGGGGCCTGGTTGGCGGGAGCGGCGAACCAGGGAGGGCTTCGCGTTTCTCTCGCGTCCCCGAACGGCGAATTCGTGCTGGCCGAATTGACGGAGGAACGCGTTCAAGACGTGCTCGCCTATTTTGCCCGTGTGGAAGAATCAGCGGAACGCCTTACGGTTGCAGGCATGTTGACGTCCTGGGACGCCGGTAAGCGTTCATACCGAATCGAATCGTCCGGGAACGAATATGCCGGCCGCGCGGACCGCAAGCTGAAAGTATTGCTGCAGCAGCTGGAGGCAAGCGGGAAGCAGCCGCCGCTGCGTGCGGAAGCGGTCATCGAGCGCCGGCGTGCCTATCGCGAGATAACGGGCACTGTGCAAGGGTCCGATTGGCTAATGGAGCTTGACACGGATATAGGAGTAGACCCTTCGGAGACGTTGTATACGCTTGAGGACATCGCGGGACGGCTTCGCACGCTGCTGGAAAGCGACGACGCTAATTATGGCGGCTTGGGAATGACGCAAGAGGAATTCGGAGCATATGCAGCTCAACTGGAGGAGCTTCGCGTCAGCAATCCGCTAAAAGGCGCGCTCCGTTTCCTTGACAGGCAAGACGTCGCGCAAGCGGCAGATCTCATGGGAGACGGACGGGCAATCTCGAGGTGGATCGGCCTTCAGGCTAGTTCGGCCGCCGCCATAGACGACATGGATACCGCATCTTCAGCAAGATCGAGGATAGCCAGCCAGCTATCCCGGGCCGCCTCGGCCGCTTATCCGGATCTTGTAGCGCTGCGCACGAGGCTGGAGCGAATGGCGGTGGCGCTGCGTCCAGCGGTGGAGCATCGAAACGAAGAATAAGCTCTCTGCCGCTGTCCAAAATCGATTTCGCGCATTGAGTTGCCGCAGCCTAGCTAGTATAATAAGGCGAGAAAACAGACTAAAAGAAAAGGTGTCATACATGAGCATATTGAACGTAGAGCGGCTAAGCCACGGCTTCGGCGACCGCGCGATTTTTAACGACGTTTCGTTCCGCCTGCTGAAGGGCGAGCATATCGGCTTGGTCGGCGCGAACGGCGAAGGCAAATCCACATTCATGAACATTATTACGGGTAAACTGCAGCCGGACGACGGGAAGGTCGAATGGTCG
Source organism: Paenibacillus aurantiacus (assembly GCF_042431225.1). Taxonomy (NCBI): domain Bacteria; kingdom Bacillati; phylum Bacillota; class Bacilli; order Caryophanales; family Paenibacillaceae; genus Paenibacillus; species Paenibacillus aurantiacus. Next base: position 500,968 of record NZ_JBHMDO010000033.1, on the reverse strand, counting down.
AAGCGGATGCGCGTCGGTTATCTGGACCAGCATGCCGTCTTGAGCAAAGGCATGACGATCCGCGACGTGTTGAAGGGCGCCTTCCAATATTTGTTCGATATGGAACAAGAGATGAACGACATGTACGGCCGGATGGGCGAGGTTGACCCGGATGAGCTGGAACGGCTGCTGGAGGACGTCGGCACGATCCAAGATACGCTGACGACCCAGGATTTCTACATGATCGATTCCAAAGTCGAAGAGACGGCCCGCGGTCTGGGCTTGACCGATATCGGCCTGGACAAGGACGTGCACGATCTAAGCGGCGGCCAGCGGACGAAGGTGCTCTTGGCGAAGCTGCTGCTCGAGAAGCCGGATATTCTGCTGCTTGACGAGCCGACGAACTATTTGGATGAAGTGCATATTGAGTGGCTGAAGCGCTATTTGCAGGAGTACGAGAACGCGTTTATCCTCATTTCCCACGATATTCCGTTCCTGAACAGCGTCATCAACCTGATCTACCATATGGAGAATCAGGAGCTGAACCGATACGTCGGCGATTACGACCACTTCCTGAAAGTACACGAAATGAAGAAACAGCAGCTCGAGTCCGCCTACAAGCGCCAACAGCAGGAAATCGCGGATCTGAAGGATTTCGTCGCGCGCAACAAGGCAAGCGTGGCAACCCGCAACATGGCGATGTCCCGTCAGAAGAAGCTCGACAAGATGGACGTCATCGAGCTGGCGAAGGAGAAGCCGAAGCCGCAATTCAACTTCAAGGACGCCCGCACGAGCGGCAAGCTGATCTTCGAGACGAAGGAGCTCGTGATCGGATACGACAGCCCGTTGTCGAGACCGCTGGACTTGCGCATGGAACGTGGACAGAAGATTGCGCTCGTCGGTGCGAACGGCATTGGCAAGACGACGCTGCTGCGCAGCATCCTGGGCGAAATACCGGCGCTGTCGGGCTCGGTTCAACTTGGCGAAACGCTGCATATCGGTTACTTCCAACAGGAGATGAAGGAAGCGAACTACAACACGTGCATCGACGAGATCTGGAACGAGTTCCCGTCGTTGAACCAGTTCGAAGTTCGCGCGGCGCTCGCCAAATGCGGTCTTACGACCAAACACATCGAGAGTAAAGTCGCCGTATTGAGCGGCGGCGAGAAAGCCAAGGTTCGCCTTTGCAAGCTGATCAACCGCGAGACGAATCTGCTCGTGCTCGATGAGCCGACGAACCACTTGGACGTTGACGCGAAAGACGAGCTGAAGCGCGCGCTTAAAGCCTACAAGGGCAGCATTCTGCTCATCTCCCACGAACCGGAATTTTACCGCGACGTGGTGACGGATACGTGGAACTGCGAGTCCTGGACGACGAAGGTGTTCTAAATCACGCTATGATTATGGCCCATGGAAACCACTGGTTTTCATGGGTTTTTGCGGTGGATTCAGCCGTGTTGTCAAGCGATAAATTTTCCGAATATACCCAGTCTGTTGCAGGGAAAAACAAGACGGGCGGAGAACTAAAGAGAAGCAGGATGGTAGAAAACTCTGCGAGGGGTGATCATGTGGATCAAGAAGGAAAAGTTCTCGTCATTGACCAGATGGATCTAAGAAACATCCGCTATCTCACGGCAAGCAGGAATCAATCGCTGCTGACGGCGTTAATCTCGGAAGCCGATGTACACGCCATTAATTTGGAGGGGGTCGACGAGGTGCGTATCGTTCCAGATCGGCTGGAACGCGAGCACGAGCTGCTTCGGGACAATATCCGCATCACGCTTCATCGCTACCAAAGCAGCAAATCGGAATGGACGACGGCCGCTCACTAGAGCGGCTTTTTTTGATTGGGCAAGCGTGGCGGCATTCTGAAGCGCAAATTAGTTCTGTCAGACCACTTCCGTATTTATGAAAAATATGGTAGATTAACGGATGAGAACGTTTGTTCCGTGAGGGGCGTGCCATGCGTGCTTGAAGCGCATAGGTTTGGCGAAGAGGTGGTTCCAACGTGCTGGACCGGTTTCCGGAAATCGAAGAGGTTGTTGCTTATATCCATAAACACATCGACGAACCGCTCCCGCTCGAGAGGCTTGCCCGCGTGGCGGCGTACAGCCCGTACCATTTTACGCGCATATTCAAAGAGAGGGTGGGGCTCCCCCCGCTGTACTACGTATCGTCGCATCGGCTTAGCCGCGCGAAGGAGCTGCTGCTGAGTACGAATTTGAGCATCCGCGACATCGGACTTGAGATCGGGCAGCAAAGCTTGGGGACGTTCACCTCCCGGTTCACCGAACGGGTAGGAATGACCCCGGCCCAATTTCGAGCGAGCGGCGAAGAGGCGGATGGCAGTCTGCGCCTTCTGCAAAGGCTGAGGGATTGGAGAATGCCCGATTCCGTTCAGAACGGCAGGCATCGAATTGAAGGCCGAATCGCCGCTGATGCGTCATTCGACGGGGTCGTCCTCATCGGTCTGTTCGCCAAGCCGATCCCGGAAGGGCTGCCGATATTCGGTACCCTTATACCATCGCTGGGTGCATTCCGAATTACCGACGTGAAGCCGGGCGTTTATTATTTGATGGCGACAGCGGTTGCTTGGGAGATGGGTGCGAAGGAAGCGCTCCTGCCTCGTGCGACGCTGCGTTCCCGCACGCGAATTCCCATCGTCGTCGAGCCGGGAAGCGAAGTGCCATATCAAGATGTGACGCTATACGAGCCGAGGCTGGACGATCCGCCGATTCTCATTTCGCTTCCTTTGCTTATGCAGCGCTTCTTGCGCAGCATGGAGCGCGGCCGCAGGTAGCGCAGGCGGACGATTAGCCCGGCCAGTTCGCTGCCCGGGCGTCGTCTGAGAGCGTATACCCGTTTATCGTTAGAAGGGCTGCATGCCGAGGGTGTCGATTTTCTCGCCCGCTACGTCTACCCCCATCTTTGCCGAGATCTCCCTGTAATGGCCTGCCCGCCGTTTGACAGGGCTTCCCTCCACTTCCCCCAAATTCGCTTCGAGGCCGTTGAGCACCATGATCGATACGCCGAAGCCGGGCTGTCCGAGTCCTTTGGCTTTTTGCTCCGGGGTCGGCTTCCATTTGCCTGCCATCACGTCATGTGCGGACGGTTTGGGTGTTTGCGGCGTCATCCAGAATAGTATCGCCGTCATATAACCGACCTTCCCGTCGGCGGCGACGATCTCCGGATTGCGCAGAAGCACGTTTTTGTCCCCGTAGATAATCGAACTGAACAGCCCGTAGTTGAAATTCCAGCTCAGCATTATCGGTCCGCGCCCGTAGTAACGCTTGCCTTCGAAGCCAGGGTAGAGCGCGCTGCTGTTTTTGTCCACGAACGGATCCATGTTTTTGCCGGTTCGGCCGGCAATATTCTCATTCCAGAATAAGCCCCAGCGCAGCGGACCGCCTGGAGCGGCATCCCAACCGCCGCCGGTTTCATGGGAGAGGTTGGCCAGGAAGGCGGCCAGCTCCCGCTTGCGGTCTTTCTTGAAGCCCTCTTTCAGAAAGGTGCCGAAATCGACGATTTCCGTACGGATGGCGAGCTTCTTATTTGAGGCTGAATTGAAGTCGTCCGCTCGGGAGACGAGCGTCTCCACTTTGGCTTCTTTGTCCAGACGCAAGATTTCCTGCGCGTTCGAGCCGACTCGGGTGTTAATCTTTAATTTCAAGTTGGCGACTTCGGTGACGGCCGCAATGAGATTATCATACGAGAAGTAGTCCGTTTGATTCGCCTTGTAATACTCCTTGCCTTGCGCGGCGGTGAACCACTGCGGCGATCCTAGACGGTAAGGGAACAATGCCTCGAAGTCTTCCACGGGCAGCAGCGCTTTGACGGTATTAACCGCTTGGGCCGAGCTGTATTCCTCATCAATGCCGTCCCATTCCCTTCGAACTTCTTTCTTGCTTAACACCCGGTTCTCGCCCACTAACAGCGAACTGCCTTGGTTCGTTTGTTGGAGATGGCTGCTGCTTGCCGATGCCGGGACAGATTGTCCGGCGGCAGATGCCGCAAGCGGGGAGATCAGAAGCGTTGCACCAAGCGCCATCATGATCGCGCGGTGAACGAATCTGCTCGATATAGGACCTTTCCATTCACGCATAGGATCTCTCCTTTATAACAGAAAATTTGTTTTCCAAACTAATTATTAGGATAATGTAAGCGTTTGTATATAGTCGTGCCTGCCTGCATCCGAGGATGTGCGAAGGCGGCGAATGAAGCGGACAATCGTCGAAAGTCAGCGCTCGTAAGCAAGCCAGAGACAATAGCCATGCATGAATGCTGTAAAGCGCTGTGAAGAATTGACGAACCGAACAAGCGGCTGAGACTAGCTTACTAAGCGCCCAATAAGTGGCGTTAGCTGAGTCTAACGAAGAACGCGGGACGTTCGGACTGGCTGACGCTGGAATAAAGCGGACGGCGCTGGCGAATAGTAAGAGGAAGCACATGGAGTAAAAGGAAGGACTATGCCATGTTGAATCGGATGAAACTAGCTGGCGCCAGAATCCAGCGTGCGGCTGGGCGGGAGCCGAACAGCGAACCGCTGCCGCTGCGTACGGAGCTGAGATTGAATCTCGAATGCATCCTGGCGATTTTGAGATCTCCGGACGACTTGATCGTCCGTCATTTTACGATTGGCGCCAATCAGCTTCCCTGCGCGCTGATTTTTTTCGACAGTTTGGTCGACAAAGACTTGGTGCAAAGCCAGGTGATGAAACCGCTGCTGCAGCAGTATGAGGACGCGAACGATTCGCAGCAGCAAGCGATCCATCTCGTCGTCCGCGAAGTGTTGACTTCTGTCGATGTCGAGGTGCTCGAGACGCAAGAAGAGGTCGTGAATACGATTCTCGGCGGCGACACGGTGCTCTTCCTGAGCGGCAGCAGGCAGGCGATCGCCGTCGGCAGCGCTGGCTGGAAAAGCCGGGGCGTCGAAGAGCCGTTGACGGAATCGATCATACGCGGCTCGCGCGAGGGGTTCGTCGAAGATGTGCGTACGAACGTATCGCTGATTAGACGGCGAATCCGCGTTCCGGACCTGCGCATTTTATCGTTTAGGATGGGTAGACGGTCGAAGAAGAATGTCGTCATGCTCTATATCGAAGGCGTAGCCAATCGCGGCATCGTGCAGGAAGCCATTCGCCGGATCGAAAGTTTGGATATCGACGATGTGGAAGGCTCGGGGACGGTTGAGCAGTGGATGTCCGACAGCTTCATGAGCCCGTTCCCGCTAATCTCCAGCACGGAGAGGCCGGATAAAGTGACGGGTGCTCTACAGCAAGGCCGATTATCGGTCATGGTGGACGGCGATCCGTTCGCGCTCGTGATGCCCATTACGTTCTCTTCGAATTTGCAATCGCCGGAGGACTTCTATCAGAACTGGCTGCTTGCGACGTTAACTCGGATCCTTCGGCTATTGGCCGCCGCTATCGCGACGTTCCTGCCTGCCCTCTACATCGCGCTGCTGGAGTTTCATCACGGCCTGATCCCCTCGAGGCTGGCATTCTCGATTGCCGGTGCAAGGGAAGGCGTGCCGTTCCCGGCGGTGATCGAAGCGTTCATTATGGAGACGACGCTTGAATTGCTGCGAGAAGCGGGGATACGGCTGCCGAAGCCGATCGGACAGACGATCGGCATCGTAGGCGGTCTTGTTATCGGAGAGGCGGCCGTCGCGGCCGGCATCGTCAGTCCGATCATGGTCATCGTCGTGGCGGTAACCGCGATTGCGTCATTCTCGTTCCCGTCTTATTCGTTCGCGATCGCGCTTCGCATTCTTCGTTTCGCGATGATGGTGGCTGCTTCGATATTCGGCTTGTACGGGATCATTCTCGGGTACATCATGATCAACATCCATTTCGTGAATTTGAGAAGCTTCGGCATTCCGTACTCGACGCCGTTCGCGCCGTTATACTTGCAAGATTGGAAGGATGTCATCCTGAGGGCGCCTATCAGTTATTTGAAGGATCGGCCGCGCATGATGCAAACCAAGGATAAGAAACGATTGAATACGGAATAGTGGTGATCTGCATGAATCACTGGGAGTATGACGACAACAAAGTCGAAACGAAAGAAGTGGCGATCACGATTTCTTCTATGATCATCGGCGTCGGCATCTTGACGCTTCCGCGGATACTGGCGGGCACGACAACTTCGTCCGACGGATGGATTTCCATACTGATGGCGGGGGGAGCGACTGCGCTGATCGCCTATCTGTTGGCCAAATTCGCCGGGATGTACGCTGGCGGCACCTTCTTCGAATATGTCCGTTCGCTCGTCACGAAGCCGGTCGCGATCGTCATTACCGCCATGATGTCCGTCTATTTCGTCTCATTCGTTTCCTACGAAGTTCGGGCTATCGCGAATATATCCAAGACCTATCTATTCGACCAGACGCCGACCGAATATATCTCGCTTGTTTTCCTGCTTATCGTAGCCTATGCGGTATCGGGGACGCGCATCGGACTTCTTCGTCTCAATACGATGTTCTTCCCGATCGTCATCATCGTAACGCTTATGCTGCTTTTCTTTAGCAATAGCATCGTGCACTGGGAGGATCTCAAGCCATTTTTCGTTACCGATCTGAAGCACTTGACACTCGGGGCTAAGGATTCCGTTTTTTCGATGCTGGGCTTCGAGATCATTTTGTTCTACACGACGATGATGAAACGTCCGAAAGAGGCGCCGCGTGCCGCCGTCATCGGCGTGGCGATACCGGTGCTGCTGTATATGCTTGTTTATCTCATCTGTGTGGGTACGTTTACACCGTGGGCGCTGCGGGAGATCGGCTATCCGGCGATCGAGCTTGCGAAAGAAGTGAAAATCCCCGGCGAGTTTTTTGAACGGACGGAGTCGATTTTTTTCACGATATGGATCATGACGATATTCAATACCGCCTCGATGGCGCTCGACATCGCCGTTCATACCGCGCATTCCATTGTGGGCAAAGGTAACCGTCTGCAATTGGTCGCCGTCATGTGCCCGTTCGTATATTTGATCAGCATGTTCCCGAAAAACGTGATCGAATTCGCGCATTTTGGCGAAATCATCAGCTACATGGGATTTCTGATCATCGGCATGGTGTTAGTTCTGTTCGTGATCGCCAAAGCGAAGGGGATGGGCAAATGAGACATTGGCGAGGTTTTGTCATCGCGCTGCTGTTTCTGCTCCTTCCCGTCTTGCTTAGCGCATGTTGGGACAGGGTGGAGATCGACCAGCGGGGGTTCGTCGCGGGCGTCGCGATCGACAAGTCGAACCGGAAGGAAGAGACTTCTCAGAAACTAGGCAAGGCGCCGGAGTTAGTTGGGACTTACCAAATGTTGATTCCTTCAGGGCTGCGCAGCGGGAACAAGGATGCCGGTAAGCCCGGAGCGGCTTATTTTAATTTGAGCGTAACCGAACGATCCATGATGGCGCTCACTGCCCGAATGTCCGCGAAGACAAGTCGAACGCCGTATTTTGAGCATTTGCAAGTGATCATCATATCGAATGAAGCCGTTCAAGGTAACCAGACCGATTTTGCCGACATTCTCGATTTTTTCCTTCGCAACAATGAGATGCGTCGAGATATTAACGTTCTGATCGCGGATGGCAGCGCAAATGCCCTGTTGTCCGTGAAGTCGATGAACGAATCCTATCCCGTGGCCTATATAGACTCCACACTCAACAACTATAAGAAAACGAGCTACATGCGCCCGGAATCCCGGATCGGCTATGTTCACGAACAAATCTTGAAGAACGTAAGCTTCACGATACAGAAGATCAGCAGTTACGCAGACGGCATTTCGCTAACCGGCGCGGCACTGTTCGATAGTGACCACCGGTTTGTTGGGTTCTTGAGCGGAACGGAGACGGGAGGGCTGAACTTCCTAAAGGGCGAAGTGAAAGGCGGTGTCGTCGAAACGAACTTGGACGATCAAATCATCGATCTGGATATCGAGCACGCGACGAGAAAAATTAAAGCCAGACGGGAGAATGGACACTACAAGTTTACGGTCAGCATCAAAGCGGAAGGAACGATCGGAAAGTCGATCCAGAAGCTCGACGTGACGAAGTTATCGGCGATCCGCGAGATGGAGCAATTGTTCGCCAAAGAGATCGTCAAACTAAGCAAGAAGACGCTCCAAACGCTGCAAAAGAAATACAAGAAGGATGCCATCGGACTTGGGCTTTACCTGTATCAGAATAAGATGATGTCCTGGAAAGAAATGAGCGAGAACTGGGAGGAAGGGAAGCAGCTGTTCACCGAAGCCGACGTCGAGGTGAAAGCGGAAGTGAATATCCGCCGGCTGGGGAACATTAACCAAAGCGAAAGGGAATGATCGCCATGTGGAAGCAGATCGTGGGCAATATGCCGTCAGGCTCGTCTTTCTTCTGCGCGCTGCTATCCGGGTTGATCCCCTATCTCATCTATTTCATCAACCTGCGGCTGCATCAGTACGGCGACCCGCCATGGGTGCAAGCGAACGCGCAAAGCAAGGAGCAAGGCGTGAACGCAGGAGGTCAGAGGCCGAACCAGGGCGCAGACCCAGACGCAAACGCAGACGAAGTCGCAAACGCAGACGCAGACGCTGACCAGCAATCTGCTAATCCAGGCGCTTCCGATCGTCATGATTCCGGTAACGGGACGGGCGAAGCGGCGGACACCCAACCGTCCAGCAGCGGTAAGCACGGTTCGTCCGCGTCCAATACAGAAGAGTAGCTGTTCATGCGGCGGCTTTCTCGGGACCATTCGCATGTGGTATAGTGAATGAATCTGAACGAGGAAACGGAGCGAGCATGAGCATGGCGCAAGATCGAGATAGAGAACGCCGCAGACGGCACGAAGGGGATGTGGGATCGGACAAGCGTACGCCGAGGTCATCGTCGCAGGGCATGAGTCCGCGCGCGGCAAGTAAAGGCGGCCGAGGAGTCGCAGCCCCGCGGCCCGGTGAACGGCGGAACGAACGGCGAGGCGAGCGAGAGTCATCCGCTAGACCGGAGAAGAAGCGCAATCAAGAGCGGCAATATGCCGTCCTTGAGCAGTCGGAGCTCCTTCCTTTCCTGCTGCTCCACCTCAAGGACAAAGGGCGAAACGCCGTCAAATCAATGTTGGCTCGCGGTCAAATTGCCGTGAACGGTGAAGTCGTCAAGCTGTACAATCATCTGCTTCAGCCAGGCGCAACGGTAGCAGTCAGCCACGGGTTGATCGTGGAACGAGCGCCGTTGATCGGCCTGAGAATCCTGCACGAAGACGACGATCTCATCGTCGTTCACAAGGATTCCGGGCTGCTGTCGATCGCATCCGACAAAGAGAACGAGCTGACGGCATACCGGCAATTGACGGCGCATGTACGCGAGGCCGATCCCGCAAGCCGGATATTCGTTGTGCACCGGCTGGACCGGGATACGTCCGGGGTCATGATGTTCGCCAAGAGCGAGTACGTTCAACAGCAGCTGCAGAACGACTGGCAGAACGCGGTAACGGAGCGTTCGTACATCGCGCTGGTGGAAGGCTGGGTGAAGAAGTCCGAAGGGACGGTGACCTCCTGGCTGAAGGAGAGCAAGACGCTCAAGATGTATTCGAGTCCCTACCCGAACGACGGTCAACATGCCGTGACGCATTACAAGACACTGGAGACGAACAAGACGGTTAGTCTGCTGGAAGTGCGGCTGGAGACCGGACGGAAGAATCAAATCCGGGTGCATATGGAAGATATCGGGCATCCGATTGTCGGCGACAAGAAGTACGGGGCGAGATTGAAGCTGCTGAATCGTCTCGGCCTTCATGCGCGAGTGCTGGCATTCGTGCATCCGACGTCGGGTGAATCGATGCGGTTCGAGACGGATATCCCTAAGTCATTCTTACAGCCGTTCCAGACAGGGGAGAGCACGCCTCGTCACCGCAATTGAAATGTGGCAAGCGTGGCGCATCGCCGCCAAATCGATATGACGCAGAAGGCTCGGATCTTGTTATCCGGGCCTTTTTGCCGTTTACGTCATCATTTCGTCGGGATACTCCCCTTTAGCCAACTTGGCGAGTGCTCCAGACGCTTGCGCTAGATCCTGCCGCAGTACCTTGACACCATGGGAATAGAGCCGGAAAAATTGACGAATAGTCCTTCTTTCCATGGTAGGATGTTTCAGTTACTGGCGAATGCAGCATGTGCCGCTGGTGTCGAATATAGTCGTATAAATCGCACAAATTAACAATTCTAGTAATTTTGCAAAATAGTATCCCTATTGCAAGAGAAATGTCCCCCTTTTCATCACGATACGAAATGTATCATTATGAAGAAAGGTATACAATTCCTTAACGTAAGCGAAAGATGGGTCAATCGAAGGGAATGTAGGCTCAGCAGGTTGAACGGAAGGGAGGCGCAAGAGGCTAACTAGGCACAAGGTACGAATGAAAGCCAAGCAAATTCATTCACTAAAACGAAATAGCCGAGGTGACACTATTGTATACGCGCAGCGCACGAAAACCTAAAAGCACAATGGCCTATGTATTATGTTTTGCAATCGTTTTCAGTTTATTTGGCGCCTCTCTCGCTTCCGCAGCTGAACCAGCCGATTACCCGATTCCTCAGAATCTTCATGCGACGGACGTCAAAGCCGATTCAGTCGTACTGAACTGGGACCCCGTTCCCGGCAACGATTCGAACTTGGGCTACCAAATCTATATGAAAGTCGGCGAAAGCGGCGGCTGGGGCTGGAAAGCCTGGTCCGGCTTCTCGCCGAAGCTGATCGTCGGCCTTGATGCGGAGAAGACGTATTCTTTCTACGTCACGCAAGTGCCGGAGATCGGCAAACAGAGCAAGCCGAGCAACATCGTAACGATTACGACGCCGAAAGCCGATCCAACCGAGCTCCCTCCGGCTCCGCTGACGCCGCCGCAATATTTGCGGGTAAGCAGCCTTGTCGGCAGCGAGCTGCAGCTGAGCTGGACGCCAAGCCCGAGAGCTGTCGGCTACGAGATTTATCGCGGCGAATCGTGGTTCCGTTGGATCGAAGGCGGGGAGACGACGTCGACGTCGATCAACTTGGAAGAGTTGGGTTTGAAGGACGGCGACACCGTCAACTTCCGCATCCGCGCGCAGGACTCGCTTCGCCTGATTTCGGCGATGAGCAATCGCGTGACATTGACGTTAGGACAGCTCTCCGCGCCGCAAGGCGTGAAGATCGTATCCGCCAACCAATCCTCCGTCGCGCTTGGCTGGGGTCCGGTACAAGGCGCGACGTCGTATGAGATCTATCAAGATGCAACCCTTGTGGGTACGAGCACATCCAATCGTTTCGCGGCGACCGGGCTGACCGAAGGTCAAGCTTATAACTTCTCCGTTGTAGCGAAGAACGAGTCTTGGACGTCGGAGGCGAGCGCGCCGATCCGCGCGGTACCGGGCAGCGACTACAACTTGGTAACGTATTACACGTCTTGGGCAAGAAGCGAGACGGGCCGCAATTACGTGCCGGCTGATCTGGCTGCATCCAACTATACGCACATTAACTATGCGTTCCTTGATTTCTGTTGGTCGGGCAAAGATACATCCGGCGACCTGTGCCAAAACGCGGATCTGCCGCTGCAGAAAGATTATGTCTTCGATGGCGGCATCGTGCTGGGCGATCCGTCTTTCGACTTGGCCAACTTCAGCGAGTTCGAAGCGGTGAAAGCGGCGAACCCGCAGCTGAACATGATCGCCACGGTCGGCGGCTGGTCATGGTCGAAGAATTTCTCGTTGATGGCGGCCTCGGAAGAGACGCGCCGCAATTTCGCGAATACGGCCGTGAAGGTGCTGCGCGCGTATGATTTCGACGGCTTGGATATCGACTGGGAATACCCGGTGTCGGGCGGAGCGGACGGCAACATCCATTCCCCGGATGATCCGAAGAACTTCACGCTGCTCATGAGAACGGTGCGCGAGGCGCTCGACGCGGCAGGCTCAGAAGATGGCAAATATTATTTGCTGACAATCGCCTCCTCGCAATCGGACAGCTTCCCGGTGAATGCGGATTTCCCGAACTCGACGCAGTATTTGGATTTCGTCAACATCATGACGTACGATTTCAGCGGCAGCTGGGAGAAGCTGGCGCATCACAACTCGCCGGTGTACTATGACGACAATCATCCTTACAAGCGTCCGCGCAGCACGGTTAGAGGCGGCGCCCTTGGCCATCTGAACGCGGGACTGCCCGCTTACAAGCTGGTGCTGGGCGTACCGTTCTATGGCAAAGGCTGGACGGGATGTCCGCCGCAAGGTCAATACCAAACGTGCGAAGGCATGGGCGAAGGCACGTGGGAATCAGGCCTGTACGACTACTATGATATTCAGAACAATTACGTCGACAAGAACGGGTATACCCGTTATTGGAATGAGAAATCCAAAGTAGCTTACGTGTATAACCCGGATACCAAACTGTGGATCGGCTACAATGATGAAACGACGATGATGTACACGAGCTCGCTCGTGAAGACGCTGGATCTCGCCGGCGTCATGAGCTGGGATAGCAGTGGCGACATGAACGACACGCTGTCGACTCAGCTCGCGAAAGATTTGCGTTATGGCGGTCAGATCAACGCAAGCGAGCTGCAGCCGCCGACAGGGGTGAAGATCGAAGGCGCCTCGCTGACGTGGGAACCGGCAGCCGGCGCGGCAGGTTACGAAATCTTCCGCGACGATGTATATGTCGGGTATACGACGGATGCCAGCTTCGCCTTGACTGGCCTCACGCCGGAGCAAACGTACAAATTCCACCTGCTGTCGATTCGCAAAGACGGCGAAGCGATTGCTGAGGTATCCGCGGCAAGCCAAGCCGTGACGTACCAAGCGCCTTCGCAGCCATTGGATACGATCGCGCCGGCGACGGAACTGCTGGCGAACGGTGCGGCTGCGGCTGCATGGTACAAGGCGGATCATATTGCCATCTCCCTGAACGCATCCGATAACGAAGGCGGCTCGGGCGTGGCGAAGACGTACTATCGGATCAACGGCGGCAGCGAAGCCGAATATACGGCGCCGTTCCAACTGACCGGAGCTGTCTCTTACACAGTGACCTACTACAGTCGCGACGGAGCGGGCAATGTCGAGCAGGAGAAATCCGTCACGCTCAAAGTCGATACGGTCGCGCCGGTCACGAAGTACAGCGTATCGCCGGTCTGGGCGACCAAGAGCGGCGTGAAGTACATTAAAGGGTACACTTGGACGCTTAGCGCGACCGACAATGCGGCCGGCTCAGGCGTGAAAGAGATCAAGTACCGCGTCAACGGCGGCGCCTGGACGACGTATACGGCTCCGTTCGTACCGACGTCCGCGAACGGCTCGGTGAATGTCGAATTCTACGGCGTGGACAACGCGGGCAATCAGGAAATCGTGAAGAAATAATTTATGCATTGATAAGCTGTATGCAAAGACCCGTTCTCCCTTGTTTTGGGGAACGGGTCTTTGGTTGTTGCGAGGTACATGTCGCATAAGCATCTGTATTCTCTTTCGTTTCCTTGCGGAAGGCGAATCCGCCAGCCCGCTCCAAAAATTAAGGCTGCAGACGCTCGATGAACGAATTATCGATGACGACCGAGGTGTCCAGCTGTTTTTTGATTGCTCCGGCCTTGAAGAGGAAGTCCGCCTGCGCCTGATGGGCTTTGGCATAATCCGGCGTGATGGGCGAGAACAGGAACGGCGTCTGCTGCAGGACGGGGCGAATGATCGTCAGATCGAGCCCTTGCGAGGTCGCGATCGTCTCGGCAACCTCGTCAAGATGATCTTTGATGTATTGGTTCAGATCCCGGTAGGCTTCCAGGAATCGAACGGTGAGGTCGGCATGCTCCTGCCCGAACGCGGTGCGGGCAATCAGGAAGCTTGGGGCGACGATGCCCAGATCGCTGCCGCGGGCGAGCACGGTCGCTTCCGACTGGATGACGGCGGTCGTCAAATACGATTCCCAGATTGCCCAGGCGTCGACGCCGCCGGTATCGAACGCCGCCCTGGCTTCGTCGGGCTGCAGCTGGATCATCCGGATGTCGTCGCCGGTCAAGCCGGCCTTGCTTAGCGCCTGGAACAGGAAGTTGTAAGCGCTGCTGCCTTTGGCGACGGCGACCGTCTTGCCCTTGAGGTCTTCCAGCTTCTTGATCGCGCTGCCTTTCGGCACGACGATTCCGTTGCTCTTGCCGTCGTCCACGACCGCGATCGCCTTGAAATCGATACCGCCCGTCTGGCCCGCGATGACGGGCGTGCCGCCGACCCAGCCGAAGTCGAGCCGGTTCGAGGCGATCGCCTCGAAGTGCGGCGGACCGCTCGTGAATTCCACCCATTCCACTTTGACGCCATCTGGCTCGAACGCCCGCTCGAACCATTTGGTCTCCTGCGCGTAATTGAAAATGCCGCTTTTGCCTTGTATGCCGATCCGAATGACGGTCCCGTCGTTTGATTTGGATGTTTCCTCCGGCTGGGGGCTCGACGCTGCTGCAGGCTCTGCGCCACTTACCGCTTGCGGACCTGATGTCTCCTGTCCGCCGCAGCCGGCGGTTGCCACCGCCACCAACAAGATGAAGAAGGCCAATGTCGCGACACGCCCGTATATTCGTCGTTTATTCATGTGTTCCATTCCTTTCCGAATGATAGTGGCGAGGCTCGCCCCCGCTTAAGGACGCAGCCAACTCGTGGTGACGGTCCTGCGAGGCGGTCGACCGTCGTCCTTTGCCCCAGCCGACGATTTCCCGATAGCTGCCAAGCAAGCCCGAAGCGGCGACGTCATGCTCGGTTATGGCTTGCCTTTCTGCTAGCATCGGAGACACGAACAGCGCATCCGCAGGGCAATACACCTCGCAAATAAAGCAGGTTTGGCAATCCGATTGGCGCGCGATGACGGCGTGCTGGCGCTCGTCCTTGTCGAAGACGTTCGTGGGACACACCCGGATGCATTGATAGCAATCGATGCACCGCTCGCTGCTGAGTAGTTCGATCATCTAGCGGCTCACCTCTTTCTTGTCGTGTTGCGATTGCTCTTCGTACCGAAACGCGAACTCGTCCAGTCCGCTGACGAGCAATCGGTTCGCCAGTTCGGGCCGTTCCGTGGGAAAATCCTCTAGGACGTGCATGCCGCGGCTTTCCTTGCGCTGCAGGGCGGACGCGTACATCCAGCGCGCCGTGGCGGCCATGGCCGCGGCCTCCCGCAATCGAAGACGGTCGCGCGCGAGGGGACTTGCGCTCGCCGCCCGGCTGGTCGTGCGCCACAAGGCATGAAGCCGTCCGAGCGAATCGTGCAAGCCGGGTACCGTGCGGAACAGATTGCGTTCGAAGGGGATAACCTCGGCTTGCACGTCCGCGATCAACCTTTCGACTGCGGCAGCATCGAGCGTATGATCGTGGTCTTCGAGCGCCTCGGCTGCTGGATGCATCGCTTGGCGACGCGGTGAAAGGCCCAGGGCGTAAGAGGCGGCGGCTTGACCCGCGATCCGCCCCGACGTCATCGCCCAAGAGGCATTGATGCTGCCGCCGCCCGTCGTCGCGCCGGCGACCAGCTCGCGCGTCGCCGCATCGCCGGCCGCGTACAGCCCGGGAACGGTCGTGGCGCAATCGGCCCCGGTGAGATGAATGCCCCCGTTGCCGCGCACGGTGCCTTCCAGCCGCAAGGCGATCGGGAAACGCTGCGTGAACGGATCGATGCTCATCCGGTCGAAGGGAAGGAAGAAGATCGGCTGGGTCGCGCGCATCGCACGTTGAATGGAAGGATCGGCTTTGTCCAACACGGCATAGACGGGTTGACGGGAGAGCAACCGCGCGATCGACCGCTTGTCGCGCTTCTCCAGCACGGTGCCGTCCTCCGTCGTGAAGGTCGCCCAAAGGAAGAAGAAGTTCTTCGTCACGGACGAGAAGCCGCTTGCGAGACCGTACTCGTTGGAGAATTCCATGCCGGACAACGCGGCGCCGGCCTCGGCGGCCATGAGCAGGCCGTCGCCGGTGAGCACGTTGGTCCCGAGCGCGCCGCTTAGGAAGGCGCAGCCGCCTGTGGCGACGACGACCGATCGGGCAACCACGCGCCACGCCCCCTCGCTTTGAACAAGCAGTCCTTCCGCGCCGCCGGCGCCATCCGCGTCCCGCAGCAGCCGGGTCGCGGGAGCGTGATCGAGAATGCGCACGCCGGCTTGCTGAATCGTCTTGCGCATGAGCCGCATGTATTCGGGACCTTGCAAGCTTTGGCGGATCGGCTGCCCGTTAAGATCCTTAGGGAAAGGATAGCCAAGCCGGATAAGCTCAAGCGTACCGTGATCGGTATGGGCCTGGACGGCTTGCAGCCATTCCCGTTTGGCAAGCGAGCTGCCGCGGGCTAAGAATTTGGCAATCTCCGCTTCCCGCTGCTCCGGCTGCGCGTGCAGCTGCCACAGATTGGTGCCGGATGCAGCCGTGGCTCCGCTGCTGCCGCAATATCCTTTATCGGCAAGCACGACTTTGCATCCTGCCCGTGCGGCCATATAGGCTGCCCAAGTACCGGCGGGCCCGCCGCCGAGAACGAGCACGTCGGCTGTTATTGCAATCGAATCGCTTCGGACCATTTTTGTGCCTCCTAAGATTGACATATAAATCCCACTGGATTACTTTGATATTAAAGTAGCATACCGCGGAAAAGCGGCCAAGAGGATGAATCGCAGTGACGCGCGAATGATCGCCATTGCGCTCGAGTTCCATTTTATGGGAGGGTCGAATGACTATCGAATTGAAATTGATTTCATTGCAGGAGGCGGCGGATTATTTGCAGGTCAGCCGTTCGACCATCAACCGATGGCGCAAGGATCGCGGCTTCCCGACAATCAAGATTGCCAGGGACGTCTATGTCGACCGGAACCGGATGGACGTCTGGATTCGCGCCCATGCGGAGCTGGTCGCCGCCCGCGGGCAACAGGAGGACGGCGATGGGGGCATCATCGTCATCGGCTGTCAAAGCCGAAATGCGCATATGTGGGGCTCCGTCTTGATCCGGGAGCTTGGCCTTCTGGATGCCGAGCTTCGAGAGATGGGAGGGACAGCAGGTAGCGGAACGCCTCGGTACCGGTGGGTGGATTTGAATGGGCCCAGACAGCTGGAGGAAATGGTTGCCGGCCGGCTTCACATCGCATCGTTAGGCGATCTGCCCATGATGAATTTGTACCGAATCAGCGAACTGTTCCCTTCGTTCAAGGCGAGATTGCTCGCCTTCGACGGGAAGAGCGCGGCCGGAAGCGGCATGTCGTGCGTCGTGCAGGACGGATCGGGTATCCGCGATTTAAGCAAGCTGTCGAAGCGGACGATCAAGACGCTGCGCCACTCCAGTTCGTGGCATCGGCTTAGCCGATCGCTTGATTTCGCAAGCGCAACGGATGCGGTGATCGTCGATCAGGATTCGGACCGCAATTTCGACGATATGTTGCAGGCGTCGTCGGACGCCTGGGCGGTATGCGAGCCCTACGCCACGATGGCGCGAACCTACGGGCTGGGCCGGTTGCTGCCATTCGAAGGCTGCGATGCGGACTATTTGACCGGAATCGTCGTGAACGAGAAATGGTTATCCGGGCGGGAAACGTTCGTCTTCGCTTATTTGCGCGCGCATTTGAAGGCGCATCAGTGCCTGCGCGAGCAGCCGGCCATGGCAGCGGGATTCATTAGCCGCGCGACCGGCTTTCCGTTCGACATCGTCCTTCGCGTCATCGCGTCGATTCGCTGGGAGGCTGCGGTTTATGCGGAGGATCTGGCCTCCTTGCACGGCATGAACGCTTACCGGCAACCCTTCGCGCTCCCCGATGATTGGAGGCATTTGCGACGCGATTTTGCTGGGGATCATTTTTTGCGGGAGGCGGCGGCACAGCTCAAGCTGCCTATTCAAGCAGAGTCGAGAGGCTGGTAATCCATATAGTAGATCGCGACATTCCAGCGGGCGATTGCCGATTATCGCAGGCGTTCTAGCGGAGACGAAGGGGAAGCAGAATGGAGAGAGAGGGGGGCTGCCCTTGCGCGAGCGATTGCTGCGCGGGACAGCCTTTTTGCAAGCGGATCGTTACTCGTTCGTTTGGTCGACGACAATGACGTATTCGTTCGAGCGGCTCTCGCCGATGTTGATCTGGTCCTCGAACCGATAGGCGAATCTCGCCGTGAAGCTGCCGACAATATCGGGCAAGGCCACATCGTAGTAGTCGCCGATCACGCCAATGTAGGCGACCCGTATCGATTCGCCCGGCGGAATATCACCCACGTAAAGTCCTTCTGCGAGCGGGAAGCCCGGCACGCTTCGGCCGCCGATCCGAACGTCGCGTATGAAATATTCGGGGGGATGGTCGGTCCGCAGAAGCGTGACTTCCGCTCTCAGGTTACCGCTATTGCGTATGACCGCGCTGATGCCGACGGACTCGCCCGGTTCAACGTATTGTGGCTGTGAGACAGCCGTGACACTAATGAGCGGCGCATACAGATCCGTCTTCACAGTATTGGCGGCCGCTGTCATGCTCACGACCCTCCCGTCCGCGAGCCGGAACGTGAACGAGGCGAGCGCGCCTTCGAGGATAGGCGGGAGCCCTTGAACGATCGCAGACGGCAGCACCTTGACGCGATAACGGATGACCGCGTTCGAATTGGCGCGCAGCGTGCCGAGCGGAATCCCGCTCTCGATCCGGGTTACGGACTGCTGCTGGCCGTCGAGGGTCACGCTGCCTGGGATGAACGCCGTGCCGGGCGGGATGATGCCGGTTAGCCGGGCATCGAGTGCGAAGCTGCTGTCATTACGGACGACAGCTGCGTACTGCAGCGTATCGTTAACGCTCGCCCGAGTACGGTTTACCTGCAGCTGCACAGTGACTTTGGGCTTGACGACCGTGAAGACGAGCGGGTTGGCGAGAAGACTTGCTGCGACCCCGCCGACGGTGTAATCGATGCGACCTTGTACGACAGCCTGTTCGCCAGAGGTAACGCCGGCGACGCGCAAGCCAACGGTAGCCCGTACAGTCTGCCCGGGTTGAAGAAGGCCGATCGGAATGCCGCTGCCCGGTTCGATGCCGGGCATAAACACGCCGCCGATCACTACGCTCCCCGGAACGAAGCCGAAGTCATCCGGCAGCGGAATCGTGATCAGGACGTTCTCGAGCGCTTCACCTCCCTCATTGGTCAGCACGATTTCGTAAGAGACGACATCACCGGCAAAAGTAACGTTCGTGCTCGAACTGGCCGAGACGGACAGCCGATAAGGGATCACGCCGAAAGCGGCGGTGTTCGAGAGAATCGACCCGCGCACAGTTCTGCCGGATTGCGCGGTGAAGGCATAATCAGCCCGCGCCTGATTGGCGAACTGCAAGCCAGGCGGGATGCTGACGACGATAGCCTGGAAGGTGAGCTTGACAGTAGCGCCGATGTCCACGCTGCCGACCGGAATCCCTCTCGAAGGGGAGACGCCCGTTAACGGGACGCCTCCAATGAGGACACTGTTGGCAATAAACGATAGGCCCGCCGGCAATGGATCGACGACCGTCACCTCGGCGGCGCGATTCCCGGTGTTCGTAAGCGCGACCGAATACGTGACGATCTGATTGATGGCTGCACGCGTTACGCTTACGCTTTTGGCTACTTGCAGCAGTGGACCGACGAGCGGCGTACTGACCGTGTTGGAATACGCGACGCCTTCGTACGAGCCGTTCCGGAAACGGACGTGCGTCTGATTCTGAACGGAGAATTCGCGCGGTCCATCGGCCGTCATATCGTGACGACCCGCACTTGGAAGGCAATCGTGACTGAATCGCCGCTGGCGATTGTGTTGACCACGATGCCGGTATTCGGATTGGCGGTCGGACGGCCGGTACCGGCAACGATAACACTTCCCGGAATGAATACCGTCCCGGCCGGATCAGGGTCGACAAGGACGACGTTATTGACGGGACTGTTGCCATTATTCGTAATGAGAATGCTGTACGTGATGATATCACCGACGACGGCATCGATCGCGCTCGTGCTCTTCGCAACGGAGACATCCGGCGAAGATACCGGAATGACAAGCGTGTTCGAAGCCGCGCTGCCCGTAAGAACGCGGCCGTCCGGCGGCGAGTAGGTGAAAGTGGCAGCGGCTTGGTTCACCAGTTGTTGACCCGCCGGGAGCGTCTCGACGGTCACTTCCAGCGATACTCTCACGCTTACCGTCTCCCCTGGGTTCACGACGCCAACGGGAATGCCCGCTGTCGGGTTCGCGCCGGGCTGCGGTACGCCGTTGACGAGCACGCTATTCGGCACGAACGCCCCGCCCGCCGGGATCTGGTCGGTAAGCGTTGCAGTTGCGGGCAAATTGCCGGAATTGGTGACGAACAACAGATAGTTGATGGTATCGCCGACCGTTGCATTCGTCGTATTTGCGCTTTTGAGTACGGCGATGATTGGCTGGTAGACGGGCGTGACGACCGGATTCGATAACGTGCTGCCCGAGAAAGAGCCGGACGTGAACGTAACGGATGCCCGGTTGCCGAGAGCAGGCGGCGTCGGCAGACTTGTCACCGTCGTGTTGAACGCAACCGTAACGGTGCCGCCTGGCGCGATCGTGCCCAGAGAGACCCCGTTGCTCGGGATGGCGCCTCGACGCGGCAAGCCGTCGACCGTCACGGAATCCGGCACGAACGCTGCGCCGGCCGGGATCGCGTCGGTCAGCACCACGCTGCCAATGTTTTCAATCCCGCTATTCGTTACCGCAATGGAATAGGATATCGTATCACCGACGACGGCATCGGTCGCGGAGGTCGACTTGACGACGGCAACATTCGGCGCGGATACCGGAATCGTCACCGTATTGGAGGTCAGCGAGCCGCCAAGCGTTCGTCCGTCCGGAAGCGTGAAAGAGAACGTGGCCGATGCTTGGTTCGTCAGAAGCTGATTGGGCGGCAAGCTCTCCACGACGACGGAGAAAGAGACGGTCGCTCTATCCGCCACGACGCCAAGCGGAATGCCCGTGGACGGATCTGCCCCTGGTACGGGCTGGCCGCCTACGAGCACGCTGTTCGGCAGGAAGACGGTACCGGTCGGAATCGTATCCGTTAACGTGACGGTGGCGCCATAGTTGCCCGCGTTAGACAGGTTGATCGTATAGGTGACCGTGTCGCCGACGGTGGCGGCGGTTGTTCCGCCGCTTTTGACTGCGCTTAGTATTGGCTGGTACACCGGCGTCGTCGTGATATTGGAGAACGTCACGCCTGAGAAGACGCCAGACGTGAAGGTAACGGAAGACTGGTTATTAAGCACCGCAGGACTTGGCAGTGTCGCGACCGTTGCATTGAAGGCGATTACGACCGTCTGTCCTGTCGTCAAGCTGCCAATAATGATCCCGGTTGCGGGATTGCCGTCCTGCCGCACGACGCCATCCACGGTCACCGATCCGGGAACCAGCGCGGTACCGGTCGGAAGCGGGTCGGTAAACTGAACATTATTGACCGTATCAACGCCGCTGTTCGTCACCGTCGTCGTGTACGTTATGGTATCGCCGACTGCAAGCGCTGTGGACGGCGTACTTTTCGCGACTGCGACATTCGGCGCGGATACGGGGATCACGACGGGGTTCGAGACGGAAGATTGGTTGAACGATCGGCCGTCAGGCAGCGTGTACCCGAACGCGGCGGTGCCTTGATTGACGATCTGCTGCGGGTTCGGCAGTGTCTCGATTACGATAGAGAACGACACCGATAGCGATGCGCCTGGTGCGACCACGCCTGCGCTAATGCCCGTCACGGGATCAGCGCCTGCCAGAGGCGCGCCGTTCACCAGCACGCTGTTCGCAACGAATGATGCGCCGGTCGGGATGGGGTCGGTCAATGTGATGGTCGCCGGATAGTTGCCCGTATTGGAAACCGTGAGCGTATAGGTGACCGTGTTGCCGAGCGTGACGTGATCCGAGCTGGCTCTCTTGACGGTGCCGATGACGGGCTGGTAGATCGGCGTACTCACCGTATTGGAGTATGACACACTATGGAAAGCGCCAGTGGTAAAGGTAGCCGAACCAGTGGCATCGATCTGCGCCGGCGTCGGTACGGATTGGACGAGCAAGCTGTAGGTTACGGTTACGGAATTGCCGGCCGGGATCGTGCCGATCGGCACGCCGCTGATCGGACTTGCGCCGGCAACAGGCGTGCCGCCCACGGTTACCGACCCCGGAACGAAGGATGTGCCTGGCGGCAAGAGCGTCGTGAATTGGACCAGTGTTACCGGTTCAATGCCGCTGTTCGTAATGACGGCAGAATATGTCACCGTATCGCCGACCGTGAGTGCCGTAGATGGGGTGCTAAGGATTAAGCCGACGTTCGGCGCCGAGACAGGGAAGGAGACGGTATTGGACTGTGCGCTTCCCGTAATGGTTCTTCCGTCCGGCGGCGTATACGTAAACGTAGACGACGCGACGTTGGACAGCTGCTGCGGAGAAGGCAATGACGTGACGACAACGCCGAAGGTGATGGTGGCTGAAACGCCGGGAGCCAGCGGTCCGAGGGCTATACCGGTTACGGGCGATAGGCCGGGAAGCGGAAAGCCGTCGACGATGACGCTATTCTCCGTGTAGGTCGTCCCCGCCGGAATCGTGTCCGTGACCGTCACATTCGCTGGCAGATTGCCCGTATTCGAGACGACGATCGTATACGTAATCGAATCGCCCAATGTGGCATTGCTTGTGCTGGATGATTTGACCAGCGCGATTTGGGGCTGCGTGACCGGCGTCGTGGTCACGTTGGACGAAGAGGTCGCCGAGAACGTGCCCGACGTAAAGCTTGCCGTGGATTGGTTCGTAACTTGAGACGGGATTGCCATAATTACGCTCACCTCGAATGTAACGGTTACGGCCCTTCCAGGAGCCAGTGAACCGATTGATATGCCGTCGGCCGGCGATGCTGCTGGTCGCGAAGCGCCGTCCACCATGACGCTTCCCGGGACGAAAGCGACGTTCGCCGCGAGGATGTCCCGGATGATGACGCCATGGATGGCGGGTCCTCCGTTATTGGTCAGCAGAGAGGTGAATTGCAGCGAATCGCCTACAATGGCCGCGGTGCGGTTGACGCTCTTGACGATCGACACGCTCGGCAGCGCCACCTTGACAATGACGGTATTCGAGCTGGCTGTACGCGTGACGGTTCTTCCGTTCGGGAGATTGAAGGAGAAGGCGGCTTGCGCTCGGTTAACAAGCTGACGCGAGCTCGGATAGGAATCGATCGTGACGACATAACTAACGATGACCGTCCCTCCGGGAGGGACGTTCTCTACTGGGATGCCGGTTACCGGGCTTGTGCCCGGCAGCGGGGAACCGTCTACGAGCACGCTGTTGGTGATAAAGACGCACGCTTCGGGGACTTGGTCCGTCAGCGTGACGTTGGCGGCTGCGTTCCCGCTGTTCGTAATCGCGAAGGAATAGGTGAACGTGTCGCCTACCGTTGCGTTAGCTAAGCTTGCGCTCTTCGCGAGCGTGATGACGGCCTGAGCGATGGGCGTTGCGACTGTGTTCGAGATCGAGGTGCCGGAGAACGCGCCGGACGTGAAAGTTGCGTTCGCGGCATTCGATAATTGTCCGGTTGCCGGTATGCCGGTCACCCGGATTTGAAAGGATACCGATGCGACGCCACCGGGATTGAGCGTGAGCAGCGCGATGCCCGATCCGGGATTTGCGTCAGGGGCAGCGATTCCATTGACGATCACGCTGCCCGCCACGAATGCCGCCCCGGCTGGAACCGGATCCGATAAGACGACATTGCTTACGGGCGAAACGCCTTTATTCGTCACCGTGATACTATAGGTCAACAGCTCGCCCACAGCCGCCGCGGTATCGCTGGCGCTATTCGTAAGCGTGACGTTCGGCGCGGATACGGGAATTGTCAGCGTATTGGAGCTGCTTGCGCCTGAAATCGTCCTGCCGTCTGCCAACGTGAACGTGAAGCTCGCCGTTCCCTGATCCGTTAGAACGGCAGGGGACGGCAGCGCATTGACGACGGTCTGGAAGGTGACCGTCACGCCTCCACCCGGATTGAGCGTGCCAATACTGAATCCGGCTGAAGGCGATAGTCCCGGACTTGCGGCACCGTTGATCGTTACACTGTTCGGGACGAACGCCGACCCGACCGGGATATTGTCGCTGATCGTGACAGCCGCGCTGATATTGCCGGTATTCGTCGTTACAAGCGTATACGTGATCGTATCGCCGACCGAGGCCGCGCTCGTATTGGCCGATTTGGCGATGTTGATGACCGGCCGGGATACAATCGTCGTCGTCGTGTTCGACGTCGAGCCAGCGGCAAGCGTCCCGGACGAGTACGAAACGCTCGAACGGTTCAGTAGCTGACCGCTTGCCGGCACGGAGACGACCAGCGCCTGGAGCGTCACGCTAACAGAGCTGCTTGCGTCCAGCGTTCCCATCGCGATGCCGCTTGCCGGATTGGCGTCAGGCACCGGCGCGCCGCCGACCGTGACGCTCCCGCTGATGAATTGAGTGCCGGCGGGAAGGACGTCGCTCAGGATCACGTTCGTGACGGCTTCGGTTCCGTTGTTGCTAACAACCGAGGTATACGTAATCGAATCGCCGACCGTGACGCTGCTCAGACTGGCGGTTTTGGCGACGATCACGTTCGGTAGCGAGACCGGCAAGGTGATGCTGTTGGACGACGCGCTTCCAGACACCGTTCTGCCATCCGGAGGAGAGAAGGTATACTGCGCCGTGGCCTGATCGACGAACTGAGGCGGAGACGGCACCGAATTAACCTGTACGTCAAAGGTGACGGTTACCGTCGTGGTCGCCGCGACCGTTCCGATGGCCACCCCCGATGCCGGATTCGCGCCGGGTACGACGGTGCCGTTCACGCGGAACGTGCCGGCAATGAACGAGCTGCCCGCAGGGATATTGTCCGTAACGGTCGTCGCCGCGCCGATATTGCCCGTATTCCGGACCGCGAGCGTATACGTCACCGTGCTGCCGACCGTGGCGCTTGCACGGTTCGCGCTCTTGACGATCGACATGACCGGCGCATAGATCGGCGTCGTGACCGTGTTCGAAGGAATGACACCTGTGATCGTCGGGCCGCCGGCCACGCTCTGAAACGAGAAAGCGGCGCTCGCGGTGTTCGCGACCTGCGCAGGATTCGAGGTAACGGTCGCGCGGTACGTGACGGTCACGGCGCCGTTGATCGCAAGCGTCCCGACCGGAACGCCGGCCAATACATCGTAAGTCGGCCGGGATACGCCTTCGACCGTCACGCTGCCTGTGACGAAAGTCAGGCCGGCCGGAAGCGGATCGGTAAGTACGACGCTGGAAGCGTTCGCGGTTCCCGTGTTCCGGACCGTTGCGGTGTAGGTGATCACGTCGCCTACGATGGCTCCAGAGACGTTCGCGCTCTTGGCGAGCGTGACGTTCGGTGCGTTGATGTTGATCTGAATGGCGTTCGCATTCAGGACGTACGCATCGCCGGAGGTCGTCAGAATAAGTACGGCCGAAGATTGATTGTTCACCAACCGGGCGGACACATCGACGTTCGTAATATCCCAGCCTTGGCGGCCTCCGACGATATTCGTGCCCGGCGTACCGTTCGTTTGGTTGCGCGTACCGAAGGTGCCTGTCGTACTCAGCGTGCCGGTATCACCGTTGATCTGGGAGGCGAAGAAGTTGGTGGCGAAGTTATTCGGCCCAGACAACGCGACGGCCGTTGCGGCGGTAGGACCGAATAGCGCCTGATCCCCCGTTCTGTTGGCGTCGCCTTCCTGAGCGCTGAATAAGGCTCTTCCGCCCAACGTACCCGAGAGCGGCGTTGCGAAGCCGGTCAGCGTCGTGGATACCGAGGCGGACGTGGACTGAACGAGGACGGCGCCGGCGCGCAGCGACATGTTGCGGAAGGGCAGACTCGGATTGTTGTAGATGACGCCAAGCGTCCACCCGGCGTGATTGGCCGTCGAATCGTTGTTGATAACGATCGTGCCGACGACGTTGCCGGTCGTGTATGTACCGGCTCCGGCTTGCTGTACCTGTGTTGTCACGATGGCTGAGCGTGTATAGGCGAACGCGCCGTTGCCGAGATTGACCGTATTGCTGGTCGCCGAATCCGGGGAGATGGAGAACGTGCCGGCGGGCGTCGTGAACGTGACGGCATTGTTAATGAATGCGCTCAAATCTACGTTGCCGTTAATATAGGAGCCGCCCCAAATTAACTCGGCATATAACACGGTACTGCCGGCGGGCAGCGTAAGAATTGCGGATGAACTGTTGCCTGCGTACGCGCTAGTCGTGCCGCTCGGATAGGATCCGTAGGCGCCGGTCGAATTCGTCGTCGTGAACGCGCCGATGCTGTCTTGCGTTCCTGGAACGCCTGCCGTCTCGGATCGGCTTAGGCCCAGCGTATTGCCGGTGAACGTGATCGCGCCGGTGGCGTTGAACGTTGCCCGAGTAATGAGCGGAATGAGATTCACCTCCTTGTGCCGATGGATGCTAGAGCATTGATCGAAATAACGTCCCACTATACCTATGAAGCGGGGGAAGTCCATTATTATCTTGAAGTTGAAAGACAGGTGTCGGAATGAATAGCGTACTTGATAATTGATCAGAATCTTGGCAAAGCAGCGACGGTGGCCAAAAATTGAACTTTTGAACGATCTGGTCAGAATTCCGGTATGAGGGGGAGTCCATTCTGCGCGAAAATCGGTTATAATGAGAATAAATCTTTGAAGAAAGTGGGAACATCATGGGTCGCAAGTGGAACAACATCAAAGAAAAAAAAGCATCCAAAGACGCTAATACAAGCCGCATTTATGCTAAATTCGGCCTTGAAATCTACGTAGCCGCGAAGAAGGGCGAGCCGGATCCGGAATCGAACCGTTCCTTGCGGGTCGTGCTCGAGCGGGCCAAAACGTACAACGTGCCGAAGGCGATCATCGACCGCGCGATCGAGAAGGCCAAGGGCAGCTCCGACGAAATTTATGAAGAACTTCGCTATGAAGGCTTCGGCCCGAACGGTTCGATGGTCATCGTCGACGCGCTCACGAACAATGTGAACCGCACCGCATCGGCCGTACGCGCGGCGTTCACGAAGAACGGCGGCAACATGGGCGTCAGCGGATCCGTCGCTTATATGTTCGACGCGACGGCGCTGATTGGCGTTGAAGGCAAGTCGCTGGATGAAGTGATGGAGCTGATGCTCGAAGCCGACGTGGATGTGCGCGATATCGTCGAAGAAGACGAGACGGTTATCGTGTACGCCGAACCGGATCAATTCCACGCGGTGCAAGAAGCGTTCAAGAATGCCGGAATTACCGAATTCTCGGTCGCGGAGCTGACGATGCTCGCTCAGAACGACGTGACGCTGCCTGAGGACGGCTTGGTCAAGTTCGAGAAAATGATCGACGCGCTCGAGGACCTGGAAGACGTCCAGCAAGTCTATCATAACGTGGCGTTCGAGGAGTAGGGGCGGGACAAGCTCTGATAACCTCATATCGGAGAGCGGATGCGATTAACGGTCCGCCATCTGCAAGAGGCTTGCGCGCAGCAAGCCTCTTCGTCATATCATTGGATGCTCGCCAAGTGCGCAATCGAGAAGAAACCCCGGCCTGCTCTTGCATGGTAAGCTTGATTTGCAGCCCGCACCCGGGCAAATTCGATGATGAGGTGAGCTTGATATGGCATTTCGCGCACAGCAGATTTTCATAAATTTGCCGGTGAAAGATTTGAAGCGGTCGATGGCGTTTTTCGGCGAAATCGGGTTCGAATTCGATATGAATTTCACGGACGACAACGCGGCTTGTATGGCGATCGGCGAGAATATGTACGCGATGCTGTTAGTCGAAGATTATTTCCGTACGTTCGTCGCCAAAGATATTGCGAATGCCGAGGCAACGGCCGAGGCGATATTCGCGTTATCGGTCGACAGCCGGGAAGAGGTCGACGCCGTCGTGAGCCAGGCGCTGGCCGCAGGCGGCAAGCCGTCGAGCGACAAGGCCGACCACGGTTTTATGTACCAATGGAGCTTCCAAGACGTGGACCATCATTTATGGGAAGTGTTCTACATGGATATGAATGCGGCGCAGGACCCGGATGCCGCGCAGCCTTAACCGTACGCGAAGACACGCAAGGAGCCGGCAGCGGCACCATATTATTTGGTCAATCGGAGATTTCTGGTTGGCCTATTTTTGTTGTTGGTTGTCGTCGCGAGAATATTAGAATGTTGGGGTGAAAAGAAAATGTTGGTTAGGGCTGTATTTTCAAGGGGGAAATTCCGATAAATCAGATAGGTCACATCATGAGGAGGCTACCTGTGTTCAAATTGTTGAAATCCAAGAGTTTGGCGTTGACAAGCTCGCTTGTACTATCCATCCTGTTCATTGTCGTGATCGGATCGATGATCACGCTTTCCATTCGGGATCAGAAAGCCGCCTATTTCGAGCAGTTCGAGGAATACGGCACCGTCTTCACGGCACTTACGCAAGCCAAAAGCGACCTAGTGGCGGAGACGACGAAAGCTATTAACGAGAAACAGCCGCTGACCGGACATGCGTTCGACGAATTGCTGGCCGATCAGAACGCCATGGTGAATAACGAAATCGTCGCCGGCGCGTATATCTTGACAGCGGATAAGATCGAACAAGACGGCAAAACGTATTTGTATAATTCCCAATATGCGCACAATCCAGCCGACGGAGCAGAAAATTTCATAGGCACGGAGTATGTAATGACCGGTATTTTCGAAAAGGGCTACGACGAGGCGATGGCTAAGGGGTTCGCGTTGACCGACGATTATACGGACGATTTCGGGACGTACATTTCGTATTTGGCGCCAATTAAAGACGACAGCGGCAAAGCGGTCGCGTTGTTCGGCATCGATTTCGATTACGGTATGGTGAAAGCTTCGCTCAACCGTATTCTGTGGACGAATATCGTGGTTGGTCTTCTGTTCACGCTCGTTGCGATCGCGATTTCCATTATCATGGTGCGCATTGCCGTACGTCCGCTCAAGCGCTTGGCAGAAGTCTCGAACATCGCGGCGCAGGGCGATCTCACCGTCGAAATTCCGACCGGGTCCAATAACGAGATCGGCAGAGCGACGAATGCCTTCAATGATATGGTGAGAAGTCTGCGCCAATTGACGAACAGCATCCGCCACACATCCGGCGAAGTGTCCGACGCTTCGGTCAATCTGCAGGAGAGCGCCCAGCAAACAGCTCACGCGACGGAAGAAATCACAAACGCGATTCAGAGTATCGCAGCCGGGCTTGACGAGCAGCTCCAGCATTTCCGCAACTCGCAGCGTGCCATGGACGAGATGATCATCGGTATCGGCCGCATCGCGGAATCGTCGTCTATCGTCTCGGAGCTTGCGGCCGACTCGTCCGGCAGCGCGAATCTCGGCCAAGCGGACATGGAATCGACAGTCGTTCAAATGCAAGCGATCGAACAAAACTTGCACAAATCGGTCGGCACCATGCATGAGCTGAGACAACTTAGCAACCGGATCGGCGAGATGATCGCATTGATCGGCGAAGTGGCGAACCAGACGAATCTGCTAGCGCTCAATGCTTCCATTGAAGCGGCGCGGGCCGGCGAGCATGGCAGAGGCTTCGCCGTCGTCGCCCAAGAAATCCGCAAGCTGGCGGAGCGTTCGAAGACATCGTCCGAACAGATCGCGGATATTCTCCAAGGCATCAGTGAACGGACCGGCGAAGCCGTCGATTCGCTGGAGCAATCGATGGCCGAAGCGCAGACAGGCACGATCGTCGCCAACAAGGCTGGCGAGACATTCCGGGCGATCGTCGAATCGATCCGCCAAGTGTCGGAGCAAGTCGGCGAAGTATCCGCCGCGTCTGAGCAAATGTCGGCGGGCAGCGAGCACGTCGCCGTCTCCTTGAACAACGTCGAACGCATTGCGTCGAATTCTTCGATGGACTCCGCGCGCGTCGCGGCGGCATCGGAGGAGCAGCTAGCGTCCATGCAGGAAGTGGCCGGATTCGCCGAGCAGCTTCGTAATATGGCAGGTGCGCTCAAAGATACGATCGGCAAGTTCCGCGTGTAGCTGGGATACGGCCCTTGCGCATAATCACCGCAGCTTAGTTAGGGATAAGGAAAGGGCGCTCCCATCAGTCGGTTTACCGGCTGTTGGGAGCGCCCTTTCGTCATATCCAGAGCGGATTAGAAATCAAAGTTGTCCGGGTCCGGGCCGACGCGGCGGTTCTCGTTCAAGGCGTCAATGCGACGCATGTCTTCGTCCGACAGGGCGAAATCGAACACATCGGCATTCTCCGCGATCCGGTGATCCTTTGTCGATTTGGGAATCGTGATTACGCCATGCTGCAAATCCCAGCGTAGGATGATTTGCGCCACCGATTTGCCGTGCGACTCCGCGATTGTCTGCAGTACCGGGTGATCGAGCAGCATCCCTTGCATAAGCGGAGACCATGCTTCGAGCTGGATGTCTTGCGCCTTCGCGAATGCACGCAGCTCCTCCTGTACGAGCAGCGGGTGGAATTCGACCTGGTTGACGACCGGTTTGATTTCAGCCGTCTCCATTAAGCTTTCGAGATGATGAACCTGGAAATTGCTGACCCCGATCGCTTTGACCCGTCCATCCTGGTACAGCTTCTCCATGGCGCGCCATGTGTCGTTGATCTTACCTGCAACCGGCCAATGGATGAGGTAGAGGTCGAGATAATCGAGACCGAGCTTCGCCAAGCTGGTTTCATACGCAGCCAGCGTCTCCTCGTAGCCCATATCAGCCGTCCACACTTTCGAGGTAATGAACAGCTGATCTCTGGTTAAGCCGCTCTCGGCTAAAGCTTCCCGAATGCCTTGACCGACGCTTGCTTCATTGCCATAGATCGCGGCCGTGTCAATGCTGCGGTATCCGCGCTTCACCGCCGAGCGGATCGCTTGAACCAATTCCTCGCCTTCCTCGACTTTGAATACGCCAAGGCCAAACCAAGGCATTGCGATGCCGTTATTTAGCGTCGTGCGGCTTTGAATCGATTGTGTCATTTGCATGTTCCTCCTGAATGAATAGATGTAGGTTTGAGATGGAAATAGAGATGATGTCGATTAATTAACCGGCTTTCATTATTGTCGCTGGCACTTGGTCTCGGCGTGCCAGCAGCCGGCTCCAAGCCGTTAAGATGGCTGCTAATGCGACCATGACGGCGCCGACCCAAGCGGTATGGACGAGCCCCATGCGTTCTGCCACGATGCCGCCCAAATATGCACCGAGCGCGATGCCGGCATTAAAGGCTGCTATGTTGACGGCCGACGCGACATCGACGGCTTTGGGGGCGTATTGCTCGGCGAGATTCACGACGTACACCTGAAGACCCGGCACGTTCATGAAGGCCAGCAAGCCCATGGCGAACAGCGTGATGAGCGCCGCTATTTTGATGGGAGCGGTGAATGTCAGCACGAGCAAGACGACGGCTTGCACCAGGAACATATAGAACAGCGCGTTAAGCGGGTTGCGATTAGCGGCCTTGCCTCCAATAAGATTGCCGATCGCGATCGCGATGCCGTACACCAGCAGAATGAGCGCAACCGTGGAGGGTTGAAATCCCGTGATGTCATGCAGCAGCGGCGACAAATACGTGAAGACGACGAAGGTGCCCCCGTAGCCGAGCGCCGTAATAAGGAAAGCGAGCGCAAGACGGCCGTTCGTGACGAGCCGCAGCTGTTCGCGGACTGGCGTCTTGCCGCCCTTGCGAAGCGCGGCGGGTACCATGATCAAATTCGCGAGCAATGCCAGGGCGCCAATAACGGCGATCGCCACGAACGCGGCCCGCCAGCCGAGTTGCTGGCCGACGAACGTGCCGAGCGGAACGCCTGTCACCGTCGCGACGGTTAAGCCCGAGAACATAGTGGCGATCGCGCTCGCCCGGCGGTTCTCCGGAACCAGCTCGGCTGCGATCGTCGAGCCGATGGACATGAAGATGCCATGAGATAGAGCGGATATGATCCGCGCGATCAGCAGCATCGCGATTCCTCCGGACATCGCGGCTAGCGAGTTGCCCGCGATGAAGACGACCATAATCCAGATCAGCAGCGTCTTGCGACCGACGCCCGAAGCGAGCGAGGTCAGTACCGGCGCGCCGAACGTCACGCCGAGCGCGTATAAAGTCACGGTTAAGCCTGCGGTGGCCACCGATATGTTCAAGTCATCTGCGATTAAGGGCAGCAGCCCTACGCTAATAAATTCCGTCGTTCCGATCGCAAAGGCGCTTATCGCCAAGGCGAGCAGCGCCCATGCGGCGCGTTTGGCATCAAGCGCCATGTTCTCTCACTCCGCTTCCTCTGTTGTCACCGGCCGGTGAATGTTATTATGAATGGAATGCGTGGCGGAGACCAGTACGTACTTTGAAGTACTATAGGTACTTCAAAGTGCCTGTACGCGCCTAACAAGGGAAGACGATTAATACAGACAAGAGGGATAAAGTATGAAAGCTTTGGTATTCGACCGGTTCGGCGAACCGGAAGTGTTGACGCTGCGGGAGATTCCGGAGCCGCGGCCCCAAGACGGACAGATACTCGTCCGGATGAAAGCGATCGGCCTTAATTTCGCCGACGTGTATCGGCGCAAAGGGCATTATCATTTGGTTGGCGAAGCGCCTTACATTCTCGGATACGAAGGCGCCGGCGTCGTGGAGCGGGTGGAAGGGGATTCGGGCGGCTTGCAGCCAGGCGACCGGGTCGCGTTCTGTGACGTGCCCCACGCGAACGCGGAGCTGGTTGCCGTCCCGATGGAGAAGGCGATTCCGCTGCCGCCGGATATTACATTCGAACAAGCGGCGTCTGTGCTTCTGCAAGGATTGACAGCTCATTATTTGGTTCACGACAGTTATCGTGTGCGCCCGGGAGACGAAGTTCTGGTCCATGCGGCCGCAGGCGGGGTCGGTCAACTGCTTTGCCAGCTAGCCAAAGGCCGCGGCGCGCGCGTGATCGGCTTGACGTCGAGCGAGAGTAAACGGGAGAAAGCGCTAGAAGCCGGCGCGGACGAAGTGCTGCTCTACGGGGAAAGCGGTCATTGGGCGGATGCGGCCAAGGCGTGGTCGAGCGGCGGGCACGGCGTCCATGCGGCTTACGATTCCGTAGGCGTCACACTGATTGATAGTTTTCGCGCAGTGCGCACACGCGGGACGGTCGTCTTCTTCGGCATGGCGGGCGGCGATCCGCAGCCGATCGATCCCCGCATGCTGATGGATGAGTCGAAGACGCTCACAGGCGGCGATTTGTGGAACCATCTGACGACCCGGGCAGAGCGTATCGAGCGAAGCGAAGCCTTGTTCGGCGCGCTGAGAGCGGGGACGCTGAAGCTTGCGCCTCCGGCGTGCTTCGCGCTCGGAGAGGGAGCGAAGGCGCACCGGCTAATCGAGAGTCGGGCAAGTTCGGGCAAAATTCTACTGATCCCTTAGTTGAAAAGACGAAGAAACGTCATGCCATCGGCCATGATCTTGTTCGGCGCGGGACTGGCTGAGATTGGCGAGGGATATCTCGTTGGCATGGCTTCGCGAATCGAAGCCGCACTGGTACGGCGTCACGGGAGGACTCCTGCTAGTCGCGTCTGTTGGGAGCGTGCTCGGAACGGGCACGCTTTGTCGTTAATTTGCCAAGGACGCCCCGCAAGACGCTTAACGACGTTTGTCCATACGGTACCGGTTATCGTCCATGGTTGTTCGCATCCGCGCCTACTATATGGGGATGTTCGACAGCGCGATAGGGCGGGCGCTGGCGCTAGATAGACATTACAGAAGACCCGGGACCAATGAGGTCCCGGGTTCTCGTTCAGGAAGGAGAGAAATTAGGGCAAATTCGTCAGATAAGGCTTCACCGTATTGGCGTACGCGTATCCGCTGGAAGCATCCCAGTTGATCGACCATGTCATCGCGCCGCGCAGATCCGGATATTTGGCAACCGGCTTGTAGCTGCCGCAATTCGTGCCGCTCGTCAAGCAGCCGAGCGCATTGTTAACTACGGACGGGCTTACGTAGCCGCCGCCTGCTGCGGACGTCGTAGCTGGCAGTCCGAGACCAAGCTGGCTTGGCGCGACCCATTGCAGCGTCAGATCGGTGAGCGCGGTCAGGAAGTCGACCGTTCCTTGCGAATAGCATTTGCCGTCACGGCCAAGCATACAGCCAGAGTTGTAGTACTGGACATTAATGACGGTCGTAATATCTTTCACGCTCTTGTACAACTGCATGTAGGCGGTGTTCTCATTCTGCATGTCGATCGTCTGCGGCGCCATCGTCAGCACGAAGCCGGAGCCGACCTTCTGCTGAAGCTGGCGCACGGCCGTCGCGACGTTGGCTGCGTTCATGCCGTTCTCGAGGTCGATATCGATGCCGTCGAAGCCGAATTGCGTGATAAGGCTGTACATGCTATTGACGAAATTGCTAATGTTCGGCGAAGCTGCGTTCAAGTTCACATTGCCTTTCTCGCCGCCGATCGCGAGAACGACCTTCTTGCCTTGGGCTTTCTTGGCGGCGATGTCGGCGATCAGATTGGCGTTCGTGTATCCGCCAAGCGCGCTTGCGAGCGAGGAATCGACGTTGAACGTGACGCCGCCGGGTTTGCTCGCATCCATCTCCGCGAAAGAGACGACGATAATATCGTATTGGCTCGGCACGGCGCTAAGCTTCAGATTCGTAGCCCCGTTCACGAAGTTCTGCCAATATCCGGTCAGCGTGTGCTTCGGAATCGACCCGCCGCCTGTTCCTGTACCCGGGGTCGTCGCGTTAACCGCGTTGCTAGCCGTCGACGTATTGCCAGCCGCGTCCTTCGCTTTCACCGTGAACGTATACGCGGTGGAAGCGCTAAGACCGGTTACCGTCGCGGTCGTGCCCGTCACCGTCAGCACGACGGTCGCTCCGCTTAGCACCTGGTAGTTGGCCACGCCGACGTTATCGGTCGAAGCACTCCAAGAGAGCGAGACGCTGGAGGACGTGGTGCCGGTAACCGCCAGATTGGTTGGAGCGGTAGGCGCTTGCGTGTCGCTGCCGCCGGTGCCCGGCGTCGTTACGCTTACGGAAGCGCTTGCAGCGGAGACGTTGCCGGCCGCGTCTTTGGCTTTGACCGTGAACGAGTAAGCCGTGCCAGCGGCAAGGCCCGTGTTCGTGTACGTGAGTGTGGAACCGGACGTGCTGCCCACGAGCGAAGCGCCGCGGTAGACGTCGTATCCGGTGACGCCGACGTTATCCGTGGAGGCATTCCACGCTAATGCGACGCTGGTTGAGGTGGTGGCGGTGACGCGCAGGTTAGCCGGGGCGGCTGGTGCTTGCGTATCGCTCGTGCCGCCGCCGGTCGTCTCGAGCCAGAGCGCGGGAACGTTGGAAGGTTCCCAGCCGACAAGCGAAGTGTGAGATTGTCTGCAGCTGTAAGTCTTGCCACCGTAGGTGACGGTATCGCTCACGGTGTAGGCGACATTGGGCGCCCAGGCGCCGCGGTCTGCAGCTGAGGCAATGGCGGGAATGCACATAATAAGAAGGGCGGCAATCAAGACGAGCGACAATAGTTTTCGGGCCGTGATCGGATGCGGTGAAGACGTTCTCATCAAACTCCTCCTCAGTCATCGTTTAAAGATCTGCTGGCTTTCAGTGTGGTCCGTCTTGCAGAAGACCTTGTCTCTGAATCGCACACCTCCCCTTGTAACTCGATCCCTAGTTGACCAGGATCGTCTAATATTGTCGGATAATTCTGATAGATTAGCCAGAGGTAAAATTATCCGAATTAGGGCGAAAATTATTTGACGAATCACGATTGAATACCAATGAATACCAAGAATAATGGTGGCTTGGGCACAGTGTTCCGGAATGTGAATGTCGAGAGGGGCGGTCCAAGTAACGGCAGGCAGGTACAAAGCGGTTGGCAATGAATCCAGCGTATAGGAGCGATTATCCTGTGAGGGCAGGAGCCGTCGGCAACCGTGGCTAAGTTCGCTCCGGTCATCGCCTTTCGTTGCCGTTGTGGCATGTATCGGTTTGGATAATTTGGATATTGTAATAGGCAGGGCTTACAAGACGTCTACTACATGCCGATCCGTGGCAACACCGATGCGCACAAAGGGGAAACGATGCGATGACCAAAGAATTTATCAAGGAGACCGATAGCACGGTTACGAAGGACAAATATTATGTCACCGTCGAAGCTGTCGATTATTACGAGGTAAAGAACGAGCAGCATGCGATGTTCCTGGATAAGGGCAAGCAAGCGACGGTTGGCGATTACGTCCAGCTGTTCAAAGAAGTGTATGATGTGGATGCGGAACTGAAGTCGATTAGCCCGTACATGGAGTTCAAGGTGCCGAATCCGGAGCCCAAAGGAATCCGGCTGCTGAAGGTGCTGCGAATAACGAAGGATTTCACGTATCGGCCGATTACGAAAATTTAATGCGATGCTAGCCGCCTATCCGGGGCAACAGAGAGGGCCGCAGGAGACTGTGGCTCTTATTCATGATGCCGCCTGAGTTCGCCGACTGCCACGCAGAAAGCGTTGTTTCTGGCGGCCATGAATGGCGAAGCTGTCCAGATCGGGACAATATTGCGTAAAGGCGTCGATCCGAACGCGAAGCTCGCGAAGGCTTACGGTACTTCGACGCCGCTCGACAAAGCGATTGCGAGCGGAAACGTCGAAGCGAACCGGGGACACGCCATTCCGGGTTGCCAAATCTATTGGCGTGACCAAGTGGATGCGCATGGAGAATTCGCTTTACCGCTAATTCCGTCCCTGGCATTCCGGGATTCCGAGTGCAAACTGGTCAAAAGCGGCACAACGTTCATCCATTACGCGGAAAGGAAACGCGAACAACCGGTTAGGCCCTGCCGTGCTGGTTGTTTGGCTATTCTTCTCCGCTCGGAAATCACCTCTGCGTCAGTCAAGGCGAACGCCGTTTCATCCTGGCGTAATCCGTCGGCTTTTGACGAGGACAATCCCTGATGCTACAGTTAGAAGAACTACTATTTTTCAAGGATTGGGGCATGGGGATGTATAGGAATATGGAAGAATGCGTTGCGGATTTGGAGCGTCATGGTCACTTGGTGCGGATCAAGGAGGAAGTCGATCCTTACCTCGAGATGGCGTCGATCCATCTGAAGGTATATGAAGCCGGGGGGCCGGCGCTGCTGTTCGAGAACGTGAAAGGCTCGAAGTACCGGGCGGTATCGAACTTGTTCGGGACGCTTGAGCGGAGCAAGTTCATGTTCCGCGACACGCTCGATGGCGTGCGCCGTGTAATGGATTTGCGCGGGGATCCGATGAAGGCGCTCAAGCGGCCGTTCGGTCACCTTGCCACGGGAATCGCGGCTACCAAGGCGCTCCCGGCCAAGAAGAACGGCAGGGGCTCCTCATTATCGCAAGAGATTCGGATCTCCGATCTTCCGCTGATTCAAAGCTGGCCGATGGACGGCGGCGCGTTCGTCACGCTGCCTCAGGTGTATTCCGAAGATCCCGCCAAGCCGGGCATCATGAACGCGAACTTGGGCATGTACCGCATTCAGCTGACGGGCAACGAGTACGCCTTGAACGGAGAGGTCGGCGTCCATTACCAGATTCATCGGGGGATTGGCGTCCATCAACAAAAGGCGAGCAAACGGGGCGAGCCGCTCAAGGTGAGCATCTTCATCGGCGGGCCGCCTGCGCATACGCTCTCGGCGGTCATGCCGCTGCCCGAAGGATTGAGCGAGATGACATTCGCCGGGTTATTGGCCGGACGGCGCTTCCGCTACGGATATGAGGACGGCTACTGCATCAGTCATGACGCGGACTTCGTCATCACGGGCGAACTGCGTCCGAACGAGACGAAGCCAGAAGGGCCGTTCGGCGATCATTTGGGCTATTATAGCTTGACGCACCCGTTCCCTTATTTGCATGTTCATAAAGTATACGCCAAGCCGAACGCCATATGGCCGTTCACGGTCGTCGGCCGCCCACCGCAAGAAGATACGAGCTTCGGCGCGCTTATCCATGAGCTCACCGGCGATGCGATCAAGCAGGAAATTCCCGGCGTCGAAGAGGTGCATGCGGTTGATGCCGCCGGCGTGCACCCGCTGCTGCTAGCGCTGGGCAGCGAACGGTATACGCCTTACCAGCAGGTGAAGCAGCCGACCGAGCTGTTGACGCTGGCCAGCCGCATCCTCGGGACGGGACAGCTCAGCTTGGCGAAATACTTGTTCATCACGGCCGAGGACGACGTCCCGGTAACGACGCACCGAGAGGCTGAATTCATGGGCTACATGCTGGAGCGGATGGATTTGGGCCGCGACGTGCATTTTCACACGAATACGACGATCGATACGCTTGACTATTCCGGGACGGGGCTCAATAGCGGAAGCAAGGTTGTGTTCGCGGCATACGGAGAGAAGAAGCGCGAATTGTGCTCGGAGGTGCCGGCGGCTCTTCGGGAGCTGCGCGGCTTCCCGCAGGCGCGTCTGATCATGCCGGGGGCCGTTGCGCTGCAAGGACCGGCATTCGCGAGCTATGCGGAAGCGGAACGGGAGCTCGGTCTGCTCGGCGAAGCGATTCGCGAGCGAGGGGCGCTGCCGGAATGTCCGCTGATCGTTATCTGCGATGACAGCGACTTCATGACCGCGAAGTTCGACAATTTCCTATGGGCCGCGTTTACCCGCAGCAATCCGTCGCACGATATCCACGGCGTGAATGCCCGCTACGAGCATAAGCATTGGGGCTGCGACAATCTCATCATCGACGCCCGGCTAAAACCGCATCATGCGCCGCCGCTCGTGCCGGATCCGGACGTGGAGAAGCGGGTAATGCGT
This sequence comes from Paenibacillus aurantiacus, assembly GCF_042431225.1. Lineage (NCBI taxonomy): Bacteria > Bacillati > Bacillota > Bacilli > Caryophanales > Paenibacillaceae > Paenibacillus > Paenibacillus aurantiacus. The sequence goes on along the minus strand of NZ_JBHMDO010000033.1, from coordinate 462,290 downwards.
CTATTCGCCAAAGGCGGGAGCCTTGACAAGGTTCGCCTCTAAATAGAACTGCGAAAAACCGCGATCTCTGCGGTTTTTTTGCTGTGTTCGTATCAGCTTTTTGCGCGTTTCGCTCGTTATCACAATAGGTAATCGCAAGGATGCGACCATCGGTCTCCATCCCCGCCTTTCCAAATATCCCATTCCGCAAGTAGAAAGAGTTGGACTCATGAAACCTATACCGCACTATATCCACCCTCGCAAGCCCAAGAAGAAACGCTCGACCTTCCGTATATTGTTATGGCTGACATTTCTCACGCTGCTGACTGCCGCGGTCCTTGAATTGATGCCAATCGAAACCGTGCGGCACCCCAAACCGGTCACCGGGCTGCACCCCGAAGTCGCCGCTAAGGCCTATCAGTTGAAGGAGGCGGGCAAGCAGCGAGGAATCGCCATCCGGATCACGGATGATTTTCGCTCCGCCGCCGAGCAGGATGCGCTGTACCGAAAGGGAAGGTCGGAGCCGGGATCGATCGTGACGAACGTGAAAGGCGGTCATTCCTATCATAACTACGGTCTTGCCGTCGACTTCGCCCTCGAGATGGCGGATGGCGAGATTATTTGGGATTTGGAATACGACGGCAATGGCAACGGACAAGCAGATTGGATGGAGATCGTCACACTGGCCAAGGGGCTTGGCTTCAGCTGGGGCGGCGACTGGAAGGGGTTCCCGGATTATCCGCATCTGCAGATGGATTTCGGCTTATCGATCCGGGAGCTCCGGCAGGGGAAGAGGCCGCCGATGCCGGCGGCCGAAGAATAGGAGTTATGTTGTTGATATGCCTCTTTTTGTGTCAGAGGAGAGGGACGTCCCACTCCTCGACCGTCATCCGCACCTGCGCGTCGGTATCGGGTTCGAGTCGCTCCACAGCGACCGCGAGCTGATAGGAGGAGAGGAGTTGACATGGCTCCAGGAACAGCCAGCCGTCCCGTTGGCCCTGCTGCGCGCCGAGCGCCACCCGGATTTCCTTCGGATCCATCGCGAAGCCCGTTCCGGCTGCTTTGATCAACGCTTCTTTTTTGGTCCAAATCTCATAGAAAGCATGGAGCTCCGCGCCTGTCTTCGCCTGCAAGTAATCCCGTTCTTCCGCCGAGCAAATATGGTGGACCAGATTGAGATTGGAGGGCTCCATAAACTCCAGGTCGATGCCGATCCGCCGGTGCCTGGCAAGGGCGAAGGCGACAGTGCCGTTCGCGTGCGAGAGATTGAACTGCCATTCGCCTGGATAGGTTGGCTTGCCGTAAGCGTTCTTGCCAAGCTTCACGGCTTGCGGCGATTGTCCGTACTTCCGTCCGAGCAGCTGCTTCATCATCATCCGTCCAAGCAAAAATTCCTTACGCTTCACATTCGTCCGATATGCCCGGTATCGTTCGATCTCTTCTTCTGTCAGCATATCCGCCGCCGCGCGTTCGTCCAGCAGCCATTCGTGACTGCCGGATTGCGCGTAGAACACCTCGATCATCGCGCTCCACCTACCTTTCAATCTGCCTCGAACCCTATTCACGCAACGTTTAAATAAAATCTGCCATTCGACCTATATAAGTGTTCTTGCAAGGTGAGTAATCAATGATTTATTGAAGATATCAATCGTATTTTCGTTGAATACACATGAGAATCTTGAAGAAATCCCTAAAAATAATGACAGAAAAACAGAAGAAAATGATTGCAAAATCAATCGGCGATTGACTTTTTTTGGCCTCTTTTGGTATCTTTTAGCTACTATATCAGGGTGTCACAGCCCGATTCTATCAGGCATTGGAGGCGTAATCATGACCGGTTCGGTGGCAAGCCCGCTTTCCCGGGAACCCGAGTACCCGCTGACACATCCGCAGCGGCGCATTTGGGTCATCGAGCAAATCTTTCCCGGCTCGCCGCTGCACAATATCGGGGGTCCGGTTCGTATGAAGGGCTTCATCGACTTAGATATGCTGGAGGAGTCCATACTCGCTTTCGTCCGCAAACATGACGCGCTGCGGATTCGGATCGGCGAGCGGGAAGGACAACCCTATCAATACTTCGGCAGCGCAGGTACGCCATGGGTCGGCCGGCGCGATTTCTCCGGTTCGCCCCTTCCGGAAGTTGCATTCCGCCAGTGGGTGGACGAGCAGGCGGGCAAGCCGTTCCAATTGTTGGATGAACAGCCGCTGTACGAGTTTACACTATTTCGCATCGGAGTGGACGACGCTGGCTATTTATTCCGCTGCCATCATATCATCGCAGATGGCTGGTCCAACGCGATCATGACCAAGCAGATCGCGGATAACTACGCGATCCTCGCCGAAGGCCGCATGATACCGGAGAACGAAGGGACTTCATCTTACGTCGATTATATTCTGCAAGAACAGCACTACCTGAACTCGCCTCGCATGGCGCGCAACAAGCGGTTTTGGAACGAGAAGTTCGCCGCTCGTCCGGCTATTGCGAATGAGGGCTATCAACTCGCGCCTACCGACGGCAGCCGCATGACCGTCACTTTCCAGCCAGAACTCACACTCCGCATGAAAGCTTTTGCTGCACAAGCCAATGCCTCATTGAACGCTTACTTCGTCATGCTATACGCCCTATATCTCTACCGCACGACCGGCCAGAATATCATCACGATCGGGACGCCGGTCGCGAATCGTTCCGGCACCAAGGAGAAGTCGATCTTCGGCATGTTCACAAGCACGATGCCGCTTCGTCTGCGCATGGAGGGCACAATGAATGCTTCCGATCTGCTGACGGACATTCAGCGGGAGCTTGCCTCCTGTTACTTTCATCAGCGTTATCCTTACGATCTGCTATTGCGGGATTTGGACGCCGCACATGGCAGCGGGGGGCAATTGTTCGATACGTGTATCAACTACTATAACACGAAGCTGGCTTCCACGATCAATCAGGCGGCTGTCGAGAACGTCGAATTTTATAGCGGGCATCAGTGGTATTCCCTTCAGCTCGTCATTAAGGAGTGGTCAGATGCCGGCGGCTTGACGCTCGATGCCGATTACAAGCTGTCCGATCACGGCGAGAGCCATATCCAGCAAATGCTGAATGTGATTCGGACGTTGAATGCGCACATTTTGACAGGGACGGACTTACCAGTCGCGCAATTGGACGTCGTGACGGAAGCAGAGAGGACGCGCCAGCTGCTCGAATTCAACGACACGGCCGCCGACTATCCGCACGATCGTACGGTATGCGACTTATTCGCCGAAGAGGCTCGCCGGCATCCGCATTGGACCGCGCTTCAAGACGGCGAAGCGGCAATGACCTACCGGGAATTGGATGAACGAAGCAGCAAGCTTGCCGGCGTGTTAATCGGCAGAGGCGTCCGCCAGGAATCGATCGTCGGCCTGCTGACTCGGCATTCGGCTGAATCCGTCGTCGCGATGCTGGCCGTAATGAAGGCCGGCGGCGCGTATCTGCCGATCGATCCTGACTATCCGGCCGATCGGGTCGCGTTCATGCTTGGCGATTCCGGCTCGATGCTGCTATTGACGGATGACGACACGCATGAGGGTGCGGCTCAGTACAGGACCATGCGCCTGAACGTGCGGGATACCGCGTTATATACGGACAATGAGGAAGCTCCGCTCTCACTGGACCGCGTGAAGCCAGAGCAGTTAGCTTACGTGATCTACACGTCGGGGTCGACGGGGAAGCCGAAGGGCGCGATGATCGAGCACCGGGGATTGACGAATTATATCTGGTGGGCGAAGCAGATCTACACGCGGGGCAGCGGCGAAGTGTTCCCGCTCTATACGTCGCTCGCGTTCGACTTGACGGTGACGTCGATCTTCACGCCGCTCGTCAGCGGCGGCCGCATTCAAATCTATCGGGACGATGACGAGTTCAGTCTGTATCGAATCATGCGCGACAACGAGGCGACGGTGGTCAAGCTGACGCCCGCACACTTGTCTTTGCTGAAAGATGCGGATTATCGGGATTCGTCGGTCAAACGTTTCATCGTAGGAGGGGAGGATCTTAAAACCAGTTTAGCGCAAGCCATTACGAATCGATTTGGAGGGGACATTGACATCTATAACGAATACGGCCCGACGGAGACCGTCGTCGGCTGTATGATTCACAAATTCGATCCAGGCGAGGACCGCAGAGCCTCGGTGCCGATCGGCATACCGGCGCATAACGTGCAGCTGTACGTGCTCGGCGAGCAGCTGCAGCCGCTGCCGCCGGGAACGCTCGGGGAGCTGTATGTAGCGGGAGACGGCGTCGCGAGAGGGTATCTGAACCGAGACGAGTTGACGCGCGAGAGGTTCGTGAATAACCCGTTCCGGCCGGGGGAGCGCATGTACCGAACCGGCGACCTCGCGCGATTCCTGCCCTCGGGCAAGCTGGAATACGGAGGACGCATCGACCATCAGGTGAAAATCCGCAGCCACCGGGTGGAGCTGCCCGAGATCGAAGCTTGTCTACTGAGCCTGGACGGCGTTCGCGATTGCGTCGTCATCGACCGCGAACAAGAAGGGCAAGAACGATATTTATGCGCTTACTATGTCGCGGATCAGCAATGGGCGGATGACGATTTGGCGTCGCGGCTGAGCAGGACGCTCCCGGATTACATGGTGCCGGCTTCCTATGTCCGGATGGATCATATTCCACTGAACGTTAACGGGAAGGTGGATCGACCGCGTCTGCCGGAGCCGGAGCGCCGTTCCGCCAAGAAGGAGTACGTCGCCCCCGCCACGAAGGCGGAGCAACTGCTCGTGGATGCGCTCGAATCGGTACTCGATCTTGCGCCGATCGGGCTGAGCGACAACTTCTATCATCTCGGCGGCGATTCGATCAAGGCGATACAAGTCGCTTCCCGCTTGTCGCAGGCAGGCGGGACGATCAAGGTACGCGATATGCTGGGCCGACCGGTCGTCGCGGATATGGCACGGTCGATACAATTTCGGACGGAGAGGATGAGCGGCCGGAAGGAGCCGAGCGCCGGAGAGCTTACGCCGACGCCGATTCTATCCTGGTTCATGAACCGGAAGCTCGCGCAGCCAGGCCATTATCATCAATCGGTGCTTCTTCGCCTGAAGCAGCCGCTGACGCATCGGCAGATCGGACAGATTATGCGGGCGCTTATCGGCCATCACGACGCACTGCGCTTGAATCTCAAACGCGGGACGAACACATGGTTCTACAAGGAACGAACGGACGCGGACAGCGCCTATGCAGTGAGATGCTATGACTTGACCTCGTTATCCGGGCTGGAGCGGCGGGACATGCTGGCGGAGCTGGGCGAGCAGTTCAAATCGGAATTCGACCTTCATGAAGACATCCTCTTCAAAGCGTGCTTGTTCGACTTGGGCGTGGACGGGCAGCACTTGCTGCTCGCGGCGCATCATGCGGTGGTAGACGGCGTCTCGTGGCGCATTCTGCTTGAGGATTTCACGATCGCGGCGGAAGCCGTTCGGCAAGGTGAAGAGATTGCGCTCCCGCCAACCTCCGACTCGTATCAGGACTATGCGCACAAGCTGGAGAATCATGCCGGAGAGGCAGAAGCTGAACTAGCCTACTGGCAGGAGACAGCAAGCCAGATCGCAGATTGGCCGGAAGACCGCGATTTCGGCGAAGACGTATGGGGGAGCGCTCATACGGAGTACATTCATTTCTCGGAGTCCGAGACGATCACATTGATTGGCGACGCCAACACCGCATACGGCACGAAGCCGCTCGAGCTTATGACCGCCGCGCTTGCGGAGGCGCTGGGTACCGCGTTCCCGGCTGTCGAACCCGTCGTGGAGCTTGAAGGGCATGGGCGGCTGGGCATCGACGAAGAAGCGGACGTCGTCCGGACCGTCGGCTGGTTCACGGCGCTGTATCCGGTGCGGCTGCCGCGGAGCATAGACGACATGGCCGGTCGGATCAAAGAAACGAAGGAGACGCTGAGGCGAGTACCAAGAGGCGGCGTCGGATTCGGCGAGCTGGCCGAGCATCGGAACGCCTTCCCGGCATACGCGCGTCACAAGCCCGTTCGCTTTAACTTTCTGGGTGATTTCGATACGTCGATCGACAATGAATGGATCGCCTATTCCGGGTTGCCGTCAGGCGCAGAGTCAGGGCCGGCGAATCCGCTCACGTTCCGGTTGGAGTGGAATGCCTTGATTATCGGCGGCCAACTTGAAATCGGGGTGACGTTCAGCCGCAACCGATATGCGGACGAGACGATCAGGCGGCTGGCCTCGGGTTATGCCGAAGCGCTACGGGCTATACTCCGGCATTGCGCGGGTCGGGACGCTGAATTCACGCCTTCCGATTTCGAGACGGCGGCATTATCCCAAGCCGATCTGGACCATCTGTTATACTAAGCCCGCTGCTAAGGAGAGGAGCTTTCGATGGCTAACGTCGTATACTTTGGCGTCGACCTTCACGGTCACGTCAATCCGACGCTCGGTTTGATTCGCAGGCTGGTCGAGCGCGGGGAGAAGGTTGTCTATTATTGCAGCGACGAATTTCGCGGGAAGATCGAACGAACAGGCGCCGAATTCCGCAGCTATCAAGGATTGCTCAATTTCAGCATGCATGATGGCTCGGGCATCGATACGTTTCTCATCTTCGCGGATTTCATCCTGAAGAAGGGAAGATTGCTGGCGGATCGGCTGAACGACGAAGTATCGCGCTTGAGTCCTGATTGCATCATTCATGACGCCTTCGCCTATTGGGGTAAGGAGCTGGCCGCTCGTCTTGGCGTCCCTGGCGTGTCGGTATTCGCCAACTTCCCGTTCATTCACGAGATGGCGGAGTCAGACCCCCGCTTCTTCATGGAACAGGTGCTGCGGGCTGCCGACGATCCGCTCTACAAGAAATACAAAGGCCAGGAAAATATGTACCGTAACTTGATCGACAAGGTATCGCGCATGATCGCTCGCCGACACGGCCTTGGCGAAGTCAACGTAATCAACGATGTGTTCGGGAGCAAGCAGCCGCTGAATCTCGTGTTCTCTTCGCGGGCGTTCCAACTGTACGAGGAGGCGTTCGACGGGAGTTACCTCTTCGCGGGTTATGCGGCCGACCCCCGCGCGGATGCGGATCCGTTCCCGATGGACCGTCTAGACGGTCGCCGGCTCGTGTATATCGCATTTGGCACGATCCTGCATGACTTGGGCGCTTTAATCGAGGTCTGCATGGATGCGCTTCGTGGCGAAGACGTGCAGGTGGTGATGTCGGTCGGCAGGCATTTCCCGATTGAACGATTGACCGACGTGCCGGATAACTTCCTCGTCATGCCGTACGTTCCGCAGCTGGAATTGCTGGAGCGGGCGGACGCTTTCGTCACCCACGGCGGCGCGAACAGCATCTACGAGAGTCTGTGCGCAAGCGTGCCGATGGTCGTCGCGCCGCAAGTTTTCGACGAATTCATGGGCGCCATGATGGTCGAACGTGCCGGAGCGGGAATCCGGTTGGAGAGTGCCGCATTCACGCAGGCGTCGCTGCGCGAGGCGGTATGGAAGGTGCTGAACGATCCGGCTTACCGTCATGCCAGCGCGCGCATTCGCGATTCCTTCCTGGAGACGGGCGGCTTGGATATGGCGGTGCGAACCATCATTCATTACACGGAGCAGAGGGTTGCACATGAATCTATTTAAACGCATTGGAGCCGCCTTACTCGCCATTATGTTCGCGCTCTCGGTACCGTGGCCGGCCCAAGCCGCTGAAGAGCCGCTGCTCGGCAAGCAAGCCGAAATCGAAGCGTATATCGAGCGCGTTGTGTCCAAGTCGGATACGCCGGGCATGGCGGTGGCGATCGTGCAGGGCAGCCAGACGGTATGGCTAAAGGGATACGGCAAAGCTGACATCGAAGCGAAGCGCGCGGTCTCGCAAGATACGCTGTTCGAGCTCGGATCGACGAGCAAGGCGTTCACCGGATTAGGCTTCCTATTGCTAGAGAAGCAAGGTCTATTGCAGCGGGATGATCCCGTTACCAGATACTTGCCGTGGTTCCATATGACCTACAAGGGCAAACCGGCGGAAATTACACTCGGTCAATTGCTCCACCATACGAGCGGCGTACCGTTCGATTCGATCGGGCGCATTCCCGCCACGGAAGCGGACGATGGACTGGAGCGAACGGTGCGAACGCTCGTCGGACGGGAGCTCGACCATGCGCCCGGCGAGGAGTACTTGTACGCGACGATTAATTACGACGTGCTCGGCTTGATTATGCAGACCGTGACCGGCCAGCCTTATGAGACCTTCATGAGGGAGAACGTCCTGCTGCCGCTCGGCCTGAAGCATACGTATCTGTTCCGCGGGGATGCGCCAGCCGCTTCGAGTGCCGCGGGCTACAAGTTCAAGCTGCTGCGGCCGGTTGCGTACGACGCGCCGGCGTATAGGGGCAACACACCGGCCGGCTATTACATCACGAGCGCGTCCGATATGGCCCGCTGGCTGCAAATTCAGCTCGGCCGCACGCCCGTACCCGATCCGTTCGGCGAGCTGATCGCGGCCTCGCATGAGCCCGACCGGTCGGTGCCGCCGGGATCGGATGGTTCCTCGTATGCGGCAGGATGGAGCATCTTCCAGAGCGGCGGCGGCGAAATTTCGCACGGCGGCAGCAATCCGAACTTCTCTTCGCAGTTGGTGCTGCGCCCGGAGGAAGGCTTAGGCGTAGCGGTACTGGCGAACATGAATACGCCGGATACGGGAATCCTCGGCCAAGGGATCATGAATATTCTGGTCGGCAAGGAACTTCCGAAGCCAGTCGACGACATGTATGAAGGGTTGGATAATACAGCTTCCGTGGCGCTTGCGATGCTCACGCCGGTCATGCTGCTAACGCTTTGGTTCGGCGGCAAGGCGAGCGTGCAAGCGGCGCGAGGACGAAGACGATTCGCGGGAACGCCGGCATCCGCTGCGATGAACGTCGCCAGCTTGCTCGTCTTCGTGGCTGGCCTTGGTTACTGCCTGTACCAAATTCCGGATGTCATTTACTGGGGGCTGAACTGGTCGTTCGTTCGCGTCTGGGCGCCGGAGACGCTGATTTATGCGATTGTCGCTCTGTTGGCGACCGTCCTCTTGTTCGGATTCTATTATATCGTCACGAGCTTGTACCCTAAGCCCGACGAGAAACCGCTGTTCATGCTGACGCTGCTCAGCATCGTGAGCGGCCTGGGGAACGCGGTCATTATTTTCACCGTGAACGAGACGCTCGCACGCGATCAAGAGGTATTCCAGGACGGCCTGCTGCTGTATTTCCTCCTCGGCATGGGGCTGTATATCGTCGGTCAGCGGCTGGTGCGGCTGCGGCTCGTTCGCATCGCGAACCGAATGGTGTATCAGAAGCGGACCGAGCTGCTCGATAAGCTATTGCATACGTCCTACCAGAACGTCGAGAAGCTGGAGGAAGGCGCGATCGAGGCGGCGCTCAACAACGACACGGAGACGATCAGCGATGTATCCAATATTATCATCACGGGAGCGACAAGCCTCGTGACGCTCATCTGCTGCTTCGTGTACATGGGCATCATCAGCTTCCCGGGTATGCTGGTCGCCGTTGCGGTCATCGCGTTCGCGGCGGGCATGCATTTCTTGATGGGGTCCAAAGCGAATCAGCTGCTGGAGCAGACGCGCGATATCCAGAACCGGTTCTTCAAATTCATTCATGATTTGCGGACCGGCTTCAAGGAACTGAGCCTTAGCCGCGCCAAGAGGGGCGACTTCCAAGCGGACATGCAGTCGAGCATCGGCACGTACCGCGACAAGCGGATCGAGAGCGATCTGCGTTTCGCCAACGTGAACGTCGTGGGCGAGTTGCTCTTCACCTTCGTCGTCGGCACGGTGGCCTTCCTGTTCCCGCTGCTGTTCAAGGACTTGCAGGTCGGCGCTTGGCGCAATTACGTATTCGTGCTCTTGTATATGACCGGTCCCGTGCATGGCATCCTCGGCACGATTCCGAATTTATTCCGCGTGCGCGTCAGCTGGAACCGGCTCAATCAGCTGTCCAGCCAGCTCGACGCCGTGCAGGTCGATCCGCTTCGGCCGGAATCCCGGATTGCTGCGTCTGGCGGAGTCAAGGTGGAGATGCGGTCGGCTGCTTATCATTATGCGAATAAGGAAGGCGAGCAGTTCGCGGTCGGGCCGATCAGCTATACGTTCCGCTCCGGCGAGATCGTCTTTATCACCGGCGGCAACGGCAGCGGCAAATCGACGCTGGCGAAGATGCTCACCGGCTTGTATGCCCCGGATCAAGGAGAGATTCTGGTAGATGGTCAGGCGGTCAGCCCGCAGCAGCTTGCCCAGCGCTTCTGCGCGATCTTCGCCGATTTCCATCTGTTCGGCAAGCTGTACGGCATCCCGCTCGATGGCAAGGAGAAGGAGATCGAAGCTTTCCTGAAGCTGCTTCATCTGGAGGATAAGGTCCAAGTGCAGGGCGGCGCGTTCACGACGGTCAAGCTCTCGACCGGTCAGCGCAAGCGACTGGCCTTGATGCAAAGTTATTTGGAAGATCGCCCGATCTATCTGTTCGATGAATGGGCAGCCGATCAAGATCCCGAATACCGCGCGTTCTTCTATGAGCATTTGCTGCCTGAGCTGAAGGCAAAAGGCAAATGCGTTATCGCGATCACGCACGACGACCGGTTTTTCCACTTGGCTGACCGCGTGATCAAGATGGACATGGGGCAAATCGCCGAAAGCAGTACGCCTGTCTACCAACCGGGACTTAACGCGGCGTTAAGGTAGCGAACGAGGGACTAGCGGACACAGGGACGCAGCTTGTTGATAAGTAACAAGGGGAAAGGACAAGAACGATGAACGCCGAATCTACGAAGCTCGACAAATCGAACGTGGAAGATATTCTTGGCCTGACGCCGCTGCAGGAAGGACTGCTGTATCACGCCATGACCGGCGACGACCGCCATTATGCCCAGCATCTGACCTTGCGGTTATCCGGCGATCTGTCGCTGCAGGCAATCGAACAAGCGTGGTCGCACGTAATCGCGGCGAATGAAATGCTGCGTACCGTGTTTCGTTGGGGGGGACTGGAGCGTCCGGTACAGCTGGTGCTGAAGAAGATCGCCGTCCCGATCAAGATGCAGGATTACGGCGACGAGACGCCCCGCGACGGTGAGCGGCTGTCGGGCGATTTTCTCGATAGGCAGCGAGAGCTGCCCTTCGACCTGCGGACGCGTCCCTTCCGGATCGCGGTCTGCAAGCGAAGCGGGCAAGCCGGCGATATGCTCGTCAGCTGGCATCATATTCTGTATGACGGCTGGAGCAACGGCGTGATCATGCATGAATTCCTCGAAGCATACGAGACGCTGCAGGCCGGAGGCCGATTGGCCTGGCGTTCCAAGACCGGATTCAAACAGTTTCTCAAGTGGCGGCTAGCTCAGAGCAAAGACCAGCAGCAGACATATTGGCGGCAAGCCTTGTCGGGCTTTGAAGCGAGGACGCCGCTACCGGCAGAGACGCGCGCCGAGCGATCGGCGACCTCTACAGCAACCGGCAGATACGTGATCGCGATGGACCAGTCGGATACAAATCGGCTCTATGCGTGCGCGCGTGCGCTCCAGCTGCAGCCGGCCGTGCTGTTCTACGGCGCCTGGGGGATCGTGCTCGGCCGTTACAGCAGGTCGGTTGACGTGTTGTTCGGCACGACCGTATCTGGACGAGTGCCGGACATCCATGGCGTCGAAGAAATGGTTGGCTTATTCATCAACACCGTTCCGCTGCGGATGAACATCGATCCGGATGCGACCGTCTCCGAATGGCTGCACGCGCTTGCCGGGCAATTGCGAGAGCGGGAGGCGTTCGAGCAAGCGCCGCTCCCCGACATCACTGCCTGCAGCGGGTTGGGGGCGGGGCAGCCGCTGTTCGATTCGATCGTCGTCGTGGAGAATTACCCGCTTCAGCTTAATATGGGCGGCAGCGGCGCAATACGTATCGAGAGCTACGAGATGCAGGAGAACACGCATTATGGGCTCACGCTCGGCATCGCGATGTTCAATGGCATAGAGATCGAGCTCGCGTACGATCCGAGCCGGTACGCTGACGAATGGGCCGCAAGGCTTGCAGCGCAATATCGCTTCGTGATTGACCAACTCATTACCCGCCCGGGCGGCCTGCTGCGCGACATCGGGCTGATGCCGGACGGCCAGCGCGAGCAGATTCTGACCGAATTCAATGCTCTGCGAAGATCAGTCGGCGAGCGTGCCGATCTTCCGGCAGATATTGAAGCCGGATATATTCCGGCGCCAAAGCCGGATGAGACGCCGTTTCATGTCCTGTTCGAGCGGCAGGCAGAACGGAGGCCGGACGAAGTGGCGCTCGTGCACGAGGGGCGCGCGTTCACGTACCGCGAACTGAACGAACGGGCGAACCGGCTTGCGTGGCGATTGAGGGAGATGGGCGTGCAGCCCGAGCATGTTGTCGCCATTCTTTTGGCGCGCTCCGAACGATTCTTGATCGCCGTGCTGGCCGTGCTGAAGTCGGGCGCCGCTTATGTGCCGATCGACCACGAATATGCGCCAAGCCGAGTCGCCTATATGCTGAAAGACAGCGGTTCAATACTGCTTATTACGGACGATGCTGCAACCGGAGCTGCTTTCGAATGCGACGCAATCCGAATCGACGACGAGCGTTCCTTCTCGCAACAGGTTATGAATCCAGATTCGGTCACGCTGCCCGGTCATAGCGCATTCGTGCTCTATACATCCGGCTCGACTGGGAATCCGAAAGGCGTCGTGCTGGAGCACGGCAACTTGATCGCGTATATCGAAGCCTTTCAGCAGGAGTTCGGTCTGACGCCGGAAGATGTCTATTTGCAGCAATCTTCATGCGCTTTCGATCAATTCGTCGAAGAGGTGTTCCCGGTATTGGCGGCAGGCGGCCGTGTCGTCATGGCGCAGCGGATGGACGTGTTGGATACATCCGGCCTTGTCCAGCTGATCGAACAGGAGGGCATCACCTTCGTCTCCGCGTCGGCGCTGCTCTTGAACGAGCTGAACAAGCTGGGTGGCATGCGGAAGGTGCGCGTCTTCATTAGCGGAGGCGACGTTATGAAGCCATCTTACATCTCCAATCTGAAGCAGCACGCGGCGGTCTATAACACGTACGGACCGACCGAAACGACTGTGTGCGCTACTTATTACCGGTACGAAGGGGAAGAGGACGGCCCCGTCCCGATCGGCAAGCCGATTCAGCATTATCGGGTATATGTCGTGGATGAAGCCGGCCATCTGGCCCCGGTCGGCGCTCCGGGCGAAATCTGCATCGCTGGCGCCGGCGTGGCGCGAGGCTACTTGAACCAGACCGAGCTGAACGGCGAACGATTCGTGAAGGATCCGTTCGCGGCGGGGGAGCGGATGTACAGGACGGGCGACGTCGGAAGCTGGCTCCCGGATGGGAACCTGCTCTTCCTCGGCCGGAACGACAACCAGCTCAAAATTCGCGGATACCGGATCGAGCCGGGGGAAGTCGAGCACCATCTGCAGGACCATCCGGACGTCGAGGAAGCCATCATCATGCCGATCGAGACGAGTTCCGGACAGAAGAGTCTGGCCGCTTATGTGAAGCTGACCGCGAGCCTGACTGCAGGGGAGCTGCGCGCTCACTTGGCGGAGCGGCTGCCTGCGCCGATTATTCCGTCAATCTATTACCGGATCGAAGGCGTGCCAAGAACGGCGAACGGGAAGACCGACAAAGAAGCGCTGCGGCGGCTCGCGCAGCCGCTGACGGTAAGCGAATCCGCATTCCGCATGGCAAGCGATACCGAATCGACGGTTCGCGACCTATGGCAACAAGTGCTTGGCGCAGATTCCATCGGGCTGGACGAACCATTCATGGAGAGCGGCGGCGACTCCATTCAACTTATGCAGCTGCATGCCAAATTGGAGAAAACGTTCGGCGGCGGCATGCGCATTACGGACCTATTCACCCATGCGACGATCGCGAAGCAAGCGGCATGGATTGACGATCACCGACAGGACATCACCCGCACGGAACCGTTATTGCGTCAACGATTGCCTGCGGCTTACTTCGGCCGCAGCCCGCAGGCGAACGGTTCGAGCTTGATCCGCTTCCAGCTTCAAGGCGCCTCGCGCGAGGGTCTGACGAGACTCGCGTCGGCGAGCGGCGTCTCGCGCTACGATATTCTAATTGGAGCATTGACGTACTTGCTTGGCGAGGCAAGCGGACAGAACTGTGCGATGCTGTACAGCATGACGGAGGACGAGCGCTTCGCTTGTCCAATTACGGTGGACTTGAATGGAATGACCGCATTCGAGCAGCTATATGTGATCGTGAGTCAGCAGCGGGGATGCCTCGATCAGACCTCCGTGCCGATCGAAGAGCTGCCGAAGCGCGCAGGCCATCCCGCAGGAGAAGCAGCGCTAATTCTAGCGAGTCCGATTCCGTTGCGTGGAAGAGCTGCCGGTCTGCAAGGTGTTGTCGACGCGCTGCTCGTACTGGAAGATGATGATTCGGATGAGCGGATTGCCGGCAGCTTCACGTTTAATGACAGAAGACTGCTGCACGGCCGAATGAGCCTGTTCATGAAGAGCTATCTCGTATTAATCCAGCAATTATGCCAAGAGAAAGTAAGATCGTGAAAGGAGCGCCGACATGCGAAAACTTGCGGTATTGTTCCCGGGACAAGGCTCCCAATATGTCGGCATGGGCCGATGGCTTCACGATAACTACGCTTCGGCGAGGGTTGTCTTCGCAGAAGCCGGCGACACGCTAGGCTACGATATGGCCGCGCTCGTCTTCGAGGGTGCGGAAGAGCAGCTGGCGAAGACGGAATTCACGCAGCCGGCTTTGCTTACCGCGAGCTATGCCGCGTTCGCCGTCTACATGGAGGAGATCGGCGTACCGCCGGCTTACGCGGCCGGACACAGTCTCGGGGAGTTCTCGGCGCTGGCGGCGTCCGGCGCGTTGTCGCTTCGCGACGCGCTGCGTCTTGTTCAGACCCGCGGCCGCCTCATGCAGGAGGCTGCCGCCGAAGGCGTAGGCGCGATGTGCGCGGCGATAGGGGCTAGTCCGGAACAGGCGGACGAAGCGTGCCGGGCGGCGGCTGCCGCAACCGGTCTGCAGGTCGTCGTCTCTAATTACAACTCGGCGGACCAGCTTGTGCTGTCGGGCTACCGCCAAGCGGTCGAGCACGCGTCCGGCTTACTAGCGGATCAAGGGACGCGCACGACGTTCCTTCGCGTGAGCGCGCCGTTCCACAGCCCGCTCATGCAGCCGGCTGCGGAGCGATTCCGCGAGGAATTGGCCGCCTGCTCGTTCGGTTCGTTCAAGTGGCCGGTCCTCTCCAACGTGACGGGCGAGCCTTATCGGCAGCCGCAAGATGCGCTCGAGCTGCTGACGACTCAATTGACGGCGCCTGTTCGGTGGTTAGATGCGATGCGCTATCTTGAGTCATCCGGCGTCTCGCTAACAGCGGAGATCGGAGCGAAGACGGTGCTTACGCATCTCATGCCGGCTTGTGCGGGATCGATCCGGGCGTTCCCGTTCGATTCCATGGACCAACTGGAGCGGCTTCGGCGGGAGTTGGCCGCGGAGATCGCTGACGAGAAGGGCAAACGGGCGGTGCGCAACGTCGTGACGAAATGCTTGACGGCCGCGGTCAGCACGCGGAACCGGAATTGGGATAACGCGGAATATGAACGCGGGGTGCTGGAGCCATATCGCGAAATTGCCGCGATGCAGGAGCAGTTGGATTCGTTAGGGGAAGGCGCGCAGCCCACGGAAGCGCAAATGCGGCGGGCGCTTGCCCTGCTGAAGCGGATCTTGGATACGAAGCTCGTGCCAGAGCAAGAGCAGCTAAGACGTCTGCGCGACATCGTGTCGGATACGCGCACCGAAGCGTTGTTCCCGGACTATTGGAATCCAGGCGCTTGAGTTCCGGCTGGGCAAGAAAGGGGGGAGATGCGTGGACTTTCAGTCTTTGAACCTGGATCGTTTCGAGCTCGATCTAGATACCGGAATCGCGTTCGAGGAACGGGCAGACGACGACATCGCCATCATTGGCATCGCGCTTAAGCTTCCGCTTGCGGAGACGGTCGAGCAATTTTGGGATCAGCTATGCGCGGGTACCGATGCCGTTCGGCCGCTGCCTCCAGGACGGAAGATGGATATCGACCGGTATTTCTCGTTCATGGGCAAGCATCCGGATGAGGTGCCCTATGGCGAGGCGGCATACGTCGAAGATATCGACAAATTCGACTACTCGTTCTTCAAGCTGTCGCCGAAGGAAGCCAGCCTGATGGATCCGAATCAACGGGTGTTTCTGCAGACGGCTTGGCATGCGCTCGAAGATGCGGGATACGGCGGGACGGCGCTTGCGGGCAGTCGCACGGGCGTCTATCTCGGATACGGCTCGGATGCGGACTACAAATCGATGATTCACGCCGTGGAGCCTGATTCCTTATCGCTTGCCGTGGCGGGCAACGTCCGGCCGATTATCGCAAGCCGCCTGTCGTATTTGCTCAACCTGAGAGGACCGAGCATGGTTGTCGACACGACCTGCTCCTCGTCGCTCGTGGCCGTCCATCTGGCGTGCGCGGCGATCCGGGGCGGCGAATGCGAGATTGCCCTCGCCGGCGGCATCCAGCTTCATCTGCTGCCGGTTCGCGAAGCGGAGGTCGGCATCGAATCGTCTACCGCGCGGGCAAGGACGTTCGATGACGCGGCGGATGGCACGGGGACCGGGGAAGGCGCAGCCGTCATCGTGCTCAAATCTTACGCGAAGGCGAAGGAGGACCGCGACGCCGTCTACGCGGTCATTCGATCAAGCGCGGTGAATCATGACGGCCGCTCTGCCGGATTGACCGCTCCGAATGCCCAGGCGCAGGAGCAGGTCATCGTGGATGCATGGGAACGCGCAGGCATCGATCCGCGGACGATCGGCTATCTGGAAGCGCACGGCACCGGTACGAAGCTCGGCGATCCGATCGAAGTCGACGGTATCTCGCGTGCCTTCGCGCGGTACACGGACCGCAGGCAATTTTGCGGGATTGGGGCATTGAAGAGCGGCATCGGCCATCTGGACAGCACGGCAGGCATTGCGGGTCTGATCAAAGCCGCGCTGTCGCTGCGGCATCGGACACTCGTCCCGACGCTGCACGTCGACCGACCGAACCGGAATATTCCGTTCGCGGATTCGCCCGTCTATATCGTCGACCGGCTGACCGACTGGCATGACGACGGGGAGAAGCGCAGATGCGGGGTCAGCTCGTTCGGGATTAGCGGTACGAACTGCCATGTCATTCTGGAAGAAGCGGAGGACGCGGGGAGGTCGAGCGAAGGCGGTTTCTTGGATGCGACAGGTCTGGCTGCCCATGGAACGTGGCTGGGCGATGGTTATGTATCGGCGCGTAATGATGCAGATCACGCTCATGCTGTATACACGGATAGCGGCGACCACGCTCCCCTGCCGCGACTATTCGTGCTGTCGGCGAATTCCGAATCGGCATTTCGAAAGCTGATCGCACATTACCTCGACTTTTTGGAGCGCCATTCTCAGGTGAATCTGGATGACTTGTGCTACACGGCATGCGTGGGTAGAGGTCACTATGTACACCGCCTCGCCGCCGTAGTCGGAAGTGCGGCCGAGCTGGTCCAGATATTACAAAAGGCGATGGACGAGGTGGACGAACAACAGCCCGTGGTTGCGCACGAACGATGGGCGACAAGTAAGTTTTCGCGCGGCGAGACAGACCCAGCTGCCGCTGAAGATGATCGGAGGCCAGGCACGTCGTCCGTTGAGCTCAATGAAACGCTCGAACGCTTCCTTCATTCCGGGAAGGAGGACCTGATTTCCCTTGCAGCGCTGGCGCATGCGTATGTTCGTGGCTCTGACTTAGATTGGAACCGTCTGTACCGGCGCGAGAAACGAAACCGCATTCGATTGCCGCTCTACCCGTTCGATCCGCATCGGTGTTGGCTGAACATCCCAGCTGCGCCAGTCGCGTCGTCTACTTCGGATAGCGAGCCTTCGGATGGCTTGTTCCACAAACTGGAATGGGAACGCAGCAAACAAAGCACGAGGAGCGCGACTGCCGTTCGGCCAACGCATGTGCTGCTGTTCAAAGATGATCGCGGCGCGTCTGCGTCGCTCGCGGCATTGTATCGGGAGTCTGCTACGCGCGTGACGGAGGTAGAGTTCGGGCTGTCGTTCGAAAGATGGAGCGATCGGCTCTATACGGTCGGCCAGCAGGAATCGGATTATATAGAATTGATTCGGTCGCTGGACAGCGCTGGCGTCGACCGCATCGTACACGCCGGCGCGTTCTCGAATGGGACGGAGGCGAGCGAGACGATAGCGGCTGAGCGCCGACTGGCAAGAGGGCTTCGCAGCGTATTTATGCTAATCAAGGCGCTGGCGGCAGTCGAGTGGAAAACCACGCTCGAACTTACCGTTGTAACTGACCGGGCGTACGACGTCACAGCCAATCAACGCGAGATTCATCCGGAATATGCCGCGCTAATTGGCTTCTGCAAGGCGGCCATTTGGGAATATCCGTGGCTTACGGTTCGCTGCATCGATGCAGAACCGTATTCCGATGGCGCAATGTGCGTATGGCAGGAGCTCCAATCGCCAGCACGCGAATTCGCGGTCGCGTATAGGAGCGGGGTCCGTTACGTTCAACAGCTCGTCCCGCTGCAGCCGAGCAACGGCGACGAAGGAACGGCGCCGATTTCGAATGAAGGCGTGTACCTGATCACGGGCGGGCTAGGAGGTATCGGCCTACGGATCGCCATGCAGCTGGCGCGGCAATCGGCGGCAGGGATGAAGCTTGCGCTGCTATCCAGAAGCGGACTGCCGCCGCGGGCGGATTGGCCGGACACGCTGGATGTTCATGGCGGAGACGAACGCCATAAGGCGATGCAGGTCGTCATGGATTTGGAGCGCCATGGCGCGACCGTGAACATCGTCCGAGCTGACGTGGCGGATGAGCGGCAGCTGGAGGAGGCGATTCGGATGCTTCGCCAGCGGCATGGGCGCATCGCAGGGGTCGTGCATGCGGCAGGTGTCGCAGAGGGGAACCGGATCGGCGATCTCGATGAAGGCATGCTCGAGCGGGTGCTTGCGCCGAAGCTGCGAGGCGCGCTGCTGCTGGATCGCTTGACGGCGCAGGACGAGCCGGATTTCTTCGTTCTCTTCTCATCGGCGATCACGCTGGTTGGAGGCGTCGGATCGGGGCCTTACACGGCAGCCAATGCGTATCTGGACGGGTATGCGGCCAGGCGGGCAAGAACAGGCAGGCGAACGTTGTCTATCGGCTGGCCTTCATGGCTGGAGACGGGACTATCGGAAGGGGCGGACATTGACGAGAAGAAAGAGCTGCTGGCTGTGCTGCGGGCGGAAGAGGGCGCCCAAGCATTCACGCAGGCGTTAGCGGTGCCCGATCCTCATATCGTGGTCGGGCGCTTGAATAAGCAAAGTGAACTATTCGCGCTTGGGAGCCGACTGCCGTTCAAGCTATCGGACCCCTATGGGGAGACGGTCGAAGTTCGTCAGCGAATATCCAAAGTCGCAAGCGGCAGCCCGAAGAACGCTAGGCAGCATGCCCAGCCATTCGGGGAGGGGCCACTTTCGTACCAAGCAGTCGAGACCGCCGTCTCCGACGCGTGGCGCCGCGTGCTCGGGTACGAGGAACCGGAGGTCGACGCGAACTTCTTTGATATCGGCGGCGATTCGATTTCCATTGCGAAGGTGCATGCGCATTTGGAGACTCATTTCCCAAGTCAGCTTGCAATGGCGGACCTGTTCACGTACCCGACAATTGCCAAACTGTCCCGTTATCTGACGGATTCGAGGGATCGGGCCGAGCCAGACGGGCGTAAGGCACGTGTCGCGCCGCATGCTTCGGATACGGGGTTCGATGACGCCATTCTGGCGTTATTCGATCAGCTTGAGCAAGGCAGCCTTACCGTGGACGACGCGCTGAACCAATTTCACGCGCTGGAGGTGGCAAATGGATAATCTGGCGCGCCTCATTCTCGAACAAGTCGCAAGCGGACGCGTGTCCAAAGAAGACGGGCTTGCGCTCCTGAAGACGCTGAAGCGGGAAGAATCGGATCAAGTCAAGGACATCGCCATCATCGGCATGGCCGTCAAGCTTCCAGGCGCGAACGATATTGACGAGCTGTGGGCGACACTTGCCGAAGGCAATGACGCGATTCGGCCGCTGCCATCCGCGCGTCAAGCAGACAGCCTTCCGTTCGTACAGGCGTTCACCGCGCTGCGGACGGAAGACATCGCGTTCAGCCACGGCGGCTATTTGGATACGGTGGATCAATTCGACTATGGGTTGTTCCAGCTGTCGCCCAAGGAAGCGGCCTTGATGGACCCGAATCAACGGCTGTTCCTCGAAGCGGCTTGGGAGGCGATCGAGGATGCCGGTTATGGCGGCAGCCGAATCGAGGGTACGCGGACCGGCGTCTATCTCGGATATGCCGATTGGCCGGTCTATGGTCAGTATATATCCAAATATCAACCGGGCGACATCGGGACCGCGAGCATCGGCAATACGCCTTCCATCATGGCCAGCCGGATCTCCTATATGCTCGATTTGCAAGGACCGGCTTTCCTGGTCGACACGGCTTGCTCCTCCTCGCTCGTCGCGATTCATCTAGCCTGCATGGCGATCCGCAGGGGAGAATGCGACATGGCAATCGCCGGCGGCGTCAAACTGTGCCTTATGCCGGTAGACGGCGTATTCGAGATCGGCATCGAATCGGCCGCCCGGACGACGCGCGCGTTCGACGATCGCGCGGACGGCACCGTCTGGGGCGAAGGGACGGCGGTCTACTTGTTGAAGCCGCTGGAGCAGGCGTTAAGTGACGGGGATGCCATTCACGCGGTCATCAAGGGAAGCGCCATAAACAATGATGGCGCTTCCGCGGGCATCACGGCACCCAACGCAGCCGCGCAAGAACGCTTGCTGACCCAGGCTTGGAAGGATGCAGGGATCGATCCGGCGACGATCTCGTACGTGGAAGCGCACGGCACCGGCACCCGGCTAGGCGATCCCATCGAAGCAGATGGCTTGACGCGGGCCTTCAGACGGTCTACGGACAGAAATCAATTCTGCGCGATTGGTTCAGCCAAATCGAATATCGGTCATCTCGATGCGGCCTCCGGCGCCGCGGGGCTTGCGAAAGCGGTCGCCGCGTTGAAGAACAAGGCCATTCCGCCAACGCTTCATTTCACGTCGCCGAACCGCAACATTGCCTTCGAATCATCGCCGCTGTACGTCAGCGAGAAGCTGGAGTCCTGGGAGAGCGAGGGGCCAAGACGATGCGGCGTCAGTTCGTTCGGGTTCAGCGGCACGAACTGCCATTTGGTCGTGGAGGAAGCGCCTGTTATCCGGGAAGCCGAGCCGGGAGAAGCGGAGGACGCCGAACTGCTCACGATATCGGCACGGGGACCTATTGCGCTTCAAGCGCTGATCGGTCGATATGTGACCGATCTGACCGTCAATCCGGCCACGCTCCGTCAAATTTGTTACACGGCGAATACGGGGCGCGGTCGGCATGCGACGCGCGTCGCCATTGTGGCCAAGGACAAGAATGAGCTCCGCGGCAAGCTGAAGAAGCTGCTGGAGCAAGGGCTTGCGAGCTATCCCGAAGAAGGAATTTATTTCGGCGATCGTTTCGGGAGACCGAGGTCGCAACCTTATGGAGACTCCCAGGCGGTGTCTGACATTCCGGCACCGGCCGCGTTCTCTCCGTCGACGCTCGGCGACGCAGATAGAGCCGCGCAGCAAGCAGAGACGACGAGGGGCATGCAGCTTGGCGGCCAATGGGATTGGGCTGCCAAGCAATTCACGCAAGGGCTCGAACCGGATTGGGAACGGCTCTACGAGAACGAGCGAATAAGCAAAGCACGAGTGCCGCGATATCCGTTCCAGCGTTCGAGATGCTGGATCGCTCCTGCGCTGTCGGCACAGGGGGGGAACGAGAGTCCGGCGGCTTCGACGATGCGCGCAGACCCGCCTCCTACCCTTGTTCCGGTTGTACTAACCGGGAAGGAGGATGGCGCATACACGAATGCCGAACAAAGGCTCGGCGGCTTATGGGCCAGCTTGCTCGGCCATGATGCGCTCCATGTGGACGACGACTTCTACGACTTGGGCGGCAATTCGATTCTCGCGATCCGGTTGGAGGTCGAGGCGGAGAAATATGGCTGGCGTCTCACGACGGACGCGCTGAACGACAATCGGACGCTGCGCAAATCGGCCGCTTACATCGCGGCTGGCGAACCGGCGGAAGTCAGTCTGAACGACGGCCCGCAGGCGGTGGAAGCTAAAAGCAACGGACCGGAACATGAAGCGGATCACGCATGCTCGGCCGACCGGCATTATATGCATTCGGCAGCGGATGGCGCAAGGCCGGCAGAAGGGCTTATACAGCAATCGGCAGCGAAGCACGCATCCCATTCCAATGAAGCGTGCCAGCCAACGAGCGCGACGGCTCGAGCGGTCGAGGACATGGCGGCGATGCCAGACTTGGAGCGGACGGGAAGGAACGAACCCGGTAGCACCGCTTCAACTGCTGTCATCCTCTCCGGCATTGAGCCGTTCAACGAGTTATATTACCGCAGCTGCTTGTATAATTCGATGTTCCCGGCCGTACGCCGCTTAGGCGGCAGCATCCTGCCATTCTTGCTCAATGATTTGCTTCTTTACCGGATCGCGGAGACGCCGGACGGACGCCGATTGGAAGTCGACTATGAAGCTGTACAGCCGATGGCGGACGTTCTTCGCGACATGCATTTGGCGGCCGATCCGCATTCGGATTCCACGAACCTCGTCAACGAGGCGAGACATCATCTGGCTCAGGGGCATCCGGTTGTCGTCTGGGTGGACAGCTACTACGAGTCCATCCGCAAAGACGCTTATTTGAAGCAGCATATCGACCATACGCTGCTTGTCTACGGATATGACGATGAACGCGAACTGTTCCATATCGTCGAACATGACCGCAGGGAGAATTTATCGTACCGCCATTGCACGCTGCCGTATTCGGACTTGGCCGCGGCGGCGGAAGGCTTCGCGAACCGTTACTTGTACCGGGACGAGCATCGGGTCACGCACTATGTCATGCGCCGGACGGACGCGCCAGAGAGCGATTATGCCATTCAACCGGACGAGGCCGTGCAATCGGCCGATCATCTGCGCCATCTGTTCGCTTCGAGTCAGCTTGCGCATCGAGACCAACTCGCGCAAAGCATGGATGCGCTGCGTCGATATGCGGTGGAATTCCGACTCGTCGTTACGGACGAAGGGACGCTGAAGGCCATGTTGGACGGTCTTGTTCAACAGCTGAACGACATCATCCTGGCCAAGCAAGTCGAGCAATACCGTCTCGCGCGATTGTTCGGGGCCGAGGACCCGCTTGCCGTGCTTGCATCGTCTGTTCAACAGCAATGGGATACCGTGCGTAAAGGACTGGTCCGCTACCTCTATCTCCCCGTCTATCAGCCGACAGCCATGCAGCAGCTCGCAGACCGGGTCGACGTGTTGACCGAGACCGAGCGGCAGCTATGCGAGCAGCTGATTGTCCGCCTGGAGACGTATTTGATCCAAACGACCATATAGGAGGAATTCATAATGACGACCGAAATTCAGGAGCAAGAGGAGCTTAGAGAGCGCATCGTGACGATGCTGCGCGAGAACGTGGACGATCCGTCCATGCTGGATGATCTTGATCCGGACGCGGAGTTGACCGCGCTTGGCGTCAATTCGCTCACATTCATCAAGCTGGTCATCGCCGCGGAGATGGAGTTCGGCCTGACGTGGAACGACGACGATCTCGATTTTCGACATTTTTCAAGCGTCAATAGCATTTTGAACTATGTCCAACAATCCGGTTCATAATATCCGATAGAGAGAGGGTTCGATATGCTAACGAAAGCAGGACGATTAGGCGGTACCGCGCTTGTGGAGCACGTACAGCAGCTGAAACCGCAAATCAAGCAGCTCACCTTATTTCCGTCGGAGCTGTGCAATTACCGCTGCAGCTTCTGCCATATTTGGGGCGAGACCGGCTGGGCGCTCAAGGAGCCCCAGCGCGCGATTCGGGAACAGCTCGATATCGACGTGCTGAAGCGGTTCTTGGGCGAAGTGACCGAGAACAACAAGAATCTCGGCGTCATCATTACCGGCGGAGAGCCGATGCTGTACAAACATTTCACCGAACTCGTCACCTATCTGCGCAGCCGCAAGGCGAATGTGTATCTGCTTACGAACGGCTCGCTGATCAAGAATCGCGTTGAATTCATTATGGAGAACATCGTCGCGCTCAACATCTCGATCGACGGACCGGAAGAATTCCATGATTCGATCCGGGGCAAAGGCAGCTTCAAGACGATCTGCGAAAATATCGACGCGCTCATTCAGGAGAAGCGCCGGCGGAAAAAGATGTTCCCGTTCATCAACATTACGATGGTGCTCTCCAAGTACAACTACAAGTCCGTGAAAGATTTCATGCGGGCGCTGCGCGAGCGGTTCCCGAACGAGTCGGTCGTGCTGCACGACTCTCGCAATCCATGGATGAAGCGCCGCGATCTGTCGGTCAATCTGGCGCCGCTGCTCTTCACGACGCCGGAGCGCGGACAAGCCTATGCCCAGCAAATGAAGGACCACCTGAACTGCGACGTCTCTCCAGCGTGGCAGGGCTTCGTAGAGGAGGATATCGGCATCGATACGCTCGAGCTGAAGCGCGATCTCGAAGAGCTGTGGACGGAAGAGGGGATCGATACGTCTCACTTTGTCGATATTCACGACTATTTCACCGACATCGAGAACGTATTCGAGCGTTCCAAATGCGTGGCGCCCTGGCACGAGATGGTTATCCGGCGGACAGGCGACGTCTATCCGTGCGTGGATTTGCCAGACTATAAGTACGGGAATATCTACGAGAATTCATTCCACGAAATGTGGGAAGGCGAGCGTGCGACAGCATTCCGGGATTACCTTCGCCATGATAATTTGTTAATGTGCAATCGCTGCACGCGGATGTTCGCCGACGCGGAATCGTTCTAAGGTCACGGCAGGTCAGAGAGGGGGAAGCTCATGTCGCAGCCAGTCACAACGGCGCAGTCGCTCGACAGACGCGTGCTGCCGTTCACCCAGCCGGACGTGTACGGCTTTCTCGGGCATGCGTTCGTGCTCGGGATTTTGCAGAATTACGAGGAATGCAAGCCCTGGATTCATACCAATTACGTGCAAATGTACATTTCGCAGCATTATATCGACTTGAACGAGTACCGGCTGGATTTCTACCCCGATCTGCTTATCATCTTCGGCAACGTGCCTTGGCTGGAGTACCGCCAGACGGACAAAGCGGAATTGAAGCGGTTCGACATTAGCATTCATGCCTATATTCAGCGCCAGATCGACAATGGGTTCTACTTCTTCTCTTACGTTGATGAATACTATATTCCGTTCACGCTGGCCTACGGCGAGCATCATTTCACGCACGATATTTTCATCTACGGGTACGATCGAACCAAACGGGTCTACCACTACGCCGTATTCGACCGGAACCGGCAGTTTACCCTGCGCGAGCTCGACTTCGATGTCTTCGACGAGGCTTATCATGCGGATACGAGACAGAATGCGATCTCGGTATGCCGCAAAGTCGCGCCCGAAGAGTATGCGAGTTACAAGTACGACTTTAAGATCGGCAAGTACGATCTAGACGTAGAGCTGATGGCCGACATGCTGGACGATTATATCCATGCGCGCAACTCCAGCGATCGTCTTCGTCTGTACCGGAATGCGGAGCCGGGCCGCTGGGGGTTGGACGTCTACGATGCGCTGGGCGAATATTATACGCTGCTCAGCGAGGATCGGATCAATCTGGACGTCCGGCAGATGCACAATCTGTGGGAGCACAAAAAAATGATGCTCGCCCGCATCGATTATTTGCGAGAACTTGGTGTTGTGCCGCAAGAGGTCCCGTATCTCGAAACATTCCGCCGATTGGAGCAGGACACGTTCAAAATGCGAAATATGCTGCTGAAGTTCTTCTTCAGCCGCAACAACGCGTCGTTGACGAAAATCAATGCATTGCTCGCCGCGATGAAGGCGACCGAGCGCGAAGCTTGCGAGCAGCTGCTGGCGGATCTTCGCCGTTATGCGGTTGCGCAAGCTGGAGTGTCTCAAGGTTAGGGTTCGCTGCTCTGCGGAATTCAGCAGGCCAGTGAACAAGAAAGATAAGAACGGACAAGCAGGCTGCCGAATCGAACTTCGGTGGCCTGTTTTTTTGCACGTCGCCAATGTCGGTATGTCGGTCAATGATTGCACGTCGCCAATGTCGGCATGCCGGTCAATGATGGCACGTCGCCAAAGTCGGTATGTCGGTTAATGATTGCACGTCGCCAATGTCGGTACGTCACTACTGTTGCCGCCCCGCCAATCAATGTTGACCACCCCGCCAATTGACGCTCATGCCCGTCAGTCAGCCACCTAACTTCTGCGTGACCGAATCCCTACCCCTCCCAGGCAGCTTGGAATTATTAGCTTGGTCTTGATGAATATTAATGGAATTGGAACGGACAAGGAGGATGACCAATGGCGGATTCGCAGAAAGTGGGAGTTAGCACGCAGGTGCTTGAACAAGGAGCGATCTTAGCCGCGCTCGAACAGTCGCTGGCGATGATCGAATTCGATCTCCAAGGAACGGTGCTCTGGGCAAACGAGAACTTCGCCAGCGCGGTCGGCTACCAGGCTCGCGAGCTGACCGGCATGTCACATAAAAAGTTCTGCACGCGGGAATTCGCGGAGAGCCGGGCGTACACGGAGATGTGGAACCAGCTTAGACAAGGGAAGAAGATACAAGAGAAAATCCAGCGCGTCACCAAGGACGGGCGGATTATTTGGCTTGAAGCGACCTATATGCCCGTGTTTCAGGGCGGACGCGTGCAAGCGGTGATTAAAGTCGCGACGGATATCACGGTTCGCCAGGAGAGCAACGCTTCCGGGCTCACCCGGCAGCTGCGTCAACTGTCGGAGGAGCTTCGCGCGCGGGCGGAGGACGGCATCTTGCGCAACCGCGATCTGGTGTCGGCGGTCGATCGGATCGCATCGGAGGCGTCGGAGAACGCCCTGCTCGTGCAATCGCTGCAGAAGCAGGCGAATTCGATTCGCAGCATCGTGCAGACGATTCGCGATTTTGCCACCCAGACCAATATGCTCGCGCTGAATGCCGCCATTGAAGCGGCGCACGCGGGGGAGTATGGCCGAGGCTTCGCGATTGTGGCGGGCGAGGTGCGTTCACTGGCCAAGCAGGTGCAGGACGCCGCGCAGGAAGTGCATCAGAACGTCGAAGAAGTCTCGGCCTCCGTCGTCAAGATCGGAGCCGGCTCGCGAAGAACGGAGGAAGCGGTCGCGGACAGTCAGGCGCGCATCCGTCAGGCGGCCGACGACTTCGAGAACATTGGGGAAGCGGCGCGTAACTTGGATGATCGAGGCAAAGCAATTACCAGCCTGCTGTAACTCGTTGAATGGAAATGAAGCTGATTGCGGTAAACTATGGCATAGTGCATACGAGTAGCAAAGGGGAGCAGCAAGATGAACCTGGATGTGACTATCGTCATATGCGACGATTCCGTACTGATACGCAAGAAGCTTCGCGGATTGCTGGAGGAGCTCGGCTACGATCGCATTCACGAAGCGCTGGATGGCGAGCAGGCCGTCGCGATCGCCCGGGAGCAGCGCCCGGACGTCGTCTTCATGGATATCGTCATGCCGGTCAAGACGGGGATCGAAGCGCTGCGGGAGATCCGCGAGGCGCTGCCGGAGACGAAGGTCATCATGGCGTCTTCGGTCGGCACGCAATCCAATTTGAAGGAAGCGATCAAGCTCGGGGCCTACGATTTCGTGCAAAAGCCGATCTCGGCCGAGGCCATCAAACGCGTCATGGAGAAGGCAACGGGCAGGGGGGAGCAATAGCATGTTTACCCAATATTTCGGCCATTATCTGTTGAACCGGAACCTCGTTTCCTTGCCGCAGTTGCACGAGGCGTTGGAGCAGCTGCAGTCCACGCGGGTCAAGCTTGGCGTGCTGTCGGTCAATGCCGGGTACATGAGCGCGGCGCAGGCGGACGAAATCAATCAGCTGCAGGCCACGATGGACAAGCGATTCGGCGAAATCGCGATCAAGCAAGGGCTATTGACCGAGGAGCAGCTAAGCCAGCTGCTATCTGCCCAGAAGGAGAGCCATCTTGTGCTCGGACAGGCGCTAATTGATCGGGGTGCGCTAACGCTCGAACAATTCCAGGAGGCGCTCGCGCAGTACAAACGCGAACATTACCTCTCCGACGAGCAATTCGAAGCGATCAAGAACGGCGATATCGATGTGCTCGTCTCGACGCTGCTGAAGCTGGACGAGAAGAAGGAGAATGAATGGTACCGGCAATATTTGGCGCTGCTGGCCAAAAATATCATCCGGTTCATCGACGATCAGCTGTTCATGGAAGTGAACGCGATTCCGCGCGATTATTCCTGCGATTGGCTGGTGCTTCAGCGGATCACCGGACAAACCCGGATAACGACGGGATTCTCGATGAACGAGCAGTCGTTTTTGCGGCTGGCTTCCGCCTACGCGGAGGAATTGATCTCGGCGCCGGACGAGATGGCCGAGGCGTCGGTTGGCGAATTTTTGAACTTGCACAACGGACTATTCTTGGTTGCCATGTCCAATCACGGCATAGAGCTGGAATTGTCGCCGCAAGAAATTAGCCGAAACGCCGCGCTGCCGCTTATCCAATCCGGAATGTTAATTACGATATATCTCTCCGATGTGTCGTTCGAATTGATATTAACCGTCAATGGATAAGTAGTTTGTCAGGGAAGGTTATCATGCGGGCAAGGCTGCTTCCTCCGTCGGATCTCGGGAGAGAGGCGGCCTTTGTGTTTTTTTTTGCGTATTGCGTTTCGCGTGGTAACTTTTGCGATCAGACGTACGTCCATTCCTATAACGGTCAACAACTGAACTTGGACGGTTGTAAGGAGGGCGAATGGATGAGAGCGATCAACGGAGCGTGCATGCTCCTTCTTCTAAGTATGATGGCGATGGGGTGCGGCGGCGGAGGGACGGCAATTCCAGCAGCCATGCCAAACGAACACGCCGAGAATAAGGCGAGCTTGGACCGCACGAACGCGGCCGCGATTAACAAGCTGGAGCTCTGCAAGCCGGACGACGCGTATCCTGACCGTTACCCAGCCGTTGCGGGGATCATGGATGCAGAGGTGGTACAGCGCGTCAAGACGTGGATGACGAACGCAAGCTGGCAGAACGCGGAAGTCTCGATGTCGCGGCCGCCTGATCTGAAGCTCGTCGGAACGAGCACGGATCCCGCCGTATCCGGCGTGCGGGAGACGTTCGCGATCTGGGTGTCGCCGAATAAGCGGAATTACGAAATTGTGGTCGAAGGACGCGGTCTCTACGGACGGATGTCCGAACGAGACAGCAGCCGGCTGCGAAAATGGATCGAATCTCTCTAATTAATGAGGGGTTCTTTTTTTTATGTTGACGACGCAGCTGGAGGATCGCTATACTACAATTTTCATGGAAAATGATTCCTTCAAACAAACGCGGGAGAGGTGCGAGTGCAATGACAAAAATCGGATTGATCGGTGATTATAACGAAGAGGTCGTGGCGCACCGGGCCATACCGTCCGCAATCAGACTGGCGGCCGAGGCGCTAGGCGTGGAAGCTATCGCCGAATGGCTTCCTACCCCGTCCTTGGAGGAGGCAACCGGTGACAAGCTGGCGCGCTACGACGGGTTGTGGTGCGTGCCTGCGAGTCCATATCGGAGCATGCAAGGCGCGTTGAACGGCATTCGCTACGCGCGGGAGCGCGGGATTCCTTTCCTCGGCACATGCGGGGGATTCCAGCACATGGTCATCGAATTTGCACGGAACGTTGCGGGCCTTGCGGAAGCCGATCACGCCGAAATCAATCCGGAGGCTTCCCTCGTGCTCGTAGCGCCGCTTACGTGTTCGGTCAGCGAGCAGACGAACGTGTTTCATCTGATCCCAGATTCCCGGACGGCTGCCGTATATGGCGCGAACGAAGCGGTCGAGCAATACGGGACCTGCAACTACGGACCAGATCCTGTCTATAACGAACGATTGGAGTCGGCGGGGCTGCGCATTGCTGGTGTCGATGGGGAAGGGACGACGCGAATTATGGAGCTGCCGTCGCATCCGTTCATGATCGGGATGCTGTTCCAGCCGGAGCGCTCGGCGCTCAAGGGAGCGGTGCATCCGCTTATTCGGGCATTCATTCAGGCTGCTGCGCTGCGCTAGGGCGACATAGAATGACATACCTGCCACGGCACAGATAAGACGAAGCCGGGCTTCTGCCTCCGCCATAGCGGTGAACAGAAGCCCGGCTTCATGTTGGTAAGGGAGCCCCAGCCATCTGCCAGCTATAGGGTCGACGATGCATTTTTTAGCCAATAATGGACAGCCATAGATAGAGCCCGACCAACGTGATGAACAGGGTTGGAATGGTTAGCAGCACGCCGGTTCTAAAATAATAGCCCCAGCCGATTTTTACGCCTTTGCCGGACAGGACGTGCAGCCACAGCAGGGTCGCGAGCGATCCGATCGGCGTCATTTTCGGCCCGAGATCCGAACCGATCACATTGGCATAGATGAGCGACTCCCGGATGATGCCCTCGGTCTGCGTGCCGTGAATGGCCAACGCGCCGATCATGACGGTCGGCAAATTGTTCATGACAGAGGACAGCAGCGCGGTAATGAAACCGGTCGACACCGTGGAGATGAACAGGCCTTGTTCACCTACGGCCTGGAACAGCTCGCCGAGCCTGTCCGTCAGTCCGACGTTACGCAGTCCGTAGACGACGACGTACATGCCGATCGAGAACACGACAACTGTCCATGGCGCGCCTTTGACGAGCTTCCAGGTCGGCACCGCCTCGCTCTTCCGAGCCAACAGCAGGAAGACGATCGCGGCTGCGCCGGCTACGAACGATACCGGGATGTGTACGGTCTCGCTGAACATATACGCAAGCAGCAGTGTTCCAAGCACGTACCAGGACAGCTTGAACAGACGTCCATCCTTGACCGCCTCCCTTGGCGTACGAAGCTGGTTCACGTCGTAATCCGCGGGGATATGCTTCCGGTAGTAGAGGAAGAGAACGAGCAGGCTTGCTCCGACGGAGAAGAACATAGGTACGATCATCCGGCCGGCGTATTCGGCGAACGAGATGTCGAAGAAATCCGCCGACACGATATTAACGAGATTACTGATAACCAGGGGAATGGAGGCCGTATCCGAGATGAATCCGCTGGCCATGATGTACGGCAAAATCATGCGATCGTCGAACTTAAGCGCTCTTACCATCGCGAGGACGATCGGAGTCAAGATGAGCGCGGCACCGTCATTGGCGAATAGCGCGGATACCGCAGCCCCGAGCAAGATGACGTACACGAATAGACGCCGACCGCTGCCGCCGGCGAATCGCGCCATGTGCAGAGCGGCCCATTCGAAGAATCCGATCTCGTCGAGGATGAGCGAGAATAGAATAATTGCGACGAAGACGAGCGTCGCGTTCCAGACAATGCGGGTTACGTCCCAGACGTCGGTCCAATCGACGACCCCCAGCAGCAGCGCGGCCGCGGCACCGGCGGAAGCCGACCATCCGATCCCGAGGCCGCGCGGCTGCCAGATGACCAGCGTGATGGTAAGAATGAATACTACAGATGCAATCGCAAACATGATGAACCTCTCTCTTCGGGCTAGATAATGGCAAGAGCTATACGTATTGAAAATGTTGAGCTGTTGTCATTATATAAGCGGTTGATTGTGCGGGCAATAGCGAGAATGCGGCTGGCAGCCGCTCGCTCGCGCTGCTATATCCGACGATGCTCCCGCATGCGTCATTTCGCCGTGCCCGAACAATCGAGAGGCTCCGTACGGATTAGGCTATCAGGGCTCATGCGCGCTTGCGATCGCGTTCCGAATGGACCGACGTCGGCCCAGGCAGCGACCGACAAGCGGCCTTTACCGGTAATATGTCGAAATCAGATTATCTGCAGACAGGTTGCGATCCCGTTCTCATGGCTCTGTTTGGAAGGCTTCTCCTTGTTCGTGCAGCACGGCGCGAAGCGTCTGTCTCGTCTTGACTAGCCGCTGCTCAGCTCCATGCGGCTTCAGCGGTTCGCTCCAGGAGAAGCCGTCGCCTACGTATCTCGGGATCAGGTGCATGTGATAGTGTCCAAGATCATTGAATCGCCCGCCATTCTGGCAAATTGTAATGCCGTCAGGGTGGAATGCGCGCTTCAAGACTGTCGAAAGCCTGCGGGAGGCTTCCATAACCGCAGCGGCCGTGCCCGGCTCCATCTCTTCCACGTCGAGCACATGCTGCTTCGGCAGGATAAGCAGATGCCCTTCATTGAACGGCGCGATATCGAGCACGCACGCCAGTAGTTCATTCTCGTACACGGTCTGCACGCCTGGCTCCACGCCGAGCGCGATTCTACATCCCAAACAGTCGATTGACATGTCTACGCCTCCTATGTAAGAAGTTGGAGATTAGTATAACGAGGGGAAGGAAGAGTGACAATCTATTTGTAAAACGGGATACAAATAGTATCCATTCAAAATCAAACATTTATTATTTTCAATGATGGACCGTAGACTATTCTCTAACGAAAACTCACTAAATTCACTCCGTAACCGCGTGGATTCATTGATAACTATAGGTGAAGATAATAAATTTCTCTTAAAGTAATTGCCGGCCCCAATATCCAGTGATACAATCTGTATTGCCTTGGAAACCCATCCCATTTTCTGGCGTGAGAAATCAGTAGGGCGGAGGTCGATGTTGTTCGGGGAGAGCCAGCACAGCTCGTACAACCAAGTTCATGCAAGTTAGTCCAAGTTCACTAAAGGAGGTCCATTGATCCATGCAAGCGATGTCCAAGAAACGATTGTCAAGCGCGCTCGCGCTGCTGGTGGCGTGCTCGACGATGATTCCCGGAGCCGCGTTCGGCGCGGACAAGACCGGCGAGCCTGCGCCGAAGGAGAGGCCGTTCCCGTCCACATCGGGACAGTTGCGCGCATTCGCGGAGCCGCCGCTGTTCATCGATAATAATATCGGCAATGCGTTCGTCCAAGCGCAGGTCGACAGTACGGGCAGATTCAATGCGGCGCTGAATGAAACCGAATCCGACGGCTGGTTCAACATCGTCTACAATTGGCCGTCCAATCCGGGTACCTCATTCACGTCGCTGAAAGTAGACGGTCAAGAGACGGTCTACGGCGATGCGTCGGCTGGCGAATTTCTGGCACCGCCGGCCAATAATGAGACGCTGACGGCGAACAGCTCGGTGTGGAAAACGGGAGACGTGACGGTTCGGCAAATACTGAGCGCCGGCGTTAACCCGGCAACAGGGCTTCCCGACGCCCTGCAGATTCGATACGTCATCACGAATACTGGAACGACGGAGCACGACGTAGGATTGCGCCTCATGCTTGACACGATGGTAGCAGGCAATGATGCCGCGCCATTCAAGGTGCCTGGCACGAGCGGTGTGGAATCGGTTAATTACGAGCGGGATTATCTGGGAAGCGATGTACCGGCGTTCTGGCAAGTCTTCAATGATTTCAATATCCCGGGTTATAGCGCGCAATACTCCATGCAAGGCCGTGACGCGACGCCGCCAGACCGCTTCACGATCGCCAGTTGGAGCACGATCGACGACAAGCTCTGGGACTATGAGATTACCGCAGGCCGGGAGACCGGCGACAGCGCGGTAGGCATGTGGTGGAATCCGGATACGCTTGCTCCGGGCGAGCAGCGGATCATTACGACGTATTACGGACGACCGGGCGTCGGCGGCGCAAGCTCGCTCGTGCTCAGCGGACGGAAGTCGCTGTCCTACGACGAGTGGCAGGCATCGCCATTCAAGCTGATCTCGTATCTCTCGAACAATACGGGTGAAGCGATGAACAATGTCCGCCTGCAAATCGAGCTGGAGGACGGTCTAGTGCTGGACGGAACTTCCGCCGAGCAGGCGGTCGGTCAAGTTGAGCCAGGGCAGACGGTTCAGACGGACTGGAAGCTGAAGGCGTCGGCGGCTGGCAAGTATAGCGTAACGGTCCGCGCGATCGAGGACGGCGCAGCCGAGCCGTTCGCCACGGCCGAATACGAGGTGGAAGCGCTGGCTCCGGTCGTACCGCCGAACGTGATTATCGGCGGCAGCCAAGGCACGACGTCCAACGGAACGCCGGTTGCAGGTCGGGTTAGTCCGCTGACCATCTCGGCTGTGTTCGATAACCCGCAAGCATCAGGCGTGCTGCTGCACGTGGTCGATAATGACGGAGATGTGTACGAAGCAGAGATGACGACCGAGAACGGCACGAATTGGACGCATACGTTCACGCCTAGCCAAGTCGGCTTATGGGAAACACCGCTCAAGGTCGCCATTACGCCGCGTTACCCGGACAATACAACCGGGCCGTCGCTAGAATTCCCGATTACGCTCATCGACCCGAGCGGATTCATCTATAACGAAGCCAAGGGTACGGATTGGAAGCTGCCAGGTGCGACGGTTACGCTCCAGTATCACGATCCTCTGCTAAGCACATGGGTCAACATGAGCGAAGAAGCATATCCAGGCCAATTCTCGCCTGTGACGAACCCGCAGGTGACGGGTGTGGACGGCCGTTACGGATGGGATGCCGCCGCCGGTTCGTACCGCGTTGTCGTCAGCCGTCCGGGCTTCGCGACGACCACGAGCCGCGTTGTCGACATTCCGCCTCCGGTTACGGATCTGGACGTTGGCTTGACGCCAACCGATGCGACTCCGCCTACCTTGACGATCGAGGGCGCGCAAGACGGCGCTAACTATCCGGGAGCCGTTCAAGCGAGCTTCGAAGCGACGGACGACGCTGCCGGCGTTCGCCAAGTCAGTTACTCGATCGATGGCCATGAAGCCGTCGTTGTCACCGACGACGAAGATGAGCTTCCGACAATCAGCGGGGACGGCAACCATTCGATCGAATTCGTAGCCGTCGACCATGCAGGCAATGAGCTGACGCGCGCGCTCTCATTCACGATCGGAAATTCCGATTATACGGCGCCGGTCACCGAATTGCTGGCCAATGGCGCCCCTGCTGCGGAATGGTATCGCACGAACGTGATTCAAGTGAAGTTGAATGCAATCGACGAAACATCCGGTTCCGGCGTTGCAGGCACGTATTACAAGGTGAACGGCGGAACGGAGCGGCAGTATGCCGGACCGTTCAACCTTACCGGCTCATCGACGTATCAGATTGTCTACTACAGCCGCGATAACGCGGGCAACGCGGAAGCCGCGAAGTCCGTCACGCTGAAGGTAGATACGGTTGCGCCGGCAACGACGTACAAAGTCGCGCCGGTCTGGGCAGCGAAAGCCGGAGTCAAGTATATCAAAGGATATACGTGGACGTTGTCGGCCAAGGACGCCGCGTCCGGTTCGGGCGTCAAGCAGACATACTACCGCGTCAATGGCGGCGCATGGAAAACCTATACGGTTCCATTCGAGGCAACCACGTCGACGAATACCCTCAACATTGAATTCTATAGCGAAGACCATGCAGGAAATAAGGAAGCCGTGAAATAAAGGCATCCCATCCCGAAGGTCTCGCGACACGACAAGCCCGTGGCGGAAGCCGCGGGCTTGTATCGTCATGAGCACATATCAGTCCTCGGCACGTATCCTGTCTGCCGACAATGGAATTTCGACCGTAATTCGCGGCCATACTGCCTTCCAATTCTTCTTGGCGACGCGCTCTGCGAAGACGCGCAGCCGTTCCTCGCTCCACCGAACGAGAGGCGTCGGACGCACGCTCAGATCGAGGAGATCTTGAACGCCCCATGGAGCAGACAAGACGACGCGGCCTTCCGCGTTCAGCCGGACGGCTAGCGCGGTTGCGGTCTCGGGGAAATTCGAAACGGCGTCTTCGGTGGACGTATAGGGCGGCAGGCCGCCGACCAAATGCATCCGCGCTTCGTTCTTCACTGACCATGGTTGTCCAGGTTGCAGCTCGGCCAGGCGGGCTTCTAGTTGTTTCTCCGCTTGCTCTTCCAGGCATGCTGAATCGAAATAGACGACGTCGATATCCGGCAGCGGCGTTCGCGTCTCGTATCCATGAAGCGCATCCCATACTTTAGCCCGGACAAAACCTGCGCATACCCAGCAGTCAGGCAGGTTCAGTAATTGAACCGTTCTCAAGATGTCCATCATCCAATGATCGTCTTCAATAAGTGCTGTGATCCATCGTTCATCTCGCATCGTAATCTCCCTAAGTGAGAATCGAGAATGTATGTTCCCATCCTAGCATAATAGAGATGAGATAACTAGTCCTTTCCAACGATGCGGTCCTTGAAAAAAATACTAGATTCTAGCAAAAATCGACGGATAAAGGGTAGTTTATCGCCCCTCTTTTCAGTAAAATAAGGAAGGGCGTACCATAAATGTGAGGAGGACGAAGAATCGTACTACGCGCAAGATCAAGGCGCATGATCAACTAAACGAGGTGAATGATGAAACTTTCGATTATTATCCCGGCCTATAACCGGGACAAACTGCTTGCGATCACGCTGGATTACATTGCCGCGCAAAAGGACGTCGATCCGGACACGTACGAAACGATTATCGTCGACGACGGCTCGGAGGATGGAACGAAGGCGGTGTATGAATCATACCGCCGCCGCATCCGGCACTTGAAGTATGTGTATCGCGCGCGCGACGAACGTTCTTGCCGTTCGCGCGCCCGCAATCTCGGACTTGCGGAGAGCATTGGCGAGATGGTTATGTTTCTGGATACGAGCATGCTGATCCCAAGCCATTTCGTCCGCAATTTGTACCGTCTTATGGACGAGCATGCTCACCCCAAGCTGAATATTTATCATTACATGATGGGCATGTGGGTGGAGCCGGGCAAACACGATCTAGCTATCTTGGACGAGTTGACGCCGGACAATATGGCCGAGATTACGCAGCAGCTGCTGAAGTTGCCGGAGTGGCTCGACAACCGGGAAGGCTTGTTCCAATTGGCGGATCATGATCTGAACAAGCTCGCTGCTCCTTGGACGCTCGGCTGGTCCGGCTGCTATACGGTGAACCGGGCATTCGTGCAGGAAGCCGGCGGGTTCGACGAAGCTTTCCTCGGCTGGGGAGCGGAAGATACCGATCTCTCTTACAGACTGTACAAGCTAGGCGCGCGGATTATCGCGGACAGCGAAGCGCCGGCGCTGCATCTGCCGCATTTCACCCCGACGGAAGCATCTGTGAAAGAGGTCATCAACAAACGGATCAACAACGGCAAGAACTTGATGCTGCAGCATCAAAAACGGTACGAATTCGATACGGAGTTTTTCCAGCTTTATCCGGGCCCGTATTATAATCACGTGCTCGCCCGCTTTCATTCGTTGTCGCTTATGGAAATCGTGCCAGGATATAGCAGCGAGCTGCTGCAGGGGCTCCGGGAGACGATTCTGGGCGAACAACGTTCCGCGCTGATCGGTTCTGATCTTGCCTATTTTATCGAAGGGGCAGGCGTGACCGACGTCTTCTTGCAAAATCCGAACGTCATCGGTCCGCTTGGCCGTAAGCTGCCCGGCGTGCGCATGCATTATTTGCTGGGCATGCATACGCCTTTTGAGGACAAAGCATTCGATACCGTCATTATTACGGACTACATTCGCGCTTTCCCCGGCCGCTTCGCCATGCGCCTGCTGAAGGAAGCGTCGCGAATCGCCCGGCGCGTCGTCCTTCTCTTTACCGACGAATACAATTCAGTCGTCAATTGGCTCGACGGCCAGCATTGGTCGGATTACGAGCTGATCCGCAAGTCGGCCTCCGCCAATAAGCTCGCGGTAACCGAGTTGGCTAAGATCGAATCGACCCGCGTGCTGGAACTGAAAGGACCGCCGACCAAAGCGGATGCGCTTGTAGAGAAACGCACCAAGAACGAGCACGTTGAGCGGGTGCCGATAACCGCTTCGCAGACCGGAGCGGAGTAAGCGAAATCAAGATCAAGCAGAAGATCGCCTGACAGGGCGGTCTTCTTCGCTGTTGGCGGTTGTCAGCGTGCGGCATTCAACGCGCGGATTGTGACACCCGCTGCAGGCGCAAGATTCGCAAATCGACGCGATCCGGCGAAATTTCGGCGACTTGACGTCCTGCCTCGTTCGCGCTTGCCAGGGGAATATGGACGACGAGATCATCAGGTTCTGGAGTCGGAGCATGCGCTGCGCGAACATGCTGCACTGCTTGCGTAGTTGATCGGCGGAGAACGGGAGGTCGTCCAGCGGCTAGAGTTATCGCAAGAACGATGCATATGTGGTCAACATCGGCCATATCGCTTGGAAGTCGTTCGACTCCCGAAATCTGGGCGAGATCGCGGCGAGGCTGGGCGGCTTCGGGCGGAAGGACGTCGGCGGCATTTTCGTCCGTTCTCATGATGAGGCGCTCGCCCTGGCTGACGTAATTAGACGAGAACTAGCCGAAAATACACAACAAAACATACGTGATTAACGTGCTTTTCTGATCACGCCGATGTCGTTAATAGGTCCGCAGACCGCAAGCAGTCGTTCTCTACAAGGGATGATTGTTTCCGGTTCTTTTTTTGGGTTGACCTGTAAACTAATAGCTATTAACATAATAATTGGTAGAAATAAATCGATGATGGAAGTAGGTGTTAACTTTACCAGAAACGTAAAATCCGGTGGTAAACGGATGGCGAAGTTGTACGAACATACATTGGAGAAAAGAGGGATATGATGAACATGCAACAATCGTTTGACGAAGCCGTGGAAGCCCATCTGAACGGGCTTGAGTCGCAGAAAAAGGAAGCGCTTCAGCGATTGTTCGGCGAACGGGACATGGTGATATTCGACTGCCTGCTGCCGGATCATCTGCGCGATGCGATGCAGGAGGAGGCGCTTCTTCTGCTCGGGCAGCATGGGTTGCGCCGCGAGCTCCATATCAAGGAAACCGGCAACACGCCTCGTTATTTCAGCAGCGCGGGCAGACAAGCGATCGCCGAGCATGGCCGATATATTCCGGCATTCTTCGCCTCTGAGCCGATCAAGCGTTTCTTGACCGAGATCAATGCCGGCAATCCGTTGCTCCCCGTTCCTTACGAGCCGGAGGAGTATATTATCAACAGTCAGCAATCCACGGGCGACACCCACGGCTGGCATTGGGACGATTACACGTTCGCGCTGATCTGGATCGTTGAAGCTCCGGCGGAAGGTGACGGCGCGTGGGTCGAGTTCATTCCGAAGACGGAATGGGACCGCGACGACAAAGCGAATTGCGTGCAAAAGATACTCGATACGCACGAGACGAACCGCGTCTACATTCCGCAAGGCCACTGCTACTTGATGAAGGCCAACACGACGCTGCATCGGATCAGTCCGCTTACCGGTCCTTCCCGGAGGACTGTAATCGTCTTTACGTATGCGTCGGAGGAGGATTTTCAGAAAGAAATCTCCCACGAGACGATGGAGCAGATCTGGGAAAGCGAGATTAAGAGCGGCCAGGAAGCCGTCATCGCGAGCGGCCATTAGGCTTCTTTCGCCGCTTCGCTCCAACAAAAGCAGTTGTCCTTTTTCGACAGGACGCTGCTTTTTTTGAGTTCCGGGAGGTGCAGGCTGCAACGTAATTCGTGTCTTTCGCGACTAGGCGAATCGCCCCGTCTTCCCTATAATCTTACTATCGCAATCAGCTGGAAGGATGGGAGAGTTTCGTTCGCGAGTCGCATCGGAGGACTGGCACGGGCGCACGGCTATTGGCGGCCTTCGA
This sequence comes from Paenibacillus aurantiacus, assembly GCF_042431225.1. Lineage (NCBI taxonomy): Bacteria > Bacillati > Bacillota > Bacilli > Caryophanales > Paenibacillaceae > Paenibacillus > Paenibacillus aurantiacus. The sequence continues at coordinate 422,469 of NZ_JBHMDO010000033.1, read as the reverse complement.
ACTGTCTGCAAGCGGCAAAGGATGCACGCTGATCTCGCTCATGACGGGCAATCCGGCGAATATTCGCTATTACGAGAAGCTCGGATATGCACGTGACGATTCGCGATTGGGCGATCCGGAAGCAGAGCCGGTGTACCGGTATTACGCCGAGAAGAAGCATGCCGTTTTTCTATTCAAAACTTTGACTTGACGTCGGGCCTGGAGAGTTTGACTATAGCCGTCCGTTACCAGCCGAACGCTGCCGCTGGCGGTTATAATGAGCGTAACCAAACTAGGAGGTTGATTCACATGTCCAATTCCAATCTGCTTGCCGCACCCGCATTTATTCAAATCGTTGAAGTCAGCGGCAGAGCCAACCATATCGCGATGTAACGGCATCATAGAAATTGGACATTCGCGAAGGGGATGCATGCCGCCGCCTGATTAAAGGAGAGGTATTCATCCTATGGGTAACATTTTTGCTTCACGCGTTTTTCTGGCCATCTCGTTCTTCGCCGCGCTGGCGAATTCCATCATGTTTACGACTTATGCCATATACCAGGTCCTGGCCTTAGGTCTTTCGCCGCTTGAACTGCTGCTCATCGGCATGGTGTTAGAGCTGACCGTGCTGCTATTCGAAGGCATAACCGGCGTGCTTGCGGATTTGCATGGACGTCGCAAATCTATCGTAACCGGTATGTTCGTGCTGGGTATCGGTTTTCTGCTGGAAGGAAGCGCCATCTGGCTCGGCCAGGCGAATCCATGGATGAGCGCATTCGTTTGGCTCCTTATCGGCCAATTGTTCTACGGCATCGGCGCTACCTTCATTAGCGGCGCAGACGCCGCGTGGATCGCGGACGAGGTCGGCGAATCGAACGCCGGCCCCTTGTTCTTGCGCGCAGGTCGGTACGGGTTGGCCGGTTCGCTGATCGGCATTCCGTTTAGCGTTCTTCTCTCGATGGCGGGCGCGAATTATCCGTATTTGGCCGGAGGCGCGCTCTACGTGCTGCTTGGCGCCTTCCTCCTCGCTCGAATGCCCGAGACGGGGTTCGACAAGCCGGATCGACGGATAGGTCATAATGCCTATTGGCTCGGCGTACGAGAAACGTGGCTGACAGGAGTGCGCATCGTTCGACGCCAGCCTGTCCTGATGGCCATGTTGGGCGTCACGCTGCTAAGCGGCGCCGCGTCTGAGGGTTACGACCGCCTATGGCAAGCGCATCTCATGCTCGAGATCGGTTTGCCTGCCCGTTGGCCGGAGGCTGCATGGGTCGGGATTCTCGCCATGCTCTCGACTTTATTGGCCATTCCGCTGCTTCGTTATGCGGAGAACCGCCTAGATATAGCGAATAGTCCTGCGACGGTGCGAGCGCTGATGTTGTTGACTGTCGTTCGAATTGGAGCTGTCATCTTGTTCGCGTTAGCGCCAGGATACGCATGGGCGATTGCGGCGATTCTCGTCCATGATGCGCTGCGCACGTTGTCTGGTCCGATCTCCGCTGCCTGGCTGAATCGGTTCCTGGAGAGCCGTACCCGCGCGACCGTGCTCTCGATGATGGGGCAGTCGGATGCGCTCGGCCAGACGGCAGGAGGACCGATCGTCGGCTGGATCGGCAGCCGATATACGATCCGGGCATCGCTGCTTGCTTCCGCGGCGCTGATGGCGCCAATCGCAGCGCTATATCGCAGCCATGGCCGCCGCTTGCGAAACGCGGAACCAGAATGAATTTTTGGGAATCGCTTGACTTTCGTGAAAACCGCTGTGTAAGATAAAGACCATATTCATCAGGCAATGACCAAAGACAAGATTCCCATGCCGGGCTGCCCAGAGAGAGAGGCGATTGCTGCGAGCCTCTTCAGTGCCGAGTGCGGAGTTACCCCTTTGCAGCCGCAGCTTGGAACCCGGTTCGTCGCCGAGACGAATACGGCAGTATAAGCCGCCGACTCGTCCCCGTTACCGGATGCCAATGAAGGATCTGAAGCCGCCCGCCTCGATGCAAGTCGTCGCCGTCAGCGCGCCGAAGGTCGAATTAGGGTGGAACCACGAGCTTAAGCGCATCTCGTCCCTTTCCGGACGAGATGCGTTTTTTTGCGTTCACACACATCTAATATCAAGGAAACGGAGGCTTAATCATGGAGAAGATCAACGTAACGATGCCAGATGGAACAAGCAGGGGGTTTGAACGAACGACCACGCTAGCGCAAGTCGCGGCGGCGATCGGCACAGGACTTGCCAAGCAGGCAATCGCAGGGAAAATCGACGGCATGCTGACGGATCTGAACCAGACGATTGCCCCGGATTGCCTTGTGGAAATCATAACGATGGATTCGCCGGAAGGGGAAGAGATTCATCGGCACTCTGCCGCGCACGTGTTGGCACAGGCGCTCAAGCGGCTATATGGCGATCAGGCGGTGAAGCTGGCGATCGGTCCGGTGATCGAGCACGGTTTTTATTACGACGTAGAGTTGGAGAAGCCGCTTTCAGCCGACGACCTGTCTCGCATCGAGCAAGAGATGGAGCGAATCGTGCAGGAGAATTTGCAGATCGACCGCCGTGCGGTCAGCAGAGAGGAAGCAATAAGCCTGTTCGCCGAACGCGACGAACCTTATAAGCTCGAGCTCATTCATGGTTTGAGCAAGGATGCGGTGATCACGCTGTATACGCAAGGCGAATTCACGGACCTATGCCGCGGGCCTCATCTGCCTTCGACCGGCCGGATCAAGGCGTTCAAGCTAATGAGCGTAGCCGGCGCGTACTGGCGGGGCGATGCGAGAAACAACATGCTGCAGCGCGTATACGGCACCGCGTTCACGAAGAAATCCGCGCTTGATGACCACCTGCGCATGTTGGAGGAAGCACGCAAGCGCGATCACCGCAAGCTTGGCAAGGAACTGGCGCTGTTCATGTTCTCGGAGGAAGCGCCTGGTATGCCTTTCTACCTGGCCAATGGCATGACCCTCCGTACGGAGCTCGAGAATTTCGCCCGCGAGGTGCAGCGGAAGCTGGATTACGAGGAAGTGCGCACGCCGCTCATGATGAACAACCGGATTTGGGAGCAATCCGGACATTGGGACCATTACAAGGACAACATGTATTTCACGAACGTGGACGACACCAAATATGCGCTCAAGCCGATGAATTGCCCGGGGCATATGCTCATCTACAAAGACCGCCGGCATTCCTATCGGGAGCTGCCGATCCGGCTGTCCGAGTTCGGGCAGGTGCACCGACACGAATTCTCCGGCGCGCTCGGGGGCATGACGAGGGTTCGGACTTTCTGCCAGGATGACGCGCATTTGTTCGTCCTGCCGGAGCAGATCGAAGCGGAAATCGGCCGCGTCATCGATTTGATTGATTACATGTACGGCGTATTCGGCTTCTCGTACGAGATCGAGCTGTCGACGCGGCCTGACGATTCGATGGGCTCGGATGAGCTGTGGGCGCAAGCTGAGCAATCGCTTCGCGACGTGCTCGAGAGCCGCGGCATCGCATACCGGTTGAACGAAGGCGACGGCGCGTTCTACGGCCCGAAGATCGACTTCCACATTCAAGACGCGCTCAAGCGTAGCTGGCAGTGCGGCACGATTCAGCTGGACTTCCAGATGCCGGAGAAATTCGATCTTACGTATGTCGGAGAGGATAACGGCAAGCATCGTCCCGTCGTTATCCACCGCGCCGTCTACGGCTCGATCGACCGGTTCATCGGCATTCTGACTGAGCATTACGCAGGCGCCTTCCCGGTGTGGCTGGCGCCGGTACAGGTCAAGATTTTGCCGGTGTCGGATCGGTATGCGGACTATGCGCAGCACGTCAAGCGAACGCTATCGGAAGCAGGCGTTCGGACTGCGGTCGACGGCCGGGGCGAGAAGCTCGGATACAAAATACGCGAAGCACGGCTGCAGAAGGTGCCCTACCTGGTTATCGTCGGCGAGCAAGAAGCGACCTCGGGGGAGGTCTCGATCCGCAAGCGCGGCTCGGAAGACAGCTTCGCATTGGACGTCTCGGCTTTCGTCGACATGCTGCGGGAAGAGGCGGCAGCCAAGCGATGAACGAAATAACCGGATTTGCCGCGAACGCGGCATTCCGCTGCTTGGCTAACGGCAGACGTGGAAAGGGGAAGCCAGAGAGGCTTCCCCTTTTCGCATGCGCGCTCACGCGATTCGGTTGTATTAGTAGGCTTCTTCTCGAAGCATGTACCGGTGAAAGACAAACTCGAACGCCCCGAGCATGAGCGAAATAAAGAATGCTTCACTCATCGTGAGATTCCAGTCCAGATAATCCGCGACGACGTAGAGATACGCCATGGCGAGAACGAAATCGGCGACGGTCGCGATCGTATTATTCGTCTTGCGCAATAGGAGCTGATCGCCGATCAGATAGGCGACTACCGTAAGTCCGGTCGCGGCAAGCGCGGCTTCCGTTAAGGTAGCCTCGGTGTAATACATGAGCAGGGCGATGACGATCGCGCCGTTAACCAACCATTTGAACACGAATTTCGACATGTGCAGGCGGCTCCTTTACCATGTTTGCTCTTAAGTTGCCGCATCGGCCTTCCTTTTAAACATGTTTTCGCCACAAATGCAACCTTGCCCCATGACGAGCAAGAACGGGGCGATGGTTCGTAGAAGCACGCCTTACGGGCATGCAGAAAAAGACCCGGAGCTGCCTCCGGGTCCGTCTTTCGGCTATGCGCGAATTAAGGGATAAGCTTCCAAACGTCGGCTACCCCTGGCGTTTCGCCTTGGGTCCACCATTTGGCTTCGTAATTTTTGCCGTTATAGCTGACTTTGTTGCCGCCAACATAGACGGTCGATGAACTCCATGCCGGATAAGTCGGGGTTGACGTTCCGGTCGTGGTGACGGATAGCTCGGCTGATAAGTTCGAGGCGCCGCTGCTATTGGTCGCTCTGACCGAATAGGCGTACGTCGTGCCCGATGACAGACCTGTGTTCGTGAAGGAGGTAGTCGTCGAAGTGCCAACCAGGCTGTTGTTACGGTAGATTTCGTAGCCCGTCGCGCCGGATACGGCATTCCAAGACAGCGTAGCGCTTGTGTTCGTGATGCCGGAAGCCGTCAAGCCTGTCGGCGTGCCGAGCGTTGGCGTCGTGCCGCCTGTGAAGTTAACGTCGATTACGTTGTAGAAGGCATTGGCCGTGTCGGCGATTTCCCATACGGCAAGAATGACATGATACCCGGATTTGGCAGGAACGTTGCAGTTGCTCGTGTACGTGAATGGAGGCTGAGTACCATTCTTCAGCTCGGTGCAGAATGGCGTCAGGTTGAAGGAGTCGCGGGTGAGTGGGGCGTTTTGGTTCCAGCCGTCTTTCGTAATATAGTACTTCCAGCTTGCCGTTGCGTGGGCTGCGGTCAGCTTCCACGTGAATTGCTTAGGACCTGCTTGGATGTTGACTTTGTTCCAGCGCGTTGCCGATTGCTCGTCGAGTTTCGGGAAAGCGCCGCCCGCGCTCGCGATTTTGCCATCAGCCGGACCGGCATTCGGCCAGCCCTTAGGCGCTTCCAAGCTCTGCGGCTCGTAGACGATGGAGCCGCAGTCGACGTTCGTGCCGTTCTTGCACTGAATGGCGCGGCTTGCAGGGGAGTCGACATAACCATGCGCGGAAGCTTTCTGCACCATAATAAGCGAGAGCACCGCCATTAATAGCATTGTTCCACCTACAACAGCCATTCTTCTCCAAAATAATTGATTCGGCAAACTAATCGTCATCCATCTTCCTCCTTAGTAATTTGGATTGGACAAGCAGTAAGCGCTTCCAAATATGAATTAGAAGATGTTCACCTCCCTTCCTAAATGGTTGAAAGGTTGATACAATTTGTTGCTCTATAATCATAGCTCACCTTTACGCCTTCCCACAATTACAACATTTTATACAAATTAACTATTTATTACAGATTTCAATGCGCACGCCGAAATCTCGCGTTTTTTCATGGGGCGGATCTGACAACAGATAGGATGGTTCGGGCGGCATGCTATCCAGATTAGATACCGCCGTTCGTTATCGAGAGAGGGGTTAATAGGGAGAGCGATATGGGGGGAGGCAAAGGGGCGAAACAGCGAGCGACAGTTCCAAGTGTTTCGCAATGGAGATATGCCGGCTACTGGCGCGAATTATCCGAATTGGCCGAATTGGGGCCGAATACCTTGGCTTGAAGCAGCTCGATCGCGGAGACGACTTCCCCCAGCTCGGCATCGCTCAACTCGCGGATGCGATCCTCGAAGCTCGCTTCCATACAGGCGAACGCGTGATTCATCATCGCTTCGCCTTTAGTTGTTAGACGAATCCATTGCTTCCGGCGGTCTTCGGCGTCGGAGGCCTTGCCGCACAGATCCTTCTCGCTTAATTTGCGGAGTTCCCGGCTCGTATTAGGCATGGACATCTGCAGACAGTCGCTGATCTGACTAAGCGTAACCGGCTGACCTACCTTAATGAATTCGAGTATTTTATATTGGACGGGCGTGACGTCTTCGAGCTGTACCGCTCTGGACAAATCGTTCGACGCTTGGTGGACGTTCGTTACGAATTGCACAATAAGTTGGAATAATGCTTGCTGCAATCGGATCACCTCATGAACACAGTAGCAAATTTGTTGTCATGATACAATTATCAATTGACAACTAATTAGAGGGCGTGATAGCTTTTAGTTACCATTTGATAACTAAAGGGGTGGAAGCATGAACGTTCTCGTTATTTTCACGCATCCGAATCATCAGAGTTTGAGCTACGCTTTCCTGCAGCAGGTACTGAGGGGGATGGGCGACAATCCGGCGATCCGCGAGGTGCAAGTGGCGGATTTGTACGCCGACAAGTTCGATCCCGTGCTCGTGTTCAACGAGGAGAAACGCAGGCGGGATATGCATGCCGACCCCAGGCTAGCAAAGTATCGCGAACAATTGCGCTGGGCGGACAAAATCGTGCTCATCTATCCGATTTGGTGGGGAAGGCCGCCGGCGATGCTGCTCGGATTCATTGATCAGATGTTCGCTTCGGGCTTCGCCTATCGCGACAAGAAGGGACTGTTCCCCGAGGGGTTGCTGAAAGGCAAATCAGTCGTCTGCGTGTCGACGATGAAAGGCCCTGCGAATTATCCGCTGCTGTGGTTGAACAATGCCCATAAAGTGCTGATGCGGCGCGCGCTATTCGGCTTCGTCGGGATGAAGCGGGTCAAATTTTTCGAATTCGGCAGCATGGAAAGTCCGAAGGGAAGACAGAAGGAGAAGCTGGATAAGGTCTATCGTTATTTCAAAGCCGTCGCCAATTAATCGTTGTCGGCTCTGCTGACCGCACCGCGCATAAGCTCGCTCCCTGTTGCCGCCTCGCGTCTTTCTTCTCGATAGAAATTTCCATCTTAACAGCCGAAACCGCAAGCGCTCCGTCGCGTAGTTCTTCGAGAGCGGATTGCATATCTTACTCGGAATGTTTAAGATGGACTGAGTCACTATACCTATCATCGTGAGGAGAACGACGCGTGGAACAACATTCTTCAGGCCCGCGGACGGGCACGCTTAACCCATGGCTTGCGATCTGGATCCGGCCGCGCGCGACGATTCGCGCTTATCTTGAATCCCCCCAGCCGCTTCGCAATCTCGTACCGCTATCGATGGTAGCGGGCATTATTAGCGCTATCATTGAGTATTCGACCAACCCCCGGCTGCAAGACATACCGCCAGTTGCGCTGGCCATCGCGGCCATGGTCTCCGGCGGCATCGGCGGCATCATCGGCGTCTATTTCTTCGGCTGGCTGATCGCCAAAGTCGGCGGCTGGATCGGTGGCCAAGGGCAATCCTGGGAGATCCGAACGGCCATCCTGCGAGGTAACTATATGCCTGCGATATTGGCAGCCGTCGTGAGCATTCCTAATCTGATGACTCCAGGAGGAAGCCTGCTCAGTCTGCTCTTCGGGGGGCTGTCCATCGTGCTAAGCATTTGGATGATTGGACTGGGGATTCTCTCCATTGCGGAAGCGCATCGGTTCAGCGTGTGGAAGTCGCTGCTCTGCGGCATCATCGCCGGACTATTGTTAACCATTGTGATAGTGCTTGTCGCAACGGCCATTATTCTGTTCATCAGTCTGTAGCGCCTTCGATCGCGAAAGGCTGCAAGCATCGGGCAGAACCATGATCTGGTCGTCGCGGTACCGAACTGGTGCGCCAAGGACTTGAATGTGGATTACGCTGAGCTTCAACTAATGCACGCTTAGGTCTGATTGAACCCCATCCAGAGGAGGATGGGGTTTCTTGTTATTGGGAAATGGACTAAAGTGGAGAGAGAGCTCCATCAGGTAACGACTCATATTCATGGAGAAGGAAGTTCGCATGAGGAGGATGTTAATGGATAGGGGAGCTTGGGGATTACTGATCTCGCGAAAAATGGTCAGCGCAACGATCTCATCGTGCGTGCTCGTCATGCTGGTTGCGTTTCTGGACGCAAATGCTCGGCAAGAGGAGGGGGCGTATGTGCGTGATTTCGCGTTTGGGATCACATTCGTTATTGTGTATGCCTGGCCGGCCGTGTTTATATACGGCACGTTCTCTTCGATAGTGAGCGAGCTGATCAGCAGACGCATCGTACCTCGCTCGGTAAGTAGAAGTTCGACACTGCGATTGTGTATCAGCGCAGCGCTGCATCTCATATTCGGTATTGTGCTCGGGACGGTAAGTCTCCTGGCGGCGGCGATTTTCTTCGCCGTGGACACGGGATTGGCCGCTGCCGGCGGCCGTTTCGGCGGGTTAAGCGTTCTGAAGAGCCTGCTGCTGCCGATCGCTTTATTCGGTAGCAGCGGTATCGTCGCGATGCTGGCTTCGTAAGTCTCGAGTGATGGGCGTATGGCGGAATAACTGGGTTAATTGCAGTTGGGTTATTGAAATTTTATAAACGTTATAGTATATTGTTTATATTAATAACAAACGAATATTTGGAGTGTTTAGATATGGAGCTGAATGAGCGTTTTTGGTCGGCCGGTCTGGAGGATTTGAAGCGGGGATATTTATTTGACGAAGCGACGCGGTCGTACAGCTGCCTTGTCTGCGGGGAGACGTACGAGGAGGGGGTCGTATACCGGGTGGCGGGTCATGACGACCGCATGTACGAAGCGAGCAAAATGGCTCGGCACCATCTCGAAGCCGTTCATGGTTCCATGCTCGCATATCTGCTTGGACTGGACAAGAAAGCGACGGGCTTGACGGATTTGCAGAAAGAGCTCATTCGCGACTTCGCCTCCGGCTTGTCGGACGCCGAGATCGTGAAACGCGCGGGCTCCGGCAGCGCTTCGACGATTCGCAACCACCGCTTCGTCCTGAAGGAGAAGGCGAAGCAGGCGAAGCTGCTGCTGGCCGTCATGGAATTAATGGAGACTGGCGTTTCCGCGGAAGCGCCGCGTTTTGTCCCGATCCACAGGACCGCGACACAGGTGGACGAGAGGTACGCGATTACCGAGGACGACTACGAGAAGCTGCTGAAGCAGTATTTGCCGAAAGGGCCTGACGGGCCGCTGGAATCGTTCCCGCGCAAGGAGAAGAAGAAAATCGCGATTCTGCGCCATCTCTCCTCCAAATTCGAAGCGGGACGCCGTTATTCGGAGAAGGAAATCAACGAGCGGCTGAAGCCGTTCTGGGATGAGGATTACGTGACGCTGCGGCGCTATTTGATCGAGTATGGTTACTTGGACCGGACAGACGATGGCAGCTCGTATTGGCTGAAAGGATAAGAAGCGAAAGGAACAGGTGCTATGAACAAGAAAGAACAGCGCAAGCAGCTCATCCAGAGCTATCAGGAGAAAGAACGGCAGATGGGCGTATTCTCGATTACCAACAAAGTGAACGGGCGCCGGTTGATCGGGGCATCGGCAAATTTGGAAGGCGCTTGGAACCGCGAGCTGTTCGGGCTTGAGACAGGGTTGCACGGCAACAAGCTCCTGCAAGCGGATTGGAACGAATTCGGGCCAGGTGCCTTCGAATTTGAAGTGCTTGAGCGAATCGAGACGAAGGACAAATTAACGTTCGATTATAAAGACGTCTTTCAAGCCGAGTCGCCGGACCTTGCGACGCAAAAAATCCGCGATTACCGGAAGGCAGCGGCGAAGCGGGAGAAAATCTGGATCGAGAAGATGAACAGCTATATTCCGGAAGGATACAATGAACGATGACGAAACGGCCGCGCGGATGAACCGCGCGGCCATTCGTATTGGCGTTCGACCGTCTCAACTTACCCTGAGGCTGCTCCTTATGAGCGTCTCCATCTGGATCCTAACTTGGCTAGCCAGGATTGCGATTTCGGGTGACGCTGGGAGCGAGGCGTGAGGCTAACATTGTCGCGGTAGCGCCAGGATATCGAGAGTGTTTCGGCGCTGTCGTTCGTTCCGATCGTCTGTGTCGGCATTGTGGAAGCTTCCTCGGCTTCCGTATGCGGTTCGGCAAGGTCCTCGTCGGCTTGTTCAGCTTCCAAGTCGTTCGCGGCGTCTTCTGCTTGCATTGCTGACTGAAGCGCCGGGTCCGATTCAGTCGGGGCGCTGAGCAGGTCAGCCGTTAGCGGATTTGACTCAGGCGTGGCGCCGCTCAGGTCCGCCGCGAATGGCTCAGATTCAGGCTGGGTGCTGCTCGGGTCCGCCGATAGCGGCTCCAATTCAAACTTGACGCCGCTCAGGTCTTCTACAAGAAGCTCTGGCTCGGGTTGGGCGCCGGTCTGATTCTCCGAGAGAAGCTCCAGTTCGAGCTCAGCACTGTTCGAGTCATCCGATAGCGGCTCCGTCTCTGGCTGAACGCTGGTTGGGTCCTCTGATAGCGGACTGGATTCAAGAGCGTCGGGTGGTGTACTTCGAGTTAGAGCCTGCCGGATGATAAAAGCGAGTTCCGGGTCGCGCTCTTGTTGCGCGGAACCAGTGTCAAGTTCCACGGCTCCCGCGTTGGACTCTGGTGACACAGCTGCAGGCGACGGCTGCGCCTGCAATGTCGATTCGTCGTAGTCGATAGCGGCAGCTGCCCAATCATCTTCGGGAGGAGAGGAGGGCTGACTGCCTTCGGTTGCGGCCGCTTGTTGAAGGGCGGTCAAGATTTCGTTCAAGCGGGCGACCTCGCCTTCGAGCTTCTCGATGCGCTGCGACAAGGTTAGCCTAACGCTATAGCCATCGCTTGGCGCAGGGGAGGAAGAAGTCATCGCGTTGACAAGATCGGAAGCTTCTTCGATAAGCAAAGCGCGAAGCTCTTCGGGAGTGAGATAATTGGAGAACGACATGGGCGGAGGAACCTCGTTTTCTCTCATAGAGTATCGATCTTCAAGATTACGTTCATTATATCAAAATTTGTCGATTGTGAAGCGATGTCGTCTCAAAAAAAGTTTCCGGCGCTGGTTGCTTGTATGGCAAAACCCTGCTTCTCAGCCACGTTAGGCCGGGCTGCCCGTTTGCGTTATAATAATGGAATCACATTTGGCGACTGGAGGATGCAAGCGTGACAACATTGATCGATAAAATTGCTTGGGTTCGTGTATCGGAGGGCAGACTGCTGGGTGCGAGATCAATCGGGAAAGCGATCTATTACATACCGGGCGGGAAGAGAGAACCGGGCGAAACGGATGCCGAAGCGTTGATCCGGGAAATCGAGGAAGAATTAACCGTGCGCATCCGGCCGGAGACGATTCGGTATTACGGCACGTACGAGGCACAAGCCGACGGCAAACCAGCTGGCGTGCAAGTCAGACTGACGTGTTATGCCGCCGACGTGGAAGGCGAGCTGCAGCCCGCCTCGGAGATTGAGGAGATCGTCTGGTTGACCTACGCGGACCGCGAACGGGTATCGCAGGCAAGCCAGCTGTTGTTCGATCAGCTGAAGCAGGATGGTCTGCTGCTCTAACTGACGCTTAATCTGCGCCGGTGCACATCGATTTGGAGGAAGGCGCGGTCCCGTAGAAGAAGGCGGGCGGCGAGCGGGAGTCTGCTCAGCTGTCGTATGAGCAGCGCGATATCGCGCGGTATTTTGTCAACGCGTATACGGATAGCAACGGGGCGGAAGCGATTACGCCGACCGTAGAACAGCTTCGCGCTTTTGCCGCTTACATGCTTAGCGAGATTGAGCGGCTGGCAAGTGCGCGTTAGCGGCGAAAAGCATACCGATCGAGGAAGCGGACCGGCCAGCATGGCCGATCCGCTTTTTCGTTCGCTTATTTGCTTCGCAACATAAATTCTCGACTTCAAGCGCTAAGACCGTTCAACCTGGGCTGGCCACAGAATGCAGCCAGAGTGCTTGGCGCAGATGGCATGGTCTATGAACCGCCCCATACTCCGATCACGAGAATGCCGGCAGTGATGACGGCGGACATGAGAATCCGGGAGCGACCGGCTTTCTCTTTCAGCCAATAGATGCCGAATAATGTGCCGAATACGGTTCCGATCTCGCGGATAGGCGCAAGATGCGACAGCGGGGCCAGCGTCATCGCCAGCAGGAACAACAGATAAGAGCCGGGCGAGAAAATCGTACCGAGCAAAATCGTGCTCCGGTTAGCGGTCCATTCGCGGCGGATGCCGCGAGACTTGAGCACGGCGGGGAGCAGGGCGAGCACATAAGCGAGGTTGCTAAGCTCGATCAGCGACACGGGCGAAATCCAGTTCAGCACCATTTTGTCGGTCATCACGTATCCGGTGATGCAGCAGCCGACGGCGAGCGCGAGCAGCAGCTTCCGGTAATCCGAGTTAGCGGCGTTGCGACGCTGCGTCACGCCGCTGATCGCGAACAAGCCGGCGACGATGCAGCAGACGCCCAGCCAGCCCGCGAACGACAGCGATTCCCGGTAGATCCACACGCTGAGGATCGGCACGAAGAGGGCGCCGGTTCCGCGCATGATCGGATACATCTGAGACATGTCGCCGAAACGGTAGGTTTGCGGCAGCAGCAGGCCGTAGCCGATCTGGAACAGGGCGGACAGACCGATGAACAGCCATCCTTCCGTAGGGATAGAGGCGCGCGTAAGCTCAATCAGGAACAAAGGGAGCAGCATAATTGCGGATGTAATATGGATAAGCCAGAGAAACACCTGCTTATTGTGGCTTCTCTTGGTGAACAGATTCCAGACGGCATGCGCAAGCCCGGAGCTAAGTACGAGCAAAATGGCGACTAACACGGCGATCATCTCCTTGTTGATTCCGATGCTGAATTGCGTACGTTCAGCATAAAACCGTCCGTTTACAAAGTCAACATAAAAGCAACTAAAACCAACTTATTTTAACATGGGAGTGGAAGTCCCCCCAGATCGGACAGGTCTCAACAGGAAGGCAGGAATGAAAATCACTTGAAATATCAATGATTTATAGATTAGTCGCCATTGTCTTGAACGGAGGATACTCATACTTCAGACAAAATGGAAATGTGTTATTGGTTGTTTTTGTGTTGACGATCAGCTTCGCCTGGGCGTATGATAGCCATAAATCGTACGGGAGGCGTCATTCATGGGAGCGTGTAAACGTGTCGTCATTATCGGATGGGATGGTGCAGGCAATTTCGTGCAGAAGGCGCGAACGCCAAGGTTGGACGCAATCGCTGACAGAGGAGTTATCGGTTACGAGGCGCAGACGGTCATGCCGACGATCAGCGCGCAGTGCTGGGGTTCATTGCTGCACGGGGTAGCGCCCGAGAAGCATCGCTTGACGAACGACATCGCCGCAAAGAAAACGTATGCCGGCGACTCGCCCTATCCTTCTATTTTTCGCGTCATCCGGGAGCAGGAGCCGAATGCCAAGCTGGCTGCGATCAGCTCGTGGGATCCGATTAATACGGGCATTATCGAAGAGGGGCTCGGCATACATAAAGCGACGGCAGCGGCGGAGGAACTGAGCGAGGAGGAAGCAGCCCGGCTGCCGGAGACGACGACCGCGGGCATTCAGCGAATCACCCGCAAAGATCGTCAGATCGCGCTGACCGCCGCCTCCTATATCCGGGCGCATCCGGATTTCAGGTTATTGTTCGTTCAGTTCGATCTGCCCGATTCGGCCGGCCATCAAGAAGGTTATGATACCGGTCATCATTGGCGCAGTATCGAATCGACGGACGAACATACCGGGATCATTTTGGACGCGATAACAGAGCAGGAGTTAATGGAAGATTGCCTGATCATCCTGGTCAGCGATCATGGGGGCGGCGGCGCGCATCCGAACGATCATGGCAGCGACCATCCGATGGACCGTCATATTTTCTGGTGCTGCGCGGGTCCCGGCATTGCGACTGAGTTCCACCTTGATGAACGGTTTGAAATTACGGATACGGCCGCCGTCGTGGCGAAGGCGCTCGGTCTGCAGGCGCCTGCTGAATGGGAAGCGCGCGTGCCTGAAGGTCTATTTCGAGCTTAACGATTAGAAAGCCGCCATTGTGCGGCTTTTTTGTCTTAGATGCGAAGCTTTGTCGCACACGATCGCCAGCAGATCGCTCGTTCATGGTTACGGAAGATGTTGGCTGTGGAGGGGAAAAGCGGCATGGAGCCGTACCATAGAATTAGAAAGAGCCGCAGCGGATGCGGCTCTTTCTAATCATTGGTCCTAGACGATCAAGCATATAAACGATTGATCAGCTCGTCCTTCAATAGAGCATTGACCGCCTCGTGGAACGCGGCCAGTTCGAGGCAAATAGCGTCGTGCTCCTCTGGCCCAACTGTAACAGCAGGCAATGAAGGGGGAAGCGCATGAAGCAGCTCCAGCCGATATGGGGTTGGCGGATGCGTATGATCCAGCCGTGAGCCTGTCAAGCGCTGAACCCGGTCCAGCCGGTCGAATTCACGGGCAGGAATTCGCTCCGCGTACGATTGCCAGATTCGCATCAAATCGCCTTCCTGCTTTTGCAGCACATGACGCTGCACGCAGCTATAGAACGATTCCGCGATATGCAGCTTGCGAGTCAATCCAACTTGCCCCTGCACGCCGCTCGCCCGGGAAGCGAGCGCATCGGCGTAATATTCGCTGCGCTGCTGATCGTCGTGGCTTAGTCTTGACAAGATACGAAGAAGCGCGAACGGAATTTGGGACAAGCCGCGCATCGTAAGCTCGGTAAGCTGCGCCAAGATGCCGCCGCCGTCCCGATCCGGAGTCAAATATCGGTACCATTGCGCCGCCGCGCGGAATGCAGTGTTCACGAACAAGCCTCGCGTTAAATCTCCGTTCGCGCCGTGGGCGATTTCGTGGCCGATGAGCGCGACCTTCTCTTCCGGCGTGAGAATCGTCATCAAGGGCAGGCCTAATGTCACGATGCTCTTCCTTCCCCACCCCGTCTCCGTATATGTGGCATTGAATGCTTCCGAAATTTGCAGGCCATGCACGCGCTTGGCGCCAAGGCTATCGGCAATGCGATCCGCCAAGGCGTAGAGCGCGGGGAATTGTTCGCGATCGAGCAGTGTTCGGCGATCGATCCGGCCGAGCGAAGGGAAGGACAGGAACGTAATCACCAGCAGCAGCACGCCAATCCCACTCAGAAGCGGGGCATGGAAGACGTTTGCGACGATTAGCCAAATGCCTATGCCGAGCATCGCAAGCGTTGCGAGATGGATGAGGGAGGCGCAAAGATATAGCGCAATTTTGTTCTTCCAGGCCGGCGCCGATAAGGAGCGGGACGTGACGTCTTTCATTTCCTGCAGCATGCGCTCGCCTTTGCGATTGCCGGCCGCGGCTTGTTTTCTGGCGGAATGGTTCGTACCTTCATCCGGCTGGTAGGGACGCAAGTTCCATCCGCATTCGCACCAAGTCGTAAATTGGGGATAATGCGGGATTCGGCTGTCGCATGCCGGGCAAATCTCGCTCTCCTGCATGTGCGGGGTCGCAGCTGTCTTCGAGGTCATGACTACCATCCTTTACGATTCGTGACGATGTTTCCGATTCATTCGGCATGGGATTGACAAATCCCTGTTGGGCTAGGAAAATTTTGAGAGCGATCCACGCAACAATCGCCCTTGATGCAGACCTTGGGAGGAAGCAAAATGTTTACGACGATCGAATATTTGCGAGCGGGCACGGCCAGGCAGATCGATACTTACGGTGCCATCACTCGACTTGGCATCCTGGAACGGCTGTCCGATTATCGACCCGTCTTGTGCGGCACGATTCCCATCGGTATCGATATCGAGGACTCGGATTTGGATATCATCATGGAGGTTCATGACGCGGAACGATTTCTAGCGATCGTCTGCCGGGAATATGGCCACCTGTCGGATTTCAAGACGGCGCAGCTCAAGGTAAGAGACGTTCCAACCGTGACGGCCAACTTTCGATACGACGGGTTCGAATTCGAGTTGTTCGGTCAACCCGTCCAGGTCAAGGCGCAGCATGCTTATCGCCATATGATGATCGAACATCTGCTGCTCGCGGCTAGGCCCGGGTTGAAGGAGACAATATTGCAATTGAAACGACAGGGCATGAAGACGGAGCCCGCGTTTGCGCTCGCGCTCGGTCTTGCCGGCGATCCGTACGAGGCGCTGCTTCGGTACGGCGAGGAAGCCGGACTGGCGGGTAATTCCGAATGAGGGGGAGAGACGATGGTCATTGTATGGGCGGAGGACGAGAGGCGACTGTTAGAAGGATGCGTCCCTTTTTTGGAAAGCGAAGGATACACGGTACATAGCGCGCCATCTTATGCGGAAGCGGTAGCGCTTGCCGAGAGGGTCAAACCCGATTTGCTGATCGTCGATTGGATGCTGGACGGCAAGCTGACCGGATTGGATCTATGCAAGCATAATGAGCGCAGCTGGCGGATCCCGGTCATTATGGTCACGGCGAAAGAGGACGAATTCGATAAGGTGCTGGCGCTGGAAATCGGGGCGGACGATTATATCCAGAAGCCGTTCGGCTTGCGCGAACTGAATGCGCGCATGAAAGCTGTTCTGCGCCGGACGAAACGATATTCGCATTCAGATGAAAGGGATGAAGGCGATCCTTCGGTCGAAACGGTGCTGTCCCGCGGGGAGCTGACGATTTACCCGTGTCGGCATGCGGTCAAGAAATCAGGCGTTCCTTTGGACTTGACGGCTACGGAATTCAAGCTGCTCATGAAATTGGCGGCCCATCCCGGACGCGTATACACACGCGCCTTGCTTCTGGACGAAGCGCTGGGCGAGGCTTTCCTTGGCTTCGAGCGCACGGTCGATTCGCATATTCGAAACTTGCGCCGGAAGCTGGAGGACGACCAGTCGAATCCCGATTATGTGCTTACCGTGTACGGCGTAGGATACAAATTCAATGAGGAGATGGGTCGATGAGCGGCAAGGGGAACCGCGCGGTTCTCATGCCTGCGATTCTATCGGCGATCATCACTGTCGTCACCGTATATTTCGGCATCGTGCTTTCGACGGCGAGAGACGAAGACGAAGAGGCTCGGCAGCTCGCGCTGTTCTGGTCGCGTTATGCAGCCCAGCATTTGGCTGACAATGGCGGATTCGAGGGGCTGCGAGAGGCGCTGCTTAAGGATGCGCCCTTCGATCCGAAGCTGGCGGAGGGCAAGCTTGCGATAACGGATACGAACGGCCGGGAAGTGGCTGCCTATCAAGGTCCGACGAAAGCGGGGGCGGATGATCACACGGTGACGCTGCCCCTCGTCATGGACGGCCACGTCGCCGCCTATGTTCGCGCCGGCGTCCGCTCGACTCATCCTTTAATGGACGTGGATGCTTGGGCTATTGCGGGACTAGCCGGAACCGCCGCGCTGTTCGCGGTCATGCTCCTAATGGGGCGTTATCATCGACGTAATGCGAACGCGCTCGGCGAGCTCTTGCTTCAAGCAGCCGAGCTTGCGCAGCGGCGGTCTGCCGGTACGATATATGAGCATCCGTCCCGTCCCAGCCTTGATCGAGATCTCGCGCGGCTGAAGCAATCGCTGGAAGACGCACGCGCGGAAATGGTGCGCCTGGAGACGGTTCGGCGTTCGATGGTGGCTGATATTTCGCATGAGCTGCGTACGCCGCTTGCGGTCGTTCGCGCCCGCCTCGAACAAGCGCTAGCTTCCGGCGAAGGGATGGCGCCGGCACAGCTGGCGGTGGTCCACGAAGAGACGCTGCGCGTGATCAAGCTGGCCCAGGACATGCAGATGCTGACGCTTGCGGAGGAGGGAAGGCTGCCGCTTGCGAAGACGTGGATCGACGTTGGCGCTTTCCTCTCCGGCATCGTGGATCTGATGGGCGTGCAGGCGGAGGAGGAAGGGATTCGGCTGGAGCTTGCTTGCGAGCCCAGGCTGCGTCTCCATGCAGATGAGAAACGGGTCCGGCAGGTCCTGGTCAATTTGACCGGCAACGCGATGAATCATGCAAGAAGCGCCGTCGAGGTGAGCGCGCGATTGACCGGAAGATTCATTACGGTCGAGATTCGGGATGACGGATGGGGCATCGAGGAGGAGGAGCTTCCCCGCGTATTCGAGCGTTTCTATCGAGGGAAGATGACGCCTGCAACGAGGGAAGGGGCCCCGAGAGGGCTCGGCTTGGGGCTGGCCATTGTCAAACAATACGCGGAAGCGCATGGCGGCTTGGCCGAAGTCCGGAGTACGTGGGGCGAGGGGACGACATTCTCGGTCGTGCTGCCCGTCATGCACGAAGTCGCCTAGCCCGTCTGCATCAGTTCTGCATATTTTATCGATTACCTCTGCATATGACCTTGTTAATCTTAGAGGCGTACAAGAAATCGAAAGGGAGCGTGCGCCTGTATGATACGCGTTAATGGAGTAAGCAAAACGTTCGGCAGCGGCGAAGCCGCAACCCGGGCGCTTAGAGGCATTAGCTTTGAAATCGCGCAAGGAGAGACGGTTGCCATCACGGGGCCTTCCGGATGCGGGAAAACGACGTTGCTTCATATCCTGGCAGGTATCGAACGGATGGACGAGGGCGAGGTCTGGCTTGGCGATTCGCCGATTCACCAGCTTAGCGAGAACAAGCTCTCCGAGCTGCGGCTGCGCAAAATGGGTTTCGTGTTTCAATCTTACCATCTCGTCCCCGTGCTGCGGGCATGGGAGAACGCGGCCGTCCCGCTGCTGGCCGCCGGGATTAGCCAGAAGGAAGCGAAAGAACGCGCGCTCGAGGCGCTTGGCCAAGTCGGACTGGCGAACTGGGCGAACCACTATCCTGGCCAGCTGTCCGGCGGGCAGAATCAGCGGGTCGCCATCGCCCGCGCGATCGTCGGCAAGCCGGAGCTGCTGTGGGCGGACGAGCCGACGGGAGCGCTGGATACCGATACGGCCGAGCAGATCGTCGGGCTTCTGGAGATGCTGAACCGCCATCTCGGCACGACGCTGGTTATCGTCACGCACGATCCGAGGCTGGCGCGGCGGGCGGAACGAACGCTGCGGATGGTGAATGGGCGCCTGCTGCATGAGGGAGGGAAGGAGTCATGATCCGATCTCCCCTCGTGTGGCGCATGGCGTGGCAGAATATCGCCAAGCAGCTGCGCCAAACGCTGCTGACGCTCGCCGCGGGCTCGATCGGCGCGATGTTGATCACGGTTTCTTTTCTCAATTACGCCTCCGTTCGGCAAAGCGGCGACGATTGGATCGCGGCACATCTGGGGCCGATCGACATGGTGCTCGAACCTGCCGCGGACAACATGGACTCGTTTCGAACGGCGGAGCTTGAAGACTTACTGAAGCTGTATCTCGAGCGAGGGGCGCCATACCGGTTCCTTCCCGTCATCAGCCGGCAGCTGTCGGTTGCGGCCTCAGAGCAGACGGAAGCCGGGAAGCCGCTGCTGCGCAATGTGCAAATGCTCGCATTCGACGAAACGCAAGCCCGGCAATTCGATCCGGATTATGAATCGGATGGCATCTTGAAGGACGATGAAGCTTACATCGACCCCCAGATGGCCGATGCCCTTGGCATCGAAGCCGGGGACGCGGTATGGGTAACTTCGGCGGATGGCGCCAAACGGCCGTTTTCCGTGAGAGGCACGCCGGTAGCTTCCGGGCTGAACGGCTATCTCGGCCCTGACGGAACGTCGAGCGGCACGATCGTCGTAAGTCTCAAGGCAGCGGAACAGTTAACCGGGATAACGAAGGGAAGCTCGGCCCTTTTCGTCACAAATACGATCGAACAGCCTTCCAACGTTGGCATGATGAAGTACGAGGAGCAAGCGCCCTTCAAATCAACCAACGTCAAATTCGAGGCCGAGCAGAAGTTATCGGGGTTGGACGTAACGTTGATGCTGTCCATGGTATGCGGCGCGGCAGTTCTGGCCAGCTTCGTGCTGCTGCGGCAGATCCTCCTCATGATGGGCGAAGCCCGGTGGGAGCTGTACGGCGTATGGCGCGCGATCGGATTGTCGCGCGCGCATATCCGCTCCGTGTTCGCGGCGGAAGCGCTGCTGATCTCCGCTTTAGGCGTATGTATCGGGGTAGGAGCGGGGATTGGGGCCAGCTTCGGCATCATTCGCTTGTTCTACGGCGCCCATGCGGAGGAGCTGATGCTCTTGAGCGGATTCCGCCTTCCGATCGAAGCTCATGTTCCGGTTGTCGGCATCGCGGCGCTGTTTGCCGGCATCCTGTTCTTTCAGGGATTGGTCGTGCTTTCGGCAGGCCGCAAGGCCGCGAAGCTGAATATCGTCGAAGCGCTGCGCGGCGTGCCCGGCTCCAAACGGCGCGAAGGCCGCAAGCTTCGCAGTCTGTTGGCTGTGGCGGCTAGCCTGGTCATGATGGCCCTTCATGTCTACCAAGCATGGTTCTGGAATACGCTGCCATCGGGCCGATCCTTGCTGGTCGTGCTGCTCGGCTGGCTTGCGGCTTGCCTGGGGGCTGTCTACTTGGCGCTCAGGCTGCTGTCGCTGGCCTCGCCTATGCTCGCCAATGTCATGTGCAAAATTCGCGTTCCCCGCGTATCCGTGCTGCTCGCGACCAAGTATCCCGCCCGTCACGCGGGCCGAACGTTTACGATTGCACTATTATTCGCGCTTATTATGATGGTCGTGACCTTCACGGTCAGTCTCGGGTCACTCATTCAGACCAACAGCGATCCATCCCGCACGAACCAAACGATGCTCGGTTATCCGGGCTTCGCGGGCTACCGGACGGCCGAGGAACGAGATCAGATCCTCGCAGCCGCGAAGCGGAACGGAACGGCCAGGGAACTTGTAACGCGGATGACCGTCGTGGAGCCTTATATGCTTCGATTGGACGCGCAGTGGTCGCAATCGTTCGTGCCCGTGACAGCCGAGCTGCTCCAAGCCGGCGGGCTGAAGCTCACGGAGCGTGCGCCGGAGTTCGCAAGCGATAAGGCCGTCTGGGAGGCTGTTCGCAATGGCGGCGACTACATCGTCCTCCCCGCTTCGTATCGCGTCGGCGCCAGCGAGTCGACTTTCGCCGCTCCGGCCGGACGGGTGAAGGCAGGGGAGTCAATCACGCTGCGGTTCTTCAAGGGTGACGCGCTGGTCGCCCCCGATGAGAAGCCGCTTAGCCAGCGCGAGTTCATCGTCGCTGGATTCGCCGCGAATAATTCCGATTCGAAGGTACAGACCGATTATTTATTCCAAACGACGTACGTGAGCCCGCTTGTGCACGAGCAGCTGCGGGAATACGGCTACCGGTGGTCGAACCAGCATTATCACGGGTTCGTGCTGCTTGGTCTGAAACCAAAAGACGCCAAGGAGGCGAATGCGCTGATCGAAGCGTTGGCCGACGTAGGCGTAACGAGCGTCCAGATTCCCTATTTGAAAAATGCGGCTGAACAGCTGATGAACGATCAAATTTTGCGCGGATTCATCGGGTTCACCTCGTTCTCGGCGCTTATCGGGCTGATCGGATTGTCCGTCATCCAATACCGGGCGGTTCAAGAGAGGAGCAGGGAGATCTCCATGCTGCGATGCGTAGGGCTTGTCCGCGCGCAGATCGGTTGGCTGTTCTTGCTGGAAGGCGCCTTCATCGGCGTAACGGGCTTGCTTACGGGGTGGCTGATCGGATCGAGCGGCACATATGGGTTCATGCGCATCCTGAGCGCCGACGTGCGGGCAGGCGACGAACCGGTGCCCATCCATTATCCGGCCGACATGCTGGTGCCGATCATGGCGATTCTGCTATTAGCGGCAATCCTCATTAATCGGGGACCGGCGGGCAAGGCGCTTCGGCTAGCCCCGGCGGAAGCGATGAGATCCGTACAGAATTAGCGGAGAACAAGCATGTTGTTTTCTTTACGACCTGCCAAATAACAATTCTATTAACCTAACGGTGAGCCCGGCTCGCCGTTTTTTGTTTACTTTTGGTTGATAAAACGGGCAAGAGGGGCTATTATAATTAAAGATTATAAATATATTTACTAAGTAATAAATATATTACTTAACGAAAGACATGCTCATGTCCACATTATTCAGCTCATAAGGAGAACGAGGTCATGAACCGACAATCAACATCTTCCAAGCGTTTGATCGCGCATTACAAATTCGACGAGGCTGAGGCGATTGGCAAGGACAGCTCCGGCTGCGGGCGCGACGCGGTTGCGGAAGGTTCGAATCCGCCGGCAATCCGTCAGGTAGGCGGTCGTTGGGCTGCGGCGTTTGGCGGCGGCGCGAATGGCACGTCGTATCTCCGGCTGCCGGACGATCTACTCGAGGGCATCGCCGACGCGACCGGAATTACGGTAACCGCTTGGGTCTACCTTGGGAAAGGCGGCGTATGGGAGCGTATCTTCGATTTCGGCAAAGGGCCCGAGGGGCCGTATATGTTCTTGACTCGCAATCTGCGCGGCGTCTGCCATGCCGATGGCGACTTGATCGCGGACGGGGGCAAAGCTTATCCATCCGGCGAATGGCTCCATATCGCCATGTCGGTGACCGGCACCGAGGGCGGCACGCGCAGCAGCGCGGGGCCGGTCGTCTACGTGAACGGCGAAGCGATCGGAGACGGCACGATCAGCCAAACGTCAAGCGGGATGTATGCGAAGCTGCGCGCATGGTTCGCCACCTTCGCGGAAGCCGGTAATTACGCGAACGCCTTCATCGGCAAATCCCAATATGAGGCGGATGCCGACTTTGGCGGATCGATCGCGGATTTTCGCATCTATGCGGCTGGCTTGACGCAGGACGAAGTCATCGACGCGATGTGCGAATCGCTAACCGACGAGGTGATCGTTCATCTGGCTCGGGACAGGTATCTCTCCTTCCCGGGCTCGATCGTAACCGGCAACATCGATCTGCCTAACGCGTTAATGGGCGGCAAAGTGCACGTCGCCTGGAATTCCAGCCATCCGCGCTTAATTACGGGAACGGGCGGTTTCGTGCGATGCAGCGAGCCGACGGAGGTGACCTTCACAGCCGCGCTGAACCGGGGATCTTATACGGTGCTGCAATCCTACCGGATTACGCTCGTCCCGAGTCATCTGTCGCCATACACGTTGGACGTGGACGGCAACCGCGCCGGATTGCCGGTAAGCTCCACCATGTACGGTCTGTTTTATGAAGACATCAACAATGCAGCCGACGGCGGGATCTACGCGGAGCTGGTGCAGAACCGCTCCTTCGAATCGTTCGAGTTCGATACGTATTCGCACGCGAGCGGCGCATGCGGCTGTTCGACCGGTCGCAATCGCAAGCCGCTGCACGCTTGGTCGGGCGATCTCGACCTCGTGACCGTCTGTCATGAAGGCGGACTGAACGAGCATCTCGGTCTTACGGATACGGAGACGAACTCGCATTACGTGACCGTCCATGATGGCGCAACCCTGTACAATCGAGGATTCGCCGACACGAATGCTCATTGCGCCATGTTCATCCGCCAAGGCAGTCGTTACCTATTCACGGTCTGGGCCAAAGCCGAACGCGCCGGTACGATCCGGGTGGAGCTGCGCGATTCCGACGATCGGCCGGTCAGCACGCATGCCGCCGTCAGCGTCGAAGGCGACGGGAACTGGCGGAAGTACGGCGTAGAAGCGCCGATAGCGCTCATGGGATCGGCAACCGGACTTAGTCAGCTTGCGCTCGTATTCGAAGGCGAGATTTCGATCGATATGGTATCCCTGATCCCCGCCGACGTCTGGGGAGCGTCGGAAGAGGCGCGCTCTGCCACTGCGCACGCCAATTTCGCGGGCAACCCGAATTATCGGCTGCGTCGGGATTTGGTCGAAGCGCTGCTGGATTTGCATCCGACGTTTCTTCGTTTTCCCGGCGGCTGCATTTCCGAGGGCTCCTTTATCTGGGACAACGTCTATGATTGGAAGGATTCCATCGGCGATGTAGAGCGGCGCAAGGAGAATTTCAACGTCTGGGGCTACATGATGACGATGGGGCTCGGCTACATGGAATATTTCCAGCTGGCCGAGGATTTGAATGCGACGCCGCTGCCGGTCATGGCGTGCGGGGTGCTGTGCCAGGCGCGATCGGATTATGTCCATCCGGCGGGCGGCGCGCTGCGCGACTATTACGTGAAGAACTTCACGGACCTGATCGACTTTGCGATCAGCACCGATTTCGAAGGGAACGAATGGGCGGCCATGCGCAAGTCGATGGGGCATGAAGCGCCGTTCGACCTGCACTATCTGGGCGTGGGCAACGAGAACTGGGGGACGGAGTTCTTCGCGAGCTTCGAGCATTTCAAGGCTGAGATCGATGCCTATATGGAGCGCCAGTATCCAGGCTATGAGCTGTCTATCATCTCAACCGTCGGGGCGCAGGCGGACGACGACGCGTACCAGCAAGGATGGAAATTTCTCGCAGGCGGCTTGACGGGCACGGCTTCGGTGACGTTCACCGATGGCAAGACGCATACCGAAGAGACCGTCTCGTGGTATGGCAAACAACCGAATTACATGGATACGATCGCGGACGAGCATTATTACAGGTCCAACGATTACTTGCTGAACAATGCGGACCGCTATAATTACTACTATCGCGCGTACAATCCGGACGGGACGCTGAACGAGCGGGAGACCTCGAAGGTGTTCGTCGGCGAGTACGCATCAACCGACAAGAACACGCTGGCTGGCGCAATCGCCGAAGCCGCGGTCATGACCGGCTTCGAGAATAACGCCGACGTCGTGCGGTTGGCCGCGACGGCGCCGCTGTTCAACAAGGTGCTGACAGATGGCACGTACCGTTGGACGCCGGATTGTATCTGGTTCGACGACGAGACGGTATGGTATACGCCGAACTATTATGTGCAGCAGTTGTTCGCGAAGTATCTCGGGACGGAGACGGTTCCGACCCGGTTCGCTTCGTACCAAGGCGGCGAGCTGAAGCCGCTAATCCCGCGCGGCGGCATCGAGATCGCGGCTGGTGGCGCGGAAATTCGCGTGAAACGTATCAAGGTGACGTCGAACGCGGACGGCTCGGCACTGCTGGAGCAGGATTTCCGCGAGCCGCTGCATCCGGACTGGGCGGTTATTCCGGGCTCCGCAGGTTATGCGATCGACGCGGAGGACGGGCTTGTGCTGCAGCCGCAGGCGGGCGGCCGCAACGGTCTCTATCTGTACAACGAAGCCTGGACGAACTACAAGGTCGAGGTGGAAGCGACGAGGCTGTCGGATGAGGACGGACTGTATGTCGGCGTTGGCGTGACGGTGGTCGAGACGGGCCGGAAAGACGCCATCGAATACGCAATCGGGTGCGCTGGCGGCGATATCGCCGCCGTGAAAGTGTTCAAGCGCGGCATCGAGGGCTACACGCTCGGCGATTTTTCGTCCAGCACGTCGGCGGGAAATCTGCGCGCCTGCAGCGATCTGCCAATGATGCCTGGGCGTCCGTACACCGTAACCGTCGATTATGGCGGAGGCTCGGGGGGGCGGCTAATGTGCTCCTACACGGACGGCGCGAATACAAGCCGCGTGCTCGACTGCAAGCTGGAAGCGTACAATCACGAGATATTCAGCTCCGTGACCCGGGACCGCGAGCATGTCTATATGAAACTCGTCAATCCGGACGCGGCTCCGAAAGGGACGACACTGCGGATGCGCGGTCTCGACATACGGCCGGAAAGCAAAGTCGTTACGCTGTGCGGGGACGAGGCGCTGCTGAACATACCGAACGTGAACCGCAAAGGCGAAGAGCGTATCGTACCGCGTGAATCGGTCTTGCATTGGACGGGCGGCGAGGCGGAAATTCTGCTGCCCCCTTATTCCGTTACGATCGTGGTTCTGCGACTGGCTTGATGAGCAGAAGAAAGAAATAGCATTGTTTCGCCCAATCTTGTTATCGAACGCGAGTCTTTGGCAATAATGAGAGATGTAGCATACGAGACAAGGAAGGCGATAACCGATGAAATTGAATCGAAAAGATCAATGGACCCCAGAAGATGACGCGATACTAGCGGACATCGTGCTGGAATATATCCGCGAAGGACGCACGCAGCTGGGAGCTTTCGACGCCGTAGGCGAGCGTCTTGGCCGCACTTCGGCCGCCTGCGGCTTCCGGTGGAACTCCGAAGTTCGCAAGCAATACGCCGAGGAAATCAAGCAAGCGAAGCTGGCGCGCAAGCAGCTGAACGGACGCGGACGGAATACCGTCCTGCATTTTCGCCAGCTGCTCAAGACGTCTGCGCCTGCGCTCGAGCCGGCCGACGATGCGCCGGCGGGCGCTTTTCTGGCCGGCATCATTCAGCTGGCCGAGCAGCACCAGTCGCAGGTGAGCGGATTGGAGCAAATGATCCATGCGCTTCGCGCTCAGCTGGCCGAGCGCGACAGCGTGATCGCGTCGCTGCAGGAGCGGTTGAACCGGGTCGATAACACGCTCCCTTCGGACACGCAGACGTTCTTGGCTATTCTGGAACGCGCGCGCCGCTTGGGCGTCATCGACTCGACGACGGAGCAATCGGGATAAAAGAAGGCAGCGAGAGCCGATGTTCTCTTAGGAGGACGTCGGCTTTTTGTCTTGGACGTTGCGAACTCGCGGTCGGGCGGCGCGCAATAGGGAGGCGGGAATTTCCGGGTCGCCCAGGCAGTCACTTCGTTTGAGGCTCTTGACCGTATTTCGTTGCTGCTCGCGGCTGAACATCGACGCCAGGTCCAGGCGCGTTCGCCTCCTTGGCGAAACAGCCGTTCAATCGCTCCAGCTCGCGCTGCTCCTCGTATAGATCCCGATAGATGCCGCTCAGCGGAGGCGGGTCGTCCTCGGGCGCGAAATCGATGACGATCGTCTTGGCACGGCGGCCAGGCGGACGCGCGTACGTCCGGCGGTACAGCAGGATCACGCTAAGCAGAAGAAGGAGCGTGACGAGCATCGACTTGCCGATATCCGCTTCTCCCGTCATGCCGATAACGAGGAAGGCGAATACGATCGCGGGAACAAGCAAGAAGTAGATGGCGGCCAGCGTCAGCAGGCGCTCCAGCCTCCGTATCCATGTTCGCATAAGCAGCACCTCGCCCGGATGATACTTTTAGCCTATGCAAATAGGGGTTATCCGCATTTCTGGCCAGGCCAATATCCTTCGCGCGGGCGTGCACGCACGACCGTCGGCAGCGATTAATCGCGATTGGCATAAAATAATAGTTTACTAGCATGGCTACTGCACGAAGCGGGCTATGTCCTATTCGGACGCTTCCTGAACAGCAGTTCCTCCTCTTTTACGATCAGTGACCCGTCGAACCCGAGCAACAACCATAACAACAACGCGCAAAATCTCATGTTCCCGGCAGCTCCCTCAGACAATCCTTTTATCACCAGCGATCAATGTATTGTGGCGAGGCGAAGCAAAGTCGTTGCGGAGAATGCCGCGGCAGGCGCTAAACTGATGAAGGACAATCCGGCTATGGTTAGAAAACTTAATGCGCTGGCGAAAAGGGAAACTCGAAAGTCCGCCAGTCCCGGCAACCGAATGTCCAAGAAAAGCAGCCCATCTCCCGTTCCCAAAGCGGCCAAAAAAACGGTGTCAGGGGCCAAGTCTTGCTGCGCGCCTGTGAAACGTAAGAGCGGCCCAGCGGCTTATCAAAGACCAGTGCTTCTGCATTAGCTATTTACATAGTGACAAAATAAGGATTAGGTTCCATTTACAAAATCATAGAGATTGTCATAGCCTAGTTTCTGGTACACTTGTTTCGTAGTTTTCTACCAATACTAGGAGGATGATTATGGGATTCAAGTCAGCTTGGAGAACCAACATGCTCAAGACGTCGCTCGCCTTCGCGCTTGCGGTTCCAGCGCCATTCCTGGCGGTCGGAACCTTGCAGACGGCCCATGCGGAGGGACCGGCCGACCCGGCGCCGTTCATCGAAGCGAAGGTCGTGAACGGCAACGCGGGCAAGAAGGTGCTGTTCGACAATACGCACGCGCAGACGGCGGGTGCGGCCGATTGGGTCATCGACGGGGCTTTCTCCGATTTCGGTCATGCATTGGCGAATAACGGCTATTATGTGAAGGAACTGCGCAAGACGACGCCGATCACGTTTGCGGATCTGAGCGGATACGATGTCTTCGTCGTCGCAGAAGCCAACGTTCCGTACAAGACGAGCGAGCAGGCGGCCATGCTGCAATACGTGCAGAACGGCGGCAGCATCTTCTTCATCGGCGACCATTACAACGCCGACCGGAACAAGAACCGCTGGGACGGCAACGAAGCGTTCAACGGCTATCGTCGCGGCGCTTGGGTGAATCCGGCCCAGGGCATGGAGGCCGAGGAAGCTGCTTCCGCCGCGATGCAGGGCGTTGCCAGCTCCGACTGGCTGGCGGATAACTTCGGCATTCGCTTCCGCTATAATGCCCTCGGCGATATTAACGCGACGAACGTCGTCCCGCCCGAGCAGGCGTTCGGCATTACGGAAGGCGTAGACGCCGTGGCGATGCATGCGGGATCGACGCTCGCCATCGTCGACCCGAACAAGGCCAAGGGGATCGTCTATTTGCCAGAGACGAACGAAGCGTGGCCGAACGCAGTCGATCAAGGCGTCTACAACGGCGGCGGCGTCGCGGAAGGCCCCTACGTGGCCATCGCAAAGTCGGGCGCGGGCAAGGCGGCTTTCATCGGCGACTCCTCGCCTGTCGAAGATGCGACGCCGAAATATTTGCGCGAGGATACAGGGGCGAAGAAAACGACGTATGACGGTTTCAAAGAAGTCGACGACGGCAAGCTGCTGGTCAACATGATCGATTGGCTGGCGAAGAAAGAAAGCTACACGGCGCTCT
Source organism: Paenibacillus aurantiacus (assembly GCF_042431225.1). Classification (NCBI taxonomy): domain Bacteria; kingdom Bacillati; phylum Bacillota; class Bacilli; order Caryophanales; family Paenibacillaceae; genus Paenibacillus; species Paenibacillus aurantiacus. The sequence goes on along the minus strand of NZ_JBHMDO010000033.1, from coordinate 393,446 downwards.
CCCAAGTTGCTGGTCTTACGCTGGATCAGCCGACGGCGCTGCTGCCGTTCGAGGAGCCGGCCGCATCGACCGAGCCGAAGGCCGAGCCTTGGGCGGCTCCGAACGCGGGATACAAATGGTACGATCGCAGCACGTTCAAGCCTGGTTCGTTTGGCGGACCAACTGCGACAGCCAGCGCGACGTACAGCTTCGTGCACCAGGCGGTACTGCCGAACGCAGCGGATTTCCAAATCCGGATCGTCATCGATAACCTGCCTGCGAACACGACGGTGTCGGGCTATCAGGCCGGTATCTATCTGGTGAGCGGCGGCTCGCAAATTGCCAAATTCCAGAATGCCGACGGGACATGGCCGACGACGGAAGCTTACAGCACGGCCTTCAGCCTGACTTCAGACTCGAAGGGACATGCGTATAAGGATCTGACCGTACGCATCAAACCGGGCACGACAGCAGCTGCGAACCTGCGTCTGCGCCAGAACGGCACGAACCTGAAGACAGCGGCCGTGACGTTGGGCAATGTACCGGCGGAGCCGCTGCCGGAAGAGCAGAATCCGATTCCGGCTGCGATCGCGATCTCCGAAGCGCGAGCCAAGACGGTCGGCACCGTCGTGACGGTCGAAGGCGTCGTTACGACAGAACCGGGCGCTTTCGGCGGACAAGCCTTCTATCTGCAGGACGAGACGGGCGGACTTTATGTATTCCAAAGCTTGAGCGGCTTCCATGCCGGGGACAAAATCAAAATCACGGCGCCTACGGCGTTGTATAACACGGAGCTCGAGCTTGTCGACCCTGTGGCGATCGAGAAGACGGGCACGTCCGCTCTTCCTGCCGTGAAGACGGTAGAAGCAGTCAATGACGCGAACCAAGGCCAATTGGTCGAGCTGCGCGATGTGACAATCGCGAACATCATCACGGCGTCTCCAGCCGGCTCTTTCGAATTCGATGCAGTTAAAGGCGACGCGAGCACGCATGTGCGCGTGGACGGCCGTACGGGCTTGACGCTGGCGACGTTCCCTTACCAAGCTGGGCAGAAGGTCAGCATTCAAGGCGTCGCGGCGATTTTCAAAGGCGTCTATCAGCTGAAGCCCCGCGGCATCGCCGATTTCACGGCGGCTGCATCTGATACGACGGCTCCGGCAACAACGGCTTCCGTCTCGCCGGCAGCCAACGCGAACGGGTGGCATAACGAGACTGTTAAGCTGACCCTGACGGCGACTGACGACAGCAGCGCGCCTATTACAACCAATTATGCCGTGAACGGCGGCACATCCGCCGTCTACACAGGCCCGATTGCGATCGCCGAAGAAGGCGTGAATACGGTGACCTTCGCCTCCTCCGACGCGGCAGGCAATCAAGAGGCGTCGCAATCGATTCAAGTGAAGCTGGACAAGACGGCGCCGAACGCGGTGTTGACCCAATCCGGCGGCAGCGTGGGCGATGTGCCGGACACCGATACGCTTCAATTCGACCTTGCAAGCACGGACGCGGTGTCCGGTGTAGCATCGGAGACGCTGCTCCTTGACGGCGCAGTCATCGCGGAAGGTCAACCTGTGCAAGCATCCAGCTTAGGCGAAGGGGAGCATACGGTTCATTATGTGGTCGTCGACGCCGCGGGCAATAAGACCGAGTCTTCCGTATCGTTCTTGGTGAAGTCGTCCACGACGGTATCCACGGACAAACCGGGCAAGCCGGTGCTCTCCAGCACGAGCGGGTATTCCGGGTTGAAGGACGGCAATTATACGGTGACGATGAACATGTGGTGGGGCCAGAATGGCACGCGCTTGAATGTGTACGAGAACGGCGTGCTCGTTCATACCCAAACGTTGACGGACGCGGCCCCATCTGCTCAAATCGCGAAGTTCGATGTGTCGGGCAAGGGGAATGGCACGTACACCTATACGGCAGAGCTCAGCAACAAATACGGCACGACGGTCAGCGAACCGCTGGTCGTGCAGGTGACGGATGCCGCGCCGGGCAAGCCGGTCCTGTCGCACGATAACTGGGACGGCGACGGCAGCTACAAGATCGCCATGAACATGTGGTGGGGCACGAACGCGACTGAATACCGGTTGTACGAGAACGGCCAGCTGGTCGACTCGAAGGCGCTTGCGGCTGCAACGCCTGGCGCGCAGAGTGCAGTCACCGCAATTAGCGGCAAAGCAATTGGCGTCTATGAGTATGAGGCGGTATTGGTCAACGCGGGAGGAACGACGAGCAGCGCGAAGATCACCGTTAAGGTAACGAAATAATTCCGATTCCTATATGATCAGCTTCTACCAATGCCGGACGTGCACCAAGCGCGTCCGGTTTTTTCTCGTTGAAAAAGCCTCTGCCCCTTCGTGGGCGGAGGCTTTTGTGCGCGTAAGGACGCTGGCCTCGCAAGGGGTACCAGAGAAAGTTAGTACTAGGTGAGTCGCCTGAGACCGACGGATAATGGGACCATCTGCCAATCTGCAAAGGAGGGTCTAAATGAAGAAAGCACTAGCCCTCGCGCTGCTGGTGGCGCTGTGCCTGCATAATTATGTGCGCTACCAAACGCCCGATCAGGACCCGTACTTGATTACGGATTATAGCCGGCTTCATCCGGTCAAAGTCGACCGCGTCGTCGCAGGCAAGGAAGAAGAGCAGCTGCGGCACATGGTGCAGGAGGCACGGGATAAGGGTCTAACCATATCGATTGCAGGCCAGCGCCACAGTCAGGGCGGACACACCTATTACAAAGACGGCATCGTTCTCGATATGACCGGATTCAATCGGGTGCTGGATTTCGATCCCGTCCGCCGCACGATCCGTGTCCAAGCCGGAGCAACATGGGGCGACGTCCAGGATTATATTAACCCGTACGGTCTGGCCGTGAAGACGATGCAATCGCAAAATGTATTCACGATCGGCGGCTCGCTCAGCGTAAACGCGCACGGGCGGGATATTCGCAACGGTTCGCTGATCGCAAGCGTCGAATCGTTCCGCCTCATGAATGCGCAAGGCGAGACGATCCAGGTAAGCCGCACCGAGAACGCGGAGCTATTCCCGCTAGTCATCGGCGGTTATGGCTTATTCGGCCTCATCGTGGACGTCACTTTGCGACTAACGGATGATGAGCTGTACCGCATGAAGACAGGTACGATGAACGTGTACGAGTACAGCGAATATTTCGAGCGGGAGGTGCTCGGCAATCCGGACGTGCGCATGCATCTTGCGCGGATATCGGTGGCGCCGGACGCTTTTCTGACCGATATGTACGCTATCAATTACGTCAAGGATGACTCCGCGCCGCTGCAAGCGAATAACCGGCTGCGTGTACGCGAGCGGGGCGTGCTGCCCGCCAAAATCATGTTCGGCATCAGCCGTCAAACGGACTGGGGAAAAACCACGCTGTGGTCCATGCAGAAGGCGCTGTTCGAAAGGCAGGAGGGGAAGCTCATCTCCCGGAACAACGCGATGCGATCGGAATCGGCTTTCATGGAATACCAAAGCGCGACGAACAACGACCTGCTGCAGGAATACTTCATTCCTATGCATGAGTTCGCCGGGTTTATCGATGAATTCCGCAGCGTCCTGATGCAAGAACGGCTCAACTTGCTGAACATCACCGTTCGTTACGTCAACCGGGATGAGGAGGCGTTGCTCTCCTATGCCACCAACGATATGTTCGCGCTGGTCTGCCTGTTTAACGTCCCATTGTCTGACCAAGGGCAGGCGCATATGAAGAAGGCCATCCAATCGGTAATCGACCGCGTCCTTGCACACAAGGGGACGTATTATTTGCCCTACGCCGCATATCCGAGCCTGGAGCAGTTCCGTACCGCTTACCCAGGGCAGGGGATGTTCTTCCGTGCGAAGGAACGGTTCGATCCGCAGGCGCGGTTCGTCAACTACTTCTATGAGAATTATCGAGGGGAGGCGCGGCAATGAACATCAAATGGCTGATCCGTTCGCAATCGATGGTGACACTGGCGGCGGGCATGATTTATCCGTATTACTTGCTCTTCCTCAAAAATCTCGGCAACAGCTTCACCAAATACGGCTTGGCTTTCGCGGTGTTCACGATTAGCTCGGCAGTCGCTTCCCAGTGGCTTGCGCGATTGGTGGATCGTCAAGGCCAACGGATGCTCGTCGTAAGTTCACTAGGCATGATGGCGGTCATGGCTGCATTTCCTTGGGTGATGAGCTATGCCGTCGTGCTGCTGTTACAGCTTCTGATGGGCGTCTGCGGCGCGATGCAGAAGATCAGCGAGCGGACGCTGCTGGCGGACTTCACCGAGCACGGGAATCGCGGCAAGGTTATGGGGGACTACCAATTCTGGACGTCCGTGGCATCCGGATTAGCGGTTGTGTTCGGCGGCTACCTGATCGATGTCCTGACGATCGACGCGTTATTCTATGTCAGCTCGGCCGTATACGGGGTGAGCGCTTGGGCGACGTGGCGGCAGCACGGACGATGAAAGGTTGCATCTGGCGGGATAGTTGGGAGATGGGAATACGGCTATTCGATTCGCCGATCGCCGAAGGTCGCCACGAACGCGCTGTTCGGTGAACACGGTGAAGTGAGCGGCACAAGCGTTGGAGTCGGTGATATACTAGGGAGGAGCAAGCATCTATCGACCGAGGAATAGAGGAGAATCGAAGATATGAAGCCCGACCGCATTTTGGCCCGATTTCAAACCTTGTCGCAGCATTACATAAGCGAGATGGACAAGTATACATGGGAGGAATTCAACCGCAAGCCGGCCAAGGATTCATGGTCGCTCGGCGAGATGTACAGTCATGTTATCAATACCGGCTTCCTCCAAATGCAATCGCTCCACGCGAGTCTGCAAGCGCCGGATAATCCTTCGGCGAAGAAGACAATCGTGGGCAAAATCGTCTACTTGATCGGCGGTATTCCGCCCATCAAAGCGAAGGTGCCAAAATCTGCGGAAGGGACCGCAAGCGTGCCAGCCAGCAAGCAGGAGTTGATCGTTAACATGGCTAGTCTGCGTCGGCAGATGGAGGAAGCGCTTACGCTTGTGAAGGGCGCTTCGCTAGACCGCAAAGTGGAGCATCATATTTCGGATTCATTAACGCGAAGGAATGGTATCATCATATCGTTATGCACGTGAGGCATCATTTGCGCCAGAAGAAACGTATCGACGCGTTTCTGAACAAATAACACTAAGCGTCCCAAGGGCAAATCAGATAAAGCCGCAGGAACGGGAGACCCGATTCCTGCGGCCTTCATGCGTTTTAAGCGAATGTTTAGAATGTCTTGGCAGCGGCTTTGGCTTTCTCGATCGCTTTTGCTTTAATCTCGTCCGCTTTGTCAGGCATCGCGGCCATGCCCTCGACGAAGATACCCTCGAAGCTTGGTACGCCGTGGAATTGCATGATTTTGCCCAGATAGCTATGGCCGGATTCGAATGCTGCGGCAGGACCTTCCGAATAAACGCCGCCTGACGCCTGAATATGGATCGCCTTCTTGTCTCCAAGCAGGCCGACAGGCCCCTCCGCCGTATATTTGAACGTTTTGCCCGCGATACAGACGGCATCGATGTAGGCTTTCAGCAGAGGCGGGAAGGAGAAGTTCCACATCGGCGAGACGTACACGTATTTGTCGGCGGCAATGTATTGCTCGACGATCTCGGACAGTCGCGCGACCTTCGCTTTCTCGTCGGCAGGCAATTCATCGAGCGAAGTACCTGAGCGTAGTTTACCCCAACCGCTGAAAACATCGGCATCAAGCTGCGGAATGTTTTCGTTATAGAGGTCCAAGTGAACGATGTTGTCGGATGGATGGGATTCCTTATAAGCGTCGATGAATGCTTTGCCGACAGCCATGCTGAACGATGCTTGATGGTCATGTGGATGGGCCGTAATATAAAGGACGGTAGCCATGTGGTTGTTTCACTCCTCTGAAAGTTGTTATTCGGATTTCATGTGTCGCGGGACAAGCGCATCTGCATCAAGTGAAGTGCGCATATATTATTGTCATCCGGACAGGCTTGTATTCCTTGGGGAAGCGTGGGAAATGCACGAGAAGTGTATGGTAAAAATCCGAAAATAAATATGGACTTATAAAGGATATTGTAGATATAATAAGTCTGTAATTGAATGCTGATAACGCATGTTTAGAGAGAACGGCAGCTTCCTTCGTGAGAACGCCATCGTGTTATCGCCGCTATGGAGTGTCTGGACGGAACACGAAGGTGCAAGTCGGCAAATACAGAATTGTTGGGTTCGTTCGTTAAATCAAGGATATAACTAATCTATAAAGGATGGGATGTAGTGGATAAGGATAACGTCAAACGATTCGATGTCGCCATTATAGGCGGTGGTCCGGCGGGACTGAACGCGGCATTGGTGCTTGGGCGGGCTAGAAGAAGCGTAGTCGTCATTGATGAAGGAAAGCCGCGTAATCGGGTCACGCGGGAGACGCATGGCTTTGTGACGCGGGATGGGATCAGCCCGGGCGAGTTCAGAGCGGTGGCCATTGAGCAAATACGGGCGTATCCTGCCGTGACCTTCGCCCCGGATACAGCCACCGAGGTTAGCGGCGCCGATGGCGCTTTCCGGATCGTCACCGCAGGCGGGGAGGCATATGAAGCGAAGAAGCTCTTGTTCGCCGTCGGCAAGAAAGACGGACCGCTGAACATTGACGGCTTGGCCGAAGTTTATGGACGCAGCGCGTTCGTCTGTCCATACTGTGATGGTTGGGAACTGCGGGATCAGCCGCTTGTCGTGATTGTAAGCGGAGAAGGCGCGATGCATATGGCCAAGACGCTTGCGGGTTGGACTTCTCGTTATGCGATATGCACGAATGGGCCGGACGGCTTGACGGACGAGCAGCGAGAAGAGTTGGCGAAGCGTCATATCCCGCTATTCGATGCACCTATCGAACGGATCGAATCGAAGGAAGGGATCGTCGAGCATGTGGTTCTTCAAGATGGTCAGCGCGTTGCTTGCAGCGGCATCTTCTTCGCGCCGACACTGCAGGCGGGTTCGGACCTTCCAAGATCGCTCGGCTGTGAACTGACGGAAGCGGGGAGTCTGGTAATCAACGAATTCGGCGGGACCAATGTTCCAGGCGTATTCGGTGCGGGAGATGCGGCTTCCATCAAATATCAAGCCGTCATGGCGGCAGCGATGGGGTCGCTCGCGGCGGTAGGCATCAATATGGAGCTGCTGCAGGAGGCTTGGGACAAGGCGTAAAGAAGTTTTGATATAGTTTGATATCACATTGAACCGGGCGTTAAGCGTCATGCGGAGTCTATCCGCTATTGGCGATACGCCCGGTTTTGTTGTATGTTCACGGCGCATGCTTGATTTCGTTCTGATCAGAGAATAATTCGCCAGCCTCCAACCGGTCGACGAATTGCTGCAGCCATTCGTAGTAACGAAGCCCATGCCGCAGCTTATGAAGATCGGCCAGGCAACGCTCGCGTTCCTCCACAGACGTCGCTTCGGACAAGATGAGCTCGGAGAGCTCGGGCAGCACCTCGTGAATGGCGCCTGTCATCACGTCGATCTCCCGCTGCAGCTTCATCGTGAAGAAGCTTCGGAACGCTTGGAAGAAGTCGGTTTCGGCGACGTACTGATCCTTTCGGTCGATTTTCTCCTCGAGCTTGGTTACCATCTTCGATTCTAATAGCGAACGGATAGCGTAGCTCATGTTGCTCTTGCTCATGTTCATATGGCCCATCATATCCTCAAGCGTTAAGGGCTTATCTTCGAAAAACATAATGCCATACAGCTGACCGAACGAATAATTCGCGCCGTATAAGTCCATCGTCTGGGCGATCGCATCGATCACTGTGCCGCGAAGTTGTTCGCGTCGCGTATCCTTCTCTCCGATTTCTCTCTTCATGGACAAAACTCCTATTCCGACGCAGTGCCGTAATGATAGATGCTCTTATTGTACATGAAATATTGAATGTTATCGAGAATACTAAGAATTCATCTTGCTAAATCCATAAAATTCAATAATAATTGAACGATAGAAAGGCTCGTGGAACGAAAGGGGAGCGATGCGGATGGGGATGATCACCGTGAACGGAAAGTCGTATGCCGTAAGCGGCTTGCTGTTCGATAAAGACGGTACGATTTTGGATTTCGTCTCGATGTGGGGACCTTGGTGCGAATGGCTGCTGCACGAATATATCGGCCGGCTCGAGCAGTCGGCGCCAGGAAGCGTCTCTTCGTTAGGTTTGACGCCTGCTTTCCTGCCGCGATTGCTGGGTACCGTTCATCAGGCAGACGGCCGGATCATCGACTATGACCGGAACGGTCCGCTCGCGATGGGGACGCTGCCGGAGTTATTCGGCATTCTGTCGTGGCAGGCCTACCAAGCCGGTTTGTCTTGGGCGGAGGCGAAAGAGCTCGTCGAGGCATGCCGGCAAGAAGCGGAGCGGCAGTTGGCGAGCACGCGTCCGGTACGATCGCTCCCGGGGCTGCTTCCGCTGCTTGATGCGGCGAAAGCCGCCGGCATTCCGATGGCCGTCGTGACGGCCGACGATACCGAGCCTGCGGAGAGACATCTGGATTGGCTCGGAATCCGGCATTATTTCCAGACGGTCGTCGGGAACGATCTGGCCGAGCGCGGCAAGCCGTTCCCCGATCTGATGGAGCTCGCTTGCACGCGCATTGGAATCAATTGCGACAGCGCCGCAATGATCGGAGACACGAATGCGGACATGCGGATGGGACGCGCGGCGGGGGCGGCCGTCACGATCGGCATCGCCTCCGTGGACGAAAGCGGGCTCGCCGACGTCGCGGCTCGATTACCGGATGCCGATCACGTCATCGGAAGTTATGGTGAATTGAGCATACGGGGAGTATTCGATGAAAGCTGACGCCGCCTGGGGCTGGATGTATCTGGCGCTGGCGATCGGCCTCGAGCTGTCGGGGACGCTCGCGATGAAGTATTCCGCCGGCTTCACCCGTCTGTGGCCATCCGTGCTCATGTTTGTGTTCTACGGCGTGAGCTTCACGTGTTTGAATTTTGCGCTGAAGACGATCAACGTTAGCATCGCCTATGCGATTTGGTCGGGCGTCGGAATCGTACTGATTACGTTCGCAGGATTCGTATTATTCAAGCAGCCGCTGCCATGGACATCGCTGATTTGGGTCGGCGTTATCGTCGCCGGGGTCGTCGGATTGAACATGAGCGCAGGCGGACATTAAGAGACGAGGTGGCAGGTATGCAGCAGAACGGCAGACTGGCATGTTTTCAAGTGGTGACCGATACCCATGTGACGACGGACGCGCAGCATGTACATAACCTGAATTTCGAACGGGCGCTGCTCGATATTGCGGCGCTCGAGCCGGACAGTCTGGGCATCATGCACGTCGGCGATATTACGGATCATGGCTGGGAAGCCGAGTACGAAGAGATGGTACGGATATGGGCGCAATGTCGAGCGCATGGACTGTCTGTTCCGATCCGGTTCGCGCAGGGCAATCACGATCTCTTCTATGGTGGGGCGGAGGAGCAGCTCGGCCGTTTCCAACGCTTCACGGGGATGCCGGGTCCATATCATGCGCACGAGGTCGGCGGATATCTCTTCTTGTTCCTTGGTTCAGAGCGGAATGAGCCGGATCAAAAAGATTTCGCCTATTTGTCGACTGAGCAGTTGGCGTGGCTGGAAGAGCAGCTGCGCGGAGCGGAAGCGGGCAAACCTGTTTTCGTCTTCCTGCACCAGCCGCTTAAAGATACCGTATCTGGTTCCTTGGAAGGCCAGGGTTGGCACGGCGTGATCCAAGACCAGGAGCTTCGCGAAATCGTAAGGCGTTATCCGCAAATCATCATGTTCAGCGGCCATACGCATTGGGAGCTGGAAGCGCCAGCTTGTATGCATGGCGGTGACGGCGCATCGCCTGCCATGTTCAATGCCGCTTCGGTCGGGTACTTGTGGACCGACGAGGATGAGCATAAGGTCGGCAGCCAAGGCTTGTACGTGGATATCTACGCCGATCGTGTCGTCGTGAAAGGAAGGGATTTCGAAGGTGGCCGGTGGGTGGAGGCGGCACAGTTCGAGGTTGCTATAGGGGGAGCCGGGCGGACGGAAGATATTGCTTAACTTTCTCGTTACTATCATTACGTATTCATATAGCTATAATACGCAGCAGGCTAATTTCGCCGGATTTCCGGACGAATGGCCTGCTTTTTTCGTCCCAGCCGCGCTGCCGCATTCGTCTCAATCTCATGCAACCCGTGCGCGTTGGTGAAGGATTGCCAAGCGCTGACTGGATTTTTTTGCATCCAACATTCCTGTTAGACAAAACAGCCTAAAAGTACTTACAATATGCATTATAAAATGGGTGGGGAGATATAGGACTATTATCATGAATATCCTCGAAGACTTATTGCTGCAAGTGGCGTTCGTCGTTACGTTGATTTTCGCTTTACAATTATTTAATTCGATCGGCGTCGGAAGGTCTAAGTATTTCAGGCTGACGCAGGCTCTTCTATTCGGAGTCGCGCTTGTACTCTGCATGACCTTTCCCGTCCACGTTACCGGTCAATTAACCATCGACATCCGTATCGTTCCTTTGGTTCTGGGGACGTTCTACGGCGGGTTCGAGACAACGCTTTTTCTATCTTTGCTTATTCTTCTCTACCGCTCCTATCTTGGCATGGATAGCGGATTCTATGCGACGACGCTGGCCGTATTCATGTGCATCCCGATCTTCATGTATTTCCAATCCCGATTCCTGCAAGCGAAAAAGAACCAAAGGCTGCTGATCGCGACAGGTCTTACGGTTAGTTATTGCGTTTGCAGTTTTGTGTCGATGGCCTTTTTTATTGGCTTATCCGCCACATTCTTGGGCGCTATTCTGCTCTACACCTTGGTTATGGTGGCCGTGGTGCTGATCTTCGTTGCGATGAATGAGACGATTAAGGAGACGCTCGAGAAAAATCAGCAGCGACTGGCGGAAGCCAAAGATGCCGAAATCGCTTTTTTACGTTCGCAGATTCAGCCGCATTTTCTAAACAATGCCCTGAATTCGATAGCCGCCCTCTGCGTGGAGGATCCCCGGCAGGCGGAACAGCTTACGCTGGACCTCTCCCAATATCTCAGAAGCGGACTCAATTTCAAGCAGATGGATACGTTCACGACATTGGAGAACGAGTTGGAATTGACCCAGGCTTACCTCAATATCGAAAAGGTGCGCTTCGGCGACCGATTGGCAATCGAGTACGACATTGATGCCGATCCGAATCGCCTCATTCCTCCGCTCATCTTGCAGCCATTAGTCGAAAATGCGATCAAGCACGGTCTGATGTCTAGCGTAAGAGGCGGTATCGTCAAAATCTCGATTCGGGAACTGGACGAGAAGCTTCGGTTCAGCGTCGAGGATAACGGATGTGGAATGAGTAAGGCGAAGCGGCAAGAGGTCCTTGGTCCGGATTCGGAGCACCGAGGAATAGGGCTTAAGAATATCGCGCGACGGATCAAGCTGCTGTACGACGCAAGCTTGCAAGTCAATAGCGCGGTCGGTATCGGAACGAAGGTGCTCTTCGAGCTCCCTAATCCGACAGACAGGAGGAAGTTGGATGGTAAGAGCCATCATCGTGGACGATGAACCTTTGTCGGTGCGACGGCTACAGCATCTGCTTGCCGAATATGAGGGCCTTGAAATATGCGGGGCGTTCCTGACCCCGCGCGAGGCGTACGAGTATGTGCGTGCGAACCCGATTCAAGTAGCTTTTCTGGATATCTCCATGCCGGAAGTGGACGGAATGTCGTTGTCCCGGTTATTGCTGGAAAGTGAGCCTTCCTTATCTGTAATCTTCGTCACAGGCTATGACAATTATGCGGTACAAGCGTTCGAAGTGAGCGCATTAGACTACTTAATGAAGCCAGTGACGGAACAACGGCTAGCCCGAACCTGGGAGAAGATCAAGGAGAAGTATCGCGATTCTGTTGTCGAGGAGGAGACGGCCGCAGTCGGCTTGCTGACTGGACAGGAGACTCGGATCGTCCAATATATGGCGGAAGGGTTATCCAATCGGCAAATCGCGGAGTCCTTGCATATCACTTCGGAGACGGTTAAGTATCACTTGAAGAACGTCTTCCGGAAGCTGGACGTCAATAACCGCGTGAAAGCGCTGCAGCGCGCCAAGGAATTGAAGATCATTCCATAGCCGACAGGCTCTCTACAAAATCCCCCCCAATCGGGGGATTTTTTATTATAACCAATTATTCTACATTAATAGACAATGAATCACTCACATCTGGAGGAGAATTATGCGTCGAATCTTTTCATTGTTGATGTTGTTCGCCCTGCTTGGCGGCAGTTGGCCCTTACCGGCTGTTCTTGCCGAGGACGATTCGGACAACGACTTTACTTATGTGTTGCAACCGGACAACACGGTCACAATTACGGGCTATACGGGAATGAGTACGGAGGTCGTCATTCCGAGCGAGATCGAAGGCAAACCGGTCGCCGTTATCGGAAGAAGCGCATTTGCCAACAGCGGACTTACAAGCGTTACGATCCCGATTGGCATTACGAGAATAGAGAGCTTCGCCTTCTACCGCAATCTGCTAACAGCTATCACGATCCCAGATGGCGTGACGTACATTGGCGACAATGCCTTCGGGACCAACCAATTATCTCGCGCCGCGATCCCAACGAGCGTTACGGAGATTTACGATTATGCATTCGCTGACAATCGTTTAACCTCGATCGAGATTCCTGGCGTTACGTACATTGGTAGAGCGGCTTTTCAAAAAAACCTTTTGCAGAGTGCTACGCTCGGAAACTTAACGCACTTGGGTGATTATGCCTTCGAGAACAACCAGCTTGAGAGCATAACGATTCCCGGCAGTCTGACCACGATCGGGTTAGGGGCATTTCAGCATAACCAATTGTCGCGCGTATCCTTCGCGGAAGGACTAACCCATATCTTGGATTATGCCTTTGCCGACAATCGGTTAACGACGATTCAGTTCCCCAAATCGCTAATCGCCATTTACGTCAGAGCTTTCGCGAACAATCAATTGGGTGACGTTGCGATAGCGCCGAAAGTCAATCTGGGCAGCGGGGATGAGTATCCCGTATTCAATAATAATCCGAATCTAGCTATTTATGTTCCGATAACCGGAGGGGTATCGGTTCAAAACCATACCAGCAAATACGGCATCATGACGATTCCTTGCAGATATGAAATTACCTATGCCGACAATGGCAGCACAGGGGGCACCCCTCCCTCGACGACTCATTATGTTTGCTATCAAACGTTCGCGGTTCCGGATCAAGGTTCGTTAACGAAGGACGGTTATACCTTCAAAGGATGGAACACGATGCAAGATGGAAGCGGGACGAATTACTTTGGCGGCAACTATCCGATTATTTATGGCATTCGGAACTGGACCTTTACCCTGTATGCCAACTGGGAGGCAAATTCCTATCAAGTCACGTTCGATTCGGGATGGGGCGCGACAAGCCCCGACCAACAGACGATCCTTCACGGAAAACTCGCGGTCAAACCTCCTGCACCTTCGAGGACGAACTACGTCTTCGAGGGATGGTATACGGATTCCGGATATACCGACGCGTGGGATTTTGACAACGATACGGTCACCGAAGATCTAACGCTGTATGCGAAGTGGAGTTGGAACGGAGCGGTAACAATCGCTTCCGTAGCGTTGGCGACACCTGGCCAGAACGTAATGAGCGGCGATACCCTTACGGTAACCGGCGTGGTGAGAGATACGAACGACTTGCCTGTTGCAAACGCCGTCGTTCATTTGACTAGCAACCGGGGCAAGTGGAAGCTGACGGACGAGGGGGACATATCGGCGACTACGGATTCGAACGGCGAGTTTACAGCCGAATGGACGGCTCCTTCGGTAGAGGACCCTGGGTCCGTGTTGATCACGGCGAGCATAGACGGTACGCCAGGTATGAAGGACAGCCAGACGATTCAGATCGTTCCGTCTGAGAAGTCAAATGTCCTGTTAAGCGGCCTGTCGCTAGGCTCGAACACGATCAGTCCAGAATTCTCCGGCGACACGCTCAATTATACCGCGGCGGATGTTGGCTTTGACGTAGCAAGTATCGAGGTGACGGCAACGACAGCCAGCAAGCTGTCGACGCTGACTATTAACGATAAGCCTGCCATTAGCGGTTCAACCGCCAGTGTACGGTTGCAGCCCGGCGTGAACTTGATCGTTATCGTCGTAACCGCGGCGGACAGGATCCATTCTCAGACGTATTTGATCTTTGTGCGTAGAGCTGACACCGTAATCAGCGGGGATTATGCTTACAAACTGAATGACGACTATAGCGGAATCGTGATAACGAGGTACAGAGGAACGGAATCGAACGTTGTCATTCCCAAGACGATAGACGGTTATGTGGTGACGGAAATCGGAATGGGCGCTTTTGCGAACAAAGAGCTGACGAGCGTCTCGATACCGGATACCGTGACGGACATCGCCATGTACGCATTCAGGAACAATTCGCTTACAGCGGCGACGCTGCCGAAAGCGTTGAAAAGCATTGGGAACTATGCTTTCGAGACGAATCGGTTAACTTCGATTACGATCCCAAGCACCGTCACGCTGGTGGATGACTATGCGTTCTCTAACAATCTCCTGGAGAATGTAACGTTCGTCGAAGATGGCTTGCAAAAGATCGGTGTCGGCGCGTTCTCCGATAATCAATTGTCTTCTATCATCCTTCCAAAGACGACTGCTTACTTGGATTCGGATGCCTTTAACAATAACAAGCTTGGTCAAGTGATCCTGCCTGCGACCTTGACGCTTGGGGACAACGTGTTCGGAGGGACCCAGAGTGGCGTAAAGCTGATCTTCCCGGCCAATGGCAACAGCGAACTGGTTAATTATGCAATGTCGAACGGGTTCCCATTCGAAACGAGTGATATCCGCGTCGAATATGACGGCAACGGGCAAACCGAAGGGGAAGCGCCGGTCGACGATATGCATTACGATTATTATTCATCGTCGGTCATTATTAAGCCGAGCGGGAGCTTGAAGAGAACAGGATATATCTACCAAGGATGGAACACAGAGAAGGATGGCAGCGGAGATTCCTATGAGGCAGGAACAAGCTATGAATTCAAGCTTATCAGCGGAATTGTAAAGCTCTATGCCGTATGGGAGCCTGTGTCCTATTCCGTTTCGTATGAGATGAACGGGGGAACGGCCATTCCTGCGACGACCGCCAATGCGGGGGCTCTCCTCGACGAGCCGACGCCTGCACCGAGCAGGGCGGGGTACAGACTTGCCGGTTGGTACTTGGATCCGGATTTTAGGACGAAATGGAATTTCGGACAGGATACAGTTGCCGGGGACATGACCTTGTATGCCAAGTGGGAGAGCAAGCAGCTCGCGGTCAGTCTGGTCACGAACAGCAGTGTGGTGGTAAGCGGTCGAGAAATATCGGTTACCGGTACGGTTTATGATGAAGGCGATACGCCCCAACCGGACGTCACTGTTCACTTGAGCAGTTCGAACGGAGGGATGTGGAGCCTTACGGAGTCTGACAAGGCAACGGTGAGGACCGATGAGAATGGTACTTTCAATGTCAGTTGGAAGGCCCCGCATGTATTCGAGACGGCAACGGTAGAGCTATCAGCAAGCCTTGATGGATCGAGTGTGGGGCCGGCAAAGGTAGCGATTCAGGTAACTCCGCTGCCACTCCCGAATCCAAGTTCGGATGCCGATTTAGCCGGTTTGACGTTAAGCGGCGGTGATTTGAAGCCACGGTTCCAATCCGGGATTAGCAGCTATACCGCCGACGTCGGATATGCGACGAGCAGCGTCACGATCGCTGCTGAAGTATCCGATCAAGCGGCAATCGTAACCGTCAACGGGAAAATAGCTGAGTCAGGTCAGCCTGCACAGGTCAATCTGAATGTGGGTTCTAACCCTATAACGATAATCGTAAAGGCGGAAGACGGTACAACCAAAACTTATCATGTTACGATCACGAGGGCTTCGGCTCCGGTCGTCACGATCCCGATTTCCAAGATTACGGTGACAAGCGTGCAGCCCTCCGTCTATGAAGGCGGCACGCTGCAAATGACCGCCAGCGTGAGACCGGACGATGCCACCAACAAGCAGGTAACATGGTCGATACAAAATGGTACCGGTACTGCCGTCATCGATGAGAATGGATTGTTGAAGGCAGAACATGCCGGCATCGTAACGGTTCAGGCGACGGCTAAGGATGGTTCCGGGATCGTCGGAAGCCAAGAGATCACAATCTACGAGCGTCAACCAGGCGGGGGTGATCCGACAACGCCAACGGATCCGACAACGCCAACGAACCCGACAACGCCAACGGATCCGACAACGCCGACGAATCCGACAACGCCAACGGATCCGACAACGCCAACGGATCCGACAACGCCAACGAACCCGACAACGCCAACGGATCCGACAACGCCAACGGATCCGACAACGCCGACGAATCCGACAACGCCGACGAACCCGACAACGCCGACGAACCCAACAACGCCGACGAACCCGCCGACGCCGACGAACCCGCCGACACCGACGAACCCGCCGACGCCGACGGGCCCTGCAAGGCCAACTGACCCGACAACGGAGGCGCCGGAGAAGCCCCCGGTACTCAACGTCATTCCCGGCCGACCGCCGTTTGACGTGAACGATGCGGGAGCGACCCATACGATGATGGAGGTTCTTACCAACAAATTCAACGATCCCCGCAATGCGAACGTTCGCGTCTTTCCGGATGCGAAAGACCACTGGGCGGCTGACAGCATCCGCTTGTTCGCAAGACTCGGAATTGTTCAAGGCTACGGTGACGGGACGTTCAAGCCAGACGCAAGCATCACGCGAGGGGAATTCGCTTCGATGCTCGTGAGGCTGTTCCCGCTTACCCAAGGCACCGCGGCAACGCCCGGCTTTACCGATCTTGGGAACAGTTGGGCGAGGGATGCAGTCCTTACGCTGGCCAGCAACGGGATCATCAGCGGCTACGAGGACGGCACGTTCCATGCGGAGCGCAATATTAGTCGTGCCGAGATGATTGCGATCCTTGCAAGAATTGTGAATCTTGCTGCGGTGAAGCAAGCGAAGACGGTGAACTTTCAGGATATCGATCATACGTGGGCTAAGGATCAGATTCAGCTAGCCGCGAATGCCGGCATTATCAATGGTATAAGCGAGAACGTTTTTAGCCCGAATAAGAGCGCTACCCGAGCCGAAGCTTTGGCCATCCTCTTGCGAGCGATCTCGTTAAGTCCAGAAATCGAACATTTGGTAGAGGGGATGAACTAAGCCATGTCTGCGAACGAATATTACATGCCGACCCATTGGCGGGTGAAGGGAAACATCTGGGAGATCTACGAGATTTGCTCCGACTTCTTGGACTATCAACGTTGGTGGCCCGAAGTGTACTTGAAGATTCAAACAGGAGGCAAGGACGAGGAGACGGGCAACGAAGTCTATGACATTCTCTCAAGAGGTAAGCTGCCGTACAAACTACGTTGGAGGTCATGCAAGACGGCCGAGCAAGCGCCGCACTCCATCTCCTTGAAGTCTTCGGGAGATTTGGTCGGTCACGGAACGTGGCGGTTCGAGCAGGACGGGGAATACGTGAATGTACAATTCGATTGGTATGTGAACGCCGAGAAGCCCCTGCTCAAATTGTTCTCGCCGATCATGAAACCGATCTTTACCTCGAACCACTTCTGGGCGATGGCTAGAGGAAGAGAGAGTCTTGAAAGGGAACTTATGCGAAGACGCGAGGCTTGAGCTGCGTGCTTTATCAAAACAGGACATTGCTTTGGATTAAGTGCTGCTCACTGTTAGTTTTGGATGAAAAATGATAGGAGAAGTACGGTGTTAAGCCCTTCTTAGGAGGGGCTTTTTATGTTGTCTTTTCTAGCAGGATGCACATAGTTCAAAGAAAGTTGCTTCTTATTTTGCCGGCATACCAATACTTGTTATACTGACAGAAGGAGCATTGTCGCTCTTCTTTAATCATTTCGATAGGGGATGTTTTTCTTGATCATCAAATTCATTCGTTTACGTTAATGGAAGGCGCAGTCTAATTATTCGCATGTCATTTTTTTAGAAAAATAGACATGTGTTTATTTAACTGTGCCTTTTTCATTTCCTTAAAACGAATGAATGAGGTGTTTTTTTTATCCGAAAACAATCGAACAATGGCAAATGCACGTCTTCTGGCTGCGCATGAAGACATTTTTATATGCCCAATATGTTCAAATCCAGTTAAGGTAGTGGATTTAAAGAGTCTGATTTGTTCCAATCATCATTGTTTTGATATATCCAAGCAAGGATATGTTAACTTATTGTCCCATCCACTTAGAACTAAATACGATAGAAAACTGTTTGAATCTCGAGCAATAATTAGCCAAAACGGCGTATTCGACCCGTTGATTGCCCGGATTTGTAAGATTATGGTAGACGAATTGGGGCCAACGTCAACGATGGAATGCATCAAAATACTAGATGCTGGCTGCGGTGAAGGTTCTCATTTGCCCGATATCCAGCAAAGGATACATGAACAATCGCAACATAACTTGCTGGGATTAGGTATGGATATTTCTAAAGATGGAATCCGTATTGCCTCAAGAAGGTCATCCCGGGCAATCTGGTGCGTAGCGGATCTTGCACAATGTCCATTTAAGGATAATCAATTCGATTTCATATTGAATATTTTATCGCCATCCAACTATTCGGAGTTCCATCGAATGCTTGCGGACGATGGAATGGTGATAAAGGTTATCCCCGAAAGGAAGTATCTGCAAGAATTAAGAGGAATGTTTTACCGTCCAACCGATAAAATGGTATATTCAAATGAGCACACAGTGGAGCTTTTTAGTCGTAAGTTTAAAGTGGTTGACATCCAGCGTGTGCAATACAGTGTAACAATTGATCAAAAGTATATGGGACAGCTGGTCCATATGACCCCTTTGTCTTGGGGAGCATCGCAGGAACAGATCCAACAAATTCTCGGGATGCATAAATTAGAAGTCACGATGGACTTCTCGGTCTTGCTTGGGAAGAAGGAGTAGGTTATTTAGACGTAGATCATCGTCGGAAATCGTAAAGAGGGGTGGCTAGCCCCTCTTTTTTGCGCTAATTATTGTCGTCATGAGAAGTAGGGTTAGAAGGTTACGCTTTGATAGCGAACCATATCGTCCACGAATCCTTTTCAATGATTGGCGTTTGGCTTTCGTTAAGTTTCCCTCCTATGTAAGATTCTAGTTCTAGCAGCTCCGCATCCGGGGAAAACGTTCGAAAAAGTAACCTCTAATTTGATTTTCATCTCCCGGTAATACTTTAACATCACTTCCGAGAAATCTACGCCAATTACCTCGGAAACCCCATCTTGATGAACGCCTAAGTATAAATACCGCCACCACAACCAATATCCGCAAACCGCTTATCCGTTACATCTACGGTATCTTTTTGCCCTATTCATGATTTAAGTTGGATTTAAGATTGCTGCATTAGGATTCAATTAAGGCATGAAGGAATAATGCTTTCGAAAAAAAACAACTGATTGCAACTGATCATACGAGGAGTGTTGATTTTATGAAAACCAACAAGATGAAAAACATAAGCGCCATTGCAATGGCTGCGCTACTAAGCGTAACTGCCGTGGGATGCTCAACTGCACAAGTCAATAGCGGGGGGACTGTTGCCACCACGCAAACAGCAAGCTCGACAGCTTCATCAAGCGCTTCATCAACAACGGCAACGCCAACAGCGGCAGCAGCAGAGACAACTACGACAGCAACGACAGGAACGACGGCTTCCGTTCTCGACACTACGGAATTATTCAGCGATCGGGATCTCGAACAGTCGACGGACATCGCAGCTGCGACGCAAATTAAAATGGAAAGCAATCAAGATATAACGCTGAGTAAGGAAGGCGTCTATGTTTTAAGCGGTGAGGTTGAAAACGTGACGGTCGTGGTTGAGGCTGCCGAGGACGCAAAAATTCAAATCGTCCTGGACGGCGTAAGTATAACCAATGAAGATGCACCCGCCATCTATGTGAAAGCGGCGGACAAAGTTTTCGTCACTTCCACGGACAGCGAGAATCACATGGAAGTCACCGGAAGCTACACGGCGGCTGGCGATACGAACGTGGATGCTGTCATTTTTTCGAAAGCAGATATGACGCTGAATGGAACGGGAACCTTAGCTATTGTGTCGAACCAAGGTAATGGCATTTCCTCTAAGGATGATCTGAAAATTACGGGCGGCGTGTATACCATCCATTCTTCCGCTGATGCGATTGAGGCCAATGACGCCATTCTTATTCATGATGGAACGATTACAATCGACACGGATAAAGATGCTCTGCATAGCGAAAACGAAGAGGATGCTTCGCTTGGGAATATCTATATGGAAGGCGGCGCATTAACGATCAACGCTGCCGATGATGCCATCACCGCCAACAATCTTATTCAAATCGACGGAGGTACCATGAACATCGAGACCTCTGAAGAAGGCATTGAGGCGAACAATATCAAGGTCAATGATGGCCAGATCACACTATATGCGAATAATGATGGCATCAACGCTACGCCGAAGGTCAATGCCGATGCGGCGATTGAAGTTAACGGCGGTACGATTGTGGTAAGCGTGGCCAGCGGCGATACGGATGCTTTTGATTCGAACGGCGATATTTATATTAATGGAGGAACGATTAAGGTAGAAGCTTCTTCCGCCTTTGACGCTGATGGCATAGCGCAATTAAATGGCGGCGACGTTACGGTCAATGGAGAAAAAATCACGCAAATTACCCAGTCGCGCGGAGGCGGCGTTAGAGGAATGCGCCGTTAGTTTAGTGGAGTAACGACTAATCTAATGTATTGCTTGACACCCTTCTTATTTTGGAAGGGTTTTTCTTTTTGGAATGGAATAGTAAACGTTTAGGAATCAGGATGTTTTGAAAATTCACAAGAGAATATGGAGTACCAATCCATGATAATGATGTGGCGTTGGCGTTATCTCTTTATTTGGCGATCCTTGCCGATATTGCGGGAAGCCATTGCGAACACCCAGTGCAAAGTTGTGTGTTAGCTGTGGCCGACCTAAATCATGATCAACTGAAATCGAAAACGATGAGGCAGGAGGCATAGAGTATGGCAATCATAACGGATATCCCAGAGAATCATCGATTATCGTCGAAGGCATTAGTGGACTTTTTCACGCGCATGGAGCAACTGAAATTGAACGTTAACAGTTTTATGCTGCTGCAAGATGGAAAAGCAACCGCCCAATTTTGGCGACCGCCTTATCGGAAGGAGCGTCCGCAACTATTATTTTCTTTGAGCAAAAGCGTTACCGCTATCGCTGTAGGAATCGCTTGGGATAACGGATTGCTGGATTTAGATGATAAAGTTATCTCTTTTTTTTCGGATAAACTGCCGAAAATAGTTTCGCCGAATTTAGCTAGAATGACCGTACATCATTTGTTATCGATGAATGCAGGTCACCACGATAATATCTACGCTGCAGTAGCGAATGAACAGGATTGGATCAAGACCTATTTATCCTTACCTGTCGAATACGAACCGGGAAGTCACTATCGCTATAGCACGCATTCCACCTATATGCTGTCTGCAATTATTAAGCGGGCGACGGGTCAAAATATGTTTGAGTTTCTAATGCCGAGGTTATTTGAACCGTTGGCGATCACAAAACCGCTATGGGAAACATGCCCAATGGGTATTACGGCAGGCGGCATGGGATTGAGCCTATCCACCGAAGACGTCGCTAAATTTGGCCTGCTGCTCATGAATAGAGGAACGTTCGAAGGGAAGAGAATTGTTTCTGAGCGATTCATTCAGTTGGCGACAACAGAACAAAGCGATAATCGCAATGGAGCGAAGAGAATCGATTCCGCGCAAGGGTATGGGTACCAAATTCATTTGTGTCGGCGTGGATGTTACAGGGGCGATGGCAGCTTTGGCCAATTATGTTTCGTCGCGCCCAATGAAAATATCGTCATCGTTGCAACGTCCAGCTTCAAGAATATGCAGCCGTTGCAGACGCTTCTTGATTTAATTTATGACCTAATTATAGATAAATTAGACGATAAGGTCGCCCATGTTCCCGAACAACATGCCGAGCTTCATCGGCTTCTATCTCATCTGTCTTGCGAAGTGCCGGCACTCAAGCCTGTACCCGACATGATGCCATTCATCTCGGCTAGTCGTTATGTCATGCATGACAATCCACATGGCTTAAAGGAAATCACTTTCCATTTGAAAGAAGAGCGGCTGGAACTTCAAGTTTTTTATGGTGATGATAGAGACAATACTCTACCGTTTCATTTTGCAGAGCCAACACGGACGAAGGATGTATTTAACAAAGATTTATCCATGCATCTTCAAGAAGTGATTACATACGCTGTATGGCAAGATAACTGCACATTGCGACTCACGCTTTTCTATATTGAAACTCCATATGTGGTTACGTATTATCGCCTTTCACGACCAAACGATTGATTTTCAATTTAACATCAATGTATCCTTGAATATATCGAACTATCGCGTTACCGGGCAGTTAAAGGCAGCCCACGCATGATACATAGTTGAAAGGGGAATACGCACATGACAACGAGTCCCATCGGAAGTGAAAAGGAGCTGGCGCCGGACCAGCTGGAAGGGCTGCTCAAAGCATTGAAAGCGCGTTTCGATAAAAACATGCCCCGACATCCCGAGCTGGAATGGGCGAACGTCCGAGCCAAGCTCGAAGCTCAGCCGGACAAGTTATGGTCGCTGCATGAAATGGAACGCACGGGCGGCGAACCGGATGTGGTGGAGGTTGACGAAGAGACGGGCGAATACATCTTCTGCGATTGTTCGGCGGAAAGTCCGAAGGGGCGCAGAAGTATATGTTACGATCGCGAGGCGCTGGAGTCGCGGAAAGAGCATAAGCCGCAGCATAGCGCGGTCGAGATGGCGGCAGAGATGAGGATTGACCTTCTGACTGAAGCGCAATACCGGAAGCTTCAGGAGGTGGGCAACTTCGATCTGAAATCTTCAAGCTGGGTGCAGACGCCGGCAGACATTCGCAAGCTTGGCGGCGCTATTTTTTGCGATCGTCGCTATGACCGGGTCTTCATGTACCACAATGGCGCCGAATCCTATTATGGGGCTAGAGGCTTCCGCGGAATCTTGAGAGTCTAGATACTAACCGGAGCTGGTTGAAACTGCAATAGCGTAAAGGATCGCCCCGCAAACAACCGCAAACGCTTATTCGAAGCAGCCGTAGTTCGGACACGCCCGACTACGGCTGCTTTTTGGTATGACCTTGTTTAACATCCGCTCCTGCCTGCTGGCTCCGGTAGAGCGCCGGCGGCGTGCCGGTATGTTGGCGGAATAACCGGGTGAAGTAATGGACGGTACCGAACCCCGTCGCATCGGCGATTTGTTTTACGGACAGTTCGGACTCCCGCAGCAGCCGGGCCGCCTCCTGAAGCCGGAGCGTCTGGACATAGCTGGTGAACGTCGTACCGAGTTCCTGCCGGAACAACCGGGCGAGATGACGCGATGACAGGTAGAAATAGTTGGCGACCTGCTCCAGCTGAATCGGCTCCCCGAGATTGTCCCGGATATAGGCCTCGGCCTGCTTCAAAATCTTGGACCCAGCGCGGCGCGATCCGGCGATCGGAGGGGAATCACTCCCGATGAAGGTTTGCGGAAACATCGCCAGCATGACATGCGTCATGCGCTCGAGAAGGAATTGCTCGGCTTCGCTCACCTGCACGGTCGATTGGCATAGGGCTCGCCATATGTGGACAAGCGCGCTCTCGCCCGCATGATGGAGCACCAGTGGGCCGAAGGCCGTCAAGCGATCGAAGCGATCCAGCCATTGCGGGCTAGTACCGGCCGGGTGAAGTTCAAAGCCAACCCAGAGCAGCGCCATCCGCTCGTTGCGGATTTGATGGGGGACGTGCGGACGAGAGAGGAACAGTGTCCCTTGCTTCAAGGGGAACGTAATCCCGCCCTCCTCGTATTCGCCGCTGCCATCCAGGACGTAGCAGGCTTCGTAGAAGGAATGTTTATGCGGGCTGTTCGTCTGATGCTGTTTCGCGGCACCCCAATAATGGACGACGAACGCCAACTGCTCGTCAGCCGCCGTCTGCACGGCTGTCTGCAGGGTATGGGCGGCTTGTTCGAAAATCTCGTATTCCATGGCAGGCACTCCTTGCGCGCAAAATGTCCGAATCCGACAAAACGATGTTCGGTTGGTGACAATACGAATAACTTCAAATCAAGTACGATGAAAGCGGAAGGAAGACGAACAAGCAAAGAAGGGGAGAGGCTTATGTTATCTGCGCAAGATGCCGCATTGTACAAGGAAAATGGGTATGTGCTCGTCCGAGGCGTGTTCAGCCCGGAGGAGGTTGAGCAAATGCGCGGCGCGGTGGAGCGAACGATCCGCAAGGCCGCCGCGGCGAAGTTCGACGACAACCATGCCTGGCAGGGGGATTTTATCCCGGCCGAGGAGCTGAAGAAGCTCGTCCTGAAAGGATTCCATGATCTTCAGTTTCACGACGCCTGCTTCACGCGAGCCGTGGCGCATCCCAATATGGTGGCCGTGCTCCAACAATTGATCGGACCGAACGTTCAACTCCATCATACGAAAATGCTGGTGAAGCCGCCAGAGAAAGGTGCGGCGTTCCCGATGCATCAGGACTATCCTTACTTCCCGCATGAGAACCACTCCATGCTTGCGGCAAGCGTCCATCTTGATGATGCCGACGAGGAGAATGGCTGTCTGCGCGTCATTCCGGGCTCGCACAAGGAAGGGCCGCTGCCGCATGTCGGCCGGCATTATCTCGATCATCGCGAATACCCGATCGCGCTCGGCGTACCGCAGCCCGCGAAAGCCGGCGATGTGCTGTTCTTCAACTATTTGACCATTCATGGTTCCGATGTGAACCGAAGCGCTAGACCGCGCCGCAACGTACTCTTCCAGTATCGCGACCCGGCGGATGCTCCTGTAGCGGAGACGCATTTCGATTGGGGAATGGGCATGATGGTCGCCGGCGAAGATCCGGTCTTCCGCCGTTATGAGACCCAGGTGGCGATTCGATAACGAGAGGCTAGAGGCTTAGCCGAGCGAACGGATGTCCTGCCGAATTGACGAAATGGCGAATTTTCGAAAACGAACGAACAAACAATCAAAGGATTACTCCGCCGTGCTCTGGTGGAGTAATCCTTTTTTTTTGCCCGGTTCTGCTGTTTAATGCCCCGCGTCGTTACGGCTGCCCGGCAGGCTCGAGCAGGGAGATGAACAGCCCGCCGACTACCGAACGGTTCTGAAAGCCGACCTGGTTCCCGGTCACCGTGTCGTACCAGTCGCTCAGCGGCACGCGGCTGGTCGTCTCATGCTGCGCCAGCCAGAGCGGGGCAATCATTGTCTCGAAATCAGCTTTCGATTCGGCCAGCGTGGCGCTCCAGACGAGCCAATCCGCCTTCGTATACGTGTTGCGGCTGTCGAGCGGCGTGCCGTACCGATTTTGTTGAGCCAAGTAATGCGCCACTTCCGCTTCCGCGATGGAGGCCGGGAACAGCTTGAGCCGGAGTAGGCGATCCCATACGAGATTGTATTTCAAGCTCCACGAGTCGGATGAGTTATCGAAGGTCAGCTTATAATGATCGCCGGCCGCGGCCATATCCGCCCACCGGGCAGCCATCTCCTTGGCGGTCTGCGCATACGTTTCGCGTCCGTCATCGCCCAGCATGCCGCATAGCCGCGCATAAGCGCCGAGGCCGATGATCGCTTTGACGGACAGGTTGGCATTGTGCGCCAAGTGCCCGGCGAAATCATCCGTGCACAGCTGATTGTCCGGATCCAGACCGTTCGTCTTCAAGTATGCCGCCCACTTGGTCAGCAGTTCCCAATGCTCGCGGGCAAAATCCGCATTCCGTTCATAAGCGCATACGGCCGCCGCCATGATGAGCATATTGCCGCATTCCTCAATCGGCATCTGGTATTCCAGCTTGTTCTCACCGTATACTTGCCCGTTCGCCTTCGGATAGCAGCCGACATCGTGCGGCGCGAAGTCGAAGCTCCATTCGCCGCTCGCGGCATAGCGGAAGATCGGCCGCATCATCCCCTTGACCAGCTCCGGGTTATAGAGGAGGAATAGCGGGATCGACGGATAGCTGACATCGACCGTGGCGATACACCCGTTGCTGAAGTTCTCCTTGGAGAAAAATAACGGATTTCCCTCCTCGTCGCATACGAGTTTGTGCGCAGCAATTGCCTGCCTGTATGCCAGCGAGAGCAGCTCGGCGTATTTGGCGCCTCCGGCTTGCGCGCTCGCCTCGATCAGGCTCCGGTTAAAGCGTTCGCACCGGTTCATAACCTCGTCGTATTCCATCATGGCAGAGATGAGCATGTTTTCGAACGTTTCTCCGTTCCTGCGCCAGTAGGCCGGGAGCGGCGTGCCGAAATATTCGATCGATAACACGTCGTCGTAGGCGGCTGCGGCGAAGGCGGATTTGGCCGCGGTATCCACCTGGCCAAAATCCATGGCCACCGCCATAACCGGCAAATTCGGATGGACGGCGCGGGGCGTTCCGGCATCATCCTGCGCCGGCAGTGTCCCGGACTTCGCGAATTGCGCCCTTGCTTCGCTAGAGCTGATGACGGTTGTCACATCCACATGCTCCGATTGAAGGACCGCTAGATACGCGTACCCCCAGTCAATTCTCGTATCATCGCCCACCCTGGCCAAAATCGGCTGTTCCTCCGTGCCCATGCGAAGTGCGGTAATCGACTCGTTCAAGCTGCTGCGCGACCAGCCGACGACCTGATCGGTCGTGTGGATGCACAGTTCGCCGGACAGATCGAGATAGAGCTTCACCTGATGCGGAGCGCCATCGACGGAACGGATGCGGGCGGTGATGTATGTGACCGGCCGGGACAAGAGATCCAGATCCTCAAGCAGAAGCGGCGTCGTAAATTGAATGTCCAGCGCGATTCCGTCAGCTTCGAACTTGTAGGTGGTCGTGAGCGGTTCTACCGTTAAGGCGGTTTGCTCCATGGCAGGCGGTGGTTCACCCTTAGCTCCCTCTGAAAGCGGCGAGCCTCCCATGAATCGATAGGCACGATCGTCGATTCGAATCAACCCGCACATGCTGTTGCGTTTGCCGGTCCAATGGACGGTATCCGTGTCGGTCAGGCGGTCTGCCGGCGACCATACGCTAAAGTACGGATCGACGGTAATAAGCGGGACGGATGCGGGGCGAAATGCGGTTGACAAGATTAATCACTCCTTTGGAATAGGCAAAACAATCGAAAGGGGCTGGTTGCCCCGTCCGATTGTCGCGTTGGTTCGATAATGTTGGTACATTGCACAGGTTCGGTAGCGTAGATCCACTAGAGTAGGTTCAATAGCGATGGTCCACTGGGCAGGTTCGATAGCGGCGTTTCGATAGCGATAGTCCGGTGGCTTTGGTTCGCATGCGTTGGTCCAATAACGCGGGCTGTTCGATCTAGATCTGCACTGGCGCACTATCGATGTTTACTTGACCGGAAGTCCGTTCGCTTCGCGAACGAGCGCGAAATAGTGATCGGCGCGGACAGCTTCAAATTCCGGTCCGAGCGATTGCTGCAGCGCCACGATATCCGACGGCGTCATGCTCCAAGCCAGCAGGCCGAGGGAGACGAACAGCGGCGACTTGCCGTCCCAGCTTGCTTTGGCCTTATCCAGCGCGGCTTTGCCGTCTTTGGCGGTGCTGATGCCTTGGATGGTGGACACTGGAAGATTACCGTTCAAAATCTCGATGCCGGAGCGGTCTTCCCAGCTGAGGAATACGCCTTGCGCGCGGTATTCTTCGGCATAGGCTTTCGCTTTAGTCTCGCTAAGCGGCACGTTCTGGCCGTCGATACGGTTCAGCACGTACGGAACGGTCATCCCGGTCTTCTTCAAATAATGGTACGTCTGCTTCAAGTAAGGCGCGAACGTGCTGTCCGGCCAAGCATTGGCGTAGAAGTACCCGGCGCCGGATGGACCGGAGATCAGCAGGTCGTTGTCCGTTGCCGTCTCAAGATAATGATTCAGTATTGCAGGCGCGCCGTCGTAGAGGAGCGGGCTGGACGTCCAGTTCAGCGGTACCTTGCCGCGGCTTGGATCATCCCACAGAATCCGCATCCGATGCTGGTTGTACTGGAAGTTGTCGCCTTCGCTGAACGTATAGGTGACATAGATTTTGTTCTCAAGCTTCGGCTTCTTGGTCGGCTTCGGAGGCTTGGCATTCTTCGTCGCGGCGGAGAAGACGGTTAAGTTGCTGAACCAATCGGCAGCCAGAACGTAGACGCTATGGCGCGACGTAATTTCGACCGAGTTGAATTCGCCTTCGACATCGTTGCTGAACCAGCCCAAATATGGCGTTCCCGGATCAACGGCCGATAGGATGCGTTCGAACAGCGCGCGCTGCTCCGGTACATTCGAGTCGAGCCAGAACACCATCGCTTTGTTGGCCACCGCATAGTCGCGCAGATAGCCGTATGGCTCTTTCTGCTCGGAGGATGGCGGCTGCTTGGTGCCGGCTGAGACCTTATACTGGTTCCACATATCGACCGATGCGGTTAATTGCTTCGTGCCGGCCGGCGGCGTGAAGCGGTAGACGAAATATCGGCCGTTATCGGCGAAGCGGTGGCCGCCGCTGCCGGCCGACACTTGCGATTGTTGACGGTCGTAGAGGAATGGCTCTTCCTCCGGCGTACCCGGGATGAAGTGAGCGATCGTCTGGCCGTCGGCTTTGACCGTGACTTCGTGCACGGCGCTGCCCCAGCCATCCTGCGTGAACGCGTCGTCGAATCGGAGATAGACGTCGGATTCGCCAAGGAATGAAGCGAGATCGAGTTCGTACACGTCCCGGTTGCGGGCGTCGCGTTCTTGCGTTGTATCTTCCGCGATCGTCCGAAAGGATTCCGGCAGCCCGGACGGGATGCGAACGGAAGTATCGGGGCTAAGGCCGACCAGCATCCGATGCGTCGTCTGGCTCCACAGGTTCTCGAATTGCCAGGTGTATGCGTCCATTCGGTTCTTGAACTTGCCCCGTAGATCCTCCAGCACCTTTAATTGGTATGGCGCGCCGGACAGCTTGGCTGCCAGAGCAGGGCTGGCCACGACGGCGTCCTTCAAACCGGCGAGCGTCGTCGCGACATTGATGGAGTCGGGAACGTTGGGGTCGTACACGATGATCCCTTTCAGCTCCGACTTGAACTTGCTCAGGATATCCCAGTAGTCATCGTGAAGCTGATAAGCAACGTCGAGGTCATTAAGCCAGGTGAGTTTGCCTTCTTCCGTGTTCTCGATCAAATATAGGCGCGGTTCCTTGCGGTTCACGAGCCCTTGCAGCGTCGCCATCAAGATCTTCTCATCGCCGGGCGCGTCGTAGATGTCCGCGACCTCAAGTCGCTTCGCTTTCGCGAACGTCGGGAGCGCCTGGTCTTTCGGCCACGAGATGCTGCTTCCGTGCTTATTGCTCTCTTGTTGAACGCCGGAATCTGCTGTTGCCCCCATCGTGAAGGACAACGTGCATACGATTGCTAGACTAACGGCTGTTAGCTTACGAATCACGATTGAACACCTCGATTTATCGTGGTATGGTGAAACAAGATCTTCCTTATTCCTATCGAAAAGCAGGGAATGCTCCTCTGCCTCACCTCCTTGAGGGTAGGATTTCTTGGGGAGTTGCCAAACAACGCTTCCCTTGATGCATATTAAATATATTTTACATAAACAATTCAAGTACTTCGACAAAAGTTATCAATAAATACGATAATTCATTTGATTTACGATGACAGAATCTCGTGAAGACTGCGCCGTTCGCCGCTCTCTTCGTTTGCATGATGAGGCTTTACTCCTGTTTCTGGTCTGGTTGAACTACAGTTGCATAATGACAGGGTGGAATATATTATATATATAAATATCTCGCTGAAGATTGGTGATGGGAATGAATACGAACGATCGGGTACCGCTCTATCAGAAAATTCAGGATTATATCCGCGAGCTGATTGACACCGAAGGCTTAAAGGAAGGCGAGCGCATCCCGACGGAGAAGGAATTAATGGAACGGTTCAACGTCAGCAAGATTACCGTCGTGAACGCGCTCACCGGCCTTGCGAACGAGAAGATTATTACCCGGGTGCCCGGTCGCGGCAGCTTCGTCAGCGATAAGAAGGCTGCGGATCACGGCGCATCGTCCTCTGCGGCTGCTGCTTCCGCCTTGTCCGCTCAGGCAGGCGGCGGATCGAAGTCCTTGGCGGAAGGCGGCGGCCGCACGGGGATTATCGGACTTGTCATGCCGTCCATCTATGACTTCTTCGCGATCCGCTTGTTGGATGGCGTCAGCACAGCGCTTGAAGAAGAAGGCTACCGCATCATGATTCTGCTCTCGGGCGGCGTGCTGGAGAAGGAGAAAGAGGCGATTAAGACGCTCAAAGCGATCGGGGCGGAAGGGCTGCTGATCTTCCCGGTCGACGAGGAGCAGTACAATGAAGAAATACTCGCCATGAAATTCACCGGCTTTCCATTCGTGCTAATCGATCGTTACTTGCCCGGCGTAGAGACGCATTATATCGCGGCCGACGGCCGGCTCGGCACAAGCCTTGCGGTCGAGCATCTGTGGGAACTTGGCCATCGGGAGATTGCGATCTGTTCGGATTCGCCGCTCCAAACCGTCACGGTGCAGGAGCGAATCGAAGGGTATATGAGCACGCTCAAGACGAAGGGGGCGCTGATTAATCCGGCGCATATGATTACGGACTTCACGGTCGAGAACGTCAATCTGCAAGACATGAAGTCGCATCCGCTCTACCGATACATTGCGAATCAGATGGCGACCGCTTATATCACGCTTAACGGACGGCTGGCCGTGCAGATCTATCAGATGGCGAAGCAAGCCGGGCTCGACGTTCCGGGGGATGTGTCCATCGTCAGCTTCGACGACCCGACTTCGATCGTCGAGGAATTCAGCTCGTTCACGCATATTAAGCAGTTCGAGTATGAGATCGGCTTCCGGGCAGCGGAGAAGCTGATCGAGATTATTCAGGAAGACGGCAAGCCAAGCGGCAAATTTACGAAGACGCTCCTGGAGCCCGAACTTGCGGTTCGGCAAACTTCAGGCCCTCCAAGACGTTCATAGCTTAACGATCCGACTGTTGCGAGCAATGTTCGCAGTGTCGAAGCAACCTCCGGCATCCTTTATGGAAAGCCGGAGGTTTTTTGTGTGGCCATTAGTAGTAAGAAGTCATCCGGATTGCCTGCCTCTGACAGTCGATCGGGCATAATTGGATAGGATTGCGAGGCTTTTAGCTGATAAGAGTATGTAAATAACCCGAAAAATTAATATTGAATATATACAATATTTATATTATATTCTTTTTGAGCCAGCTGGGAGAAAAAGGAGTCGGTTATACGATGCCATATGAACGGATCAACCCCGAGCAATTAAGAGCGATGCTGGAGCGGCTGCAGGCGCGCATCTACGATCCAGTTGCGGAGCTTCGCGTGACCGCTTGGGTGACGACGGAGCCGGTCTCGTACGAAGAGCGTATGTCGGGTCGTCGATTGGATCTTGCGCCGGGAGATCGTTGGGGGCAGCTGTGGGATTGCGCGTGGTTTCATTTCACGGGCGAAGTGCCGGCGAGCACGGCTGGCAAGAAGGTCGTGCTTCTCCTCGACGTCAACGGCGAAGTCTGTCTGGTTGATGAAGAAGGTACACCCGTGCAAGGGCTGACGAATATTAATTCCGAGTTCGACTATTCCCTTGGCAAACCGGGCAAGCGGGTCGTAGCCGTCAGCGAATCGGCAACGGGAACCGAGACGATCGACTTGTGGGGCGATGCGGGCTGCAACGATCTGTTCGGCCGCTATCGGAGCGGCACGCTGAAGGAGGCCGTTGTCGCGATATGCAGGGAAGAGGTGCGGCAGCTGTATTACGATGCCGAGGTGCTGCTCGAGACGGCGGAACGGCTGCCGGAAGGCTCGGCCCGGAGAGCACGCATCTTCAAGGTGCTCTATGACGTATCGCTTCTGCTCACCGACCTTGGGGATGAGCGGGTGGCCAAGGCGCGGCGAATGCTCGGCGAGCAGCTGGCGAAGCGCGGCGGCGATCCGGTGCTGACCATCAGCGCGATCGGGCATGCGCATATCGATCTGGCATGGTTGTGGCCGATCCGGGAGACGATCCGCAAAGGGGCCCGCACGTTCTCGACGGCGCTCCGCATGATGGAACGTTATCCGGATTACGTGTTCGGCGCGAGCCAGCCGCAACTGTACGAATGGATGAAGCGGCATTATCCGAAGTTGTACGAGCAGGTGAAGGCGAGAGTCCAAGAAGGGCGCTGGGAGCCGCAGGGGGCCATGTGGGTCGAATCGGACACGAACGTCCCTGGCGGGGAGTCGCTCGTCCGTCAAATTTTGTACGGCAAAAGGTACTTCCAGCAAGAATTCGGGATGGAGATGAAGTCGCTGTGGATGCCGGACGTGTTCGGCTATACGGCGAGTCTGCCGCAAATTCTGAAGAAGGCCCGAGTCGACTACATGATGACGCAGAAGCTGTCGTGGAGCACCTATAACCGGCACCCGCATCACACCTTTATGTGGGAAGGAATCGACGGCTCGCAGATCCTGACGCACATGCCGCCGGAGGATACCTACAACAGCCCCGCAGCGCCGCGTTCGATCGCGAAGGCAGAGAACGACTATCTGGACAGCGCCGTATCGGATCGCGCGCTCATGCTGTTCGGCATCGGCGATGGAGGCGGGGGGCCAGGAGAGGAGCATCTGGAGCGTCTTGCGCGGGAGAAGAATTTGCTTGGG
The DNA here is from genome assembly GCF_042431225.1 of Paenibacillus aurantiacus. Taxonomy (NCBI): domain Bacteria; kingdom Bacillati; phylum Bacillota; class Bacilli; order Caryophanales; family Paenibacillaceae; genus Paenibacillus; species Paenibacillus aurantiacus. The sequence goes on along the minus strand of NZ_JBHMDO010000033.1, from coordinate 360,632 downwards.
CTTAGTCCGGTCGAGCAGGAGACCTCGGCCCGATTCTTCGAGCTTCTGGCCGAACATCGCGAACGTTACCAAGTCTGGCGCGGGGAGCTTTATCTGGAGAAGCACCAAGGCACGCTGACGAGCCAAGCGCGCAGCAAGCGGTTCAACCGGAAATTGGAGAAGTCGCTGCGCGAATTGGAGTATGCCGCCGTGCTGGCGCAGTTGACGGCTGGCGTTCCGTATCCGGCCCAAGAGCTGGAACAGATCTGGAAGGAAGTGCTGCTGTACCAGTTCCATGATATCCTACCAGGCTCCTCCATCAAGCGGGTATATGACGAGTCGTTGGAACGGTATGCATGGCTTCTTGATCGAGTAGAACAGCTCATCGACGCCTCCTATGAAGCGGCATCACGCGGAGCGGAAGGGCCCGTCGTGTTCAATTCGCTGCCGTGGGGGCGGGAAGAGTGGCTGAAGCAGGATGGACGCTGGCGGTACGTGCAGGTGCCGGCGATGGGCTGCGCCAAGCTGCCCGAGGCGGCCGAATCGATTCCGGCAGTCTGCGTATCCGAGCGTGAGCGGACGATCGAGAACGAGCTGTTGGTGCTTACGCTCGGCGATAATGGCGAGATCGTCTCGCTGCTTGACAAAGAGCATGAGCGGGAGCTCGTCCCGACCGGCTTCTCTTTGAATCGGCTGCGCGTCTACACGGACGACGGAGATGCGTGGGATTTCCGCCAAGATTACCGGCAAACGGGCGGGGAGCGACTCACGCTGCGGCTGGCCGAAGCTTATTCGGACGGTCCGACGGCGGGCTTCGTCTTGCATTATGGTTACGGTGCGTCCGAATTGATCCAGCGCATCGTGCTGACGTCGGGCAGCCGCCGGGTCGATTTCGTGACGAACGTCGATTGGAAGGAGTCGGGCCGCATGCTGCGGACGTCGTTCCCGCTCCAAATTCGCGCCGATAGCGTCAGCTGCGACATCCAGTTCGGCTACTTGCGCCGGCCGACGCATCGGAACACGATGTGGGACTATGCCAAGGACGAAATATGCGCTCATCAGTATGCCGATCTCTCCGAACCGGATTACGGCGTCGCGCTGCTCAACGACTGCAAGTACGGACATCGCGCAGAGGATGGCGAGCTGGATTTGAATTTGCTGCGCAGTCCGTCTTATCCCGATCCGGAAGCCGACCGGGCTCGGCATAGCTTCACGTATTCGCTGTATCCGCATGAGGGAAATCATGTCGAGGCGCTAGTGTTCCGGGCAGGGTATGCGTTGAATGTGCCGCTTCGAATCTCCGGCGGGCAGGCCGCTCAGCTAAGCGAAGACGCTTCGGTTGACGCAATCCCGTCCGCTCGCACTCCGATATCGGCGGAGCTTTCGGCAACCGCGGAACAAGGAGATGTGACCGGCCGATCCTTCCTGCTGCCGAGTCATCCGAATGTGATGATCGAAGCGGTCAAGCGCGCCGAGGATGACGATGCCCTCATCATCCGGTTATTCGAAACAGCCGGTACAAGACTGGTCACGAAGCTGCATGCGGGCTTCGCGTTCTCCGGCGCTTGGTTAACCGATCTGCTGGAAGATAAGCTTGCGGCGCTCGAGGTGGAAGAGGGTGCGATTACCTTGCCAATGGGTCCATTCGAGATCGTAACCGTGAGGCTGGAGCGGCCGGAATTCCGGCATTAATGCCGACAACGGCTTGCGCGGCGTGTCGCCCATGATGCGGACACTGCACATTATGCGGACACTGCACAAGCCGATCGGATCTCGCGAGAAAGAGAGGAGGCGCCGTAATTGGGAGCGTCGATGCTATGGAAGAGAATATGGCGGCATAAGCTGCTCTACCTGTTCATGCTGCCGGGAATCGTCTGGTTTTTTCTGTTCTCGTATGTACCGCTTTACGGCATTCAAGTCGCGTTCCGAGACTTCACGTTCTCGGGCGGTTTTACGGGCAGTCCGTGGGCGGGCTTGAAGTACTTCCGCCAATTCTTTGACTACTATCAGTCCGAAGCGCTCATCCGCAACACGATCCTCATCAGCGCCTTGAAGCTAGTCATCGGTTTTGCGATGCCGATCCTGCTCGCCATCTTGCTCAATGAGGTACGCAACGTCAAGTTCAAAAAAACGGTGCAGACATTATCCTATTTGCCGTACTTCGTCTCATGGGTCGTCGTCGTGACGCTTATGCAGCGGCTGCTTACGCCGTATGGCGGTCCGGTGAACGACCTGCTTACCTCGATCGGATTAGCGAAGGAGCCGATCCAGTTCCTGAATAACACAAGCTGGTTCTACCAAATCATCGTCGGCTCGGACATCTGGAAGAACATCGGCTGGAACTCGATTATCTACATGGCGGCGATGGCCGGGATCGACCAGCAGTTATACGAAGCGGCCAAAATCGACGGGGCCGGGCGGTTTCGCCAAATCTGGCATGTGACGCTCCCCGGCATTCGCAACATTGCGGTCATCCTTTTCATTCTGGCGACCGGCAGCCTGATGAGCGCGGGCTATGAGCAGCTGCTGCTCTTGAATGGTCCGGCGACGGCTGCGATCGGAAGCGTGCTCGATGTGCATGTCATCGGCGCGGGCATCAGCCAAGGCAGGCTCAGTTACGCCGCGGCGGTGGGGTTGTTCCAGAGCGTTATCGCGCTGGTGCTTATTCTGACCGTGAACCGTATCGCCCGCAAAGTTAGCGATGTCTCTCTCTTCTAATCCGCGCGAAAGGAGTGATCCGGCATGAGCAAGCGGCGCTTCTCGCCGTTCGAGGCGCTGAACTACGTGTTACTGACCTTGTTCGGATTATCGATGATTTATCCATTCATCTACATTCTCGTCTACTCGCTGAACGACGGCAAAGACTCCATGATGGGGGCGCTCTATTTCCTGCCTCGCAAAGTGACGCTGGATAATTACGCGCAGGTGTTCGAGAACCACAAGATTTGGCAGGCGTACAAAATCACCCTTGCGCGCACGCTGCTCGGCGTCGTCCTGCATGTGTCGCTATGCACGATGATGGCCTACGCCTTATCGAAGAAGACGCTGCCGGGCAGGACGTTCTTCACCTTCTACATTTTCCTGCCGACGATCTTCAGCGCCGGGTTCATTCCGTATTTCATCACCTTGCAGAAGCTTCACTTGATCAACAGCTTCTGGGTCTACGTCATCCCGCTGCTCTTCAATTTCATGCACATCGTCATCATCCGCACGTTCCTGCAGGGCATCCCCGAGGAGCTCGAGGAATCGGCCCGCATCGACGGATACGGCGATTTCCAGATCTTCCTGCGCGTCGTGCTGCCGCTATCCGGTCCGGTGCTGGCGACGATCTCGCTCTTCATCGGCGTCGCGCACTGGAACGACTGGTTCACCGGCGCCTACTATGTGTCGAACAAAGACCTGCTTCCCGTTCAAACGCTGCTTCAGCAAATGTTGACCGAAATGGAAGCGCTTTCGTCCTCGATGCAGCGGGCTGCGCAGCAAGGGGGACAGACGGTCAATGCGAATATGGCCGGCGCCACCCCGGAATCGCTGCGAATGGCGCTGCTCGTCATCACCGTATTTCCCATTTTGTGTGTGTACCCGTTTCTCCAGCGGTATTTCGTCAAAGGCGTCATGCTCGGCTCGGTTAAAGGCTGATGATAGTTGCGCCATCGTCAGGTGGAGCTTTATCATATACCATTCTCGCGTTCATGGAGGGGTTCGAATGAGGAAGAAGCAGAGTAAGTTCGCCCGGATGCTGCTGGCCGCAGCGTTGATGACGACCGCGCTCGCCGGATGCAGCGACAACGGCGGCGGCAATGGCGGTGGAACCGGCGACGGCACTACGAATGCGCCGGCCGGCAATAACGGAGGCGCAGGCGCCGAGAAGGCCGTGACGCTCAAAATCCTTCATAACTGGAACGGTTCGGGCGCCGGCGATGTCGATATGACCCCGATCGCCGAAGCCATCCGGGAGAAAACCGGCATTACCGTTCAATTCGATTACACCAAGGGCAGCGAGACGGAGAAAGTGAACACCATCTTCGCGACGCAGGATTTGCCGGATATCTATACCGGACCGGCGTGGGGCGGCGAGCTGGATGGCATCGTGAAGGCGGCCAAGGAAGATCAACTGGTCGATCTGTCGGGGAAGCTTGCGAGCTACCCGAATTTGTCCAAGGCGATCGCCAAAGAGAATGTCCCGCCGGCGCTGTACGATAAGGCCATCGGCGCATTCGGCGATCAGAAATATTTGCTGTACCAGAACCAGCCGGCGACCGACAAGGACGCGATGGATTGGCTGTACGGCTTCTATGTGCGGAAGGATATCGCGCAGAAGGTCGGCGTCGATCCGCAGTCGGTGAAGACGAAGGAAGATCTGTACAACTTCCTGAAGAAGATCAAGGACGCGAAGCTCGAAGAGAACGGCATGCCGGTCATGCCGCTCGGTGGCTTCAGCAACGGCTGGGCGGTCGGGATCGGCAACACGATGTTCTACGGCAGCGACTATCAGGATAAAGGCGACGGCACCTTGGAGCACACGTTCTTCACGAAAGCTTACGAAGATTACACGCTCTACTACCGGAACCTGATCGCGGAAGGCTTGCTCGACCCTGAGACGTTCACCCAGACGGACCCGATCGCGAAAGAGAAGATCAATCAAGGCCGCATTGCGGTGCTGGCGGCGCACTTCCCGGCCATCTACGACGCGACGAAAGAATACGTGAAGTCGCATCCGGGCAGCGATTTCGTGGCGGTCGGACCGCTGGAGCGGGCAGGGGCCGAGCCAAACCGTCCCGTCGATCTCGGCATTCAAGGCAATAACGTGACGGTCATCACGAAGGCGTGCCAGAACGTCGACGCCGCGCTCAAGCTGCTTGAGTTTCTCGCCTCCGACGAAGGCTTCCTGCTCGTGCACTACGGTGTGGAAGGCGTGCATTGGGAGCGGGTAGACGGCAAGCCGGTCGCGAAGAAGGAGTTCTTCGACAAGTTCGCGGCCGATACGACCGGCAAGGAGAAGAAGAACGTGGGGATTGGCATCGGCTTCGAATCATTGACCGGGCAAGACCGTACGAATACGCTCGGCGGCGACATTTGGGCCGATCAGGAGCGGATCGCCGCGATGGATAACGCGCGCAAGATTCTTCGTCCGAACGGGATCAAGGTCATCTCCGCCTACAATGCCGGTGATGTCATCGCCAAATCGCCGCAGTGGGAGACGCTTAAGCCGTCGATGGACCGAATGGGCGATGTCTGGAAGGAGGCGGTGTTCGCCAAATCGGACGACGCGGCGCTGAAGGTCATTAATGCCCTGCGTGATCAGATGAACAAGACCGGATTTCCGGAGGCGATGCAGTACGTGAACGACAATTTGAAAGGGAAAGAAGTCGTGAAGCTGCAGATGGCGAACTAAGAAAAATAAAGCATTAGACCGTGAAAATATAGTTGTAGACTGGCCGTTGCCGTTACGCTTACGGGCGGAAGATCACTAAATGGGGAGGATCATAATTGGTCCTTCCCTTTTTGGATGGTCTGTAAAATTACAAAGAAGGAATTATTACCGATGTACATGCTTTTAGTTACCACATGGAAACAGAAAAGGGGCTCTCCCGTGTCATCAGATGACCTTGGGACAGCCCCTCTAGTTTCCAGCCGTGCCGGCTTACTGCTTCAAAAACGCGAGCGCCTCCGCATAATCGTCCCATTGCGTTTCCGTCGTATGTTCGGATTGCTTAGCCGTGCGGTATAGTTGTAGACGGGCAATGGAGCCAGCGGTAACGACCGCCGCGCGCTTCATCCCGTACGATTTCAGCGCCTTCTGGTGTTCCACCAGCTTCGCCTGCGATTCCGGTCTAAACGCTTTGACCGTACGCATATCGACGAGCACATCGAAGCTGCCGCCGAGTTCCTCGGAAAATCCTTTGATTTCATCGGTAATGCGGTCAAAATCGTCAGGCGTCGCTGCAGACGCCCATACGATCTCGACGATCCGGGCTGGCCGGTCGATAATACAGGTGGTTGGCACGGCAGTAACCTCCGGTCTGAAGGAAATGTATTTTTTGAATTGGGTCTTGGGACATTGTAACAATTGTAGATAGTTTGAACAAGAATAGATTTTCAGATTCACCATCAAGCAAGCGGAGCGCCGGCCGCGCTTTGCAGCTCGGCAATCAGCTAAACCTACTGCTCCGCCTTCCCCGGAACGCGAAGCTGGACGCTAGCAGTCTATGGCGAAGTCTGGCATTTTTCAAAGCAGCGTCATATCAATTCCTTCAGTCTACTACTTTATTTTCTCCGTACAGCTGGCGTCCTCCCCTTCTGCCGTGCGCGGCAGCAGACCGATGTTGCATAGTGACCGAGTCTTTCAATACACCTCGCTCAAATAGGCAAGATCGTACAGAGCATGTCTCGCTTGGGAAGAGGCATGGACAGCGGCCCCATGGAATCCTTCTGGGGAACCACAATGCGAGAAGTACTGTTTGCATACACACCGAACCTATGAGGAGCTCGAACAAGACATTAAGGCGTACATCCAATTTTACAATTACAAACGACTACAAGCTAAACGAAACGGCCTCGGTCCAATGGAATTCAGGACGAAGGCCGCTTAATGGATTTTTATAATTTCTATTGTCTACTTGACGGGGTGCAGTTCACAGTGGAAGTCTCTTTATACTGAGGATTATCCTTTACGCAATTCAGCCAGCTACACGCTCGGTAGTCCGTCAGATACGATTAGCTAAAGTCAAAGTAATTGTAGGAGGGTGTCCAAGTAGCCATTTAAGGCCTTGGTACGCTCTTCTTTTTATACAAAATAAAGCCCACTTTCGAGATCGGTGATCAATCCAGGCTGCACCGGTTTCCAGCCCAGAAGTTCCCGTGTTGCCTGACTCGCTTCCGCAGTGTTGTATAGGCTTGTGATGTCGAGTGTCGCAATGGTGCCAAGAAAGCCGAAATGGGCGGTCGCTTCTTCAGGTGTTATACTGACCGCCGGCATGTTCATTTGCCGCCCGATGGCAGCGGCGAGCTCATGGAGCGGAATGCCTTCATCGCCGGCGCCAAGCAGCCGTGAGCCCGCCGGGGCGGATTCCAGCGCCAGACGATACAGAACAGCCGCATCCAGGCGGTGAACCGCCGGCCAGCGGTTCGTTCCGTCGCCGATGTAGGCGGCAAATCCCTTCGCCCGGGCGATGTTGATCATCATTGGTACAAAGCCCTTATCGCCTTCGCCGTGCACGGATGGTGCAAGCAGGACGATTGATGTCCGAATACCCCGCTCTGCCATAGCGAGCACTGCATGATCCACAACCTGTCCATTTCCGTGAGCCGTGGTAATGAACGGCTTCCCGGAGCCTTCGAGCGCCGCTCCTATGACTTCGACGGCCCGCAAATCCAGCGCTAACGCACCTTCAAAGTCGGAAAAATCGTTGGTGAACGCCAGATGAATCACGCCGTCCGCAGCCGCGGCAGCGCTGCCCAGAGTATCGAGATCGTCCAGCGTGCCATACACCACCTCGGCTCCCGCCGCCTTTAATCCCGCGGCTTTCTCTTCAGAACGGCAAAGACCCGATACGGTATGTCCTGCGCTGATCAATTCCCTCACGACCGCGGAACCGATATACCCTGTTGCTCCTGTAACAAAAACATGCATAATGATACCCTCCTTCAAGAGTTGACTGCTTGATCATGTTAAGCATAAACTATGAAGTAAACTCTAGGGCAAGCGGTACAAAGGGGGAATGATCTTGAAAATTCAGGAGCTGGCGGACAAGATGGGATTAACGATCCATACGATCCGCTTTTATGAAAAGGAAGGCTTGCTGGATGATCGGCATGTCCGGCGAGAAAATAACAATTATCGTAACTATTCGGAAGAGGCTATCGAGCGTTTGAAGCTCATCAAGAAGTTCCAGTCCATCGGTTGTTCGCTGGCTGAACTGAAGAAAGTTCTGCAGGACCACGACGCCAATGTGCAAACTAACCTGCAGATTATGGATTGGATTCGCGGCAAGAAGAAGGAGATCGAAAGCAAGAAAGAAGAATACGACCAAATGCTGAACACCCTTAACAAGATGCTGAAATATCGGATTCTACTCATGGACGATCCGAAAAAAGCTCAAGAGATGCTGATGACTTGGCATGCCAGCTCATCCGATTGAGCTGCTTTGGACAAAGGATGAGGCGAAGATGTTCGGGAACTCGATTAGGCCGACATACGAGCCATTGAGGGATAACCCACGTAATGTTAAGAATGTGATCACCAATGCAACGGAGTGTTCATGGATAGCACCTTATCTGATGCACTTGATCGGTGAATATGTAGAGGAAATTATACAGGTCATCTATAAAAATCGTTCATTACCAAACGAAAACTTCATAAAAACATTCTTTGGTGAAAACCCCGATTATTTGGAATGGAAAGAACTAGGGGAGCGCTGATAACTAGATAAAGAGCAGTATTTGATGTAACGATATGGGAGGAATTCTTGCACTGGGAAGCTCATATTATGTCCAAGATAAGTGTTAAGTCATTGCGTTAACTGGGAACTATAGCTCAACGATTACAGAGAACCGGCAGCTTTCCGTGGCTGCCGGTTTTCTCAACTAACGGCAGGATAATTCAAAAAATGTTGGAAATATTAGGATATAAAAAGTGGTGGTGTTTCCGTTGTTTTTTTTTCGGAATATTATTTCAGTCTTAGTAATTAGTTACAGCTTAGGTGCTCATGCGAATAGTGATACCCAGCTAGCGCCAAAACATATTGATAAAGCATCTAAAATGAAAGAAGTTAAATATCCGAATGATGAGCGAAATCAGGAAATCTACTCGATTGTCCAGGAATTAGTTGATGCTTACGTGTCGAATGACATAACTAAGTTCTCCAAAAAGTTTACCGATAAAGAGGCTGTGGGTGAGTATTGGAGGTATTTGGAAGAGATAAGCGATGGGATAACCTTCACCGATGCTGAGTTTACCTTTAATTAAAGAGGGAACATTCGCAACAGCATACGCAAATTGCAAAAATAGTAAGGGCGAGGAGTATAGAGAGTTTATGCTCTGGATTAGAAAACAATCAAATGGAGAATGGGTTATCCAAGCCCTTGACTAAATAATCTTTCTAGTTCAAATGAAGTTCAGATTCAAAGATAATGAGGTTTGCCCGGTAGCATTTACTGGGGAGTCATTGAACTAAAGGGAGTATAATGGAAATAATTATCTATATGTAGGGTGTGAATTGCATAGTAAAATAATTCATGAATGTTTATGAGTTGGGAAAGTAACTTACTTCTCAATTTCAAAAAGGAGTATAATAATGTTAAGTCTAAGTCCAATTATTATCGTCATTATGATAATTTTAATATATATCTCAAAGAAATATAAATTCGGCTCGAAGTATAGCAAGTCAATCGAATTTGAATACCACATTAAGGAAATGAAATTCATTGCTAAACAAAGAAAGTGTAAAGTTTGTAATCAAAAAGTTGAGCGTGTTCATGATTTAGAATATGTCGGTGAAGGATGGATTAGCAGTATGAATGGTGGAACTATTGGGGAGAAGTTTAAAATGAATCGATTGTATAAATGTGACAAATGTCGTCTTGTTTTTGATAAAGATGAGTTTATTTAAATTACTCCATAGAAGGCAAATGATGTGCATAGGTATCATTAAGCTAACTGGTAACGTTAGTTCAGAGCCAGCCAGGAGCAGTTAGCCATCGCGGCGGCTGCTCTTTTTTTATTAAGCTAAAAGAAGGTGTATTATCCCCGTTTTCCTTGTTCTTTTGACGAGATGTGAATTAACCAGAATTGATTCAATTCCGAGCTCGACGAGCCAACGTGCTAGGCTGAACCAGTAGTGGCCGGTCGGCTCCATGCCTACGATGATCCAGCTCAGACTCTGGATCTGGAGCAGATCCTGCACCCAACGCTCGAATAACTTGAACCCTTCGCGATGGTTGCCGAACTCGAACGGAGCGCCTAGAGCAATCCCTCGAAAGCTGACAATTCTAGCCACATGATCTTCCTGGGCGATATCTACGCCGATGACCAGGTGTGAAACGGTAACGTTCTCAATGTGCGTTTTAAAGGAATTCTATCGGGAGACGTTAATTGAACTCAGAAGGCGGCAGTCTAAGACTTTATTTTTCACGTCTTGGTCCGCCGCTGTTTCATTTTTATAGTCAGTCTACTACTTAATTTTCGAAGTCTGACGATTTTAAATCTCCTCAAACACGTCTGATCAAGATTTTCAGTCTAGAACTTTATTTTCACGGAACAGTTTGGATGTTAGTTGTACACCTGATATGTCAGCTCAACTTGGCAAAACGAATATATCATGATATATTATTGTATAAAATTGCGACATCCGGTAGTTGGGAAGCGGAGGGACGAACATGTCGAACGAAACATCAAAGCCGATGTACGAGAAAATTTTCGAAGCGCTGCGAGACGAAATTCTGGAGCGGAAGTATGAGCCGGGAGATCGTGTTCCTTCCGAGAAGGAACTTGGCGATATGTATAATGTCAGCCGAATCACGAGCAAGAAGGCGCTGGAACTGATGGCGAGCGAAGGTTATATCGTGCGACAGCCAGGGCGCGGGTCCTTCGTCGCCGAACAGCCGGCGGGAGGATCGAAACCATCAGGCGGCGGCGGGGCCGCGCATCAAGCGCGCAAGGCAGACGGCCGATTGCTGATCGGATTGGTCATCACGGACTTCGCCGATAGTTACGGCACTGGCTTGATCTATGGTATGGAGGAGGCGTCGCGCCAGCATAATTGCTACCTCGTGCTACGCCGCACGTTCGGCATTCCGGCGTATGAGGAAGAAGCGATCAAGGGATTGCTGGAGCTTGGGGTGGACGGGCTGATTATTTTCCCGGCGCAGGGCGAATATTTCAATGCGGAAATTCTGAAGCTGGTCATCAATCAATTCCCGTTCGTCCTGGTGGACCGCCACTTGAAGGGCATCTCAGCTGGTTCGATCGCCACCGACAACGCCGGCGCGGCGAAGGAAGGCGCGAATCATCTGTTCGAGCTCGGGCATAAGTCGATCGCGTTCCTTACGCCGCCGCCCGTCGATACGACGGCGATCGAGGAGCGGATCGAAGGCTTCATCCAAGCTCATGCGGAGAAGGGGATCGTCGTCGACCGCGAGCTGTGGCTGGAGCTGATGTCAACGCTGCCCAAGGCGAATACGGAAGAGAACCGCGAGCAGGACATTCGGCGGGTCATGGCGCATCTGGAGCGGCATCCGCATATTACGGCGCTATTCGCCACCGAATACAATATTGCGCAGCTGGCCGTCCAGGCCGTGCAGCGGTTGGGACGCTCCGTGCCGGATGACCTGTCGATCGTCTGCTTCGACTGTCCGGAGGTGAACGGCAAGTTCCCGTTCACTCATCTGCGCCAAGACCAGACGGAGATGGGCAGGCTTGCCTTCGAGAACGTCTTGAAGCTGCGCGAAGGCCAATCGGTCCCAAGCAAAATCCTGCTCGACGCCTCGCTGATCGTCAGCGACTCCACGGGCCCGGCCAACTCCGTGGAGTCCGTGTAACCCGTATACGCTGTGCAGTTCATATAGGCCACTTTGCCGGTTTATCCGTGTAGCTAATGTAGCTAAAAGTAGCCCATGTAGCCCACGTAGCCCGTTTAGCTCATGAACGCCGCTTTATTTAGAAAGCCCCCGCCATGGGGCTTTTTTTATTGCTCTATTGTTTGTCTAAATACGACGAGAATAGGATTCGATTGGACGCTCGACAATAGCGTATGACATTCCGACACTTGATTGATATAACAAACAATATATTATTTCCGAAAATCCATATTGACATACCATATGCATGCCAATATAATAACTTTATGAAATGTAAGCGGTTTACTACACGCGAATAGTGAACAGGGAGGGCGGAAAGACGTGGCGCAATCAACGCAAAACCCGGTATCCATCATGCGATTACTCGAACGCATCAAGTCCATACTGGAACCGGAACAGCAGCATCTCGCGGCAATATTCGAGAACGGCTTCAGCAATACGCTGCATACGACAATCAAGCGTATGCCAGATGGCACGACATTTGTTATAACAGGTGATATACCAGCTATGTGGCTGCGCGATTCGGCGGCGCAGGTTCGACCGTATTTGGTGCTGGCGGCAGAAGACGCGGAGCTGGCGGATATGATCGAAGGGTTGGTCCGCAGGCAGCTCGCCTGCGTGCTGCTCGATCCGTACGCCAACGCCTTTAACTCGTCGCCGAGCGCAAGCGGTCATCAGCAGGATTTGACCGAGATGACTCCGTGGCTGTGGGAACGCAAATATGAGATCGATTCGCTGTGCTACCCGCTGCAGTTGAGCTATCTGCTCTGGAAGAATACGGGCCGCACCTCGCATCTGGACCAGACCTTCCGCCAAGCGGCGTCGGCGATCATCGACCTGTGGAAGACGGAGCAGCACCATGAGACGGCGTCGGCGTACCGGTTCCAGCGGCTCGATTGCCCGCCGACGGATACGCTGCCACGAGACGGCAAGGGCTCGGTTACGGGGTACACGGGCATGACGTGGAGCGGCTTCCGGCCGAGCGACGACGCCTGTACGTACGGCTATCTCATTCCGTCCAATATGTTCGCGGTCGTTGTCCTCCGCTATGTGGAGGAGATCGCGACGGTCGTGCTTAGCGATCGCAGCCTTGCCGAACAAGCGGCGAAACTAAGCGCGGAGATCGATCGCGGCATTCAGACGCACGGCATCGTCGATCATCCGGCGTACGGCCGGATGTACGCCTACGAGACGGATGGCTTGGGCAATTACAACCTGATGGATGACGCCAATGTTCCGAGCCTGCTGGCTATACCTTATCTCGGCTATGCCGGCAAGGACGATCCGATCTACCAGAATACGAGGCGCTTCCTCTTAAGCGGGGACAATCCAACCTTCTACGAAGGCAAAGCGGCATCGGGGATCGGCAGTCCGCATACGCCCGATCGGTATATTTGGCACATTGCGCTCGCCATGCAGGGGTTAACAGCGTCCGACAAGCAGGAGCAAGCGCAAATGCTGGAAGTGCTGGCGGCGACGACCGCGGGTACGGGGCTTATGCACGAGGGCTTCCATGCCGACGACCCGCATCAATTTACCCGGCCGTGGTTCTCTTGGGCGAACATGATGTTCGGGGAGCTGCTGCTCGATTATTGCGGGATTGCCGTACGCACAAAGTAAAACGGTTTCATATGAACTTGTTCTTTCGAATCCGATAGAGGCGAACTATATAAGGGAGGCATGAAACGTGAAAAAATGGATGACGGTCATGACAATGAGCGCGGTCTTGCTCGGCGCGGCGACAGGCTGCAGCAGCAATGGCAATTCGGGCGAGAAGGGGAATAACAGCGAGGTATCTGACAAAGGAGACGCAGGCAGCAATTCAAGCTCGGGCAAACCGGTGGAGCTGACCTTCTGGGGCGATTGGGGCGGCGAAGGACAGAAGCAATTCGAGACGATGGTCGACGCCTTCAACAAATCCCAGGACAAAATTCGCGTCAAATACGTGCTGCAGCAGGATATGATCACGAAGTTCCTGACGGCTTCCACGTCTGGGGGCGCGCCGGACATTCTGTTCTGGGACAGATGGCGCACCTCGCTCTACGCACCGAAGAACGTCCTTCATCCGATCGATGAGATGCTGGCGGCCGATAGCTTGAGCCGGGACGACTTCTACAGCGAGGCGCTCAAGGAGTTGACCTACGGCGACAAGCTGTACGGACTTCCGCTGACCGTCGACGCGCGCGCCTTGTTCTATAACAAGAAGATTCTTGCCGACGCCGGCGTAGAGCCGCCCACGACATGGGACGAATTGGAGCAGGCGGCGATCAAGACGACGAAGTGGAACGGCAGCAAGCTCGAGGTGGCGGGCTTCTCGCTCGGCGATCCGGGTTTGTTCAATATGTACCTGCAGCAGGCAGGCGGCTCCATGATGAACGAGGACAACACGAAGACGAACTTCAACAATGAGCAGGGCAAGTCGGTGCTCTCCTTCTGGGATCGCCTGCTGAATGAAGATAAAGTGTACAAAACCGGGTTCGAACAAGGCTTGGGCGAAGGCACGGACGCGTTCGTGACCGGCAAGCTGGCCATGCAGTACACCGGCCCTTGGATGCTCAGCACGTACAAGAAATACGGCAAAGATCTCGACTTCGGCATCGTGCCGCCTCCGGTTGGACCGAATGGCGACAAAGGCAGCGTCATGGGCGGCTTCGGCCTCGTCATTCCGGAGGGCGGCAAGCATCATCAGGAAGCGTGGGAGTTCATCAAGTGGTGGACGGCGAACAAGGACAACGCGCTGCTGTGGGCCAAAACCAGTCTTAACATTCCGGGCTACAAGCCGGCGCTCGAAGATCCGTTCTTCAAGGACGATCCGTTCTGGAAGCCATTCCTCGACACGCTCGAGTTCGCGAAGATTCGACCGGCGCATCCTGGCTACTCCGTCATGGAGAACGACGCGCTCATTCCGAATCTGCAGCTGTTCCAACAGAAGAAGCAGAGCATCAAGGATACGCTGAGCAAGTCGCAGCAGCGCGGCGACCAGCTGCTGAAGGACAACGCAGACGCGCAATAATGCAACAAGGCAGTTGGACGGGGTAGGTCGGACTCGCAATGCTCGAACGCGGCGGAGGGAGGAAGCTCCCTCCCCATGTTCAACTACATGCCGCGAGCCGTTCACCTTGGTCCGTCCCTGTTGCTTCAACCGATTGAAGAAAGGAAGGAGGCGCGCCGATGGCTTCAATGGGCAAATTGAACAAACATCAGGCCCGAACGGCGTATCTGTTCATTACGCCGACCATGCTGCTCTTCGTCGCCTTCACGATCATTCCGGTCGTGATGGCGCTCTACTTGAGTTTTACGAATTATGACGTGGTTAGCCGAATGGACTTCGTCAAGCTGGACAATTACAAGCGGCTGCTGCAGGACGATCTGTTCTGGACGACGTTCAAGAACGTCGCCCTCTACGCGGTCATCTTCATTCCGCTCAACATTCTCATCTCGCTCGGACTCGCCATGCTGCTGAACTTCCGCCGATTCGGCGTGAAGCTGTTCCGGACGATGAACTATTTGCCGACGCTGACCTCCGCGGTCGCCGCGGCGACGGTATGGATTTGGCTGCTGCATCCGGAATTCGGCCTCGTCAACAATCTGCTCGGTTACGTTGGCGTGACGGGTCCGGCGTGGCTTGCGCAGACGGAGACGGCGATGCTCTCGATCATACTCGTGACGCTGTGGCAATCCGTCGGCTCGAATATGGTCATCTATATCGCGGGCCTGCAAGGGGTGCCGGATTATCTGTACGAATCCGCGAAGCTGGACGGGGCAACCGCGTTGGACCGCTTCCGGTATATTACGTGGCCGCAGCTTCGCCCGACGACGTTCCTCGTCAGCACGATGTCGATCATCGGGGCGCTTCAGCTGTTCGATCAGGCGTTCGTCCTGACGCAAGGCGGGCCGGGCAACGTGACGAAGACGCCGGTATACCTGATCTATCAGCAGGGCTTCAATCAACTGCAGATGGGCTACGCTTCCGCGCAGGCGTTCGTATTGGCGCTGGCGATTCTCATCTTCTCGCTTATCAATATGCGCATCTCCAAATCCGAAGAGCCTATCGTGTAAGGGGGAATGGACATGGCTCAGCCAATCATATCCACATCAGCTGCGAGCAGAACCAGGCCGGCCTCCGTCACGGTGAGGAGGACGCTTGCCGCTGCGGTGTTCTATATCGTCGCGATCGTTATCGCGATCTGCATGTTTCTGCCTTTCTTCTGGAGTTTGATCACCTCCTTCAAACCGAGCGAGGAGATCTTCTCCGTTCCGATCAGCTGGCTGCCGTCCCGCATCACGTTCGAGCACTATAAGGCGGCGTTCACAACGGTGCCGTTCGGCCTTTATTTCTACAACTCTTTCGTGCTGGCGGCGGCGGGCGTGCTATGCAATCTGTTCTTCGGCTCGATCAGCGGCTATGCATTCGCGAAGCTGGATTTCAAGCTCAATAAACCGCTGTTCCGCGTTCTGCTCGCGGCGATGATGATTCCCGGCATCGTCACGATGATCCCGAGCTTCTACGTCCTGAAGCATTTCCCGTTAATCGGGGGCAACGACCTGATGGGCGACGGCGGCAACGGCTTTCTGAACTCGTTCTGGGGCATTATTCTACCCGGCGCATCCGGTTCGTTCGCGGTGTTCTTCATGCGCCAGTTCTTCCTGACGCTGCCCTCCGACATGATGGAGATGGCGCGGATCGAGGGATGTCCGGAATTCCGCATCTTCTGGAACATCTATCTGCCCCTGACGAAGCCGGCGCTTGCGACGCTCAGCATCTTCACCTTCCAGGCCGGTTGGAACAGCTTCCTCTGGCCGATGATCATCCTGAACGATCCGGACAAAGCGACCATTCAGATGGGCTTGCAGGCGTTCTCGTACAACTACCAGACGGACTACGGACCAATGATGGCGGGAGCGCTCATCGCGATTCTGCCGATCCTCATCTTGTTCCTGCTGCTGCAGAAGTATTTCGTGCAGGGCATCGCCTTCACCGGTACGAAGGGCTGACGCTCGTCCCGCGCTTTTCGCATGCTCCTCGAGAGGAGGTGGTGACACGCATCGGGCGACAACGGCCCCCGCAAGCGGGAACGCCGTTTTCGCGCAAGCAGTCGGACTTTCGGCAAGCAAATCTCGATACGGGAAGAGGGCGAGCGATTAGTGAAGACGAAGCATTCTCTCCAGACCGCAGGCAAACGGATGATCGGCGTGACCCTAGCGGCGGCGCTGCTGGGCGCAGGTATCGGCGTGCCGCAGCAGGCGTCGGCATTCACCGCCGCGCAGGCGGATTCGGCCATGAACGGATTGATCAATACGTTCTATGACGCGTCGGCGAAGTATTTTTACACGAACAGCGACCATCAAGTCCACACGGAGCATGCCCACGGTCCGAACGGCGGCCTGTATACGGATTTCTGGTGGGAGGCGCAGCTGTGGGAGACGGTGATGGATGCCTATGATCGGACCGGCAGCCAGACGTACCGGACGATGATCGACGATATTTATACCGGCTTCAATACGAAATACACGAACATGATGGATAACGACTTCAACGATGATCTGGGCTGGTGGGCGCTGGCGTGCATGCGGGCTTACGAGCTGACAGGGACGGCGGAGTACCGCAATCGGGCGTCCTTCCTGTTCGATCAGATCTATGCGTTCCAAGACAGCACGTACGGCGGCGGCATCTGGTGGAAGCGTGACGGCACGTCGCCGCAGAAGAACATCGCGACTAACGCGCCGATGATTATGACCGCAATCAAGCTAAAGAACGCGACCGGCAACAATGCTTATCTAACCAAGGCGGAAGGGCTATATAGCTGGATCAAATCGCGGCTGCTCTCCGGCAGCAAGCTGGGCGACCATGTCGAAGGCTCGGGTAACGGTACGGTCGTCGGCTGGGAGTTCTCGTATAACTACGGCACGTTCCTCGGGGCGGCGCTGGCGCTCTATCAAGCCACGGGCAACAGCACCTACTTGACGGACGCGAATAACGCGGCGAATTACGTGATTAACAACCTCACGTTGTCCAATACGCTCATGTACGAAGGGGAGAATGACGGCGCCGGGTTCAAAATGATTTTCGCCCGCAACCTCAACAAGCTGCGGATCGCGACGGGCAATGCCGCGTACTTGAACTTCCTCCAGCAGAACGCGACGCAAGCGTTCAATCATCGCCGTACGTCGGACAATGTAATCGGCAGCGACTGGTCGGCGCCGACGGGCTCGGGCTACGTGCAGAGTCTCACGGCAGCGGCGGGGGCTTCGATTCTGCAGCTTGCGCCTGCGGATAATTACACGGGCTACATTGCGGGCAACGGCAATTATGAAGCGGAGAATGCGCGGATTAGCGGCATCAGTACCGAGTCGTCGCAAGCCGGTTACTCGGGACGAGGTTACCTTGCAGGCTGGAATGCGACCGGGACCAACGTGACGTTCTACGTCAATCAGAACGCGGCCGGCACGCGGACCATTACGCTGCGCTATGCGGGCGGCGCGGGCAACGCGAGCCGGTACGTGTCCGTGAACGGGACCGTCGTGGCCGCGAACCTGAACTTCCCCGGCACGGGCAGCTGGGGGACATGGGGCACGGTAACGCTGAATGTTAACTTGAATGCTGGTCAGAACACGATCATCGTCGGTTATGACAGCAGCAAGGGGAACGGCAATTATTTGAATCTCGATAGAATGTACGGCTTGTAACATGTAACGCGGGTGACGTCATGCGGCAAGAACCTGCCTGTCGTCGCCCGATACCATCCGAAGGCGTGGTGAAGGTATTGAAGCGAAATCGCGCGATCGGCATGGCTGCGGCGGCAGTCTTGGTCGTCGGCATCGTCCTCGCTGTCTGGCAAGCGGATCGGGTGAAGGAGGCATTCGCTCCTGCGCCTACCGTATGGCAGGAGCGGGCCGACGAAGCGCAGGCGGAGCTTGCCAAGTCCTTCTGGGAGGAGGAGCGGGGGCTGTTCAACAATGCGGCGCCGTGCATCGCCCAGCTGTGCACCGATCCGTTTAACTACTGGTGGCTGGCGCATGCCGTTGATGTGCTGGTGGATGGCTATGAACGCACCGGGGACGCGGGGTATACGGAACGGCTGGCGAAGCTGTACCAAGGTATACTTGACCGCAACGCAGGCGTCATGATCAACGATTATTACGACGACATGGAGTGGATGGCGCTCGCGTGGCTTCGGGCGTACGACGCCACGAAGGAAGAGCGCTATAAACAGGCTGCGCTCGATCTGTGGGCCGACATCAAGGCTGGATGGAACGAGCAGATGGGCGGCGGCATCGCATGGCGCAAGGAACAGCTGGATTATAAGAATACGCCGGCGAATGCGCCAGCCGTAATCCTAGCCGCGCGACTGTACCGTCAGTTCGGCAGCGACGAGGATTTGGCATGGGCAAAGAAGATTTATGAGTGGCAGACGAAGACGCTCGTGGATCCCAATACGGGTCTCGTGTGGGATGGGATCAACAGAATGGGTGACGGTGCCGTCGACAAGGATTGGAAATTCACCTACGGGCAGGGCGTGTATATCGGCGCGGGCGTGGAGTTGTATCATGCAACGAACAAGTCGCGTTATCTGGACGATGCCCGTAGAACGGCCGGTAATCTGAAGGCGGATTTCTTGTCGCCCGCGACCGGCATGCTGCCTTCCGAAGGTGACGGCGACGGCGGATTATTCAAAGGCGTGCTCGTGCGCTATCTCGGCGGGCTGATCGAAGCCGATCCTGATCAAGGGGAGCTTATCGAGCTGCTGAAGACGAACGGAGACAGCCTGTGGGAATATGGCAAGGCGAGCGAGAGCGCCTCGTTCAGCAATTCGTGGGCGCAGACGCCGGATGCGGTTGTGCAGCTGAGCACCCAGCTAAGCGGCATGATGCTGCTGGAGCAGCTGGCGAAGCTCGAGAAGAACGGTTCCATGGACGAGAGATAATAGGATACGGAGAGTGAAGCATATGGGCATGATGTGGGCATCCCGCGCCGAAGCGGCGCAGCAAGCGCTGGAGCAGTTGTATTGGAATCCGGCCATTCGGCTGTACGATATCGAAATTCCGTGCGAAGACGGCGCGTGCAACACGATTTTTCATTACTGGTGGATGGCCCATGCGGTCGATGCGCTAGTCGACGGCTTGGAAAGGACGGGCGACGCGACTTATCAGGAGCGGTTGGCTGCGATTTACGACGGCCTGCTCGCACGCAATGGCGGGGCGTTCCCGAACGAGCTGTACGACGACATGGAATGGATGGCGATCGCGTGGCTGCGCGCATATCAAGCGACAGGCGAGAGCCGATACAAGGACGCCGCGCTCGAGCTATGGGAAGATATCCAGACCGGCTGGAACGACCATATGGGCGGGGGCATCGCCTGGCAGAAGTCGCAGCTGGACTATAAGAATACGCCGGCGAACGCGCCTGCCGTCATTCTGGCCGCGCGGCTGTACCGGGAATTCGGCCGGGACGAAGATTTGCAATGGGCGCTTCGCATCTATGCTTGGCTGAGAACCAATCTTGTCGATCCGGCGACCGGATTCGTCTGGGACGGCATGAATCGTACCGGCGACGGGGGCATCGATAAGGATTGGAAGTTCACATACTGCCAAGGCGTGTACGTCGGTGCGGGCGTCGAGCTGTACCGGTGCACGGGCAATGAAGCGTATCTGTCGGATGCTGTTCGGACGGCCGAAGCCGTGCGCGCCGAGCTCGTCAGTCCCGAGACGGGGCTGCTGCCGGATGAAGGGGATGGCGATGGCGGCTTGTTCAAAGGAATTCTTGTCCGGTACCTGGGCGAGCTGCTTGCCGCCTTTCCTGCGGATGCGCGAACCGTGCAGCTGCTCGCGCATCAGGCGGACACGCTGTGGCAGGAGGGCCGCGATCCGGAGCGGGATGTGTTCGGCACCAGCTGGAACGGCAAGCCCGGCGATCGCGTGACCCTGAGCACGCAGCTGAGCGGCATCATGCTGCTGGAACAGCTTGCGCTGCTGGAGCGAAGCGGTATGCTCGTCGCAGCGCCGAGCGAGGTGCGACCGGGATGAGCGAGTCGCGGGCAAACTTGGTCGCGCAAGGATCATCCGGGATTAGCGGAACGTGGGCAAGCCGGGCGGAGCAGGCGCAAGCGGATTTCCGGCGACTCTTCTGGAATGAGGAGCGCGGCGTCATGGACCAGGCCGTACCGTGCGACGGCGCCTGCAACGAACATTGGATCTATTGGTGGCATGCCCACGTGATCGACGTGCTCGTCGACGAGCTGGAGCGCGACGGGAATTCGGAGCGGGACGCCTTCCTGGAGCGGGTGCTGCGCAACACGATTCGGTGGAACGGCGGCACGCTGCTCCATAATTATTACGACGATATGGAGTGGATGGCGCTCGCCTTGCTTCGGGCGTATGAGTCGACGGGGCAAGCCGTGTATAAGCAAGGGGCGCTTCAACTGTGGGACGATATCAAGACCGCGTGGAACGACCACATGGGCGGCGGCATGGCGTGGAAGAAGGATCAGCTCGACTATAAAAACACCCCGGCGAACGCGCCGGCTTCGATTCTCGCTTCACGCCTGTACCAGCTGGACGGCCGCGCGGAGGATCTCGAATGGGCGCTTCGCATCTACCGGTTCAACCAGGAGCGGCTGGTCTGTCCGAACACCGGCTTCGTCTGGGACGGCATGAACCGGCTGGGCGACGGGAAGATCGATTACGATTGGAAATACACGTATTGTCAAGGCTTATTCCTAGGCGCAGGCATCGAGCTATACCGCTGCACGGGCGAGGCCGGTTATCTTGCGGACGCGCAGCGTACCGCGCATGCCGCGGTCGCCGAATTGGTCGATCCGCAGACCGGAATGCTGCCCCGGGAAGGCAACGACGACTGCGGCTTGTTCAAAGGCATTCTCGTCCGCTACCTCGTTAACCTCATTCGCATCCAACCAGCGCTTGCGGAGCCTTGGGTTCGTCTGCTGCGCCATAACGCACAGACGCTGTGGCAGCGCGGGCGTTCGGAATCCGGCTTGTTCAGCTTATCTTGGATGGAGGAGCCGGAGCCGATCGTGCAGCTAAGCGGCCAGCTGAGCGGCATCATGCTGCTGGAGGCGATGGCGGCGCTGGAGCGGGAAGGATTTGCGGAGGAAGACTCTACCATAGAGTGAGAAAATGGCGTCGCAGGGTTTTATCCCTGTGGCGCCATTGCCGTTACCGGTCAAATGCAGCCGCTAAGCAGGAAGCTTCGGTATACCTTGTTGCGTATCAAGCATGCGCTGATTGGAATCAAGATTTCGCCAGATTCATCTCCGCGCACATGAGAATGAAGGCGCCCGCGCCGTGCAGGTCGTTCTCGCTCGTCGGGCGTGCGATATAATGATCGTAGTCGCCGATGCCGGTGCCGATGCAGATCCGGCTGATGACGAGCCGATCCTGCTCGTCGAACGCCAGCGTATCGAGGACGCCCTGATAGCCCTTCCAGGCATGCGCCATGTAGGCGGTGTCCAGATAGCCAAGGCGGACGGCTTTAGCGATGGCGTGCACGAACAAGGAGGTGCAGGAATTCTCTAGCCAATTGTCCGGCCGGTCTCCCTTGTCGACAATCTGGTACCACAAGCCGGTCGCCTCGTCCTGGTAGTTCGCCAGTGATATTAACAGATCTCGGACAATGTCGGTGAGTGCTTGTTTATCCTTATGATCCTCCGGCAGATGCTCGAACATCTCCAGCAGCGCGACCGGGTACCAGCCGATCGCGCGTCCCCAGAACTCTGGCGCAAGTCCGGTTGCCGGGTCGGCCCACTGCGCCTCCTTCGTTTCGTCCCACCCATGGTACAGGAGTCCGGTGACCGGGTCCTTCGTATGTTTCGCCATTAGCAGCGCCTGATAGGTCATCAGGTCGAAATACTCCGGCTCGTCGAACGTCTTGCCGAATTGTACGGCGATCGGTCCGGCCATGTATAGACCGTCAAGCCACATCTGATTCGGGTAATGCTCTTTGTGCCAGAAGCCGCCCGACGGATTGGTCTTCCATTCCTTCAGCAGCGGGACGAGGCGGTACAAAGCCTTCTTGTATCGTTCGTCGCCGGTCCGCTCATAGAGCGGGAACAGCAGCACCCCCGGCTGGATGTCGTCTACTTCGTCGGTCATGCACTTCTCAATCATGCCGTCCGCCTGCACGTGGCTATCTACCCAGCGTTTCATGTAGTCGTAATAGCGGTCGATGCCTGTCTGCTGCCAGCACTTCGTCATCCCGGACAGGAATACGCCTTGATGATAATGGAATCGCTCCGGCGGAAGCTCCTCCGGTTCGAACTTGGCCATCAGCGTCTCGCAAGCCTTCTCTGCCCACTCGATTGGCGACCGGTTTTGCTGCGTTGAAGCATCGGTTTCGGATAATTTTGGTTGCATGGCATTTCTTCCCCCTTCCTAAGATACTTTTATCGTAGCATCTAGAATATGTACATAAATTGCGTATATGGAAGCTTTTTTCTTATATATTGCGAACAAGGCGAAGGGATATATAATGAGGTCAAGAAGGATGGAAAGGGGGGAGCGATCGAAGAATGGGCGCGCTTCACTACGAGAATAACGCGGGGACGTTCGGCGTTTCCTATCGGAAGGCGAAAAGTCATCATATGCCGGCGAGTCATTTTCACGGGACTTACGAAGTCTACTACTTGATAGCAGGCGAGCGAGAATTTTTCATTAAAGATCGGACGATCGTCATGAGCGAAGGAGACGTCGTGATCGTCTCCCCCCATGTCCTGCATCGGACGACGAACGCGGCCATGCCCGAGCATGAGCGGCTGATCGTCAATATCTCCCCGAGCGGCGCGGGGATGACGGACGGTTCGATTCCCGACGTGCTGCAGCCGCTGGTCGAACGGGAATATATCGTCATCCGCCTGACGTTGCATGAACGTCTATTCATCGACGCGCTGGCGGACGGAATCCGAAGAGAGATCGAGGAGCAGAAGCCGGGGTTCGAGCTATATGCCACGGCCTTGGCCCAACAGCTGCTCATTCGCTGCTGCCGTCAGTTCGCGCAAGGCGGCATGGAGCCGCCGGCATCGGTAAGTCCGATGCACGAGCGCATCTCGGAGATCGTCCGTTACATCAACGGCCATTATATGCAGCCGCTATCGCTTCAGCGGGTGGCCGACCACTTCTACGTCAGTTCGTATTACTTGAGCCGGTTCTTCAAGGAAGCTACCGGATTCACGTTCGTGGAGTATGTGAACAGCGTCCGCGTGAAGGAAGCCAAGCAGCTGCTGGAGCATACCGGGCTGAAGGTCGGCGCGATCGCCAAGAGGGTAGGATTCGGCAGCGTGACGCATTTCGGCCGCGTCTTCAAGGAGGTTACCGGCTATGTGCCTTTGTATTATCGGCGGGGCAAGCAGGAGCGGCCGGTTCCATAAACACGTAAACACTTAAACACGTAAACGCGTAAACACGCGAAACCGGGATTTCACGCAGCTGACTATAAGGCTTCAATCGGCCAAACCTAAAGCTGCGGAGCCGAACAGGAGTTGCGTTGCGCGGCGTGAATCCAACGACAATTAGAGAGGAGAATTTCCATCGTGACGGCAAATAAAGAAAACGCGGTGTCCTTCTTACGACTGATCGTGTCGGGGGAGGTACGAGAAGCATACCGGAATTACGCAAGCCCGGCTTTCATCCACCATAATCCTTATTTCCGCGGGGATGTCGAATCGCTTATGCTCGCCATGGCCGAGAATGCCGCCGCGTATCCCGACAAACGCCTCGAGATTAAGCATGCCATCGAAGAGGGAAACATGGTCGCCGTTCATTCCCATATCCAACTGGAGCAAGGAGATATCGGAAGAGCCATCGTCCATATTTTCCGATTCGAGAACGAGCGCATCGCCGAATTGTGGGATGTGGGACAGCCCATCCCGGCGGAGTCGCCGAATGAGAACGGCGCATTCTAAAGGAGGATTACCGTTGTGGCACAAGTATTCCCGCGATTGAAAGGCAACAGCAGAGGATGCCTCGCATTCGAGCCGCTGTTCCTCATTCCCTATAGCATGTTCGCCACTTATGCGGCCATCTATATGCATGAACTTGGTCTTACCGAGACGCAGATCGGATGGGTGACGACGCTCACGTTAGTCGTCCAGGTGTTCTCGTCGTTTATGAGCGGCTACTTGACCGACCGGATGGGGCGGAAGGCCGCTCTGCTCACGTTCGATCTGATCAGCTGGTCCGTAGGCACGCTTTTGTGGGCGGTTTCGCAGAACATATGGTTTTTCATCGCAGCCGCTCTTATTAATGGACTTCAGCGCGTGCCGCATACGGCGTTCTATTGTCTGCTTGTCGAGGACACGGAGCCGAAGGAGCGGACGTATGTCTTTACGCTGCTGCAGGTGATCGGGGTCATCGGCGGACTGTTCGCTCCATTAGGCGGGCTGCTGGTGTACCGCTACGGCATGGTAACGGGCGTCCGAATTATGTACGTGCTTGCCTTCATCTTGATGACGGCGCAATTCCTCGGTCGCCACTATACGACGCGCGAGACGGAGATGGGGATGCGCAAGAAGCGGGAGGCCGCCGAGCTGGGGCTGAACGCAAGCTTGCGGGATTACGCCGCGACGATGAAAGCCGTGCTGGCGGACCGGCACTTGCTGCTCATGTTCGGCGTCTATATCCTGTTCAATTTTCAAATGACGGTGAAAGGTACGTATCTCTCCTTGTATCTGGCAGACGACCTCGGCGTGTCGGAGGGATTGATCTCGATCGTGCCGGCTGTCTCTTCGGTCGTGATGTTGCTCGTGCTGTGGCTGGTCATGCCACGAATCTCGGAACGCCTTGCGAATCGCACGATGCTGTGGGGGTTCGTCCTGTCAGCCGTAGCGAACGGGATGCTCGCGCTGACGCCGACGGGCGCAATGGGTTGGATCGCCGCAAGCACGGTGTTATCTGCCGGAGCGACCATGATCACCGCGCCTTATCTGGAGGCGGCTGTCGCCAACTCGATCGATGACGAGCGACGAGCGAAGATGTTCGCGATCTTGTCCGTTCTCGTGCTTCTTGCCGTATCTCCGTCGGGTATTATCGGGGGCTGGGCGTATTCCCTTGATCCGAGGCTGCCGATGTGGCTCGCTACAAGCGCTTTCGTACTGAGTATCCCTTTGCTCGTGGCGGGTGGGAGATCGGCGGAAGTCGAGCAGCGCGTAATAAAAGGTTGACAGGACGGGAAGTGGAGGTGTTGCCGGTGGACGGATGGGATCAAGCTCAGCCGTACGTCATGACGGCCCATATACCGGAAGCGGGCGTTGAACAGTTCATAGATTTTCATCTTACATAGGGGCGTGGTTGAGATGGATCGCCCAAATGAAAAGGCATATACGTACTTATTCTATTGTGTGCTGCTAGATATTAGGAGCGCTTCCTATCCGCATGGCGTGAAGTGGTGGAACCCTGTCTCTTGGGTACAGGCGCGCAAAGACAGGGCCGAGATCAACACGCTGGCCGACCTGTTCCATAACTTGCCGGATCTACTCGTGAACAGACCGGACGATTTCGACGAGGCGTGGTTTTGGATGCGCTTGCGTGAACGGATGCCGGGGAAATATGAGGTTTATCATCGGATTTTCAATGAGAAACTGAAAGAAAGTTGACTTCGCATTTGAACACATAAATTAATGTGGATAATGAAATACGGAGGTATAAATTGAAACGAAACTGGACTGAGCTATCTGGCGATGAATATCAAAAAGTATGGTCGAGATTTGAGAGGGAATTCAATTTCGGACGTACTGATGGTGTTAGGTCGTTCGCTTCCCCTGTGCCTTTTATAACCTATGACATAGCAGAGGTTTATGGTAAGCCTTATTTTGAGGAGTACTATCTTGATTTACACGAAAAAATGAGGTGCCTGTTTATTAACTGTACGCTAGAGAGAGAAAAAATTTATGCATTAGATTGGCAACATGATTGCTATTTGGTCGATCCTCGGTTAGAGCCTGACTTAACTGAATTTGGTGAGTGGTTAATACCGATTCTTCCAAACGGTGATTACTATTTTTTTCTAGATAAGGACTTCAAGTGGGGAGTACTCGGTCACCCTTGGAAGAACACTATAACAATATTTGGAGAGAAACTGATTAAAGGAATTGAGGCAAATAAGCCATTATTATTCCAATAGCAATTGGTTGAACGATTGATGATAATAGCAATTTTGGGCAGCTGGACCTCTGCTGCCTATTTGTCATGCAAACAATGTTTTTAATATGTGACGGATGACCACACTCTTGATTGGTTTTGCACCTATAAGACTAAATTTGGCTCCTTCTAGAAAGCGATGAGTCAAAAATGCTTTGTTACACTCCTGACAGTGGAAGTTTCTTACTCGGAGGAGTGCCCGGGATTCGCTTTTTCATCGAAATGGTCACGAGATTGCGTTGTGATTTCGGAACGAAAACCTCCCAAGTTGTGCTAAACTTAGGATGCTATGCATGATCTGTAATGAGAGTGCTAAGAATCCGAGAGAATATGTGATTTCATTGCAGAAATAACTCATATGCTCTAAAAGGCGGTGTGTGAAATGAAAGCCTTGATAAAAACTAACCTGTTATTCATTTTGATATATTGGTTGGTGTCACTCGTTCAGTCAAGCATTAGTCCTGATTGGTGGAGTAGTTTGTTATTTCCCGTAGGTAGTTTTCTAGTTTTGCCAATCTTACTCGTTCTGTTTAATTATACGCTTGCTTTGAAAGGGAAAAAGAAGTTCTTTCTTGTTGAATATATTGCAACAGTAACTGTACTCTTTTTGGGACATTTTTTAAGTTACTTTTTCACTTCTAAATACGTCTTGGGGAATGATATGAAGGAGCCGCTCGAAAAATATTGGATGTATCAGTTTACCTATATTCTTTTTTGTATTTGTACTTTTTTGTGCTTAGTTGCTCAATTAATGCTGTATTTCAAAAATAAAAAACGTGTCTTTCATTAAGTTCCTTCGGTTCTAAAAAGTCGCACAGTTGCGGCTTTTTATATTTTTTATACCGCAATGACGGTTTATATCACAGATGATGAAAATAGAGATAGTTCGGTATCCCCTGCTTACTTAATTATTCCTTGTTTGTGCTTCTCAAAAAAATCCAACGCAACCGCAAGCCAAATCCTTCCTTCGGTGCGTCTAATTTCTAGAAACTACGGTCAGGCAGGTGGAGGCGTATCATTCAGTTAGTCCAGCAAGCTCAGAAAGGTGACGCACGCGCCTTTACGGAATTGTTCATCCAATATGAAGCCGAGATATACCGGATCGCGTACGTATACGTTCATCACGAGGAGGATGCGCTGGATGTCGTTCAAGAAACGGCATATCGATCGTATCGCACGTTGTCAAGCTTGAAGGAGCCGTCGTACTTCAAAACGTGGCTTATTCGCATCGCAATCCGCTGTTCGGTCGATCTGCTGCGGAAGCGCAACGTTGTCCCGATAAAGTCGCATGTGGTGGAATCCGTGCCAACGGAGAGCGGCAATGAACAAGATATAGCCTTATCCTTATTCGTGCAAGAAATGATAGATGGGCTTGATGAGGAGGAGAAAAGCGTCATCATCCTCCGTTTCTATTATGACCATACGATCAAAGAACTGGCGGATCTGCTTGAGATGCCGCTAGGCACAGCCAAGACAGTGCTGTATCGCGCGCTTGGCAAGCTGAGGCGGCAAATCAAGGAGGATGATCGGAATGAGCCATGATTGGAAGCGTGATATCGACAGCATTCCGCTGCCTTCGTCGCTGCGGGAACGAAGCTTGCGTGGCATTGCGCAAGCGCAGGCGGAGATAGAGGATGAATCCGTACAGGTCGAGACGTCTCGGGAAGTGACAGGCGGAAGTCGGCGGCGGTCAAGAGCATTCGTAGCTTTAGCTGCTTGCGTGGCTGTTCTGCTCCTTGCACTCGCTTCGCTTCAGCCTTCGGTTCGAGCAGCGTTGACGAGAGTCGTCCAATTCATTCCGGGATTTGGAATCGTGAAGGAGGAAGACAAGGCGAGGGATCGCTATGTACTGGAGCATCCCGTAACCATACGTCTGGAAGATGACGAAATCACGATCACCGGCATGTTGGTAGAGGAGAATAATGTCTATATCTCGATGGCAGGCAACAATCCGGGCCAGAAGCCGGAGACCATTGCCGTCAGGAATGAAGCCGGCG
This sequence comes from Paenibacillus aurantiacus, assembly GCF_042431225.1. Classification (NCBI taxonomy): domain Bacteria; kingdom Bacillati; phylum Bacillota; class Bacilli; order Caryophanales; family Paenibacillaceae; genus Paenibacillus; species Paenibacillus aurantiacus. The sequence goes on along the minus strand of NZ_JBHMDO010000033.1, from coordinate 331,932 downwards.
AGGTCTACACGATCAAGACAGGGATGTCGACCTGGTCGTCCCACCAATGGGTAGCCGATTATTGGCATGAAGGCAGTCTCGATATCGGAGCGGAGACCGTCATGCTGACGCTCGGAGCGCTTCATCACCCGGACATTGCGATTCCGCTTGCGAAAGCCGAGAGTGCCGCAAGCTACGCGGAATTGGGAGAGACGATGACGAGGAATGGCGTCATGATAACAGCGGTCGCCGCTCACGATGGCGCGAGAGGACGGATTACGCTCGTATCCACCGTACCCCAAGGGATGTCCGTCATTGATTATGGCCTGAGCGGATTAACGGATGGCCGGAGAATATCGCTAATCGGTCCGGAAGGGATGTCTTACGAATTGGAGAAGGAGCCTGCTCTGACCGCGCCTACCCGGGTATTTTACTTTGACCTCAACCCATCCCTGGATGGGGCGTATACGCTGGAGATCCCGGAGATTAACGTCAAGTATTCGGATTCGGCCAGCTTCACAGTTCCGACCGAGACTGCCGAGCAGTTGAACATCACGTTTGACCTTGCCGGATTCCCGGTGACGATTACACGCACCGTACGGATCGGAGACAATCTACTGCGTATTTATACCGACCTGCATGGGGATGCCGAAGCTGCGCGATTGCTTCACTTCTTTAACTTGGCAGGAAGAGGTTTCGGCGCCAAGCTTAATGATCGAACCGGCGCGATGGAGTATATCGAGTTGGGGATTGAACGGAACGAGAAATCGATTAAGCTCAAGGCCGAAGATCCGCAGGTGCTTGTTCGCGGTCCATGGACGTTCCGGCTCGATGCCGATCGGTATTTTCGGATGAAGGAAGAGTAAGATCCAGAACTGCTGACGCAAGCAGCCGAACAACTCAATAGCATTCACGGCTCACCACCACCGCATGGCATCATCTGCCAAGGTTCAGAATACGAATTGGACAAAAGTCCTTACCATCCTTCATCAGGCACGTTATCATGGCAGTATCGACATCTTTGGCGGCCACGATCCGGTCTTCCGCGGCAAACTAACCGCTACTTATCGTCCGTCGACCTGTCCGTCATTACCAAGTAGCATGGAAGTATGAAGCCGATGAAATCGCAAATCGCAATTGGTAAGTGTACAGGGGAGGATGAACAATGACTACAACTCGCATTTCGAATGTCCGAGTGGCGCTGCGGGACGAAATGATCGAACAGGCATCCGTCGTCATCGAAGAAGGACGAATCGCGGCGGTCGTGCGCGAAGAGAAGGGGAGCCACACCGATCTGCAGCCCGGGCATTGGGATGGTCAAGGGAAGCTGCTGATTCCCGGCATGATCGACGTCCATATTCACGGCGCGCGGGGGTTCGACATGATGGATGGCACGACCCGGAGCATCGAAGAAGTATCGATCGTCTGCGCCGAGACCGGCTGTACGTCCTTCTTGGCCACGTCCGTCAGTTCCACGATCGAGCAGCTGACCGAGATGGTTCAGAATGTCGCCAAGGTAGCCGGTCGAGAAGCGGGAGCTCGTATCGCCGGCATTCATATGGAAGGGCCTTATCTGAATGTCAAACGGAAAGGGATGCAGAACGAACGTTATCTCCGGCATCCGGACTTGGCAGAGCTGCAGTCGATACTCGCAATCGCCGGCAACCGGATGAAGATGGTCACGCTCGCGCCGGAACTCCCAGGTGCGCTGGAGATGATCGCTTACTTGACGAAGAGAGGCATCATCGTCGCGGTAGCCCACTCCGATGCGACTTATGAAGAAGCGAAGTTAGCCTTCGCTACCGGAGCCAGTCATATTACCCATTGCTTCAATGGCATGCGCCCCATCCATCATCGGGACCCCGGCCTCATCGCAGCCGCCTTCGAAGAAGAGAAGGTAAGCCTGCAAGCCATTGTCGATGGCGTCCATCTTCATCCGGCGATCGTTAGACTGATGCATCGCATCAAAGGTCCGGACGGCGTCGTCCTCATTACCGATGCGCTGCAAGCTATGGGCCTGGGAGATGGCCGCTATCAATTCGGGGGTCATGAGACCGAGGTTGTCGACGGAGTAGCCCGGCTTCAAGATGGCACGCTGGCTTCGAGTACGGTCACCATGAATGTCGCGCTACGCAATACGGTCGAATTAGGAATTCCCCTGCACGAAGCCATCGCGATGGCGACCAGAACGCCTGCCGACATACTGGGACTATCCGGCAAGGGGCGGATCGAAGAAAGAGCGGACGCGGATCTGGTCTTGCTCGACGAGCAGTACAACGTCGTTTGGACGATGGTGGAAGGACGCATGGTTTATCAGGCTGAAGCAGTATGACCAATTAGCAAGAGGAACGTTTAATCGAGAAGGAGAAGGAGAGGAGATGCCGCTTCCTACCTGCTCACCGAACACGGCGTGCAATTCCTGGATCCGAAGCGGGAGAGACCGAGCGTCAAGAAAGACGGCACGATTACCGTGCGTGTTCAGAACGAAGCGATCGGTGAACACGTGAATTACTTGCTGGTAAAGGGCCGCCTGCTAGACCGGTCAAAATCGTAATGGGTTGTTCATTCTTGCGAACTAGAGCTATCCCCTCCCGGGGATGGCCTTTTTTGCTTGCTCAAATGTTAATTTTGGCAAGCACTCGCAATGACTATTGAAGAGCCTCGGCCGCAACCATTGAAAAGAAAGAAAAAAAGAAGGTAATCGTTTCGTCTACGATTACCTTTTACATAGGTGTTGATTTGAGTTGTCGCTATTAATCTATGTTTATGCAGCAATTTCTGCTATAGATGATAGCCTTCCAATTTGCCTATTTTTTTAAGATATTGGTTTATAGTCTAGTATTCATATGATATTTGTCCAATCAATCGCTAGCTTATGCGCGTAAACTACATCAAACATCAGGGAGGTGCTGTTGAATTGAGTTGTCAGAAAAAAAAGTGTGTAAAGAAAACGATCGTCGTATGTCGTCCGAAAAAAAGAAAACAGAAAAAGATCATTCGCATTATCAAAAAAATTAACTTATCCTGCCCTCCGCCGGAAGTCAATGTTACGGCTCCAACGGTAGTGGGTCCTATTGGTCCACAGGGGCCAATTGGTCCTGTCGGTCCCCAAGGTCCGCAAGGGAATACGGGGCCGATCGGACCAATCGGACTTACAGGCGCAACGGGTCCGCAAGGCGCGACAGGTCCGCAAGGCGCAACAGGTCCACAAGGTCCCGCAGGTCCCCAAGGTCCCCAAGGACTAACAGGCCCGCAAGGTCTAACAGGTCCACAAGGACCTGAAGGTCCCCAAGGACCAGCTGGAGTAGGGCAAATCGCGTTCCGATGCAGCACTGCACAACAATCCATTGCTGCGGCCGAAACGGCTGGCGGTCAAGGCGGCGCTGTTTCGTTCACCGATTCGATCACCAATACGACCGCGATCACATTCCCGACAGCTACGACGATAAGCATTAACCAAGCCGGCTTATATAATATTAGCTGGGAAGTATTCCCGGTTGAAGGTAATACGGTGTTCGGGCTGTTCTATGACCCGGATGCTGCAGGGCCAACGCCTGCGTCCCTCGTACTTTGCAGTAACTATGGCGCCGGCTCGGGGAATCAATCCTACCAAGGGCAAGTGGTAACCAACTTGACGGCTGGCGGTATTTTAACCTTGAATCGGATGGATCCAACGGGAACGGTAATCTTGCAAAATAGCATCGGTGGTGGCGGTGTTTCAACGCCAACCGTCAGTGCTTCGATCGTCATTGAAAAAATAGCATAGAAGTGTCTGGTCAACCATTCTACTAAAGGCCCTCATCAGAGGGCCATTTTTTATTTTGTACGCTCACTTCATCGGGCGGACGGATATGGACTCACCGCGTCGCGCATATGCTGTACGAGGTCTTTGAGAAGCGGGGGCGCAGCGACTTGAGCCGTCGCTTTGCCATTATGATTTCTGTTGCGCATTTACTGTGTATAGCATATACTGTATACATAATAAACGGTAAATTAAAAATCGAAGGGTGTGGATTAGTTCATGACGAAGGGGAGAAAAATTTTAATTTCCGGATCAAGCATTGCCGGACCGGCGCTTGCTTATTGGCTGCATCGTTACGGCTTCGAGGTGACGATCGTGGAACGCGCTTCCGGCTTGCGTAAAGGCGGGTTCGGGGTGGATATCCGCGGCGCGGCGATTACGGTTCTTGAGCGAATGGGCATTCTCGAGCAGGTACGCGCCGCCGACACGCGGATGACCGGCGTTTATTTCGTTGACGAGCGCGGCAAGACTAGGGGAAAGATCAGCGAGGCCGGGATGGGGAACGAACAAGGCGTTGACATCGAGGTAATGCGCGACGACCTCGCCGATATGCTGCACAATTTGACCAAAGACACGATCCGTTACGTGTGGGGAGATTCGATAACCGACATGCAAGAGACGAAGGAAGGCGTTCGCGTCCAATTCGCGCATCATGCGCCGCAAACCTTCGACGCGGTGATCGGGGCGGATGGACTTCACTCCCATGTACGCAAGCTGACTTTTGGCGATGAGTCGCAGTTTAAGCGGTCATTGGGTTGTTATATTTCCGTGTTTACGACAAGCAACTATCTGAACTTGGATTATTGTCAACAGCTCTATACGATGCCGGGCAAAACGGTCGGAATGTACAGCGCGCGTCACAATGCCGAGGCGAAAGGCATGTTCGTCTTCAAATCGGCGCCATTGCAGTACGACCGGCACGATCCGGACAGCCAGAAGCGGCTTGTGGCCGAAGCATTCGGGAGCACGACCGGCTGGGAGACCGAGCGCCTGCTTCAGTCCATGAAGACATCCGACGATTTTTACTTCGATGAAATCTGCCAAATCCATATGCCGGCTTGGTCCAAAGGCCGAGTTGCGCTCGTAGGCGATGCCGCATACGGTCCTTCGCCGCTATCCGGGCAGGGCACTAGCCTCGCGCTTGTAGGCGCCTATATATTGGCCGGCGAGCTGAAGTCCGCGCTTGGCGATTATCCGAAGGCTTTCGCCAACTATGAACAAGCGATGAGACCTTATGTAGAGAAGAACCAGAAGATCGGTCTAACCGCGGCGGCAAGCATGGTCGCCAGCTCCAAGTTCAAAATCACGCTGCAGGACTGGATGTTCCGAATCCCCTTCTTGATGACGACCATGTTCAAGATGATTACGAAAATGATTGAAAAAGCGGCCAACGGGGTGGATTTGAAGGATTATCCGAAAAGCGTTTGAGCGAGAGGGGCTGAAGGGGGCGACACCGGCTTCATGGAACCGCCCCCCCATCGGCCGTAAGTAACAATGGACGCATGGAGGGTAGCCGGTGAAAAAATTGCAGGTTGCCTCTTGTGAAAACTAATGTCATTAGTTATTATAAAACTAATCACATTAGTTTTCGAATGAAGGAGCGATCTCCATGCGAATTTTGAAACGACAAACGGTATACCAGCTGACTTTTATGCCGCGGTTCTTCCCTGTTAATGCCTATCTCGTCGAAGAAGAAGACGGCCTGACCGTCGTCGATGCCGCGCTGTCTTACAGCGTGAAGGGTATCCTTCAAGCGGCGGACCGTATCGGCAAGCCGATTACGCGGATCGCTTTGACACATGCGCACGGCGACCATATTGGCGCGCTCGATGCGCTCAAGGCCGCGCTGCCGCAGGTGCCCGTCTATATCTCGGCTCGCGATGCCAGGCTTCTCGCCGGCGACCGGTCGCTGGACGAGAACGAGCCGAGCACGCCGATTCGCGGCGGCGTACCCAAGCCTAGCACCATCAAGACGAAGCCGGACGTGCTGCTGCAGGACGGCGACCGAGTCGGCTCCTTGGTTGCTGTATCAGCGCCAGGTCACACCCCTGGACATATGGCGTTCCTCGATACGCGCAGCCGGGCGCTGCTCGCAGGAGACGCGATGCAGACGCGCGGTGGCTTGGCGATATCCGGTCAACTGCGTCCCTTGTTCCCATTCCCGGCGATGGCAACCTGGAATAAGGACGTGTCACTGGCAACCGCGCGCCAATTGAACGCGCTTCAGCCATCGCTGCTCTGCGTCGGTCATGGTTCGATGATGGATAATCCGCAGACTGCGATTGCCGGCGCGATCGAATCGGCCGATCGTAAAGGGCGTGCCGCCGCGGGAAGGAGCAAGCACGATGCCGCGAATCGGCCTTGATTTGCCAACCGTCATCCGGGCCGCTACCGAACTCGCCGACGCGCACGGGTTGGAAGCCTTGACGTTGGCCACGTTAGCGCAGAAGCTGCAGATTCGTTCTCCTTCGCTCTACAATCACGTGAACGGATTGCCGGATTTGCGGCGCCATCTTACAATAGCCGGCTTGACGCTGATGTCGGAGCTATTCGGCAAAGCGCTGGCTGACCAATCCGGCGATGAAGCCATTCGGGCTTTCAGCCATGCGTATCTGTCGTTTGCCCGGGCGCATCCTGGCCTCTATGAAGCGGTGCAGCGTGCGGTCGAACCGGGCGACAACGTATTGGAAGAAGCAGCCGGGAAAGTGGTCGATCTGGCCGTGAATGTGATGGAAGCGTATGGGCTTCGCGGAGAAGCCGCCATTCACGCCGTGCGGGGGCTGCGCAGCCTGCTGCACGGATTCGCCTCGCTGGAGAAGCAGGGCGGATTCGGGATGCCGCTCGACTTAGACGTCACGTTTCGTCTGCTTATCGATACGTTCCTGGAGGGGATGAAGGTGATGCAAACCAAAGGGGATATGATGCTATAGCTTTGAAGAGCGAAAGCATGCCAGACCAGACGATGAATGCCGCTCGAAATTGGATGCCGCCGACGATGCAAGTTCTCGCTGAACCTTGTATAGTTAGGGAGTAGCATATTTACATATGCATGCTTGCGACTAGAGAGACACAAGGAGATTTTGGATGATGGAGAACAAGAAGTGGTGGAAAGAAATCGTTGTGTATCAAATTTATCCGCGCAGCTTTCAAGATAGCAACGGCGACGGCATCGGCGATCTGAAGGGTATTCTGGCAAGGCTGGATTATTTGGAGAAGCTCGGGATCGGCGCGATCTGGCTGTCCCCGGTGTGCAAATCCCCGCAGGACGACAATGGCTACGATATCTCGGATTATCAGGACATCGACCCGATGTTCGGCACGCTGGACGACATGGACGCGCTAATTCAAGAAGCGGCCAAGCGCAGTATCAAAATCATTATGGATTTGGTCTTGAATCATACTTCGGACGAACATCCATGGTTCGTTGAGGCGAAGAAAGGGAAGGACAATCCGTACTACGACTATTATGTGTGGCGCGATGGCGTTCCGGGCACGCCGCCGAATGAACTTGGCAGCATCTTCGGCGGGTCGGCGTGGGAGTATGTGCCAGAGCTTGGTCAATATTACTTGCATCTGTTCTCGGTCAAGCAGCCGGATCTCAACTGGGCGAATCCGAAAGTCCGGGAAGAGATCTACGCCATGATCAATTGGTGGATCGACCGCGGCGTCGGCGGATTCCGTCTGGACGTCATCGATCTAATCGCCAAGGAGCCGGACCGAATGATTACCGCGAACGGACCGAAGCTGCATGACTACATCCAGGAGCTCAGCCGGCGCACCTTCCAGCGGGCAGACCTGCTCACGGTCGGCGAGACGTGGGGCGCTACGCCGGAGATCGCGAAGCTGTTCAGCAATCCGGACGGCTCCGAGTTCTCGATGGTGTTCCAATTCGAGCATATCGGGCTGGACGAGCAGCCGGGCAAGAGCAAGTGGGATTTGGCCGCGCTGGACTTCATGAAGCTGAAAGAAGTGCTCTCCAAGTGGCAGACGGAGCTGAAGGGCGACGCGTGGAACAGCTTGTTCTGGAATAACCACGATCTGCCGCGAATCGTCTCCCGTTGGGGGAATGACGGCGAGTACCGGGTAGAGTCGGCGAAGATGCTCGCGACTTTGCTGCATGGCATGCAGGGCACGCCGTATATTTACCAAGGCGAAGAGCTTGGGATGACGAACGTCCAATACCCGATCGAAGACTATCGGGATATTGAGCTGCTCAATCTGCATAAGGAGCGGACGGATCAAGGCTATCCGGATGCGGACATCATGGCCTCGATCTATGCCAAAGGCCGCGACAACGCGCGCACGCCGATGCAGTGGGAGGCGACGGCGGAGGCGGGATTCACGACCGGCACGCCATGGATTCGCGTTAATCCGAACTATGTCGATATCAATGCCGAGCAGGCGCTTCGCGATGAAGACTCGATTTTCTACTATTACCAGAAGCTGATTCAGCTTCGCAAAGAGCACGAATCGATCATCTACGGGGACTATGAGCTGCTGTTCCCGGAGGATCGCCAACTATTCGCCTACACGCGCTCGCTCGAAGGGGTGAAGATTCTCGTCTTGTGTAATTTCTACGGCGAGCACGTACCGCTCGCGCTTCCCGACTCGCTATCAGGGGAGAAGGAATTGCTAATTGCGAACTACAACGACGAATTGCCGTTGCATTCGCTTCGCCCCTATGAGTCGAGAATGTACCGGTTGAGCAGCGTGAAGTAAAATGTACAGCAGTTGATCAGCAGTTGATTTGCGGTTCATGCGGAGCTGGGCCGGATTATCCGGCCTGGCTTGACCAACTCTCAGATGCGAAGGAGTGCATACCTGATGGAAGACAAAATGAACTGGGCCGGGAATTACCGTTACGGCTCATCGGAGCTGCTTGAACCGGAGAGTCTGGAAGAGGTACGCGATATCGCCAAGCGCAGCAGTAAGATTCGCGTACTCGGCTCGCGCCATTCCTTTAATGGTATCGCCGACACTGGCGGCAGCCAGATCTCGCTTCGCCAACTAAATCGGGTCATCGAGCTCGATCGCGACCGGCGTACGGTTACCGTCGAAGGCGGCATCCGGTATGGCGAGCTATGCCGCTACTTGGACGAGCAAGGCTTCGCGCTGCACAATCTGGCTTCGCTGCCGCACATTAGCGTGGCCGGCGCAGTCGCGACGGCGACGCACGGATCAGGCGACCGGAACGCGGGATTGGCTGATGCGGTCCGCGCCTTGGAGCTGGTGAAGACGGACGGCGAGATTGCGGTGCTTGAGCGCGGGATTGATCGCGACTTCGAGGGAGCGGTCGTCGGACTCGGCGGGCTAGGTATCGTGACGAAGCTTACGCTTGACGTAGTGCCCGCCTTCCAGGTGAGTCAGACCGTGTATGATCAGCTGCCGCTGTCCGCGTTGGATGGAGGCTTGGACGATATTTTCTCGGCCGCCTACAGCGTGAGCTTGTTCACGGACTGGAGAAGCCCTGCTTTCAATCAAGTCTGGGTCAAGCAGAAGGTAACGGGCGAGGGAGACGATGCCGCGGCGCTAACTGCGTCCGACTTCTTCGGGGCTTCGCAGGCTCCGGCCAAACGGCATCCGGTACCCGGCCAGTCCGCGGTCAACTGCAGCGAGCAGTCGGGCATTCCAGGTCCATGGTACGAGCGGCTCCCGCATTTCCGCATGGACTTTACGCCGAGCGCTGGCGAGGAGCTGCAAAGCGAATATTTCGTGCCGAGACGGCATGCGCTTGAGGCGCTGCAGGCGCTGAGCGGATTGCGCGAGCGAATCGCGCCGCTGCTCTTCATCTCCGAAGTCCGCACGATTGCCGCCGACGCCTTCTGGATGAGCCCATGCTACGGGCAGGACAGCGTCGGTCTGCATTTTACGTGGAAGCCGGATTGGGAGCGTGTACGCCAAGTGCTCCCGCTTATCGAACGGGAGCTTGCGCCGTTCGGCGCTCGCCCGCACTGGGGGAAGCTGTTCACCATGGAGCCGGGGAAGGTGCAGGCGCTATATGAGCGGCTGCCGGATTTCCGTCAGCTCCTGCTTCGGTACGACCCGACAGGCAAGCTGCGCAACGAATTCATGCATACATACATCATGCCGTAATGTCGGGTAGACCGAGGCTTCGGGGATTCTAGTAGTTGGATGTCAATTGAACTTATAAGATGAAAGCCGCGTAACTGCGGCTTTTTTTATTTGGCCGATCGAGGGCGGGTTCGATCGCCGAGGCTGATTGATTTCGATTCGACCCGGCTGACGCCGAGGGAATCTGCTCGCTAGCGTCTCACATATCGGTCCCGAACGTTGCATGTCTATAGCCTAAAGCATATTACCTATTCCCGACAGCGCATCCGATACTGCCTTGGCGTCATTTTCATATAGTGCTTGAACAGTTTGTGATAATGGCTCAAGTCATGGATGCCTACGTTCTCCGAGATGGCGACGATGTTGTCCTCGGTCTCGCGAAGCGGCTTGAGCGAGGCGTGAATGCGAAGCTCGTTCCGGTACTCGGTGAACGTTCTTCCCGTCTCCTGTTTGAACTTGCTCGTAAAGGTCGTCTGGCTCATCCCGCACATTCGGCATACGTGATCCAAGCTGATCGGCTGTTCGTAGTTCTGCGCGAGAAATTCGCACAGCTGCTGGATAGCCTTGGATTCGTTGCTGTGGAAGACGGGCTCGATGAAGCGGCTCTCGTAACAGCGGCTGAGATAGACGAGCATCTCGATGAGCAGCGCCTTGATGGAGATTTGATAGCCCAGCGACTTGGAGGTAAATTCTTGATGAAGCCGTTCAATGCGCTGCTTGACCGCGTAACCTTCAACTGGCGACAGCTTGAGATGCGAACTGAAGTCCACGTTCTGTCGAAGAAAGGGCTCCAGATAGAAGAAATCGATGAAGGAGTTGACCGAAGCCAGCGTCTTGAGCTCGGCGATCAGCAGCGAAGGGAGAAACATGACATTGTATACGTCCAAGGGTGAATCCCCGATGACGCGATAATCATGTTCGATACCCGGAGGGATGACGAAGAAGTCGCCTTTCGATATCGGGAAAGAACGGCCTTTATACAAATGTTCGCCGTTACCGTCCGCGACGTACACCAATTCGATAAAATCGTGGCTATGCGGCCGCAGCGCCCGGGTAGGCAAGGTCAGGAATGGCAGTACGGCGAACGGGAAAGCTTCGCTCTCCAGATAATGCTCCTTGGCATAGATGATCATTCGCACACCTCCGGTCCATCGTTCATGTTCATCATTGTAAAAGCACAGAGCGAAGGCGTCAATTCGCCCCTATAATCCGGTAATAAGCCCACGTTTTGCGAGCATGGCTGGTGTATGATAACGGCAATCTCTCCTTGCGGCGAAAGGATCGTGCTCTTCATGGACAAGAAATGGATGGCGAAATGGATTACGGATCGGCGCTTCTACGGCTTGAAGCCGATCGATGTGTATCATAAGGAAAACGAACAGGGGAGAGCGCATGAGCATAAGGCAGCGCTTCACAACCACCATATGCTCGTCCGAAAATCGTTCGTACTTCCCGAACCGCCAAGCAATGCCTATATGGACATTACGGCTGACGACTATTACAAGCTTTACATCAATGGTGAATATGTCGGCCAAGGTCCTGCGCAAGGGAACCACTATCATTATTATTACAACCGCTTCGACGTCGGGGCATATCTTCGGCAAGGCGAGAACGTCATCGCGGTCCATGTGTATTACCACGGCCTCATCAGTCGTTCTTATAACAGCGGCGATTACCGGCAGGGGCTAATCGCGGAGCTCGTCTCTGAAGATGGCTGTATTGTGCAGACGGATCGAACGTGGACCAATGCGATAGCCCGCGAGTACGGCGCTTCGCCTATCATTGGGTACGACACGCAATTCCAAGAACATATCGACGGCCGGTTGATCGAGAAAGGGTGGAGGCTGGCCGGGTTTGACGATACGGCTTGGCTGCCCTGTTGGGAGCACCTGGCGGATGATCATCGGTTGTTCCGGCAGCCGACGCCGAATCTCTCCGTGTACACGGTCAAGCCGCAACGCGTGCTGGCGATTGAAGGCGGGTATTTGCTCGATTTCGGAAGCGAGCTGACCGGTCAATTCACAATGCGCGCTAAAGGCCGGACGGGGTTGAAGGTGGAAATCCGCTGCGCGGAAGAGCAGCTGCCGAGCGGCAGGGCTCGCTACGAGATGAGGTGCAACTGCACCTATTCGGATACGTGGACGCTTTCGGGAGAAGAGGACGAGCTGGAGTTTTTTGATTACAAAGCTTTTCGTTACGTCGAGGTGCTAGCAAACGCGGATGTGGAGCTCCATACAGAGAGCTTCGCGGCCATTGTGCGCCACTACCCCTTTGATGAAGAAGCGTGCCATCTCGAATCGTCCAATCCCCTCCTGAATGCAATCTGGTCGATCTGCAAGAATGGGGTGAAATACGGCACGCAAGAAAATTATGTGGATTGCCCCTCGCGAGAGAAGGGTCAATACTTGGGCGACAACACGATTATTACGCACGCGCATGCCTATCTAACCGGGGATATGCGCATGTTCCGAAAATCGCTGGAGGACTTCGCGCTGCTCTCCGCAAGGGTATGCCCCGGATTGATGGCCGTTGCGCCAGGGCACTACATGCAGGAGATTGCCGATTTCTCGCTGCAGTGGCCGATCCAGCTGCTGCGCTATTACCGGTTCAGCGGCGATCGCGAATTTCTTGATCGCATGTATCCGATCGCGGAGCAGCTGATGATGTATTTCCAATGTTATGAAGGACCGGACGGGCTGCTGCATGCCGTCAACGACAAGTGGAATTTGGTGGATTGGCCGGACAATCTGCGAGACGGATACGACTTTGCGTTGGAGAATGGACATATGCAGGGCTGCCATAACGTCATCAATGCCTATTATTATGGCGCGCAGCAAGCGGTTCAGGATATCCGGCAAGCGCTTGAGCTGCCGCTATCCGCAGATGATCCGGCGAGCCGCTTTCGCACCGCCTTTATGCGGAGATTTTACGATTCCGAGCGGAAATTGTTCGTCGATGCGGAAGACTCCTCGCACGCTTCACTTCATGCGAATGTGTTGCCGCTGCTGTTCGGTCTGGCGCCGGCTAAGGCAGTCCCGTCGATCGTCCGGCTGATCCGCGACAAGCGGTTGAGCTGCGGCGTATACATGGCGTATTTCGTGCTCCAAGCGTTGGCGGTCGCCGAAGAACACGCGCTTATCTATGAGCTGATCACGTCGGATGACTTGCATGCCTGGGGCACGATGGTCCGCGAAGGCGCGACGACGTGCTTTGAAGCATGGTCCAAGGATCTCAAATGGAATACGAGCTTATGCCATCCGTGGGCCAGCGCGCCGATCCCCGTCGTAATCGAAGAGGTATTCGGAATTAAACCAGCTGCACCGGGGTGGACGAAAGTCCATTTCTCTCCGAAGATGCCCGACACGCTGCAGGAGGTTGAATTCCGCTTCCGCATGCCAATCGGAGAGTTCCGCTTCTCGTATCGGGATGGGCGTGCCGAACTGCGCGTACCTGACGGGGTGCAGGTGACGCCATCCTAAGCTCCGGCGAGCGAAGGTTGAAGGCGGCAGCGGTGGATGAATACGTTCATCTACCGCTGCCGCTGCTGCATCATGACCTAATATACCAATTTCAAATACCCTGATTTAGCTCGATCAAGTTCCCGGCTGGATCTCGGAAGTAGGCTACGCGGTGACCCCATTCCGGTGTATCATGCGGCTCCTTCTCGAATGCAACCCCGCTGCTCCTTAGTCGCTCGTAAGCCGCATCGACATTCTCTACGGTGAAAATAAGCACAACCCGGTCATGATCTGCGCTCGTTTGCTGAACGATCTCGCCATCCTTTAAAGGTTCGAACGCAAGGCTGATGTCACCGGTCTGAAATTCTGCATATGGCGTCGTGGGATCACCATGTCGTACTTGGAGTCCGATAATGTCGCGGTAGAACGAAAAGCAGGCGGGGACATGGGGAACTAATAGACGTACGTGTGCCATCTTCATCGTAATTCCTCCTTTATGAGCGGATTGCTTCCCTAGCGTAACATACAAAAGCAGCAGGGGTTTCTCCTCGATTGCGGATCGCTTGCGGCATCAATTCAGCGGTACTCTATCCAAGTGTGCGCTGTTTTTTCGCGTCCGTTGATCAACGCTAACACCTACCGCCGCGTCCAACAATCCCCGGTTAAAGCAGCGTCCGTACCTATTTCTCCTTCGTACGCGTTTAGCACGGATAGCCGTCCTGGGGACGCCAGCCGTTCCCAAAGCGTTTTTTTGGAGGAGGATAGACGGGGCATGCGCAACAAAGCGGCAATTACGCGCGTATAATCGTTTGTCCCAGATCCAGATTATGTAAGTTGGAATTGAGGGTTACGACGGGAAGGAGGGCATGATCGTATGCGTACCATGGCGACGGCGTTTGCTTTTATTTTCATCATGCTTGGAATTGTTCTACGGTTCGTCGCGCATCTGGCGGAAGAGGCGGTCCCCAAGCTCGGTTTTGCGGCGTTCCAATCTGCGGCTGCAGGCTCTTATAGTCCCGACATGTATGCGATGGACTTAAGCGGATGCTATGGGCTAGGGGCTGCCAGCATCTGGATCGGAATCCTTGTGCTGCTGCTCGCTTGGCAGGACCTAATCCGGTTGTTCGCGAAGCACGTATTGGAAGAGTCGAAGAAACGCGGCCAAATAGGCGGGGAATGAAGACGATCCATCGGGGCAGATAGGCTTGGGTTAGCGTGATGCAGTCCCGGCGTCAGGAAGGCGTTAACAACTAGATCATCGTGGCGAAGAGCGGCAGCGTGTCGATCGTGAGCGTGAACGTACAGCAACTTAGAAATTGTATGCATAAGAACGTTGCGTCTCGGGAATGATTTACTTGCAAGCTTGCGCTTAACCAAGAGGAGGACGGCTATCTTTCGGTAGCCGTCTTATTTTTTTTGCGGCCGATTAGGGAGGACAGGGCTCCTTGCGAATCATTAGTTGATCTATACGAACAAATGTTCTATAGTTAGGATACAGCGCTAAGCAAGATTGTATTCATCGTAGAGAGGGAAGAGAGGATCTCATAAATCGACAATACCTCTGTTTGCCGCCTCTATAATGCGACAAACATTTAAACATGCAGGGAGTTATAATAGAAGCCAGTTCTTTCGAATCGAACACTCCTGATTATTAAGTATAGTGGGAGGAATGTTGAACATGGACAAGCAATTCATTACGAAGCTGCAGACGCTTGATCGCCAAAATGAAGGAAGGTCAAAACTTCTAATTGAGGGCGTCAAGAGCACGCTCAAGCACAAAAAAGAAATGGGTCCAATAGGCAGGTTACTGTCAAAGCGAAAGAAATCGGTTGTCGCTAAAGGATGGGACTAAGACGAATATGCAGCGTAACGAGGGCTTCAGCCGCGTTACGCTGCTTTTTTTGCTCGTTGAGCGCTCTGATGTGGGAGTATAACCGAGGGGATTCAACATTCACTAGAGAACTAAATGTCAAGGTAGAAGCCTATGATATTACTCAAGATCAGCGTTGGGCGAATAGGAGGAGGCCATGGATATCCGCTTCTTGGACGAAGAAACCTACGAAGTGAGAGGGATCGCCGTCGATGGACTAACCGAGACCCATTTTTGCGTATTTGATTTGGAAGGAACCGGGATCAATTTCAACACCGAGCATATTACGCAAATCGGTGCGGTAACCCTGACGAGCGAGTTGGAAGCCGAACGATCGTTTTCGACTTTGGTGTATTCGCCGAAAGCGGTTCCTCCATTTATCTCTGCAATGACGGGGATAAACGACGAGCTATTGCGGAATGCCCCTTCCTTTCAGGAAGCTTATCAACAATTCGAGGCATTCTCGGCGAACACCGTTTTGGTGACCCAGGCGGGCTACGAATATGATGTTCCACTATTGAGGAACCATTGCCGCCAATACGGGACACCGATGCTTACGAATCCAATTTTAGACATTAAGGCGTTGTTTGTCTGCATCCATCCCGAGATCACGAATATCATCTCGACCGATTTTTTGATCCGTTATTATGATTTGCCTCATCGCGATCTGCAGCGTCATGATGCCTCCGGGGATTGCATGTTGATCGCGAGAATTTTCAAGGCGATCATGCAGGAATACCGGGACCGTGAAATCGATGCTATCGATTGGAGAGAGGGAATAACCGTCAGACGTTTTCAGATTCCGGGCATGGTATTGACCTAGGGCAGGACCAGTATAAGCCGGCGCAAGCCGGCTTTTTGGCGCGAATGGCGGGTTTGGCATATCGCGGCTGTTTATGCTTGCCGAACCAAGAGGCAGGCGTCACAACACCTCATCTAAATTTCTTGTTCTTTTTTGGCTTGTTTGATCAATTGATCCAACAGGTCGGCATTGACTAGAATTTCCCTTTCATTTATGTTCTTGGCCTCGATATCGATCAAGGCCAAATATCCTTCAACATCCTTTAGTACTTCCATTGCAAAACTATTCTTCTTGTATTTTTTGTCCTTTAATTTGACCGTAATCTCCGAAACGAGCGCGACGAGTTTGGTTTGTCCGGTATTTAATCGTTCTGCAGCCATGGCCGCCTCGCGTTTCTTTACATATGCGGCCGCTTGCTGTTTCTCAAGTTCTTCTTGAATGGCGTACTCCTTTTCCCGCTGTTCCCGCTGCTCCCGATCCTTGCGACCCCATGCTTCCGCTTCAGCTTGAAATTTGCGGTAGGATTCCAATTGTTTCAATAGTCCGGTAACCAGAGACTGGCAAGTCAGGCAGGAAGGAACAATGTCATTGTCCCCATAAGACCTTTCCTCGCCTTGAGCATCATTGATTTTGACGTTTGGTTTGCCCTCCGGGGCAAATAAGATTTCCGACATGGCGACCGGCTGCTCTTTTGTCTCTTCGATTAAGTGCCAAATTAGCTTAGGCGCCGCGCATTTGCCTGCGACTGCGCCTACTTCCGGATGCTCTTGATGTTCATGATCCTGCTCTAGGTGGATATGGTTTGCGCTGTCTTTCACGGGTCTCGCACCAGGGGCGTTGTTCAGTTCGCCTTCTATTATTGCGGCAGCACTATCCTTCGGGATATTGGAGTTAATGACGATGCCGAACTTCGACACCGTTGATTTGAAGTCTGCCGGCGGGGAGCCAGAGCAAGTAATATAGACTTTATTGCTTGAGGTAATGAGAACGCCGATCATGTACCCTTCTACCCAATCTTTCTTTTTGGCCGCTGTATTACGTTCGCCATTTTCCAGTTTTGGTGCTTTGAGCACTTCTCTATGCTCTTCCAATGCTTGATGCAGCGCGGCTACGATTTCTTTGGCAGTATTGCGGCTTTGATCGGTTTCAGGGATGGAATACGGATTGTTCGACTCATCGCCTTCCTTGAGCGGATATCTCACCATTTGCACAGGTTTGGAAGGGCTAGTGCTTGGTAAGACCGCCGGCGTGCATAAATCAGAAGTACAGGCGGAGGCCGTTAAGCGTTGGATCGGCTGCATGCGAGGTAGTAAGAGTTGTTGTGCCGCGCGGTTTCCAACGGCCTTTTGGAGCTGAAGGACGCTCATTGCCGACGGATGGAGGGTAGGCCCTCCCGATGCGCTTCTCATCGCGGAGTTGTTCAGAATGTTAGGCGGACGTTGTTCCGATGTGCGAGAGAGGGTATCACGTCCTTGCGGAGTGAGTTCTATACTCATTGAATAGGGATCCTCCCCCAGAAAAAGATTGGTCAGCTTCGTGAAGATGGGTTGCTCGCTACCGTGGCTCGACCCGTACATGACGTTGTCATATTAGCTCAGATTATCAAATAATAGAAAAATGTGGAATGGTTCTATTTTAGGATAATTGTTCTCATCCTCCTGAGAGAATAGTTGGACACGAGGTATGACAGATCGAGCCGGCATAAGCGGGAACCGATCGTGAATGACCGAATAGTTAACAAAATAGCCTGTAATTCTAAATACTTGCTTCGGCGTCCTTTCTACAATGAAGAGGACGACAATTTGCGAGGTGAGTAAGATGGACACGGGTCAACTATTAAGGGCTCAGGGAATCAGCAAGTCCTTCCCGGGCGTCCAGGCGCTGTCAGACGTGGATTTTGTGCTGCGCAAGGGGGAAATACACGCGCTCATGGGGGAGAACGGAGCGGGGAAGTCGACGCTCATCAAGGTGTTGACCGGTGTGTACGAGAAGGAGTCGGGCATAGCTTGGATGAACAAGCAGGAGATCCATCCCCGCTCGCCGCAGCATGCGCAGCGGCTTGGGATTAGCACCGTCTATCAGGAGGTGAACCTTTGTCCGAACTTGACGGTGGCGGAGAACATTTTCATCGGCCGCTACCCGCGCAAGCGGATGCTGATTGACTGGGAGTCGATGAACCGCCGAAGCAAGGAGCTCATGGCCAGGCTCGATATGCATATCGACGTGAAGCAGCCGTTGTCCCATTATTCGGTCGCGGTGCAGCAGATGGTGGCGATCGCGCGTGCGGTTGATTTGTCGAAAGGCGTGCTCATTCTGGACGAACCGACGTCCAGTCTTGATACGAACGAGGTCAAGCAGCTATTCGCGGTCATGCGCAAGCTGCGGGACGAAGGGCTCGGCATTATTTTCGTGACGCACTTCCTGGATCAGGTGTATGAGATTACGGACCGGATCACGGTGCTGCGCAACGGCAGGCTGATCGGGGAATTCGAGACGCAGAAACTGCCTCGGACGCAGCTCGTCTCCCATATGATCGGCCGGGAATGGAACCCTGCCGAAGCGGGCGGCCAGAAGGCGGAGCAACAAGGCGGCTTCGAGCCTTTCATGAAGGCGTCGGCGATCGCGAAGCGGGGAAGCATCGAGCCGATTGACCTGACGCTGCACAAGGGCGAGGTGCTCGGACTTGCGGGCCTGCTCGGTTCCGGCCGAACGGAAGTGGCCAAACTCATCTTCGGCATCGACAAGGCGGACGAGGGCGTATTCGTCATCGATAACGAGACGATGTCGGCGATGCATCCGGGCAAAGCGATTCGGAAGGGGTTCGGCTTCACGCCGGAAGACCGGAAGGTGGCCGGCATCATCGGGGAGCTGTCGATCCGCGAGAATATCGCGCTTGCGCTTCAGGCGAGACAAGGGATATTCAGGGCGATCCCGCTGCGGAAGCAGAAGGAGCTGGCGGATTATTACATCGAGCTGCTTCGTATCAAGACGCCGGGCAGCGAGCAGCGCATCGAGAATTTGAGCGGCGGCAACCAGCAGAAGGTCATTCTGGCCAGGTGGCTGGCGACCAAACCGCGGCTGTTGATTCTGGACGAACCGACGCGCGGCATCGACGTCGGATCCAAGCTCGAGATTCGCAAGCTCATTCTGGACTTGGCGAAGACGGGCATCTCCGTCTTGTTCATCTCGGCCGAGCTCGAAGAGATGGTGCAGTGCTGCGACCGCGTCGTCGTGCTGCGCGACAAATGTCCGATCGGCGAGTTGAGCGGATCCGACATGACCGAGGATCGGATCATGCATATGATCGCGGAAGGAGGCGGCGGACATGGCCAATCTGGCGGAATCGGCGCGTAGCTGGATGCGCAGCCCGATCAGCCGGCCGCTGCTGGCGATGGCGCTTCTATTCCTCATCCTGGCGGCGATCACGCCAAGCTTCTACCGCATCGAGCTCCATGACGGGCACTTGTACGGCAATCTGATCGATATCTTGAAGAACGGCGCGCCGCTCATCATTATCGCGCTCGGCATGACGCTCGTCATCGCGGTGGAGGGCATCGACATCTCCGTTGGCTCTGTGCTGGCCATCTCCGGCGCAGCGGGAATCTACTTGCTGGATGGTTATCCGCTGTGGATCGCGCTGCTGGCCGCGCTCGCGGTCGGCGTGCTGTGCGGCATGTGGAACGGCATGCTCGTCGCTTTCCTGCAGATCCAACCGATGGTTGCCACGCTGATCCTGCTAACGATCGGCCGGGGCATCGCCCAGCTCATTACGAGCGGGCAAATCCTGTCTACCTCCGTGACGTCGTACACGTACTTGGGCAAAGGGTACTTACTCGGACTGCCGTTCCCGATCTTCATCGCGGCAGGCATCTTCGCGCTGCTCTATCTGTTCAAAACCAAAACCGCCTTCGGCCTGTTCCTCGAAGCGGCCGGCGGCAGCAAAACGGCGAGTCTCTACGCGGGCATCAAGCCCCGCATGATCCTGATGATCGCCTACACGATTGTAGGCGCGTGCGCGGCTATCGGCGGCATTATCGTCAGCGCCAACTTGGGCAGCGCCGATTCGAATAATGCCGGCCTGTGGATCGAGCTCGACGCGATTCTCGCCGTCGTGATCGGCGGCACTTCGATGCGGGGCGGGCGCTTCTATCTAGGCGGTACGGTCGTCGGCGCATTGTTCATCCAGACGCTGACGACGGCGATCTACGCGCTCGGTATTCCGCCGCAGAGCATCCTGCTCGTGAAGGCGGTCGTCGTCATTCTGGTCTGTCTGCTGCAATCGGACGTGTTCCGCGCCAAGATGACGTTCGCGAGGAAGAAGGTGGCGGTCAAATGAAAGGGCTTGCCGGTCGCATCAGCCATAACAACATTATTATTCTCGCCACGCTGCTGCTGTTGGCGCTGCTCTACGGCGCCGGATCGCTGCAATATACGGGATTTTTCTCCGTGCAGGTGTTCTTGAACTTGTTTATCGACAACGCCTATCTCATCATCGTCGCCACAGGTATGGCGTTCGTCATTATCTCGGGAGGCATCGATCTGTCCGTCGCCTCGGTCGTCGCCTTGGTCAGCATGGTGTCGGGCGCGCTGCTCAATCAGGGGGCGAACGCCTTCGTCGTCATCGCCGCATCGCTGCTCATCGGTACGATTCTCGGCATCGGCCACGGCTATTTGATCGCCAAATTCAAGCTCCATCCGTGGATTGTGACGCTGGCCGGCATGTTCCTGGCGAGAGGGATCAGTTACCTCATCAGCACCGAGAGCATCGTCATCAGCGATCCGTTCTTCAATCGGGTGTCCCAGTACAAAATCCGCTTGTTCGGCGATGGTTTCATCTCGATCAGCGTCGTCATCGCGCTGCTGGTAGTGGTAATTGCGATCGTGGCGGCGAAGTATACGGCGTTCGGCAGAGCGGTCTACGCGCTAGGCGGGAGCGAGAAATCTTCAAGCCTCATGGGGCTCCCGGTCGAGCGAACGCTCGTCAAGGTGTATGCGCTCAGCGGCTTCATGTCCGCGCTCGGCGGCGTCGTGTTCACGTTCTACACGCTGTCCGGCTATTCGCTTCACCTGCTCGGCATGGAGATGGATGCGATCGCGGCCTGCGTGATCGGGGGCATACTGCTCACGGGCGGCTTCGGTTACTTGATCGGACCGATGCTCGGGGTGTTGTGCACGGGCATTATTCAGACGCTGATCATGTTCCAGGGCACGCTCAGCTCGTGGTGGACGAAGATCGCCATCGGCTTCCTGTTGTTCCTCTTCATGGCGTTCCAGCGGCTCATCGTCATGCAGAAGGATAAGGGGAGTACGGGGAAGTCGAGGCGGTCTCTATCGCCAAGACGCCGTAATCAGCCGCCGAAGAACATGAACAAGGCGAATCATTCGTAGATGCAAATAGGTGCGTGGGCACGGGCGCTGGTAAGTTCGTCCCTGCGGCGGACGCGACTCGCGCGCAAGCCGCTCAAGCGATCTATAGCCTGCTGCAAGCGAAGACGAAGCCAACGATCGAATAATGCGAAGCCCGCCGGATCTCATGGTCCGGCGGGCTTTTTGCCATCCTGTGATTGTCAAGCTTGTGATTAATGATGATTTGAGCTCGCTTCCATCGCCATGGCTTTAGTCAGCGTGATCGACCAATCCGTCGTGTTGTAGCGGACGTCCCAACCGAACAGCGCCGCGATGAAGCGGACCGGCACTTGGGTGCGGTTATCCTTCATGATGATCGGGTCACCGATCTCGATTCGTTGGCCATTCATCTCCATGAAATCGGCGCCCAGCCAGAATTCGGCTTTGTTCTCGCCGGCAATGATCCAGACGGAGTCGTCCGAAGCATCCCAGACGACCTTCGCGCCGATGCCTTCGGCAAGATAACGAAGCGGGATATAGGTCGTGCCTTGGTTGACGAACGGCATCGTGTCCATGGTGGTTTTGCTGCCGTCAATAGTCAATAGGTTCGACTTCACCTGGAACCAAACTTTTTGTACGGATGGAACCGATGATGTGTTGGCCGTATGGAATTGCTCCGGGAATTGCGCCGCGATGCCTGCCGCAAGGGCCGCTCCCGTAGGGAACATATGGCTGTACGCTGTGCGGACATCGGCATAAGCCTTCGCGTAATCCTTGGCGACATATGCGTTGAAGGCGTCGAGCAAATGACCGATGTGCATCTTGAGGCCTTCGGCCAGCGTTTGCTCGCTTAGGCTTGGAATGGCGCCGGCGAAGAACTTCGCTTGTTCCATCCGGTATTGCTCAAGCTGATGAACCGCTTTGGCCGCGGCTGCTTCATCTTTGGCAGCCATTGCTTTGACATAATCGACGAAATAACCGATGTGCGACGACCAGATCGTCTTGAAGGCTTCGCCGGCTTCTTTGCCGTACATGGAGGCAACGGCCGCCGTGATGTCGTCGGTATTGCGGTTAAGCGATGCGGCGATGTCGGCGAAATCCGCTTTGCCGTCGATTCCCTTTTGCATCGCGAAGACGGCCAGCAGGGCATGTTCGCCAAGCTTCTGTTCCAGTGCGGAACGAAGGTCGGAGGCGGGGTTCGTGGACGACGCATCCGAATATTGGCTCGGAAATTGCTTCGCAATGCCTGCCGCCAGCGCATCGCCGGTCGCGAACATATGCGTGTACGCGGTCTGAGCATCCTTGTAAGCCGCCGTATAATTTTTGTTAGCGTAGTTGTTGAATGCGGACAAAAGGTGATCGATGTGATGTTTCAATTCGCTGGCGATGATGCTCTCGTCGAAGTAGGGATTGGCGTCGGCGAAAAACTTCGCCTGCTCCATCCGGTATGCCTCCAGATCCGCAATCGCCTTTTTCGTTCCGGCTTCATCTTTGGCGGCCGTCGCCTTCACATAGTCGACGAAATAACCGATATGCGAGCTCCAGATCGTCTTGAATGCCGCTGCGCCGTCTTTACCGTAAACGGAAGCGATGGCGACCGTCAGGTCGTCCGTATTTTGATTCAGCGCATTGGCAGCCTTTCTAAAGTCGGGCGCGCCGTCGATCCCTTTTTGCATGGCGACGACGGCGAGAATCGCATGCTCGCCCAGCAGGCGGCCCAATGCTGACCGAAGGTCCGGGGAAGGGCCGGTCGTGCTGACCGTATGCGCGTTGGCCATTGTCGGCACCAACAACAGCAGGGTCAACAGAAGCGTCGATAGTTTCGCGCGTATTCCTTTCATGTACCAATTCCTCCTTAAGATAGTGGGCTCAAAGCCGTTCATAAAATGGTTCGTATGTTTTGCGCAGTCGGATCACCGGTTTACGAGATTTTTTTTGGACTCTCCTCGAAGATGCGGCATCGGATTATAATAGGTAAAACGAGAGGGGGCTTCTGGTGGACAACCCAATTGATGAAGTCCAGATCATGCGGCGGATCGCCGAGCGCGACTCCAAGGCGCTTGAATGGCTGTATGATCGCTATGAACAAGCTGTCTATTCCTTCGCTTATCGCTTCGTCGGCGACGCCATGCTGGCGGAGGAAATCGTGCAGGAATTGTTTATGCGGATATGGAATCACGCCAAGCCGTTTGATCCATCGCAAGGCAAACTGTCGACGTGGATCTTCGCGATCACGCGCAATATTGCGATCGATCAGCTGCGGCGGAAGCAGAATCGGACGGCCAAGCAGACCGAGGATACGGAGCTATTCGCCGCCATTCCCGACGAGCGCATGAACCCGGAAGAAGAAGCTTCGAAGAATTTGATGGCCGAAATCGTGAAGGATGCGGTCAAGGAGCTGAACGAAGAGCAGCGGAATGTGCTGGATTGGATTTATTTTCAAGGGCTGACGCATCAAGAGATTTCGGCGGGGAAGGGCATACCGCTTGGCACGGTGAAGAGCCGGCTGCGGTTAGCCTTGAAGCAATTAAGAACGCGGCTTGGCGGTTCGGAAAGGAGGGAAACACCGCATGACATACATCGATAAGGACCCATGCGAGCTTCTAGAGCTATATGTGATGGGCGGACTCGCAGACGAGGAGAGGGAAGCGTTCGAGCTTCATCTGAACAGCTGCGAATCTTGCCGCGCCAGCCGGTTAGCCTTGATGGAAGTGATCGATCTGCTGCCTTTGTCCGTCGAGGAGCAGCCAGTGCCCGCAGGCATGAAGCGTCGTGTGTTAAGTCATGTGCTGGGAAGCGAGGCTGGGAAAGCGCAGCCGACCGAAGGACGAACGGAGGACGAGGCTGCTTATAAGGCTAACGCCGTGTCCGTGCCTACAGTTCGAGAGCGCAGCGGCAGCGAGGACATGGATGAGCTTGGGCGGAAGTTGAAATCCCGCAACCGGCAAATTCGGTGGCTCGCGGCAGGATTCGCGGCAGCCGTCATCCTGTTTGTCGCCTACGCTGGCTCTCAGCTCGCAACCATTGCGGATTTACGTGGTGAACTGGCTGATCAGCATGATGCCTCGAGCCCGCAGATGAGGGTCGAGCAAGCCGTTCAACTGGCTCCGGCGGCGGCGGATATTGTCGCTCAAGGATTGGCGACGATCGTAATTGATCAGAAGGGCACTCATCTGGTCGTGCAGGCGGAGAACTTACCGGAGCTACAGGGGACGGAAGCTTACCAGGTATGGTTGATCAAAGAAGACGCCAAGGTAAGCGCAGGCACGTTCTTGTCGGAACAAGGTCATGGCGCGATGTACTATACATTTAAACCGCAAGATTACGATACGATTGCAATAACGCTGGAACCGGACGCGCTCGGGACGCAACCAAGGGGCCAAATC
The DNA here is from genome assembly GCF_042431225.1 of Paenibacillus aurantiacus. Taxonomy (NCBI): domain Bacteria; kingdom Bacillati; phylum Bacillota; class Bacilli; order Caryophanales; family Paenibacillaceae; genus Paenibacillus; species Paenibacillus aurantiacus. Next base: position 307,217 of record NZ_JBHMDO010000033.1, on the reverse strand, counting down.
GTTTTGGCCGCGCCGCTCTAAGCTTGAGATTGCCTATTTGATCAAGGTGCCCCATTGTCGTCGTGGATGACGTTGGGGCACTTTATTGTAATTCGCGGCCGGAGCGTCTCAAGGGAATGATCGTGCCGAACCCGTTCGAGCTTGACGACTCCACCGCGAGAAGCGTTCTATATGGCAGCACCTTTCTGTGCTTGCCTCCACACAGCGGTGCGCCCGTTCTTTTTACTTACACTTCGCCAGCTCCATCGTTTATACTGGTAAAGCCATATCACATAATAGGAGCTGTCTGACGGACCATGATCAAAAAAGAAATCGCGCACATTCGCAAGCAGTTCAAGCTGGATCACGATTTGCTCAATAATTACGACATTCTGAACGTGTACATTATGAAAGATAGCAGCGAGATCTATCATTGGGAGCGCCAGCCTTTCGCGCTGGTGGATAGAGAGAAGCAGGAGTTACATATGGGCAACTTCAAGAAGCTGTTGTCCGGCGAGCTGGGCCAGAAGCTGTTCGAGCTGAAGTTCCACGAGAACGTGGAAGAGGGCGAGCCGACGATGGTGCTTCTCCATCAAGCGCTCATTACTGGCGATCCGGACGAGTGGCAGGACTTGATGCTTCATCTTGTGGAGAAGATGATCAAGGACCGCAAATATGAGAAGGACATGGTCGTCACCTTCATACGCGGACAATACTTCCGTCCAACCAAGTCCCGGAACGATGCAGCCGAGGAGACCGGCAAGGATGAGATGTTCGCGCATCCGTTCATCCTGTGCAGCGTGAATTCCACCGAGTCGCAGCGGAAGACGCTGATGTTCGATTATGTCGAGCGACAGTTCAAGTACAACGTCTTCGTCGATCCGATCATCAAATTGAGCACGCCGGAGCAAGGATTCTTCTATCCGAGCGTGACGGACGGCTATTCCGACGTGAACCGCGTGCTGTATTGCTCGGGCAAAGCCAATGAGCCGAATTCGCATTTCGTCGAGCAGGTGCTCAACGCCGAGCCGACGGTGACGGCGCTGGAAGAGCGGACTATTTTCGAAGATATCGTAAAGGAAGTGGCCGGCGAGACGCTCGATTCGAGCACGATCGCTTACGTGTACGAGGAGATCAACCGGGTCGTCGAATCGCACGACACGGAGGAGCCGCCGACGCTTGATTTCAAAGACGTGGAGCGGCTGCTGATGGCAAGCGGCGTGGAAGATGTGACGACGGAGAAGGTGGAGCAAGCGTTCCAGACGGTTGTCGACGACCGGAATTACGAGATCAAAGCGAGCAGCGTCGTGCCGAAGTTCACGTCCAAATCGATCAAGATCGATACGAAGATCGCGACGATCACGGTAAGCCCGCAGGACTTGAAGTATGTGAAGCAGGTGAATTTTCAAGGCAGACGTTGCCTGTTGATCGAAGTGGACGAGGATGTCGCGATCGAAGGGTTCACGTTGGCCACGGAGAACTTGTAGAGGCTCGGCGGATAGGCGAGGAAGCGAGCTGGACAGGCCGGACAAACGGCGGCTTCATCACCATCGAACGACAGGTTATAGGGAAGCAGGCTGCTCTATGGAGAGCGGCCTTTTTCTATTGCAGGCTGTCCGGACAGCGTCGCTTGCGGCGCGCCGGAAGGCTGGAACAATTGGAGCAATCCGAACAACGAGAAGACCGCGCGCTACGGCGAGTTTACCAGCTATGGGCCTGGGGCTGATCCGAAGAGCAGGTTGAAATGGACGAAGCAGCTGACGACGGAAGAAGCGGCTGCATACAGCGTAGAGGGAATCCTTGCGAGAAGCGACCAGTGGAAACACGCAGCAGGAGTATGGGTATGCGAAGGAGGGCAAGCAACAACACGCCTTCGATTCAAGTGCAAGGACCATCGTCTGTCACGGCTGGCGGGGCGGCGTTCGACCTGGCGTACGGGATGGCTGCCGTTGAAGAAGACATCCTGGCGCAGGATATTCGCTTGACCTTCGATGCGGATCAGCTCGAATTCGTAGATTTCAATTCGGCAGACGAGTCGAAGTTCGTCGTCGTCGATCACGCCGTAAAGCAACCCGGTCAACTGCGCATTCTCGGCGTGCATGTAGGCAAAGGGCAGACGAATCCGAACGGCACGCTGCTCAAGCTGACGTTCAAGGCGAGAGCGAGCGCCACACAGGGCAATCAGACGATTGCGTTCGCGCTGACCACGGCGAACGGCGAAGGCGTGGAGTCCCGGCTTCCGAGCCAATCATTCATGGTCCGCATATCGGCCGTCTCGGATAAGCGGCGCTGAACGCGTTAATCGTCAGCGCGCAGCAAGCGCATGACGCCGCCGTAGAAGGCAGCCGGGTCGGCCAATATCCTGCCGGGGCGAAGGCGAAGCTGCAAGCGGCAATCAACGAAGCGAAGACCGTGGCTGCGAACGACGCCGCGACCAGTGCGCAGGTGGAGCAGGCGATCCAGACGTTGGATGCGGCATTGAAAGTCTTCCAAACCTCTGTCATCACGACCGTGCCGGGCGACAAAAACAACGACGGCAGTTTGACGATCGGCGACTTGGCGCTGATGGCGAAGTCGTACGGTAAAACAAGTGCGGACACGCAGTGGGAGACAATGAAGCAGCACGATTTGAACGCGGACGGGAAGATTGACATTGTGGATTTGACGATCATGGCGCGGCAGATTTTGAGTTGGTAGTGGAATAGGGCGTGCGGCTGTTGCTGTAGTTTTTGAGTGAGTGGAACCCTCTGTCTGGTTGGAGACAGGGGGGGGGTGTGTTTTGTATGGCTTAAATATGAGACAAAAGGAAATAAAAGGAATAGATAGCTTCGTGCAGGATGTATTAAAGGAAGGCCAGAAACACACGGATGGACAATTTGCGTGTAGAACGGGATTTCAATGAAAAGGAGCAGCTCGATGTGCAGCCAAGGTTATCGAGTAGTTAGAGGGGAGGGTGTTTATGTGCACACCTTCGGGGGAGAATCCTGGTCAACTCCACAATGTCCGAATTGTGGCACGAACGTACACCTACTTTTCGATTTTGATCTCCAGGATGAAAAGTTATCCTCTCTACGGACAGGCCAACTCGATCGCATCCCACTTGTGTCTTGTCTCAATTGTTCTTCCTATTGGTCCAATCAAGTTTTTCGAATGGATTCAGAAACGAAGTCAGTCGCGCTTCTAAAGCAAGTTGATGAGGAGAAATGGGTGGCTGAACCGGAAGATCGATTACCCTATCCATTGCCGTGTGTTGCTATGGTTTTGGAGAATATGCATGAAGTCGACGTTCCTGCTACTGAAGATGAAATGGATCGTGCATTCGCAGCATTCGGTTCAGCGTACGTCTGTCGATTAATGGACATTCCACTATTCCCAAATGGAGGTATTCACAAGAAATGCTCACATTGTGAAGAGGTGATGCATTATGTCGCTACAGTTTGCAGTGAGGATTACGACATTGAGGGACTTATCCAAGAAGGCTTTTCATTCATTTTCGGTGAGGCATTCCTTTACTTCTTCATCTGTCGATCGTGCTGTACGATTGAAACAGAGATGCAAAGTACTTAAACAGGATACAGCTGGTCTGATAACAAGTAGAGACAACCGATTTAACGCAGCGGTAAAGGAGTAAGTAAATGGCTGTTAAACGCAAACGAATTAAGCTTGGAGATGTCTATGCAATCCCATTACCAGATGGACAGTTTGCATTCGGCAGAAGATTTAAGGATGCTGGGATTGCTATTTATCATCACAGAGGTAAATCTATGGAGGATTTGCCTTCGGGTGAAAACTACCAATTCTTCGTCGGTGTATATGATGATGTCCTAAAGTCTGGCCAATGGCCTGTTGTAGATCACCGTCACTTTACTCACGAAGAAGAAGCATGGCCGCCACCGAAATGTATAATGGATAACTTAAATGGTGAATGTTCCATCTATTACAAAGGTGAAATTCGAGCGTCCACTCAAACGGAGTGCGAAGGTCTTGAAATCGCAGCTGTGTGGGATGTAGAACATATCGTAGACAGAATTATGGGCGATGATAAGTGGCAAAAAACGCTGTAGCCACTGGGAAAACAGGATGACTAAGCTAGAAAAATAATAATACATAGGAGATTCTATGGAGATTATTACAAGCAGTTTGTTTAGCGAACCTAATATCTATTTTTCGATAAGCCACAAAGTGGATCTCAAAATCAGGGGAATACTAAATGAAAACCTAAAATCAAAGTTGGAGCAGATTACTGAAAGAGAGATCAAGTACCTTAACTTGATGGTTTCCACCAATTGTTCAACTGTAAAAACAGAAGTGAAGGGTCCAGATTTAAACAGAAGAGAACAGATACTAAACTGGGGCATTTGGTTACCCTATAAAGCAATCGTAGAAAGTTCTGATCAAAAAGGTCGATATATTAGCTATTATTTTGATGCTCTCGTTTCACTGTTTGGTCAGTATGAAATTCCTGAGGAAATGATTCGAGTGTTGCAAAATGAGGTTGAAACAGAAGTTCTGAATAATCCTGAATACGACTACATGGAAGAATCCATTGATCTCGATCTATCTGAGCTGAAATTCGATTAATTATCTTGCTTGCTCTACCTTTAATAGTAGGAGGATCGTTCAGTGGCGATTATTCAGAAAGATGGATTTAAATTTATGGATGGACTTAACAGCGAGTATATTGTACTAGAAGGAGATCGAATTCAAGAATATGTGAATTATATCAATACGAATAACACAGCTTCAATTGCAATAAATGATTCATTCTACGATAAAACAACGCTTGATTTTCTGAAGGATTGCGGGGATGTGAAAAAAGTAAATATTATTAGTTCCAATATCGAGGATTATTCCGGACTGAACAGTTTGGTTAATCTGCAAGTTCTCTTTTTAGGGGACCCAATAACAAAAGTGGACGTATCAAAATTCTCGAATCTAGAAGCTTTGTATGTAGATATAAACAAGAATGTAATTGGTATTGAGAATTGCAAATCTTTGAAAATCCTCAATATGTGGAAGTACAAGCCGAAAAGCAAGGATCTAACATTGCTATCAGATTTAATAAACTTAGAACAACTGGAGATTTTTCAATCCACAATAACCAGTTTAAAGGGCATTCGTGCGTTCTCCAAAATATCGAAGTTAGGTTTGTATTATTGCAGCAAACTTGAATCTGTGAATCAATTAAATTGGGAAAACGGGAGTCACCTTATAGAATTGTCCATAGAGTCTTGCAAAAATATACAGGATGCAGATCAACTTCATAATCTGAATAAACTCGAAAAATTAACTTTTACAGATAATGGTCAGATCCCATCCATTCAATTCATTAAGAACCTCCCTCAACTAAAGCACTTTGTCTTTATGGGGACAACAGTTAATGATGGCATTCTAAACTATTGTCAGGGATTGGATTATGTAGCTTTCACTGATAAAAAACACTACACCCAAAAGATGAAAGATTTCAATTAGCTATTACCTTGTGGGCAAATGCATTTACCTCTTCATAATGACGCAACTTTGGCGGAAAATAATGGAGTGGACTGAGTAGGACTTAACAAAGAGAAGTCTGTGCAAACTTTTGGTTTGACCCAGAGATTCCGGATGTATGTAGATGTCAAAACCATAAATGAGGATGAAGCAAACATGAATGAGACATTTGTTAAAGCACTATATGAATCAATCGTAAAAGAAAATCTCACCCTCTCTACAGAAATTTGTACGAAACAACGATTGTGGGTCCTCAAACAGACGAGTATTGGAAGAATGCAATAAACCTCTATAACAGCCTGAATGTAGAGAACAGAGAGCATCTATTGAAAATAGTGGAACAAACCATGGTCGACACCATTTCGAATATGCTTGGCATTCTAGATGGAAGTTCGACTTTAGCTGAATGCCCGATTGAACCCACTTTGCTATTAGATTCAGTGGCTACTGACGGAGAGCTTCAGGATTCATTTTTAGCTTTAATCGAAGAAATAGATAGTGTGTAAAATAAACGTAAGGCGGTAGGAACTTGAAAACGTCACGTGAATTAACGCAAGATGGATCAACAAACGAGATCTTTCAAGAGTGGCGAGAAAAAGCAACTAACCACGTGGAGGTCTTATCCCCAAGCAGTAACAGGGATGGGATTCTAATGAAACTTCAAGTGGCAACAAAATCATTTCTTGGTACGGTAACCTATAATACTGGCGGGTTACTTGTTGACCATGGATGGATAAGGATTTATGGTTCAGGTCATCCCCGTTTAAGAAGAGATATCGTGAGCTGGAACCTTTTCCAAAATGATCAAAGCACCAGACAATCCCAAGCATTAGCTATTGCCGATGATGTCTTAGGTGGGTTCTTTGCATTAAATGGAGGAGCTTTCCCAGGAGATCAGGGAGAGGTGTATTATCTAGCGCCAGATACCCTTGAGTGGGAATCACTAGGTATGACATATACAGATTTTATCAACTGGATTTTCTTTGGAGACATATGCAAATTTTATGAGTCACTTCGGTGGAGAAATTGGAAAGAGGATGTACTTCAAATTGAATCTGACGCCGGGTTTCTTATCTATCCTTTTCTTTGGGCTGAAGGAGAAGAATTAGAGAAACGGGCGCGTTCCATTGTTCCCATTGAAGAACTATGGAAAATAAATCAAGAGTATAGAGAGAAGTTAGGAATAGTATGACTATGAAACTTGAATGGTTTATGACCATTCAGGTTTTTTAATTTTAACTAGAGAATACTTCATTCCGTGCAGGAGATGCTTACAAAAGAAAGAGCACTTGTTGAGAAAAAACTGGTCCAGAGAACAAAGAAAAATGGGTTAAAAAAGAAAAAGTATGTGTGTGTGAACATGAACTCCGATCACCAACAATTACTTTCGGCTCACAAATGGGAGACACAAATGCCGCTGAGGTGGTCCAGAAGCTATTGATTGAGTTAAGGCAACTATTTAAGACTTATTGCAATAAAGAGTATTCTCTTGAGATTAAGGAGTTTGCTAATGTATTGCGTGTAGATGGGGACATAAGGGCGTGGAATTTTGTAGGATGTCAGAAATTAAGAATCAATCGGAAAGACAAATATATAACGGTTGATGTTGGAATGCCCCGTGAGAAATGGGAAGCCCAATCTGAAGCGAATATTAAGCGGTATTTATTTGGTGGAATTAAAGATGCCATTATTATCATGATCAATAAGTTAAAAAAGAGAAGATGACCATAAAGGAAGAAGAACTTCTACAGGACTTAGCAATGGTCTAGGAGCTGTATATTAAATTAAAATAGTGGATATAGAATAGTGAAAAACGGAGATGAGACCTGAGAGGCATTATGTGCGATAAAAAATGAAAAAGTAATAAGAAAGGGACAAGATGAAAAAAATCAAATCAATGAACAGTATCTTACTTTACCATATGAGACCTATAATTTCATTTTTTGGGTTATTAACCCAAATGCAGGTTCAATAGTTTTTTACAAACATCATAAGTATACGGAGGGTGCTAAATATACTTGTGAAAATGGTGTGAAAGCAATTCCAATAGAGGGCTGGAACTATTTCCTATTAGGCAAATAGTTTGAAATCAATTTCGCGCACTTGGAAAAATCGGTTCTGGTACTACAGATAATTGGTACTATTAGGTCTTAATGCATTATAATAGAATATTCTTGCAGTGTATTGCTTACGTCTTCATTGAAGGAGAGGCATACCACGAAGAAAGCAATATCGGTCTCTATTGTCAATGTCGAAGTTTACAAGCAAGCAGCTAATGCATTCTGAGATGAGTAGGGGAAAGTTAAATTGGAATTACGAAAAGGAATTGTGCTAAAGATTGTTTGTTTTTTCGGGATCGTGGTTTGTAGTGGGGAATTATTTTTCTATACGGCAACCAATGGTATTCCATGGGAGAAGGCGAGATACGAAAAGAAGGTTGATGATTATCTTAAAACAAAGTACCCAACTATAGAATTTACTTTGCGCGGAGTAAGCTATAGCAAAATCGACAGTAATTTTTATTCTTCTTGGGCTGCGGACTCCGGAGTATTAATTAACGTTGCTCCCACATATGAGAACGGATTCCAAGATAACTATCTTGCTACGAGTAAAGGTTTTGATGTTAGTAACGAAATAAACTCATTTGTACAAAAGAACTTTAATGAGTACTCTACAGCTGAACTACTAATCGAAGCAAGAGAAGATTTACTTAATAAGTATGGGGACGATGTCTTATACTCAGATATGGGTAAGGAAATACATTCATTGTCTAAGATCCACATTAGACTTCATGCAGACTTTTCAGAATCTGAAGAGGAAGTAAGTAAGTATCTCAAAATTATCCATTGGATAAAAGTAAAAAAGTATGAAGCCACTACTGTGTTATTTTTTAAGTCACAGCCCCAAATTATCATTCATTATGACGACTTAGCTAAACTCGAGACTTGGGAAGACTTGAAGAAGTTTTATTAATGAATAGTAGAAGAACGCACCTTGCAAATCGAATAGTTTCTTGGGTTAGTTGAAAGTAGAAAAGCCTCGGGCACCAGCCCGAGGCTCTACTTCGTTGCATGGGAAGTTTGCTAGATAATCCTGCTCGCACCGCACTCCCGCGCCATCCGCCGAATCTCCCAGCTCAGCCGCTCATTAACCGGATAATGCCGCTCGATATAACCAAGTATCGCCAGCGCAGATTCCGGCAAACGGTCGCAGCCTTGGAGCATCTCGCTCAGCTGGCCGGCGAACGCCGGGAATCGGCGTTCCAGCCGCCGTTCCGAGCCGAACGGATCCGGGAAGAACGACTCTTCCCGCTCCAGCAGATGCAAGACGGAGACCAGATTGTCGATCGCATAGCTCTGGATGAACCGCAAGGCCGACAGACGCTCGCCGCGGGCATAACGGCTGAGGCCGACATACAGATTCGTCAGCGCCTCATTGAGCGGATGATGCAGGTCTGTCTTAGGTTCCTTGGCCGGCAGCCCCCAAGTGGCAGGGACATTCGTCTGCCAATCGGGTGATCGCCACACCATTCGACCGCCGGTATACGAGATGACGGCGAGCTCTTCCTCCTCGAAGATCGCGAACTCGCCGTAGATGCCGTCTTCGAACAGAATCTTGTAGCCCACCTCGGTATTCAAGAAGCTATAGGCCAACGCATGAGCATTCTCCAGCCAGTCCAGACTTTCCAGAAAGCGCGGTTTCGCGCCGGCTCGAACGAATACGAAGAAATCCAGATCCGAGTATTCATCCAGCCGATCCGTCTCGAGTCCGACCGATCCAAGACCGAGCAGTCCTAAAGCGCCATCCGTCTTGCTTAAGGACTCGCCAATGGCATTGAGTCGTTGAAGTAGTTTTTCGGTTTGCACCATCATGACCATCCTTCACAGTTGTTATGTTTGTTCCGCTGCCCGACCCGCTAGCCCTTATCCGCTCCGGACGTCAACCCTTCGACGAGATAACGCTGGAAAATGAGGAACACCGCGGTGATCGGCAGGGCAACGAGCACGCAGCCGGCCGCGAAGATCGTGAACTGCGTCGCGAAATTGCCGCTGACCATATTGAACAGTCCGACCGCGAGCGTCTGCTTCTCCGTCGACCGCAGCACGACCTGCGCGAAAATATAATCGTTGAATGCGCCGGCGAACGAGGTGACGGAGAGCAGCACGATCATTGGGCGGGACAAGGGAAGAAAGATACGGAAGAAGACGCCCCAGTGACTTGCCCCGTCGAGCCGTGCCGCTTCCTCCAGACTCTTGGGAATCGTGTCGTAGTATCCTTTGACGACCAGATAGCCCATGGCCGCGCCGGCCGTGTAGACGAGCATCAAGGCCGAATGTTTATTGAGCAGGTCCATATTAAGCAGCAGGATGTAGACGGCGAACAAGCTCATGAACGAAGGGAACATGCCCAGGACGAACAGGACGCTCATCACATTTTTCTTGCCGTAGAACCGGAACCGCGAGAACGCATAGCCGGTGAGCAGGACGAAGATCGTCCCGAAGATGGTGGACACGACCGCGATCTTCAGGGTGTTCCAATACCACGCTGCGAACGGGAAACGCGTGAACAGCTCGCTGTAATGCGCCACCGTCCAGCTGACGGGAATGAGCGTCTCGCTGAATAACGATGTCCCCGGGCGGAAGGAGGACAGCACCACCCATAGGGCAGGGAATACGGCGAATACGCCGATCAAGGCAAGCAGCACGTAACTAACGGCCATCCACAACGATTGTCTCAGCCGATGGCCGGTTCTCATCGGTACGTCTCCTCCTCTTTGAACGCCTTCGTCCGGCGGAAATTCCAGATCGACAGGCCGGCGATAATGACGAAGATCATAATGCTGATGACGGAGGCGAAATTATATTTGCCATTCGTGATCGACAGCTTATACAACCACGTGATGAGCAGATCGGTCTCGCCCGCGAATTGGTATTCGCTGTTGGCCGGGTTGCCGCCGGTAAGCAGGAAGATAACGCCGAAATTGTTGACGTTGCCCGCGAACGTGCCGATCAGAATCGGGGCCAGCGAATACATGACGCTCGGGAACGTAATCATCCGGAAGCGCTGGATCGGAGAGGCGCCGTCAACCTCGGCCGCTTCGTATTGCTCCCTTGGAATCGTGGTGAGAATCCCCATGATCAGCAGCATCGAGATGGGGAAGCCGAGCCAGAAATTGACGATGAGCACCGTTACTTTCGCCCAGAACGGATCGGCCAGCCACTCCGGACCTTCAATGCCGAACCAACGCAAGTATTGGTTGACCGGGCCGAATTGCGTATTGAAAAAGTTGCGCATGATGAGCAGCGACACGAACGATGGAATGGCGAACGGCAGCATGTACAGCGTGCGCCAGAACGATTTGAACCGGACGAACTTCTGCTGTACGAGCAGCGCGATCGCGAAGCCGCCGAAGAAGGTCGTGACCGTCGACAGCACCGCCCACGTAATCGTCCACGTGAACACCCCGTAGAAGGTTTTGGCCCAGGCGCTCAGTTGGAACAGGTCCAAGAAGTTCGTGATGCCGACCCAATTGACGAGATTCGCCGGCGGAAGATGGTTGGGCGATGAATAGTCGGTGAAGGCGATCAGGATGGAGAAGACGATCGGCAGCACCGTGAAGAACAGCACGAACAGCAGCGGCGCCGACAGAATCATGTACGGGAACCACTTGTCGTTGACGAACTTCAGCGTCTCGATGAACGGCTTCGGCGCAATGCCTTGCTCCCGCAGCTTGCCGATTCGGTACGCATCGCGAATGGATGCCGCGTACAGCAAGACAAGCAGGAAGACGACGAAGAGGACGATAAGACCCTGCACCATGAGGAAGATCGAATGGTCGCCGGCGATCGGCTGGTATACTTTGCCGACGAGCTTCATCTGCTGCTTCTGTTCCCCGAGCGTAGTCAGACCCCAGAGCGCATGTCCGAGGCGGGTAATAGCGAAGTACAGGCCAAGCGCATACATCGCCAGCAAGATAAAGCCCTTGCCCCACTGGCGATTATACAGTTGGCCCAGCCCCGCCGCGACAACCGATAGCGCAGCGGAATTACGCGCATGAGGGAGGCTGTCCATGGCGGGAGGAAGGGTAGGGATAGAGCTCGTATTGACTTCGCTCATGCTTGCTACTCCTTTCTTGGCGGATTATTTACCCTGCTGTTCGATGGCGATTTTGAGATCCGCCGCGGCTTTGTCCATCGTCTTCTGCACGTCGGCGCCGTTCCAGATCGGCTCGAGCGCGGCCGTTACCGGCGTCCACACCGCGCGCATCTCGATAATGCCCGGCATTGTCTGCGCGGTTTTGAATTGCTCGAGGAAGGCTGTCGCAACTTCGTTCTTGTTAATTGCCGCGTCGTCTTCCATCCCGTTGCGAGCGGGGATAATGCCGGTCATCTCGAATTCCTTGGACAACGCTTCCTCCGACGTGAGCATCTGGATGAACAGCTTGGCGGCGTTCGGGTATTGACTGAAGGCGCTGACGAAGTAGGACTTCACGCCGGCGAAAGGAAGCGGGCTCTTGCCGTTCGGCATCGGAGGGAGCGTGGCGGCGCCGACTTCGAAGCCGAGTTTCTCGGTCGTGAAGTTGCCCAGCTGCCAGATTCCGTCCATGTTGATCGCAAGCTTCCCGGTCTGGAACAGGTTCGTCTTGACGTCGGCCGTCGCGTCGGTCGCTTTGATCGGGAGGATGTCGTGCAGGCTTTGGTAGAACTTCATCCCTTCCACGAATTCAGGTTTGTTGATGCCGATATCTGTCGGGTCGGTTCCGTTCTGGCCGAAGATGTAGCCGCCATAGCCATTCGCGAACGCATTGACGAAATACAAGTCGTTGGCCAGGAACATGAAGCCGAACTTGTTGTTCTTCGGCTCGTTGAATTTCTGCGAGAAGGCTTTGATGCTGTCCCAGCTGGCCAGATCCTCAGGCTTCACGAGCGATTTGTTATAGTAGAGCAGGTAAGTCTCCATATTCCGCGGGTAGCCGTACAGGACCCCGTCGATCGTCACGGCATCAACGGCCGCTGGCAGGAAGTTCTTCTTCGTCTCCTCGGCGTAGAAGTCGTTCGGCAGGAAGAGTCCGGCGGCAACGGCTTCGACGAGCTGATCGTGGGGGATCGCGAGAATGTCGGCGCCGATGCCTGCCGGCCCGTCTGTCGTCAGCCGGTTGCGCTGGTCGCCGCCGCCGACTTCTTGGAATTCAACGGGGACGCCGTACTTCGCCGTGAACTGCTTTCCCATTTCCTCGAGGAACGCCTGCTGCTCCTTCGCTTCCCAGATGATCAGCTTAGCGCCAGGCTCGGGTGAGAGCTCATCCGAACCGGATGCGTTCGACTGCCCGTCGGCGTTCTGCTCCGCCGTAGTCGGTGCGGTTTCATTTCCTCCTCCATTGCTGCCATTCCCCGTGCTTCCGCCCGAGCATGCGCTCAGCGCGATCGTCATGGCCATGGCGCTGAGAAGAACCCCTGTTTTCTTCATCATCGTTTTGTAACCCCTTTCGTTAATATGCGTAAAATGCAACCGCTTACAAGTATCGGCGGTTAGCATCTCGCCACAGAATCAGCGTCGTTCCTTCGCAGAAACGGACATAAGGGTACACCCTTGGATTCGTCCGAGGATGTACCCTTAACAGGTAACATTGCCTTCATCTTTTGCTTGAAGGAAATATCAGATGTGTAATATTTAAACATTTTATAGATGCAAAAAAGGCACATCCTCCGGCGTGTAGCTTCGAGGATGTACCTGTTCAGGTAGCATTGCCTTTAACTTATTACTAGCATCATACGTGATCGTTCAAGAAATTTCAACCACAATTTCCCACTTCCGAAGATATTACGCAATCGATAGCTAGATGTTGGATCGGACGGGAATATCGTGATTGGAAGAGGCGTACAGGCAATGTAGAGAGAATAGGGAGCAAGCCGCGGCGGCATGCTCCTTATTCGACGAGGTACTGGTTATGAATGATTAGACGCCTTGCGCGATCATGGCATCCGCCACTCGGACGAATCCGGCAATGTTGGCGCCGATGACGAGATTGCCCGGCACGCCGTATTTCTCGGAAGCGTTCATGCATTCATTATAAATATTGCTCATGATCTGCCGCAGTTTGACGTCGACTTCGTCCATCGTCCACGACAGCCGCGCGCTATTCTGAGCCATCTCCAGCGCCGAGACGGATACGCCGCCCGCATTGGCGGCTTTGGCAGGGGCGAACAGCACGTCATTGGCGTGGAAGACGTCGATGGCTTCCAAGGTAGAAGGCATGTTGGCGCCTTCGCCGACGGCTTTAACGCCATTGCGAACGAGCAGCTCGGCGGACGCCTTATCGATCTCGTTCTGCGTCGCGCAAGGCAGCGCGATATCGCTCGGTATCGTCCAAATTCCGGAACAGCCCTCGACATAGACCGCATCGGGATGGTCGATGATGTAATCCCGGCAGCGCCGGTTCTCGACTTCCTTCAACCGTTTGATCGTCGCCAGATTAATGCCGGCTTCATGATAAATATAGCCGCCGGAGTCGCTGCACGCGACGACCTTGGCACCTAGCTGCATCGCTTTCTCGATCGCGTAGATCGAGACGTTCCCCGACCCTGACACGACCACCGTGCTTCCGTTGAATTCATAGCCCGCGTTCTTCAGCATATGCTCTACGAAATAGACGGCTCCGTAGCCGGTCGCTTCCTTGCGGCCGAGGCTTCCGCCGTATCCGATGCCTTTGCCGGTGAGCACGCCCGCTTCATAGGCGCCGACGAGCTTCTTGTACTGTCCGAACATATAACCGATTTCCCGGGCGCCGACGCCGATATCGCCTGCGGGTACATCCGTATCCGCCCCGATATGCTTGCTCAGCTCGGTCATGAAGCTTTGGCAGAAGCGCATAATTTCACGATCCGATTTGCCCTTCGGATCGAAGTCGGAGCCTCCTTTGCCGCCGCCGATCGCTTGCCCCGTCAATGCGTTCTTGAAGATTTGCTCGAATCCCAGAAACTTGACGATGCTGGAGTTGACGGTCGGGTGGAAGCGCAAGCCGCCTTTGTAGGGCCCGATCGCATTGCTGAATTGGACGCGGTATCCGCGATTCACCTGCACCTGGCCGTTGTCGTCCTCCCAAGGCACACGGAACGAGATGAGCCGATCGGGCTCGACCAGCCGGTCGAGGATGGCATGCTCGACATAAGCCGGATTGTGGGCGAGTGCGGGGATGAGCGAGAGAAACACTTCTTTTACAGCCTGGTGGAATTCCGTTTCGTGGGGATTACGGTTCTTCACAGTCTCGAATACGCGATTGACGTAATGATGCGCCTCTTGCGAATTCGCTTGTACGGCTTCCTCTACTAAACGCATGAATACACTCCTTCGTGGTGGATGGTGCAGATATCGGTTCCTCTTTTTCCGATCGTAGTTTAATATTAGTATTTAAGAATTGATCGCTTCAATATTCAGATAACATCGAGTTGATGCGTTAAATGCATGAAGTGGAGGATCATACCGGTGGAAGTGAGGCAAATGCGATACTTTATGGAGGTTGCCAAGCGGGAACACGTCACGGATGCGGCGAATGCGCTGCATGTCGCGCAGTCTTCCGTCAGCCGGCAGCTCTTTCAGCTGGAGAGCGAATTAGGGGTCGATCTCTTCATCCGTGCGGGACGTCGAGTCAAGCTGACGCCGATCGGGAAGATTTTGCTTGCGCGCGTCGAGCAGATCATGAACATGATCGATGAGGCTGAACGTGAAGTGAAGGAATATTTGGAGCCGGAGAAGGGGGTCGTTCGCATCGCATTCCCGATCAGCTTGGCGGCGCATGTGCTGCCGACGGCGATCTATGCGTTTCGCAAGCGGTATCCAGAGGCTAAGTTTCAGATGAGGCAGGGGCTCTACCGCGATTTGATCGAAGGCGTGGCAAGCGGCGAGTTCAACCTCGCTTTGATCGCCCCGCTGCCAACCGGCGAGAAGGCGATTCAATCCAAGCTGCTGTTCACTGAACGAATCGTGGCGCTCTTGCCTATCCATCATCGGCTTGCCGATCGGACAAGCATCCGGCTGGAGGAACTGCGGGAGGATTCATTCGTCACCTTGCCGGAAGGCACGATCTTCCGTGACATCGTATGGAACGCATGCGGCGAGATCGGGTTTGCGCCGCACATCGCATTCGAAGGCGATGATATCGATGCGTTGAAAGGGCTGGTATCGGCCGGCCTCGGAGTCGCGCTTATGCCGGAGGTAACCTTGGTAGATAACATTCCGCATGCCACGGTGAAGATTCCGCTGGTCGATCCCGAAGTCACCCGGACCATCGGGGTCATCTGTCCGACGCAGCGCAAGCTGCTTCCGGCAGAGCAGTTGTTCTATCAGTTTCTGTCCGAATTTTTTGCGCGGCGCAAGCAAGAATGAACGGGTGGATGACGCTACTTGTATGCGGCAAGTGAACAAGGCTTGGTTCCCCGGCAGGGAGCTAAGCCTTGATTCGGTTCGACGAACACAATCTATTGCAAGATCGACAGCCCTCGTTCCAGCTCCATGGAAAATGGTGGACGTAAACGCCACGCACAGGAATTCGTCCTGTACGCCGGCCACGCTGAGGGACCGGTTAGGCGTCAATTCGAATAACCCGATTAAATTAACCCTTTGCCGCCAAGCGGCCGCATTTTCGTACCTTCGACGCGTTCGATATACGGCATCGCCTCCGCGATTGCCGCTCGAGTCTCAGGCTGCGCGAGCGATTCCGCATGCGCTTCCTCATTTGTCCATATTTCGGTCACCCACAGCGTATCGGCTTCCGTATCCGAACGGTGGATGATGTAGGCTTCGCATGCCGGAATGGCTTGCAGCGAAGCGCTTGCGTCCAGCAGGATGCGCGCCAGTCTATCGGCTTCGCCGGGTTTGGCAATGAATTTCGCGACCATTGAAAATTTGTGCATGTCATACGCCTCCTTGAAAATTAGGTTTCCCTATTAGAAAAACAGAGGACAGGCTGACTGTATTGTAAAAGTGCGACAAGCATAGGAATCGCAATTCTCGTGGCGAACATCTCGTAACATGTTTTTGACAAAACGCGAACGTATGTGCTAACCTGCAACGAGAATACGAGCTTCGCATATTTGCATCATTAGTTTGCATACAAGGAGAAATGAGATGAGCGATATCGTAACGGGTCCGGATGGACAACCACGCTGCCGCTGGTGCGCCGGCGGCCAGGAACTGCTCGACTATCACGATACCGAATGGGGGTTCCCGGTGCAAGAGGATTCCCGCCTGTTCGAGAAATTAAGTCTGGAAGGCTTCCAATCTGGGCTTAGCTGGCGTACGATCCTCGTGAAGCGCGACAACTTCCGCGAGGCGTTCGATCATTTCGACTTCAACAAGATCGCTCGCTATACCGATCACGACGTGGAACGGCTGCTGCAGAACGAAGGCATCATCCGGCATCGGGGCAAGATCGAAGCGGTTCTGAACAACGCGCGGCTGGCACAGGCCATTGTCGAACGGGATGGCTCGCTTGCCGCTTATATTTGGCGTTTCGAACCGGACAAGGACAAGCTTGCTCCGCCTCGGACCGTGACGACCTCGCCCGAATCGGTCGCCCTGTCGAAGGCTCTCAAGAAACAAGGCTGGAAGTTCGTGGGGCCGACCACCATGTACGCCTTCATGCAATCGATGGGGCTTATTAATGATCATCCCGAAGAATGCGTGATCAGAAGCAAGGTCGAACGCGCGCGCGAGCTCTTCAAGAGACCGGGGCGTTGATGAGAAGCTCGTCGTCATATTAGACTTGTTCTATTCGAGCGGAAATGGAAGGTGATGCACGCATGGTGCATGAACGACAGACTCCTCAAGGAGATGCCGAAGTCCGTAAGCTGCGTCAGCGATTATATAAGCGATCGTTGCTCATCGTGGTGATCGCGCAGTTCTTTGGCGGCGCAGGCTTAGCAGCCGGCGTCACAGTAGGCGCGTTGCTGGCACAAGACATGCTTGGCACGGAGAGCTTCGCAGGTCTTCCATCCGCATTGCTTACGATCGGCGCCGCCTTTGCATCCTTGCTGGTGGGACGATTCTCGCAGCGCTACGGGCGCCGATTGGGACTGGCCGGAGGATTTCTCGTTGGCGGCATAGGCGCCATCTTGGTTATCGTGTCCGCAGCATACGATAATGCCTTCCTGTTGTTCGTCTCACTATTTATTTATGGAGCGGGAACAGCGGCGAACTTGCAGGCGCGATACGCGGGAACGGACTTAGCCCGGGCGGATCAACGGGCGAAGTCGATCAGCATGGCGATGGTGGCGACCACGTTCGGCGCCGTCGCGGGTCCCAATCTCGTGGATGTGACTGGCCGATGGGCGACGGCGGCCGGATTGCCGTCCATGACGGGACTATTTATGCTGGCCGCTGCCGCGTTCTTGTTGGCAGGCGGCGTCTTGTATATTTTCCTTCGCCCGGACCCTCTGCTTGCGGCAGCGCAAATGGCAGATGTTTTCGAGCCGCTAGGGCGGAAGGCAGCTGAGAAAGGAGCTTCGCCATCGGGCAATCGAGGGCTAGTCGTCGGATCGTCCGTCATGGTGCTGACCCAGGTCGTGATGGTCGCCATCATGACGATGACACCCATTCATATGAAGCATCATGGACATAGCTTGGGAGACGTGGGAATGGTCATCGGTATCCATATCGGCTCCATGTATCTCCCGTCACTGGTGACGGGAGTGCTAGTAGACAAATTGGGCCGGACGGTCATGTCGATGACGGCGGGCGGGTTGCTGCTGCTGGCAGGATTGCTGGCCGCTTTGGCGCCAGCCGATTCCATGCTGCTATTGATCGCTGCTCTTGCGTTGCTTGGACTCGGCTGGAACATTGGGTTCATTAGCGGAACGGCTCTGATCGTAGATGCGACCGAACCATCCGGCCGCGCCAAGGTGCAAGGAACGCTGGACGTGCTGATCGCGTTGGCCGGAGCATCGGGCGGCGCATTGTCCGGCATCGTGGTCGCCCAGTCGAGCTACGCCATTCTATCATTTGCGGGGGGCGGTCTCGCGCTGCTGCTTATTCCGGTCGTTTTGTGGTCGCGAACGAAACGCCAAGTCGCTGACGGCATATCGCAGCACCAATAGTCAGTTCGCTCACGGTTGCGGCAACTCTCCATGGGTAGCCGAGGACGAGATTGGCTGCAATACCCTATTATCGTCCACGAACACGCCTTTCGCAGGCGTGTTTTTTGTTATTCAGACTTACGCTAAACTCTCGCCGACCGGAACAATTTCAACCTCAAATCGGAAGAATGCCTCCTCATCAAACGTATAGCGATCCTTTACAGTTATGGGTGTAAGCTTACCAATTGTTGAGAGGGGTCAGACGAACGATGACAGGAAGCAAAAAGTGGGCGATGCCGCTCATGAGCGCGGCGCTCGCCTTCTCGCTGGCAGCATGCAGCGGGGGCAACAACGAAGGCAGCGGTACGAACGATAACGGCGGCAGCGAGACCAATGGTGGTAATACGCAAAGCGCGAACGGCGGCAATAGCAAATCGTCCTCCGGCAAGGTCGAGCTGTCGTTCTGGACGCTCGGCAATACCGGCTATGACGATCTGGTCAAGGTATGGAACGCCGAGCATCCCGATATTCAGGTAAAGGTGCAGAACACGGGCGACCAGACGGCGCATCACAACAATCTGACGACGGCGCTGTCGGCCGGATCCGGGGCGCCGGATATCTTCCAGCTGGAGATCGGCTTCATGGAGCGGTTCATCAATGCTACGGATAAATTCCACAATTTGAACGACCTGGGCGCCAAGGAGCTGCAGCCGAACTATCTGGAGTGGAAGTGGAAGCAGGGCGCGTCCGCGGACGGCAGCTTCGTGATCGGCCTGCCGACCGATATCGGGCCGACGGTCGTCTATTACCGGACAGACTTGGCCGAGCAGGCGGGGCTGCCGACCGACCCGGCCGAATTCAGCGCGGCGATCGATACATGGGATAAATTCGCGCAGGTCGCCAAGCAGTTCAAGGAGAAGACGGGCAAGCCGTTCGTGGACGGCACCGACCTGATCTACAATGCGCTGCGCGACCAGTCGGACGGCGAGATCTATTTCAGCAAGGCTGACAAATCGCTCATCGCGGAGACGAATCCGCAGATCAAGAAGGCGTACGATTTCACCGTCAAAGGCATTCAGGAAGGCTGGGTCGGCAACTGGGCGCTCTGGTCGCCGGAATGGGGGCAAGCGACGAACAACGGCGACTTCCTCATCCTGCCGGGACCGGCGTGGATGGCAGGCAACATCAAGAGCAACGGACCGGACTCCGCCGGCGAATGGCGGATCGCCCAGCTTCCGGAAGGCTCGGGCAACTGGGGCGGCTCGTTCCTCTCGCTGCCGAAGGAAGGCAAGCATCCGAAGGAGGCGTTCGAATTCATCTCGTGGCTGGATAGTCAAGAGCGCCAGCTGGAGACGTTCAAGACGAAAGGCTTGATGCCGTCGATTCCGGTGCTGTACGACGATCCGGCGTTCAAGGACTTCGCCGACGACTTCTTCGGCGGCCAGAAGACGGCGGTAGAGTATGGCAAGGCGGCCGAGCGCGTCAAGCCGATGTTCTACGGTCCGCTGCATGATCAGACCGATTCGTTCATCAAGGCAGGCTTGAAGAACGTGCTGGAGAAGAAGTCCGATCCGGAAGAAGAATGGAAGAACGCGATCGCACAGTCGAAGAAGCTAGCCGAGCGCAGTTAACGGATACAGAAGATGAACCGGGCAAGCAGGGAAGCAGCGTTAGCCGCTGATTCTCTGCCTGCTTGTTTATGGAATGATTTCGATTTGGAGGGTGCCATGGAGAGATCAATCGAGGCTGCGCCGGCGCGGCCGCAGAGACGGCCGTGGATGACGGAGAACCGCCGCAGCCAGCTGACCGCCTATCTGTTTATTTCGCCGTTCTTCTTGCTATTCGCCGTATTCGGCTTATATCCGATCGTCTTTACGATCTATTTGTCCTTCTTCAAATGGGACGCGCTTGGCCCGATGACCTATGTCGGCATGCAAAATTACAAGTGGGTGATCGAAGATCCGACCTTCTGGATCTCGTTCGGCAACACGCTGCTGATCAGCGCGATGGGTACGGTGCCGCAGCTGGCAATCGCGCTCGTGCTCGCAGTCATGCTCAATTCGGGTTTGACCCGGATGAAGAAGGGGCTGCGCGTGTTGTATTTCATGCCGAACATCACGTCGATCGTGGCCGTCACGCTCGTCTTCAGCACGTTCTACGGCAATCACGGGATGGGGAACTGGCTGCTCAATACGCTTGGCTTCGATAACATCGCCTGGAACTCCGGCTGGTGGGGTGTCAAAATCGCGATCGCCAGCATGGTGATCTGGCGGTGGACCGGGTACAACGCCATTATCTATCTGTCCGGTCTGCAGAGCATTCCGACGGATCTGTACGAAGCGGCGCGGATCGACGGCGCGAGCCGGAGCCAGCAAATGACGTTCATTACGCTGCCGCTGCTCAAGCCGTTCATTCTATTCACGGTGCTGCTCTCGACGATCGGCAGCCTGCAGCTGTTCACGGAGCCGTACGTGTTCCTCGGCCAATCGGGCACGGGATCTACCCGGCAGGAAGGGATCACGATGGTTATTTACTTGTACAGCGAGGCGTTCCGCAACAGCTTCTTCGGCACGGCGGCGGCGACGGCGGTCATGCTGTTCCTCATTACGATTCTGTTCTCGGTTATTAACATGTGGGTGTCGAACCGTCTGGGCGGCGACACGGAAGGGAGGGCTTAGCAAGTATGATGAAAGCCGCCATCACGAACCGCAATGCGGATAAGCCCGGCTTGATTGCATCGTTCTTCTATCACCTCGTCCTCGTTGTCGGGGCGTTGTTCTCGGTATTCCCGTTCTATTGGATGTTCGTTATCGCGACCCGCGACAAGAGCGGCGCATTCCATGTGCCGCCGCTGCTTACGCCGAGCGATCAATTCGTCGCGAACTTCAAGCGGGCGCTTGCGCAGTCGGATTTCTTCCAAGCGCTTAGCAATTCGGCGATCGTCTCCATATCGGTTACCGCGTCGGTGCTGTTCTTCTGCACGCTGGCCGGCTACGCGTTCGCCAAGTACGAATTCCGATTCAAGACGCCGCTGTTCTTCTTCGTCATCGGCACGTTGTTCGTCCCGCAGCAGCTAGGGGTGCTGCCGACGTACGTCATCATGGCGAAGCTGCAATGGATCGATTCGTACAAGGCGCTGATCGTGCCGGCGATGGTCAACGCGTTCGGTATTTTCTGGATGCGCCAATATATTTCTGCGGCCGTGCATACCGAGCTGATCGAGGCCGGACGCATCGATGGCTGCGGCCATTTTCGCATATTCTGGAACATCGCGGTTCCGGTCATTACCCCGGCGATGGCGACGCTCGGCATATTCACGTTCTTGAACACATGGAACGATTTCTTCTGGCCGCTCGTCGTGCTGAAGAACAGCGAGCACTTCACGATTCAGATCGCGCTGCAGCAGCTGTTCACCGTTCGGGACGGGCTCGATTACGGAATGATCATGTCCGCCACCTTCATGGCGACGCTGCCGCTGCTCATCGTGTTCCTGCTGTTCAGCCGCTGGTTCATCACCGGCTTGACGAGCGGCGCTGTGAAAAGTTAACAAAACATGACGAAAGCGCAGGAAATGTCCGGGAATACGGAGAATGTTGAGGGAAACCGCAGCGGAAAGAGGTATACGCACCGATGAAGCTTAGGCGCAAAATATTGCTCGCGATCATTCTGCTCATATTCATCCCCGTGCTTGCGATGGGCGTTATCTCCTACATGCAGTTCTCCAAGGCGATCGAGTCGAAGTCAAGCAGCTTCTACGGCATTTCCTTGCTGGAGTCGGACCGCAAGCTGAAATTCGCTTTGAACGAAATTGCGGCCGTATCGGGCGCGGCAATCACCCAACCCGTCATCCAACAGGCGCTTAAGCAAAGCGGGCAAGACCCCGGATACGAACGGCGGCAGGAAATTATCAATCTGCTGATCAATCATCCGATGATCGAGTCGTTCAGCTTGTTCACGAACGAGGGACAGGTGCTCGGCTACAATGGTTCAGCATTCGGGGAACTCCGCGACCAGCCATGGTTCGGCCGGATGAAGGCAGCCGAAGGGAAGCCGATCTGGTCGGGGCCGGGCGAGAACGGTTCCAGCTTCGGCGGCAAGCCGGTCCTTATTCACGCCAGAGTCGTCAAAGATTATTATTCGCTAGAGGATATCGGTTACTTGGTCATGGGCGTGAAGCCGGATATTTTGGAGCAAGTATTCTGGGAAGCGGCCACACTCAGGCAGGGGGATATGCTGCTGGTGAACAAGGATGGCGTCATCGTCTACGATCGGTCAGGGGAGGCGACGGGGGCCCGAGCCGACTTTCCATTCCTGTCGGATGAAGCCTACGAGCCCGCCGATAACCACTATATCGACCATTATGACGACCAGAAATCGCTCATCACCTATTTGCCGTCCCATAATCCGCAGTGGATGTGGGTCGCCGTCACGCCCCTTGCGCTGCTGCGGTCCGAGTCCGAGCCGATCCGCAACACGGCGTTAATTTTGGTAGCGTTCTCACTGCTCTCTGCGCTCATGTTCGACCGCTTCTTCGTGCTCCCGCTGGTCGGCATGATCAACAGCGCGGTGAACGGCATGAAGCGCGTCGAACAGCGGATCTTCAAGCCGATTCGCCCGCCGCTTCGGACGACGGACGAAGCGGGCCGCCTCATCGAAGGGTTCAACCGGATGAGCGCCCAGATCCAAGAGCTGCTCGTGCAGGTGGAGACCGAGCAGGCGCGCAAGAAGGAAGCGGAGATGCAGGCGCTCATGTCGCAGATCAACCCGCATTTTATATACAACTCGCTCGAGTCGATCAATTCGATGGCCGTGCTCCAGGGCAACAAGGACATCAGCCGGATGGTCGTCTCGCTGGGTAAACTGCTGCGGATCTCGATAAGCGAGAGCCAGGAGCTGATCCCGCTGGCCATGGAATTCGAACATGTGCGCCACTATCTGCACATTCAGAAGCTCCGGTTCGAGGATCAATTCGAATTCGAGATTGCGCTGCCGGATTCGTTGAAGCCGCAGCTCACTCAGAAGCTGATCGTGCAGCCGATCGTGGAGAACGCATTGTATCACGCGATCGAGCCGATGCGCGAGAAAGGGTGGATCCGTATCCATGCCGAGGAGGGACGCGACTGCCTCTATATTTATATCGCGGATAACGGCCCTGGATTCGATCCGAACGTGCTGGAGCAGCCGAACGACGAGACGGCAGGCGTCCGGGCGAAATACAAGGATAAAGGGGTCGGCTTGCGCAACGTTCAAGAGCGCCTCCGTATCCGCTTCGGTCGGTCTTACGGCATTCTCATCTGCACGTCGCCGCATGATGGCACGACAATCCGGATTCGCATTCCCAAAGACGAGTTCTTGAAGGAGGGAGGGGCATGAGATCGTGGCAAGCTTGGAGCTGGATGCTCTTGTACTCGCTCGTGCTGGCGGGCGCGGTGCTGGTCGTCGTGTCCGCCAAGGCCGAGCCGATCGAGCAGGCGCCGCAGGAGAAGATCAAGCTGACGTTCCGGCATTTCTGGATCAAAGAGCACGACCGGCCGATCTTGCGGATCTTCGAGGATGCGGTAGCTGCGTATCAGTTGTCCCACCCGGATGTCAAAATCAACTTCGAAGGGATTGATCAGACGATCCATCGGGAGCACAAGCTCAAGAGCGAAATGGTCGCGGGGACGCCGCCTGATATATTCGTCCTGTTCGGGGGGGCCGAGATCGTTCCGTACATCCGCTCGAACCGGCTTATGGATTTGACCGACATCGCGAGGGAGGCAGGCTGGTCAGGTCAATTCAAGGACGCCAGCCAATTCTCGCGGGATGGACGACTATACGGGCTGCCGCTGGAGGGACACGCCGAGCCGCTATTCTACAACAAACGGATCTTTCGGGAGCTGGGACTTTCGGAGCCGACCACGGTCAAGCGATTGAACGAGGCGATCGCGAAGTTGAAGCAAGAAGGGTATGTTCCGTTCGCGCTCGGCAATCAAGACCGATGGCCGGCAGGTATTTACGCGCATTACTTGATGGACGGATACGCTGGCTCGGACCGCATCGAAGCGCTCGCGCAAGGCAGGGAAGGGAGCGCGTTCGCGAATCCGGCTTATATCGAGGCTTTCCGCCAGCTCGAAGCTTGGACGCTTGGCGGCGCTTTCCCATCCACGACAAACAAACTGTCCGGCGAGTCGGCGATCGAATTGTTCACAAGCGGGAAGTCGGCGATGTACGTGAACGGCAGTTGGGATATTACGCTGCTCCAGGATGGAAACGTGCCGGATTCGTTTCGCGATGAAGTAGGCGTGCTGCCTTTCCCGTCGATGGAAGAGGGGGGCAAGGGGGATCTGGCCGGCGGCTATACGCTCGGCATCGCGTTATCGTCGAATTTGACCGGCAAGCAGAAGGAAGCGGCGATCGAGCTGCTGCGGGGATTGTATACGCCCCAAATTCAAAGCAGGCTCGTCTACGAAGGTTACCGAATCCCGGCGATGCGCATCCCGGTGGACAACGAACGCGCAGGTCCGATATTCGCGCAGGTTATGGAGCTGGTGGAGCAGGACGGTCTTGACTTTCTGGCTTATGATAACGTGCTCGCGCCAGAGGTGAATAGCGCCTTTCTCCAAATCGTGGCACAGCTTATGGAAGGCGCGGTTACCCCCGACGCGGCGCTTAGGCGGTTGGACGCGGCATCCGAACAGTATTGGCGGATGATACGGGGAACTTCACGAACGGCAAGTCCGGCCGATATGGCGGAAGAGGAGGCGGAGGAATGATGGCCGAACAGCGTTACAAGGTTGTGATCGCGGACGACGAACCGCTTATTCTTCGCAGTCTCCGAGCCGCGATCCCTTGGCAGGAGCTGGGACTTGCGATTGTCGGCGAAGCGCGCAACGGAGAGGAGGCGCTGCTGCTTGCGCGCGAGCATGCGCCCCACCTTGTTATAAGCGATATTCGGATGCCGACGCTTGATGGCATCGCGATGATGAAGCAGGTCATCGATGGCGGACTTGCGCCGATCTTCATCTTCGTCAGCGGATACGGGGAGTTCGAGTACGCCAGGGAAGCGCTGCGGCAAGGGGCGTTCGACTATTTGCTCAAGCCGATCGACCATGAAGAATTGACGGGGATGATCGTAAGGGCCATAGACAAGCTGAATCGTCAGCAAAGTTCGCGTCTTGAGAACGATCGGCTGGTGCATTCGGTTCAAGCGCTGTCGATGCTGGCTCGGGAGCGGATGCTGGCCGAACTGATCGAAGGTACGCCGAGACCGCTTACCCAGCTTCATTGGCTGGAGAGCAGCGAACTCGAGCAGCCCTACTTTATGGTCGTCATCCAGCTGGATCCCAATGTGAACGCTTATCGAAGATGGTCCCCGGAAGAGCGGCAGCTATGGGCGTTCGCGGTCCGAAATATTATCGAGGAATGGTCGGACCGTTACGGCGGCCTTGTCGTCTTCCCCTTTCATAGCGGGGAGTGGGTGCTATTGTTCCCCGATGCATCCGCAGATGCCAAACGGGAGCTTGGCGCCGAGTTGACGCAGGTGGTCGGCGTATACGCCAAGCTGAGCTGTCATGTCGGCATCAGCGGCACGGTCTCAGGGCTGGATCGCCTCAGCCTCGCTTACGAAGCGGCGACCATGGCGCTGAACCGGAAGTTCTTCGCGGAATCCCGGCGGGTGTTTCTGGAGGAGGAGCTGATCGGCTCCGCGGCCGAGCCGGTTCTATATCCCAAGGAGCTGGAGCTCAAGTTGGCCCGGTGCGCGCAGCTGCTGGACGTGGATGGCTTCACCGAAGGTCTGGTGGAGCTGCGGGATTATTTCGAGCGCAGCGCCCTGACCAAGGCGCAAGCCGGTGGCGTGATGGCTGGCTTGGCTGCCGGACTGTATAGGCGTTTCGAACATGAACCGGCGGCCGAAGGAGCTTCGCTCCATGAGCTGATGGTCCGTCTACAGGAAGCGCAGTCGCCGGGCGATTGGATCGGGCAGCTCAAGCATGCGTTCGCGGAGCTGATGAAGAGCGGGCTTGGCAAGCCGTCCAAGGAGGATGCCAAAAGCATGACCGAGAAGGCGATCCGCTATATGGAGGCTCGCTATGCGAACGACCTAGGCATCGAAGAAGTGTCGCAGGTCGCAGGCCTCAGCACGAGCCAATTTTGCGCGACGTTCAAAAGCCTGACCGGTTACACGTTTCTGGAATATTTGACGCAATATCGGATGGACAAAGCGAAATACATTCTCCGTCACACCGAAGTCAAGGTATATCAGATCGCGCCCTTAGTCGGTTATCAGGATCCGAAATATTTCACCCAAGTATTCAAGCGGACAACCGGGCTTACGCCTTCGGAGTACAGGGAGAAAGCAAGAATCGACGGTGTGCACGCGGCAAGTGATTCTAAGCTGGAACGCTAATAGGGACTAAGGATCGTCTCATTAGGATCGGACGGTAATCGCCTCCGGATGAAATTGCCGGAATCGGCGCAAATTAGTATCGATTCTGCGATTTCGTGCTGATGAGGAGGGGATGGAATGGCAACATTGACGGGAACAACCGGCGAGACGCTGATCGAGCGGATGAAGCGGTTTTACGAGCAGTATCGGACGACGTCGAACGTGGAGGCGAGCTTCGTCAACGCAAAAGAAGCGCTCACGCTCACGCTGCTGGACGACATCGGGCGGTACGCCCAGGAGGAAGACTTGGGCGCGATTCGCAATGCGACCGCGCAGTGGGATGAGCTCCGCTTGATGATGCAAGGGAGCAACGATGCGCTGAAGGAACGATTGGAGCGCGAGTACAAGCAAGCGCAGGCTTAAGACGGGCAGCAATGCAGCGTGATTTGGACGGCTATATCGACAGATTGAAGGGCGGGCCTAAATAGGCGCCGCCCTTCTTTGTCGTTCAAACGCATGGAGAGGATTGCGAAAATGGATTGTCGTTTGGAACAAAATGGTTTATCCTGAACATAACATGTATCTCAAAGATATATTATGTTGCGGGGAGGCAGTTATGAAAAGAATCAATACCACCCATTTCGCCATTCTGGGCTTACTGCGGATCAAGCCGATGAGCGCGTACGAGCTTGTCAAGTTTTCGAAAGAGAGCATTGGGCTGTTCTGGAATGAATCCTACGGGCATATCCACAAAAGCCTGCAGCAACTGGAGCGGGAAGGTTCGGTCTCGATCGTTGAAGAGACGACGACCGGACGCCAGAAGAAGGTGTACGATATTACGCCGCAAGGGGTCGAGCAGCTGGATGCCTGGCTGACGCAGGCGCCCGGGGAGCCCGTGATGCGGAACGAATTGCTGATGAAAATCTTCGTCTCCGATGAGGGCCATATTCCAAACATGGTCGCTTATCTGGAGGAGGAACGCGCAACGAGCCTTCACTTCCTAGGCGTGCTCGCCGGAATCAAAGCGATGATAACGGAAACGGATGGTCAGCAATCGCGGCTTTGGCTGCTTACGCTCGACTACGGCGAGCGCTATCTACGCATGACGATCGAATGGTGCGAGCATGCCTTGGACGTATTACGCCGAACGGATAGGGGGCGGGATAATCATGATGAATAAATTTCTCCGCTTGCTTCCTCTTTTCGTCATTACTTTGATCGTGATTGTAATCGCGCCGACTCTCTTATGGATTCGAAAGAATCCGCCTCTTACGATAGCGCTATTTGAACAAGAATCCTACAATTTGGAAATTAGTTATCAGATTACGGTGGTCCTAATGGTTCTTATTTTGATTGCGATTGTGGCTGCGATGACCGGGAAAGCCGGAATGTCGTATTTGAACCTCAGCAATCGGGATGGACGCATTCGCCCCGAACCGTGGATCGGGCTTAAAGCGAACGCTTCCGATACGTGGAAGAACGTGGGGAGGAACATGGCGGTCGTCATTACATCGGTAACCGCGGTCGTGATATATTTCCAAGTCATTCACGGGGAGCGGGTTAGCCTGGACCTATTCCCGGGGCTTTCGCTGATCGCGGTATTTGCGCTCATGAATGCATTCTCGGAAGAGGTCATCTTCCGGTTCTCGTTCGTGGCCGTGGTCCATCGGTTCGGTTATTCGCCATATGCTGCTCAAGGATTGGCAGCTGCGACTTTCGGGATCGTGCATTATTTCGGAACGCCGGGCGGGATACCGGGGGTGTTGATGGCCGGTTATATCGGATGGCTGCTCGCGAAGTCCATGATTGAGACGAAAGGTTTCTTTTGGGCGCTAACGATCCATTTTCTGCAGGATGTCGTCATTTTCTTTGCGCTGTTGATGAAGTGAAAATTCCTTTACGAATTGGCAGGATGTCGAGGTCACGATTATTTTCTGAGCCGCTTCCGAAACCTTTTCAGCGAAGGTTCCGTAAATTGTAAAAAATGAGGGGTGATGCCATGAGCGAAAAAGGCTGCTTGAAATGCGGAAGCCGTGACGCGAGTACGAAAGAAGTCGCAATGACGGGCACGGGACTGTCGAAAATGTTCGATATCCAAAAAAACGAATTTATCGTGGTTTACTGTAACAACTGCGGCTATTCGGAGTTCTACAATCGGCGTTCCTCGAATGCTTCCAATGTGCTTGATTTCTTCTTCGGTTAATTTAAGAATTTAACTGTTTTTTAATTGATGCAGCAACCTTTTCACCTTATAATTAATAAGAATTCAAGAATCTGTCAACCAACTGGGGGAGAATACTATGTTAGTAGGCAAAGGCGCAGTCCGTGAAATGGCGAATGATATCGATAAAGTCGTGCGCGACATCGATCAAATTACACAGTCCAAGATCGACCGTGTATCCGATAAAATCGACTCCGAACTTAACTCCTGTGGTCGAGAGCTGACGAATGCCGCATCAACCTTGAATCAAATCAAGCCGCTGATCGACCGCCTCGTGGCGCAAGTCGGCCAGAACGCTCCGGATCACGTGCAAGTGCTCGTGACGTCGATCGCGCAGGAAGTCATGTCCAAAGTCGTCGCGGCTGGGGGCAACATCGACGAAGTCCAGAAGAACATCAAAGACGTCGACAAACTGACGAACGAAATCGACAGCTTGACCGACGAAATCGACAAGCTGACGAATAAAATCGACGAGATTACCGATAAGTACCAGAAATAACGACCCGCAATCACGACCAACATTGAGGAGGCAACTCGCATGAGCGATTACACGCCGCCAGTAGGCAACTACATGTCCGGATGGGGCAACAACCAAGCGAAAGAAACAGCCTCGAAAATCGACCATATCGCGGACAAAGCGAAATTCGGCATCGAAATTCTCGGCACGGGGCTAATCGGCATTGACGCGTTGGAGAAGGAACTCATCGAGATGTCGAACGCGCAGTACGCGCCGTCGCAGGAGCAAATCCGCGCGATTGCCCACCGGCTGGACGCGCATCAGAAGCAGCTTCAGCAAGGCTTGGACCGAATCAAAGAAATGATGATCGACATTGATAAAGCGACGGATTCCATTCAACGCCCGCGCACGGGCTGGTAATCATCTTTTCATTTCCGCGCATGACGAATAAACGGTTGTCGCCTACGGGCGGCAATCGTTTTTTGTTATACGTTATAGTATCCTAACGAAGAAAAAGCCTCTCATTCCCGAGTAACGATCGCGCTGACGGATAACAATCTGATCAAACCGGATCAAATTCTGAAGAAACGCAAGCTATCTTCGTGGACTTGACGTCTCCCATATCCGTTCAGAAAATGGTCCGCGTACGCATCGGTCTTCAAATTATGCTGTAGCGACCAGAGCTCCCAGGCCAGATCGTAGTGCCGGTCGCCGACGCCGCCATCTTAACGCAGACGGAATCAAACCCGAATCGAATGCGATCTTCTTCTCCTCCATCCGTAACTCCCCTCTTTGAGCAGATGTATTCCTTCTAGCCTATCGAACAAAATAAGTTCGAAAAGGAATAGAATGGATAAAAAAATCATCTCTCAATCCGACCTTTACATCAGAGGAATACCGCAAGACGGCGCTTGTTCTTGTGCTTTCGCGAATCGGCCGAACACGGTCACGATCGTCGTAGTAGGAAGTCATCATCCTAGTAGCAGGGGAAGAATACGGACGCTTATACTCTCTGTGAAGACCATGTCAGGTCATAGGGGAGGGGGCGCGAAGGGACAGCGATTGCGTAACTTGGGGGATTCACAATACGAATCGTGGGACGGTGGATTGAAGTGATCGGAAATTTGTTCAAGAAGCTTAGCTTGACCGGTCTTGGCGTCAGCGTGTTAATGCTAGCCCCGGTGTTCGGACCTGGTACCGCCAGCGCGGCGTCGAATGTCGCAATCAATTGGAACGACGTCAAACAAGAGATCGACGGTTTCGGCGTATCGCAGGCCGGCTGGTCGGATGCGATCTATGATCTGCAGGAGCCGGCGCGCAGCCAAATCATGGACTTGCTGTTCCGCCAGGACACCGGGATTGGCGCGTCGATTCTCCGGGGCGCGATCTTCCCGCAATTCAATCCGGCACCGGGCCAATACAATTTCAACGCCAGACCGGATCAAGTGTGGGTGATGCAGCAGGCCAAGGCAAGAGGCGTCAACAAATTGATGGCCACGACCTGGAGTCCGCCGGCCTGGATGAAGACGAACAATTCGACGACGAACGGCGGTTCGCTCAAGAGCGAGAACTACGATGAGTACGCAGCCCTCATGTCCAAGTTCATTAAAGAATACAAGTCGCAATTCAACCTTGATCTGTATGGCGTGTCGGTCGCTAACGAACCGAACTCGATGACGTTCCTGACATGGGATTCGAGCGAGTGGAATTCGACGAACTTCCAGGTGTTCCTGAAAGATTATTTGAAGCCGGAGATGATCAATCAAGGCGTGCAGGGAACGAAGGTGATCGTCGGCGAGTCGTCGTGGTGGTCGGAAGATCTCGTCAAAGATTCGCTCAACGACCCAGCCTCGGCGGAGCGCATCGACATCGTCGGCGGACATAACTATCCGATTCCGATTATCAATTCGACGATGCCGACCGAGCCGTTCGCGACAGCTGCGGCCAAAGGCAAGAAAGTATGGATGACCGAAGTTTCGGATGTCGATTCTTATGATCCGGGCATTGGCTCAGGGCTGAAATTCGCCAAGCAAATTCACAACTTCATGACCAAAGCGAACGTCAACGCCTGGTTGTATTGGACGGGCGCCATTCCGGGCAACAACGACGAAGGGCTGATTAACGTCGACAAAGCGACCAGCACGTACGCGCTTACCAAGCGATATTACACATTCGGCAGCTACAGCAAGTACATCCGTCCAGGTTACGTGCGAATCGGCGCGACGGAAAATCCGGTGTCTGGCGTCTATACGTCCGCATATAAGGATCCGGCGACAGGCAAAATCACGATCGTCGCGGTAAACGACAGCGACGCCTCGGCCGAGCTGAATTTCGTGCCGAGCGGCTTCACGCTGGGCAAGCTGACGCCGTACACGACGGACAGCACGCTGAACATGGCGCAAGGACGCAACGTGCAGGCAAGCGGCGGCTCGCTGCAAACGATCATCCCGGCGAAGAGCGTCGTGACGTACGTCGGTCAGAACGGATCGACCGCCGATCCGGCGGAGACGCAGTTGAACGATCCGCTTAATAACTGGACGAAGACGTTCTCTCATACAAGCGGCCTTACGCTGGACTCTTCCAACAGCATCTATTTCGGCGGAGATACGTCGCGCGTGAAGCGCAGTGCGGGCACGACCGAGAGCTTCGTCTACAACGTCAACAATATGACCGGATTCAACGCGACGATCTACCATGCGAGCGTCTGGGACGGGGTGGCGTTCTATACGTCGCAGGATAATGTCAACTGGACGAGAATCGCGCATGTCAGCACGCCGGGAACGTATACGGGGAGCAATTGGTACCGCAAATCGTATACGCCGGTGCCGATGCTGCCGACTGGGACGAAATATTTGAAGATCGAGCTGTCGGGGACGGATTCGTGGGAGAAACAGGTAGCGAATGTCATCATTACGTCGACGCCGTAAATCGAAGTCCAATGCCCTACCGATAAGCAAACCATCTCCCTGAAACGTAACGAAACGAAACCCTGCAGCCATCAGTGGCTGCAGGGTTGTTCGCGATATTGGACAGGTCAGGCATCACGCTTAAGAAAATGAATAACTGATCGTAGGAATGTTGCGGCCGTACGCGACGAAGCAGGCGGGGGAACATAGGTCGTTAGGCGATGACCTCGGATAATGCGGACAGCTCCTCTTGCAAGGCGTCAGAAATCCGAGCCATCGGACAGCGGAGCGTGTCGGATGCGATATGGCCTTGCCGGGCGAGCAGCCATTTGAGAGGTGCGGGGTTCGATTCCCGGAACAGCAGGCGAATGAGGGGAAGCAGCCGATCGAACGTTGCAGCGGCGAGACTCATATTGCCGCTGGCAGCCTGCGCATAGACGTCCAGGAAAGCAGTTGTGTGCACGTTCGCCGAAGCAAGCATGCCGCCGGCGGCGCCCAGCTGAAGCATCTCGAGGAGGTGCGCGTCTTCGCCGCACAGAATCGGCTTCTGACAATTCGGCAGCAGCTTCTCCGCCAGGCTGGTGCCGCCTGAAGCATCCTTCAGGCCGATGATACCGTCGAGATCGAGGATCCGCTTCATCGTCTCGGCCGAGAGCGTGACGCCAGTGCGGGAGGGGACTTCGTATGCGATGACGGGAAAGCCGACCGAGGCGATGCGCCGGAAGTGCTCGATCACGCCTTCCTCGGAAGGGCGGCTGTAATAAGGCGTGACCGCAAGCACCGCATCGGCTCCCCAAAGGCCGGCCGCTTCGGTGCGCCGGACCGATTCGGCGGTACTGTTCGTGCCGCTGCCGATGACAAGAGGCAGCGCTTTCGAGCGCATACAGGCTCGTGCGGCTTCGGCTAGCCGTCCGACTTCATCCCAAGCGGTCGTTGGCGATTCGCCGGTCGTTCCGTTGAGAACGATGCCATCCATATCGTGTTGGATCAACGACGTGAGATAACGCTCGAACGACTCAACGTCCAGCCGCTCTTGCGTATCGAAAGGGGTAATAACCGGAACGTATATTCCGTGCAAATCGTTCTCGCTCAACATGTGCATGGCCTCCTGAGAAGTTTCTTTTGACTAATGTAGCATAGAATGCAGCTTCTAATTATGGCAGGTTTCGAATGGCTAGTATCGAGAATTTCGATCCGAGCGGGACGAGAGAGGGGAGGCGTAGTGGCGATTCTTTCGTAGGAGCAGGTTGGCTCGCTCCATAGGTTGAGGTCCGGTATGAAGCGAAGCGTCTTGTTAGGATTATTTAATTATTTATATCAAAAACAAAAAGCGCCAGGCAATGGCGCTTTTGGCATAAGGCTAGATACAAATTTTACGATGCCGTGCCGTACCACTTATACGTCATGGCCGATTTGCCCGGAATCGTCACGGTGAAATTCTGGCTGCCCCACTGGATCTTCACCTTACGGGCGGACGCGCTGGAGTTGTAAGCGACGACGACCTTGGAGCCGTCCGGATTGCGGAACGCGACGTCCTTGATCTCGGAACCGGTGTTAGATGCGATCCGGTAGGCGCCCGGGACGACGAATTTGCTGAAGTGGCCGAGCAGGTAATATTGTTTCTTGTAGGTTACTTGGTTCTCCGGCGCGTCATTGCGGTTGTCGGAGTTCTGGATCGTAATCATGCCTTTGTTCGAGTTGTTGTCGCCGATCAAGGATGGACCGTCTTTCTGATCGAGCGCCGCATTCCAAAGGATGATCGACTTCGACCAGTTGCGCGTAATGTTGATGAACTCGTTCATCATGTTGTCGAAGCCTTGCGACGTGCCATTCTGCGGGTCGTTCCAGTTGCCGAAGCCGCCTTCGGTGAACCAGACGTCCTTGTCCGGGTGGGCGTTATGCAACGATGTCATTTGCGATCCGTCGCCGCTGTCGTAGTGGTGGAATGCGCTGCCGCTTACATATTGGCCTTTGCCCGCGTTTTTCAAATTCGTGATAACCGTGTTCGGGAAGTTCCAGTCCAGGAAGTTGTGGTCGAATGCGATGATCTTCGTATTGATGCCTGCGCTGCGCAGCGTTGGTCCGAGATAGTCGCCGATGAAACCGATCTCGTCCTGCGTGTTCATACCCATGGACGGATAATGGGTTGGCTCATAGAGCGGTTCGTTCTGCACCGTGACCGCATAGATCGGGATGCCTTGGCCTTGGTACGCCTGAATGTATTTCTTGAAATAGTTCGCGTACGTGCCGTAATGCTCGGCTTTCAGCTTGCCGCCGTTCAGCGTGTTCGAATATTTCATCCAGGCCGGAGCGCTCCAAGGGGAGGCGAATACCTTGATACTCGGGTTCTTCGCGAGCGCGGCTTTCACCATCGGGATGATGTATGCCTGGTCGCGGCCGATCGTGAAGTTGTTCAGCGCGGTATCGTTCGCCGTATCGGCATAGGTGTAAGC
The DNA here is from genome assembly GCF_042431225.1 of Paenibacillus aurantiacus. Lineage (NCBI taxonomy): Bacteria > Bacillati > Bacillota > Bacilli > Caryophanales > Paenibacillaceae > Paenibacillus > Paenibacillus aurantiacus. Next base: position 272,273 of record NZ_JBHMDO010000033.1, on the reverse strand, counting down.
GCTCCAAGCGAAGTCCGAGCTGCCGAGCGGCTGGCGCAGCACGCTAAGGCCGATGCCCGATTGGCCGAACAGCTTCTCCATCACTTCCGCGCGCTTGTTCGCGTCGAGCTTGTAATTCAGCAGCCACGCGGACGAATCGGTGAGCGAGACGCCGAAGCCGTCCATCTGCTGATACGTGGTTCCCTCGTTGACCGTGATCGTATAGTCGGCGGTGTCTCCGGCGGTCGTGAAGTTCTTGTTCGCGATGCGGGAGAGGCGAGCGCTCGGGCTTAGACCGACAGCTGGTTCGGTATTCGGGTCCGAGGTGGAGATCCATACCTCGACTTGCTCGCCGGCGGCTTGCGCAACCGGACCTGCGACGGAGCCGGACACCGTGACGACGGCGGCGGCCAGGACGAGCGAGACGGCTTTGACGTTCCAAATTTTCATCATTCATGCTCCTCTCGGGAATAAATGCGTGTCAACTTCGGATTCCTGCTTGCTAATGCTAAGAAAAGCCTAGCGAACGGGATTCACCTCCATATAAACGATGAAATGCGGGGTGCCTACGAGTCTGTAAACGATTACAATTCTTTGCTGACGAGGGTCTTGCAACGTTCGACAGTGTACGCAGATGAATGTACAGCGCGTTTTGTAATCGATTACAAGATCGACGGCTCAGAATCGCTGCAAGCCATCGGGCTTGCTTGACTCGATTTTACTTGGGCGGACAGGGGAAAAACAATATGTCATTTTTCAGCTCTTCTAGGCGGTTCTTCAAGTAGAACGCCGAATTTCGCAGATCTGGCCGCGATTGCCCTCGGAAGTTGTAATGGATTTGTATTAAACTTCCTGAAGCTTCGATTGATTTTATCAATTAGACGATGGAATCCGAGGGTGATAGTATCCAATATAACATCACGTGTCCATTCAACTTGAGTAACACAATAATAATAGTGAAGGTGGAGTTCGAGAATGAGTCAACTGCTATGCCTCGTGTGCAAGGATGAAATAACAGTCGATCAAAGCGCGACAACCGGCGAGATCGTGGAGTGCGCTTCTTGCGGACAAGAGCATGAAGTTCATGCGGCGGGCAATCTATTCACGGTGGAGCTCGCGCCGGAAATCGAAGAAACCTGGGGAGAGTAAGGTGATCCGGCCATGAGCGCAAATGACCCAAGCGTCCTGCTCTGCGTCACCAAGTTGAGGGAAGAGGAGAAGCGGATCTCCGAGCAGCTGGCAGCCGAAGGCATACGCGTCCAGGTCAATCTGGATTCGATGGCGCTGCCGATCGAGACGGAATCGCCAGCGAAGCCGCCCGATCTCGCGCTTATCCGATGCCTCTCCCAGCGTAATGCCTTGACGCGGGCGACGCTGCTTAGTTTGACGGGAATACGGACGCTTAACAGCGTCCATGCCATATCGGTCTGCACGAGCAAAATCCATCAAGCGATCGTGTTCGGGAAGCAGGGCATCCCGCAGCCCCGGTATCAGGTCGCGTTTACGCCGGCAAGCTTGTACGATGCGCTGGATGCGTTCGGAGGCGTCTACGTGCTGAAGCCTTCCAGCTCCTCTTGGGGTCGGGGCATCGCGCGGATTACCGGTAAGGATTGCCTGGACACGTGGATTGCGGCGCGCGAATCGGTCGATCCAAGCCACCAATCGCTGCCCGTGCTCTTGCAGGAATACGTGGACAAAGGCGATTACGACATCCGCGTCGTCGTGGTCGGCGACGAACCGATCGCCGCCTTCCGCCGCGTCTCCGAGGATAACTGGAAGACGAATACGCATCTGGGCGCGGAGATAGAGCCGATCGCGGTCAATGCGGAGATCCGCGCGATATGCGGTCGACTGACGAGCGTGTTGGGCGAAGGCATTTACGGCGTCGACTTGTTCTACGATTACAAGAACCGGCGTTACTTGGTTTGCGAAGTGAATCAGAATCCCGAATTTGCCAAGTCGTGGAAAATCCACGGCGTGGACGTAGCGCACCGAATCGCGACGTACGTGAAACGTCAAGTCGTCACGCGATCCGGTCATCAACTCGCCTCTATAACCCAGTAAACAGGGAGGAAATTAAGTCTATATCAAACATTTACTTTAGCTGCTGGGAGGAAGTATGAAGAACAAGACGATTGAGAAAGAGCATCTCTTCTCGCTGTCGTTCGTGCTCTCACGGGTGCTCACGTCGGGCGTGATCATGAGCATTGAGAAGAACGATAGCGAGTTGAAGGGACTGGAGAAGAGCATAGCCAAACTGTCGGGCAAACGGTACGTATCGTTGTTTAACAGCTACACGGGGGCCGTTCATGCGGCCCTCTGGGGCCAAGACATTGTCCACGGATCGACGACGAGATTAGTAGAATCGAGTGAGCAGGAGCGGAAATTCGCGAAGTGGCTTGGGGTGGAAATTACGCAGGATTCTTCGGTGCCGCTGGGCTTTAATCGTTTGGCCGTCGGCTGGAACAATCTGAACGAGTTGGAGCGCCTGCTTGAACCAAGCGGAGAACAGGCGGCCGTGCAAGTGCTCGACTTCACGCCGCTCGGCTTCGGTCCGGCCGCGGCGATCGCGGTGGATAGCGAGCTGGCGTGGAAGAAGGCGGAACGGCTGAAGATCTTCGGCGCGTTCGACCTGCAGACGATGTGGACGCAGGAAGAGAGCGAGCCGGATCTTGAGCCGGCTGCACAGTTCAACTATCGGCTCAGCCCGCTCGTTGCGGCGTGCGTCAAACTTTCGCTCCTGAGGAGGAATCGCGGCCATGAAGACTGATTTTATCCGCAGACCGCTTGACTTGCCATCCGACGATTGGATTCGCGAGGCGCTCGCGTACAAGGGCGGTCCCCCGATTATTCCCGAGGACGTGCGCAAAACGGTGTTCCCGACGATCACCAAGGAAGATCTGACGCAAATGCTGATCTCCATCCAGCAGGACGAGGAGAGCGTCGTGGCGGAATTCGCCGAAGCGTACCGGAAGTACGTCGGCGCGAATTACGCGATCCCGACGGCTAGCGGGACGTCCAGTCTGCATTTGGCGCTCGTCGGCGTCGGCGTGCAGCCGGGCGACGAAGTAATCGTGCCGGCGTTCACGTTCATCGCGACGGCGCAGGCCGTCGTCGCGGCGAAGGCGATCCCGGTCTTCGTCGACATCGATCCGGTCACCTATTGCCTTGACCCGGAGCAAGCCGAACGGGCGATTACGAAGAAGACGAAGGCGATCATGCCCGTGCATGTGCACGGACTTCCCGCCGATCTCGGCCGTCTGCGTGAACTGGCGGACCGTTACTCGCTGCGTCTGGTCGAAGACGCTTCGCATGCCCATTCGGCGTCCATTGACGGGAAGCTATGCGGCTCGATCGGCGACGGAGCCGGACAGAGCTTGATGGCGGACAAGAACTTCCCGGTTGGCGGGGAGGGCGGCATCGCGTTCTTCCGCGAGCAGGAGGATTACGAGCGGGCGCTTGCGTTCCTGGAAGAGACCGGCATCGACTATCGGATGTCGTGGATTGCGGCCGCCTTCGGCATCAGCCAGCTGGAGCGCCTGCCCTATTATGACGCGATCCGCGCCCGCAATGCCGACTACTTGACCAAGCAGCTGGCGGATACGAAGCTGTTCCGCGGACCTTACGTGCCGCAAGGGTACAAGCACAGCTATAACATGTACCGGGTGAGCATCGACCCGGCGGCGCTGGGGCTGGACGACCTGCCGGATTACCAGGTGAAGAACGCAATCCAGGAGCTGATTCTAAGCGAAGGCGTTCCGGCGAGGGAATGGCAGAACGTGCCGATTCCGGGACATCTGCCGTTCAAGAACCGGCGCGGCTTCGGCGGCGGTTATCCGTTCTCGCTGTCCGAGCGTAGTGATTTCGGCTACGCGCTCGAGAACTTCCCGGTGACGCTGAAGATGCTTCGCTCGACCCTGACGATCTGCCGCGAGCTGCGTTCGCCGGTCGAGTACGAGCGGATTCAGGCGTACGCCCTTGCCTTCCGCAAGATCGACGCCAATTCGGACGCGATTCGCGAGCTTGCCGAGCGGAGCGAAATTAAGGTGCTCTATGAGCGGGATGCGAGATTAGGATGAGCGCGGCGGGGACTAACAAGCCGATCCGCGTCGCGATACTAGGCGGCAGCGGCTTCACCGGATCGGAATTATACCGGCTGCTCGGACGGCATCCTCATTTTGAAGTCGCGTTCATCTCGTCGGAATCCAAGGCTGGGGTGCCCGTCGACCGTTACTTCGTTCACGCGCTGCGCAAGAAGAGCGCGAGCTCGCTTAAATTCAGGAAACTCGCGGAGCTGGAAGGCCATTACGACGCTGTCTTCTCCTGCTTGCCGACCGGCAGCCTGCCGCCGTACATCGCGCATGTCGCTGCCCATACGGACCGGATATTCAACGTCAGCGGCGATTATCGGGTGAACGATCCCGATTTGCTGAGCAAGCATTATCCCGAGACGTTGAAGCACGACATCCCGGGCGGCAGCCACTATTTCATCCCCGAATTCAGCGACGTCAACCGGGACGCGAAGATCGTCAACCTGCCCGGCTGCATGGCGGTGGCGAGCATCTATACGCTCTATCCGCTCGTCGCGCACGATCTGATCGAACCGCGCGTCGTCACGAACGCGAATACGGGCTCGAGCGGGGCGGGCAAGGCCAGCGCGGAGACGCATGCCGAGCGCGCCCACAACTATCGCCCGCACAAGGTGCACGGACACCGTCACAAGCCGGAGATCGAGCACGCGCTGAGGCTGCACGAGAACCGGACCATCGACCTGCAATTCTCCACGTTCAGCCTCGATCTGCCGCGCGGCATTCTGGTGGCGTCCTACGCCCGGTTGAAGCCGGGCGTAGGCGAGCTGGACGTGAAGAAGGCGTTCCACGGCGCCTATGCCGCCAAGCCGTTCGTGCATTACTTCCATGGCAAGAGCGGGCCGCAAGGTCCGATGATCAAGACGGTGCTCGGAACGAACAATGCGGAGGTCGCCGCGTACGTGGACGGCGAGAACTGCGTCTCGGTCGCGAGCATCGACAATCTGATCAAAGGCGCGGCGGGACAGGCGCTGCAGGCCGCGAATTTGTATTTCGGCTTTCCGGAGGAGACGGCACTTGCGCCGGCGGCGGAAGGAGCGTGGCCGTGATGGCGGATAATTTGCACGTCGTCAAGCTGGGCAGCGGGACGATACTTGGTCAACCCGACATATTCTCCGAGATCGGCGGACTTGTGGGGCGCGGGTCTCGGGTATTGGTCGTCGCCGGCGGCGCGGAAGGCATTCGGCGTCAATACGAACGACTGGGAAGGGAAATGCCGTTCCTTACCTTACCGAGCGGCGACGAGGTACGCTACTGCTCGCCGGAGGAAATGCCGATTATCCGCGACGCATATCGGGAGATCATTCTCGAGGAGGCGGCGTCAGCGCTGCGGGCACGCGGCCTAAGCGTCTTCGCTCAGGTCGGCGGCGATAACGGCGTCGTCAAAGGGACGAAAGCCAAGCCGCTGAAAGCGATACGAGACGGCAAGCCGGTCATCGTCCGCGACTCCTTGTTCGGCGGGTACGCAGGCAGTCACACTGCGTTTATCCGTTCGGCATTGGATGCGTACGATGTCGTGATTCTGTCTCCGCCTATCTATGATCCCGAATTAGGCGACTACATCAACATCGACGCCGACGTCCTTGCCGCGCACCTTGCGTCCGACCTAGGCGCGCAGCACCTGCGCTTCGTGACCGGGACGCCGGGCATCCTGACCGATGTCGACGATCCCGGCTCGACGGTGCGCCATGTCTATCCGGGCGACGATCTGCCTTGGGTGAAGGGGCGGATGAAGCAGAAGGTGCGCGCAGCCGGCGTAGCGCTCGCGCAGGGAACCGCCGACGTGGCGATCTCGGGACCGCACACGCTCGAGGGCCGCGGGAAGACATGGTTCTGGAATTTCCCTCATCCGGGCGACGACCGCCGGACGGAGCTGCTAAGCCAAGTGACGCGCATCGCGTCGGCCTCCTATGATGAGCGGGAGCTCGCTTCCTTCCTGCTGGACGAAATCCGGTATCCGTCCGTGAAGGGTCAGATTGACGAGGCGGGCAACATCGTATTCCGCAAAGGAAACGGTCCGCATACGCTGCTGCTGCTTGGCCACATCGATACCGTTCCTTACCAATGGCAAGCCAAGAACGACGGCGAGGGATTGACCGGCCGCGGAGTTGTGGATGCCAAGGGCAGCTTCGTCAATTTCGTCCATATGCTGGAGGAGGTCGACGTGCCCGAGCATGGCACGCTGCTCGTCGTCGGCGCAGTCGAGGAAGAGGTGTCCTCGTCCAAAGGGGCGCTCTTCGTGCGCGATCATTACCCGGCCGATGCGGTCATTATCGGCGAACCGAGCGGAGAGGACAATTTGACGCTTGGCTACTATGGCCTGTTCAAGCTGGCCATCACGGTTAGCCGCAAACAGACGCATACGGCGGCCAAGGACAGCGTTAGCGTCATCGACGAGCTGTATCAGGTTGTGGAGACGATCCGGGAACGCGTGAGAACGATCGATCCCAATTCGTTATCCTCGCTGATCGATATTGCGCACCGGCATGACCAAGGCGTGCTCACGGCCGAAGGAACGCTCAACTTCCGCATCTCCCCGGCGGCGGGCAAGCACTATGAGGGACAGGTGGCGCTGGACGATCTGGGCGAGGACGTGCGCGTGAACGTCTTGCGGGCGACGCCCGGCTATGCCAATCCGCGCAGCGATGCGCTCGTGAAGAGCTTCGTCCGCGCCTTCGCGCGAGCGGGCAAGCAGGTGCACTACCTCAAGAAGCGGGGGACGAGCGACATGAATACGCTGGCGACGACTTGGGAAGGCGTGCCGATGGTCGCTTACGGTCCTGGAGACTCGAATCTGGATCATACCGATCACGAATATTTGCATTTCGCCGAGGCGCTGTCCGCCAGAAGCATTCTTAAGGATGCGGTGGACGAGTGGTTCCGGCTGCAGGGAGGCGAATAGATGACGGCGCGAACAGCAGAAGCCTTACGAAGGGAGGACGTTGTCCCTGAATTGGAATCGCAAGCGCGCAAGGCCCGAAGGCTGATCATCGACATGGCCGCGACGCCGACCGGCTGCCATATCGGCGGCAGTCTGTCGGTCATCGATCTCCTGCTGGCGGCTTACGCCGTCTACGGAAGCGATCCCGCCAGCGCGATTGTCCTGAGCAAAGGTCATTCGGCTGCTGCTCTGTACGCGGCGTTGTACGTGCAGGGCATCATTCCCGATAATCCCGCCGAATCGTACGGCGCGAACGGATCGCTGTTCACCGGCCACCCGAACCATAAGCTGCCCGGCATTCCGTTCGCCACGGGAAGTCTGGGCCACGGCGTGCCGTACGCGGCGGGCTGGGCGCTCGCGCAACGGCTCAAAGGGACTGGCGGCACCGGCGTCGTCATCGGCGGCGACGGCGAACTGCAAGAGGGACTGTGCTGGGAGACCGCGCAGATCGCGCAGGCGAAGGGCATCGCGAATTTCGTCTACGTCCTCGATTGCAACGGCGGCCAGAATGACGGTCTCGTGCAGGATATTTCGCCGCTGCCGCTGCTCCGCGAGCGGTTCGAGGCGTTCGGCTTTCGCGTCCGGGAGACCGACGGACATGATTTCGCCGCGATCCTGGCCGCCATCGACGCTTCTCCCGCGACGGGAGAAGACGCGGGCAAGCCGCTCGCGGTGCTCGCCCGGACCGCCAAAGGCAAAGGCGTCCGCGCGATCGAGGGCAACCCCGAGGCGCACTACGCGAAGATTCCGGCGAAGACGGCGGACAAATGGAAAAGGAGCCTCACATGACGCATTCCAGTAGAGAAGCCTACAAATTGGAACTAACGGAGCTGGCCCGTTCGGACGGCCGCATCCTATGCCTCGAGGCGGATCTCGGCGGCAAAAATCACGCGTTCCAGGCGGCGCATCCGGACCGCTTCTTCAATATCGGCATTGCCGAAGCGGCCGGCATCGACATTGCGGCAGGACTAGCGGAAGCGGGTTTCGTGCCATTCTTCTCGACGTTCGCTTCATTCGCCGCGTTGCGGGCGTCGGAGAGCATCAAGCTGGCGATGGGTTACATGGGCAAAAACATCAAGATCGCCGCGGCGTACGGCGGCGTCTCCGGCGGGTGGTTCGGCACGACCCATCATTGCCTGGAGGATATCGCGGTACTTCAGTCGTTCCAGCATATTCGGATCGTCTGCCCGCACGGAGAAGAGGAGACTCGCCTGGCAATCCGGGAAGCGGCCGCGTCGCCGGAGCCGTATTACATCCGTCTAGCCCGGAACGACGCGTTCGAGAGCTTGCCGCGGGAAGCGGGGAGCAGTCTGCGCGATGTCTTGTACCAGGGGAAGGATCGTGCGAATCCCCGACTGTGCCTGGTCTCCGTCGGGGAACAAGCGACCGAGATTTGCGCCCGGATCGCGGCGGAGGACGAGTCGCTCGTCCACGCGCATCTGGCCTACGTAGACAGCGGATCGCTCAAGCGCATTGCCTCCGAGCTGAGGGCAGTCTCGAATCGTTTCCTCGTCGTTGAAGAGCATCGGGGCACGGGCGGGACTGCCTCGTATTTGGCGCTGCTGCTGCCCGATGCAGAAGTTTATTCGCACGATTGCGGCCATGATTGGCCGATCTATGGAGGCAGCCACGAAGATGTGCTGCGGTACCTTGGTTTCGGCGAGGACGAATTGAGACGGCAGATCGCCGAGCTGGGAGGAAGCCGCCATGACCGGAGCGCTTAGGTCGAAGCAATTCCGCCGGTACGCCATCTCCGACGTCATCAGCGGGTTCGGCGTCGGCATGAGTACGATCGGCGCGAACTGGTACTTGATGGATCAGACAGGTTCGCTTGGCGCCGTCGGCTTCATGCTGACGCTCAACGTACTGGCTGGCTTCGCCGTATCGCCGCTCGCGGGTATTCTGACGGATCGGTTCCACCGCAAACGCATCATCCAAGCCGCGAACTGGGGGCGGGCGCTGCTGATCGCGGCGCTTGCCGCCGCTTTCCTGTCGACGGGCTATCATACGTGGTACTTGTACGCGTTCACGATTATTAACGGGATCGGATGGACGGTGTACATGTCGGCTTCGCGCAGCCTTATTCAAGAGCTGCTCCCCGAGAAGGAACTAATTAACGGTAATTCGATCATCGAAATCTCGCTGCAGGTCGGCATGTTCATGGCTGGCGCTGCCTCTGGTATTTTTTACAAATATGCCGGATTCGAGTGGATTTTGATTTTGAATGCCGCCGCCTTCCTCATCAGCTCCTTGTTTCTTGCGAAAGTCCGGTATACACCGCTTGCCATCGAGAGCAAGGGCGAGTCGTTCGCGGCGAATTTCAAAGACGGGCTGCGTTATCTGAAGGAGCGGCCGGCCGTCTTCGCGCTCGGCGTCGTCTCCATCATCCCCGTCGTCGCCGTCATGATCTTCAACGTCGTCCTGCCCGGTTATGTCAGCGGACCCGTCGGCGGCGACTCCGTCGTATTCGGTCTCGCCGACATGTTCTACGGCATTGGCGGCCTGCTGTCCGGCTTCCTGGCCGCGCCGGTTGCCAGGAAGCTGTCGCTGCCGGCCGCCGTGCCGCTGTTCTTCCTGCTGGGTGCCGGCGTGCTCTTCGCATGGGCGTTCAGCGCATCTTCCATCCTGCTGTTCGCGGGCAGCGCCGTGCTCGGTCTGAGCAATTCTTCGCTGCGCATCATGATGAACACGCGGCTCATGGAGCTTGTGTCGAAGGCTTATATGGGGCGCGCGATGTCGGTCTGGATCGCGATCTCGCTGCTGCTGCAGTGCGCATCCGCGACCGGGCTCGGCTTCGCGCTCGACCGTTTCTCGCCGGGGACCGGCTTCGCGGGTATCGGAGCGCTCATGGTGGCGGGACTCGCGCTGTATGCGCTGCTTCATCTTCCGTCCAGGGCGAAGAGCGGCGTCGGCGCAACGCTCGATCAATAACAATAGGGAGGTCAGGTTACGATGAGCAATTCTAAAATCGTCGCTTTCGTGGAACCGAGTTTCTACGGCGTCAGCTTCGCTAAAGCCGCTTATTCGCAAGGGCACAAGGTCGTGGCCATTGTGTCCTCCGTGGACAACCCGACGCTGTACGGTTATGAAGGGATCTATCACGATTTGCTCGTTGCGGACATCCGCGACGAACAGTCGATCTATGACGCGATTGCCGGCTCCGCTTATTACGGCAAGTTGGACGCGCTGATTCCGGCGACGGATTACGCGTCCCATCTGACCGCGCGCGTGGCGGAGCGCCTGGGACTTCGCGGCGTCCCGTACGAAGCGGCGCTTAAGGCGCGGAACAAGGACCTGGCCCGTCAAGCTTACGAAGCGCATGGCGTGCCCGGCGCGAAATATAAGAAAGTCGGATCGTTCGAGGAGGCGTCTCGGGCGGCATCAACGATCGGCTATCCGGTCGTGTTGAAGCCGACGAATTGCGCAAGCTCGCAGGGCGTCTATTTCATTCACGGGGAGGCGGAGCTGCGGGATGCGTTCGAAGAGCTTCGCCAATTCAAAGTCACGTACATGGATTTCAAAGTACGGGACGAATATTTGATCGAGGAATATATCGACGGTCAGGAATTCAGCGTGGAGCTGTTCCTGGAGGATGGCCGGCCGGCCTTCGCCGCCGTGACGGAGAAACAGACGTCGCCGCTGCCGTTCTTCGTGGAAGTGCTGCATACGCTGCCGACGTCGGTTCATGCAGATCGGGAAGCAGACTTGATCGCGACCGCGGTGCAAGCCGTCGCCGCGATCGGCATTACGGGCGGACCGAGCCATGTCGAGCTGAAGCTGTCGCAGACGGGGCCGCGCATCATCGAGGTGAACGGCCGCCCGGGCGGCGACCAGATCTCCTCGGATCTGCTCGTGCAGGCGTTCGGCATCGATGTTTTCGGCGCGACCGTTCGGTACTATCTCGGCGAGCCGGCGCTGCTCGCGCCGATTCGGAAGCGCGCGGCGGCTATCGCTTATTTGCTGGCGGATCGCGAAGGGATCGTCGAGCATGTGGCAGGCGTGGAGGAACTGGCGGACAGCCCTTATCTCGTGCGCGCGAATATTACGGTTCAGCCCGGCGACCGGGTCGTGACCGCTCGCAGCTCGGATGACCGGCTCGGCTACGTCATCACCGCCGCGGATAGGCCGCAAGCGGCGAAGGACGCGGCGCGAAGACTCATCGATTCGATCGCGATCGATTACCGGCAGGAAGAATTGAAGATCGCGCAAGGTACGTAATAAGCACGTGAAGGGGGAGCGAAGGATGAGCATCGCCGTTCTATACGGAAGCTCGAGACGAGGAGGAAACTCTGATTTGCTGGCTGACCGGCTAGTTGAAGGTAAGGAGTCGGCGCGCTACTACTTGTCGTCGTCCCGCATCGAGCCGATCATCGATTATCGCCATACGCAGCCAGGCGCTTATCCGGAGGACGATTACCGTTCTACCCTCGCCGGCGTGCTCGCAGCGGATACGCTCGTCATTGCGACGCCGATCTACTGGTACGGGATATCCGCGCCGCTGAAGCAGTTCATCGACCGCTGGAGCCAGTCGCTCCGCGAAGACCGGCAGGGGTTCCTCGATGCGATCCGCGGCAAGCGCGCGTACTTGATAGCGGTCGGAGACGACGAACCCGGCCGCAAAGGGCTGCCGATCGTGGAGCAATTTCGGCATATTTTCGATTTCGTGGGCATAGAATTCGCGGGGTATGCGCTCGGGACAGGCAATAAGCCGGGCGATGTGCTTACGGACACCAAGACGTTAGCCATAGTGGACGGCTGGCGCGCAGCACTGTAGCGAAGCGACTGTACGCGGATCCGGCATTTTTGGCGAGATCGAAGACCAAGACCTCACGGAGCAAGCTCCACGGTCTTGGTCTGTTTGCGTCCGGCATAGGCGTGCATCGTGAATGGACCGGCGGCATGGCGCGAGGCGGCGTCCTCGCTGGATGCACCAACTCTTTCGGCCGCTCTCTCACCCGTCTCGATGCGATTAACCTGACAGCATTGCCGATTGCCCTGGATGTACGGTCATGATACGCTTGACTGCGAACGCACTTATGACGATCGATAAAGGAGAGAGACGAACATGACTCAACTTGCCGAGCAGCTGCGCGCCATGGAAGAAGAGGAGCGCGAGCTTCAGTTTGACCGATTCGAGAACGAGACGGCGCTTGCGCTGGGGCTTGCGGTTATCGAGGAAGCGAAGCGGCTGGACAAGCGCATCACGGTCGAGATCTACCGCGAAGGTCAGCGCCTGTTCGCCCATGCGATGACCGGCACATCCGCCGAGAACGAGAATTGGATTCGGCGAAAAAACAACGTCGTGAATCATTTCGGCCAAAGTTCCTGGCACGTCGCCCTGCGCGTACGCGATGAAGGCAAGACGCTGGAGGCGGATTACGGACTGCCGCTGGCGGACTACGTCGGCGCGGGCGGGGGCTTCCCGCTCGTCCTTCGCGGGACAGGTCCGATCGGCACGATTACGGTATCGGGTCTTCCGGATCAAGAGGATCACGACTTGTTGATCGCGGCGCTTCGCGCCTTCATCAATCGCGAACGAGAGCTTGACCAGAGTGGCGTTCGCGCATGACGCCCTCGTTCGACGGCCAAGAGATGCTGGACCATGTCAGACGCGCATGCGCCGGACTGCCGGAAGCGGAAGAGTCGGTCGACGGGTTCGGACATACGGTCATGAAGGTACGCGGCAAGACGTTCATCATGATGAATCCGAATGAGGAGACGCCCGGCCTGTCCATCAAATCGGACAAGGAGCAGCAATATCTGCTGCTGCAGCAAGGCGGGTACGTGCGGACGCCGTATATCGGCCAGCACGGATGGGTATCGCTGGACCGGGCAGCCGAGCCGGACTGGGACGAAGTTGCCGGCCTGATCCGCACGGCGTATCTGCTGGCCGCACCGAAGCGGCTGGCCAAAGCAGTGCTGGGAAGCCTCGTCAACTGAGTCATCCTGCGAATATACATAGACGCCAAATAACCAATTCGCGGAACACGGATTGGTTATTTGCGTTGGCGCTGGCAGGAACGAAATCGCTACGAATCTCTCCATGTGAGGCAGCATCATAGCTAGGGAGTCGCGATCCAACCATGGCCGCTATAGCCTCAAGCTATAACGAGATATAGGATTATCCAGTTACCCTCCTGCTTCCCATCCATGCTATCTTTCTAGTAACAAATGGCAGAGGAGAGTTGCAAGATGGCAAGAAGCAGCGTATTAGGGTATCCGCGCATCGGCGAGAAGAGAGAATGGAAGCAAGCGCTCGAGGCCTATTGGTCGGGTCGCTGCGACGAATCGACATATCGTGAACGCATGAAGGACATTCGGCTGGCGCGGCTGCGCAAGCTGCAAGCGTCCGGGATCGATCTGATTCCGGTCGGCGATTTCAGCGAATATGATCACGTACTCGATACGGCGGCGATGTTCGGCTTGGTCCCGAAGCGATTCGCATATGAAGGCGGCGAAGTTCCGGCATCGGTCTATTTCGGGATCGCGCGCGGCACGAAAGAGGCGGCGGCCAGCGAGATGACGAAGTGGTTCAATACGAACTACCATTACATCGTGCCTGAGCTGGACGGGGCGTTACCATCGCTAACAGAGAATCGCCCGCTGCACGCTTATCTGGAGGCCAAAGAGGCGCTTGGCATCGAAGGCAAGCCTGTACTGCTTGGTCCGCTCACGTTCATTCGGCTATCGAAAGGCTATGACCCGGCTGATACGGATGCGTGGCTGGACCGGCTGATCCCCTTGTACGAGCGCGTGCTGCGGGAATTGGAGCAGGCCGGCGCGACTTGGATGCAGATCGACGAACCTTCGCTCGTGCTGGCCGGGGATCGTCAGGACCGCGACCGGCTGCACCGGATCTATAGCGCCTTCGCGGCGGCCGCTCCGCATCTGAGCATCATGCTGCAGACGTATTTCGAATCGGCGGACGATTACGAGACGATCATCGGACTGCCCGTGAAAGGGATCGGGCTTGATTTCGCGCACGGCCGAGACGGCAATCTTGCCGCGATCAGGCAGCACGGGTTCCCGTCCGACAAGGTGCTCGGGGCAGGGGTCGTGGATGGGCGGGGGATATGGAGAGCATCGTTGGCCAATGGCTGCAAGCTGCTGGACGAACTCAAGCAGTTCGTGCCATCCGACCGTCTAATCGTGCAGTCATCCTGCAGCCTGCTTCATGTTCCGGTGACCGTTCGCGGCGAGGATCGCCTGCCTGATGTGCTTAGACAGGCATTGGCGTTCGCAGACGAGAAGCTGGCGGAGATCTCGCTGCTTACGAAAGCGGCCGAGCTCGGTACGGATGCGATCGCCGCGCAGTCTGGCGAGAGCGAAGCGGCGCTGCGGGCTTTGAACGAGCATGCAGCGCGCAACCGCACGGATGTCCATGCCGCGGTGCAGACGGTCGCTTTCCAAGAAGGAAGACGCCATCTGCCGTTCGCTGATCGCCAGCCGCTTCAGCAAGCGAAGTGGCAGCTGCCGCTGCTGCCCACGACGACGATCGGCAGCTTCCCGCAGACGGTCGACGTGCGCAAGGCAAGACAGCAGTGGCGCAAAGGCGAATGGAGCAAGGAGCGGTACGACAGCTTCATCCGCGAGCAGATCGACAAGTGGGTGAGCTTGCAGGAGGAAATCGGCCTCGATGTACTCGTGCACGGCGAGTTCGAGCGTACGGACATGGTCGAATTCTTCGGCGAGAAGCTGGCCGGGTTCGCTTTTACCCTTGGTGGCTGGGTGCAGTCATACGGCTCCCGGTGCGTGAAGCCGCCAATCATCTTCGGCGACGTCGCATTCGAAGGTGCGATGACAGTAGAAGAGACCGCTTACGCGCAGTCGAAGACCTCCCGTCCGGTGAAGGGCATGCTGACGGGACCGGTCACGATCATGAACTGGTCGTTCGTCCGCGAGGACATCGCGCGCGAGCAGATCGCGTACCAGCTTGCTTACGCGCTCCGGCAGGAAGTCGAGGCGCTCGAAGCAGCCGGCATCGGGCTGATCCAAGTCGACGAGCCGGCCGTCCGGGAAGGGCTTCCGCTCAAGCGGGAGGCGCAGGCGAATTATTTGGCATGGGCGGTGAAAGCGTTCCGTTTGACGACGTGCACGGTCCGCGACACTACGCAAATTCATACCCATATGTGCTATTGCGAATTCCACGATATGCTCGGCTCCATCGAAGCCATGGATGCGGATGTTATTTCAATCGAGACTTCCCGTTCGCATGGCGAATTGATTCACCACTTTGAACGACAATCCTATCCGCTGGGGATCGGCCTCGGCGTCTATGATATTCATAGCCCACGGGTTCCGCGGACGGAAGAGATGACCGCCATGATCGACCGTGCCCTGCAGACGCTGGACCCTGCGCTATTCTGGATTAATCCGGACTGCGGTCTGAAGACGCGCGGGGAAGAAGAGACGCTTGCCGCGCTTCGCAACATGGTCGATGCGGCGAGAGCAGCACGGCAGACCTTTGCTCCTATAGCGTAGTGTAAACTCGCTGCTCCTAGTCGTCTCGCTTGTGTTTGTTATCCATCTTATTCAGCAGCTCGGCATTCGGGGGCGGCTATTACGATGCGATCGCCAAGGCAGCTGCGCCGTGTTATTCGGCGCTTAAGCCGTTAAGCTGCGGCGAGCGTTCTACTTGTCCGCGACGAGGACCGCCGTGGCTGTTCTGCGCCTATACTTAAGCTGGGAATTATTCCGCTCAGTGAGCAGTTGATGCCAGCCGAACCCAATAGAGAACGACCGTCGTATTCGGACGGTCGTTTTCTTTTTTTCGTTCCAAGCCAGCGATGCGCATAAGGATGATTCAGCCACGAATGGCAAGACTAAATAGGTACTGGGAGGCGATGCCATAACATGTTTAAGGAATTGTTCACGGACGTCACCTTGATTATCGTATTTCTGTTCGTGCTTCATCTTATTCTCGAAGGTACATGGATCGGTGATGCGGCAACGACACGGAAGCGTATTCTAGTCGGCCTCATTAATGGGGCATATGGCCTTATTCTCATGCAGTTCGCGGTTCGGATAACGGACACGATTATTATGGATCTTCGTCATATCGTTATTGTGCTTGCCGCTCGATACGGGGGGATTGCCGGTGTAATCACGGCTTCGCTGTTGATCGCCACGGGGCGACTTACGATGTTTCCCTTCTCGACGGCTACTGTCATCTCCAGTTCGAACGTGCTCTTGACCGGCCTTATTTGCGCATGGCTAACGATCCGAAGGTGGCCAAGCTGGCAGCGGCTCGTAGGCATGCATGCGGTGAGCGTCGGATCCGTCACGCTGCTCTTCATCTACTTGGTCGACCCTAAGGTGCTGCCGCTGCTTCTGACCTGCTTCTGGATGACATCAGCGCTTGCCGGCCTGATGGCGCAATGGTTCTCCAACGTATTGACGACGAAGAAAGAGATGGCAAGCAAACTCGCGCAGAGCGAAGCGTTCAACCGGACGGTGCTGGAGCACGTCCCCGCGGCCATCCTCATTCACGCGCAGGGCCGCATCGTGTACAGCAACCCGTTCGCCGCCTTGCTTATGGGGGCGTCGTCGCCCAGTCAGCTGCTTGGAGAACCGATCCTTCCATTCATTCATCCGGAAGACAGGCCGCGCGTGCAGGAACGTCTTCGCCAAATCATGGAGGAGCGCAAGCACGCCGAGGCGATTGAGGAGCGGTTCGTTCGGCTCGACGGCGAGATCATCGACGTGAAAGTGACGGGCATCTCGATCGAGTACAACGAACAATCGGCTTCGCTAGTCGTCGTGAAGGACATTACGAGCCGAAAGCGGCAGGAGCGGCTGCTGGCCGAGGCGCACGAGCGAACGTCGAATATTTTGGAGAGTATCGCGGACGCGTTCTTCTCAGTCGATCGGCAGTGGCGCTTCACCTATGTGAACCGCGAGGCGGAACGCGTGCTCGGACGATCGAAGCAGGAGCTGCTCGGACACGTCATCTGGACGCAATTCCCGCGGGTTATGCACACGAAGTTCCATGACGCTTACCAAGAAGCGATGCAGCATGATCGTCCCGTATCCGTGCAGACTTACTTCGAGCCGCTCGGGGAGTGGTTCGAAGTGAGGGCTTTTCCGTCCAAAGAAGGCTTGTCCGTCTATTTCCATAACATTACGGACCGTAAGATGGCGGAGCTTGAGCTGCAGCAGCTGAACGAGGAGCTTCAGCGTTACTCGTACCTGGACGGCCTGACAGGCTTGGCGAACCGCCGCGCTTTCGACCTCAAGCTTCATCTCGAATGGGAGAAGGGGGCGGAGGAGAGGAAGCCGCTATCGCTGCTGCTCATGGATATCGACTATTTCAAGCGGTATAACGACACGTACGGCCACGAGGCGGGCGATCGCTGCTTGAAGCAAGTGGCGGCGAAGCTAAGCGAGCTCGCCGCCGCGCCGGAGCGGTTGATCAGCCGCTATGGCGGTGAAGAATTCGCGATCGTGCTGCCTGGACTAGACGGGGAAGAAGCGTTGAGGCAAGCGGAGACGATTCGAACCGGCATCGAGTCCCTCGGTATTGCCCACGGCAGCTCCAGTGTAAGCGAAGTCGTAACGGTCAGCATCGGCGTCTCCTCGATGCTTCCCAATCTGGAAGTGGAGATGAAGGAGCTTCTGATCGAAGCTGACCGCGCGCTGTACCGGTCCAAGGAACGGCGCAATGCCGTGAGCGTTGGACCGGAATAGACGGCGACGGAGATCATAAGCATGGGGCCATTATTTGGCGCAAGTCCTTAAATCGGTTGGAATGAATCCGGCTTCGTATCGGTATCCAGCAACTTGCGGTATTGACTGGGCGATTGACCGACGGTTTTCTTGAACATTTTGGAGAACAGGAAAGGGTCCAGATAGCCGACGGAACGCGACACGTCGCTGACCGACAGCTCCGGCTGGCGAAGAAGCTCGGCCGCCTGCTTCATCCTTACGTGGAGCAGGTAGCCTTGCAGCGACATGCCGAGCCGCTCTTGGAACAGACTGGAGAGATAGGTCCGGTTCAGTCCGATCTTGCGCGCGATCTCTTCGACCGTGATTCGCTGGCTATAGTGATGGCCGATCCACTCCACGGCTTGGCGGATATACGTTTCTTTGGTCGCAACAGGCCGCGTGTCGGTCGCATCATCCGCTGTGTTTATCAGCTCAGCCAGAAACCGGTACAGGATGCTCTGAAGAAGGAGGTCGGCACCGCGCTGTCTGGAAGCCGATAGGCACTCGTCATAAAAGTTTTCGAAATATGAGGGAGCTGCTGCCCGAAACACCGGATGCGCATCGCTCATTCCGGACTGGGCTAGAATCCTGTGCGCCTCCAGTCCATTGAAGCCGATCCAGGCGTACGTCCAAGGATCGTACGAGTCGGCCTCGTAATGAATCAGCTTCCCCGGCACGATCAGGAATCCGCTTCCGGCTTCAAGAGTGTAAGTCCGGCCTTTGCTGTGAACGTGCCCGCGGCCGCGATGCACGTAATGCACAATAAAAGCATCGCGCAGCCCCGGGCCCCATGCATGGCCGGGCGGACAATGCTCGAGCCCGTAGAAGAGCAGCCGCAGCGTAACAGGATCATGCCCTGCCGGTCCATGTCCGTTGTCCATAATAACTTCCATCGCTCCACGCTCCTTGCCGCCGCTAAGTGTCGATGCCGTATTATAACAGGAAAACGGATGGTTTTTATAGATGATAGCGCTTAACAACTGGCATTATGACAGGAAGAACAGGTTTCCCTCCATGTTCATCCCGTCCGCCGCTCGCTATAGTGAACCTATAACGCGATCATGCCAGGAGGTTATCCACGATGTCCAAAATTACGTTCCTCGGTGCGGGCAGCACCGTATTCGCCAAAAACGTCCTCGGCGACGTCATGCTCACGCCGGCGCTTCAAGGATTCGAGTTGGCTCTGTTCGATATCGATCCCGAGCGTCTGCGGGAATCCGAGGTGCTGTTGAACAATATCCGCCAGACGTCGGGCAGCAGCTGCACGGTGAAAGCTTACGCAGACCGCAAGGAAGCGCTGCGAGGGGCATCCTACGTTATTAACGCGATCCAGGTAGGCGGGTATGACCCTTGCACGATTACGGATTTCGAGGTGCCGAAGAAATACGGTCTGCGGCAGACGATCGCCGATACGATCGGCATCGGGGGCATCTTCCGCAATCTGCGCACGATTCCCGTCATGCTGGACTTCGCGCGCGATATACAAGAGGTTTGTCCGGACGCCTGGTTCCTGAATTACACGAACCCGATGGCGGTCTTGACGAACGTGCTTAACGGGGCGGGCGGCATCAAAGCGGTTGGCCTGTGCCACAGCGTGCAAGTGTGCGTACCCGACTTGTTCCGGTCGCTCGGCATGGATGCAAGCGGGGTGCAGACGAGAATCGCCGGGATCAACCATATGGCTTGGCTGCTCGAGGCGAAGAAGGACGGCGTTGATCTGTATCCGGAGATCAAGCGCAGGGCGGCGCAGAAGCAGAAGGAGAAGCACCACGATATGGTGCGCTTTGAGCTGATGCTTCGATTCGGCTACTATGTGACCGAGTCGTCCGAGCATAACGCCGAATACCATCCGTACTTCATCAAGCGTCAATACCCGGAGCTGATCGAGCGGTTCAACATCCCGCTGGACGAATATCCGCGCCGCTGCGTGGAGCAAATCCGGGGCTGGAAGGAGATGCGCGATTCGCTATTGGCGAATGGGAACTTGGAACACGCTCGTTCGCATGAGTATGCTTCGTACATTATGGAAGCGATGGAGACGAACGTACCGTTCAAAATCGGCGGCAACGTGCTCAATACCGGTCTAATCACCAATCTACCGAAGGAAGCATGCGTGGAGGTGCCGTGTCTGGTCGACGCTTCCGGCGTTACGCCTACGTTCGTCGGGGATTTGCCGCCGCAGCTGGCGGCGTTGAACCGGACCAACATCAATACGCAGCTGCTGACGATCGAAGCGGCGCTGACGGGCAAGAAGGAGCATATCTACCATGCCGCGCTATTGGATCCGCACACGTCGGCTGAGCTGTCGATCGACGATATCGTCGCGCTTTGCGACGATTTGATCGAGGCGCACGGAGATTGGCTGCCGGCTTACCGGTAGGTCAACGATACGCATACGCAAAAGCAGCCGGTCGAGGTCGAGTCCGGCTGCTTTTGCGTTTTCGTTTTTTTTACATATGTGATCAATGGCCGATTGTTGTTGTCAAGCGTTAAGCGCGGCTGCCCGCTCGCGAACCGCGGCCGATCGAGATTTCCGCGGTTTCGCCTTCGTACCAGAGTTGGAACAGATAGAGCAAAACGGCGCTCAAGAGCAGCAGTCCGTAGAGCTGCCACCCGCTAATATGAACATCGATTAGCTTCATGGCTCGAAGGACGGCGGGCATCGCGAACGAGAAGAACGCATCGATCGCTAGATTAACGATCGCGTACACCCACCATTTGTGGAACGAATACGCCAAAATCCAAATTGTGCCGATCAGGAACGCGCCGTAGACGAGCGGAAAGTCGATCGCGCTGGACCAGACAAACATCGGCCGCTGAATCGTCCACCAGTCGTAATGCCAGGCGATCTGGCTAATGACGGTATTCAATAGCGAGACGGCGAGCGCGGCGGGCAAATACCTTCGAATGATCCGCCCATCCAGGAAGAACAACGTCAGCCAAGGGACAATCAGTCCCGTCCACATGAAGACAAGTCCAAGCATGGGGCACCTCCGTCAGTCGTTTTTACCGGTTAGATTTTCCCTGTTAGGTGACGAGTATGCGCAATCCGCGAATTTGCGCCGCCTGCTTCGACATCCAAAGAATGGCTGAGAATACGGCTGGGATGCGTTATAATGGATGAAGGAAATTATTCGTGCACTTCACTAAGCAAAGGGTATGGATTGAAGGAGTCATATGATGAACAAATGGATCGCAGCATGCTTAATGATCGCGATGCTCACCGGTTGCGCGGAGCCGAGTCCGGCGGTCTTGCTCGATGCCGAGGCGCTGCCCGTGACGAAGACGAAACAAGAGATCGAGCCTGCGTCTTCCGGGAAGAAGTCCGAACTGAGCTTCGAGCAATCTACGCGCGAGAAGAACGGCCAGGCGATAATTGAAGAAATCGGCGGGCAGTCGTTCGAGACGGAGTTCGAAGCTTGGGGGAAAGTACGGTTCGTGGCGGCCAAGCGGACGGAGCCAAGCGGATACGCCTCGCTGCAATTGTCGGTTCAGGGGCGCAACGGAAACTTGCTGCAAGCATTCCCGGCAACGGATCTCACGCAGGGACGAAGCCTGCGGACAGTCACGGCCGTTTCGTTCCGGGACGTAGACGGCAACGGACAGCGGGACGTGATCGTGCTCGCGGAATATGAGGCCAGGCCGGAAGCGGGCGAAAGCGGCGTGAATTACGTCACGATTCCGTCAATCTATCTGCAGCGGGGCAAACGGTTCGTGTCGGATACCCAGCTGGAAGATCGGCTGTTCGCCGCAGGAGATATTACGACGATTATGGACGTGATGGCTTTCTTGCGCGGCCGGCATGCCGAGCAATCGGAGAAGAATGCACGCATGCCGGGCGGAGCGGCCATGCCGGATGAAGCGCGTCTCCGTAACCTATGCGTGGCAGCCAAGAGCGGCGATTATGACGAAAGCGACATTATCGACCTTTATACCCAAGCCTATACCGGCTCGAGCAAGGATGCCGATTGGACCTTCTCCGAGATGGATGAAGATATGATGTACGGCGAGCTCGGCGGTTGCTTCCGCCAAGAAACAGAGACGGCGACGGCGAAGGATGAGGGGCTGAAGCGGCATGCGGAAGGGATCGCGGACGCGGTGGAACGCATTCTGCTGGCGAAGTCGGCGATTGACTACTATTACAATGGCGGCGGATCGATGTGGATGCATATGGCCAGCCGTACGCATGGCATCTACGGGTATCGGATATTCCGCTATATTGGCATGAAACAGCAGGCAAGCGGACAAGAGGCGGCCAAATACGATGCGTTGGTGAAAGAGCTTGAATCGGATTTGAGATACTGGGAAAGCCAATCGGTCGATCCGGTATTCGCGGACAACGGCATCGGCATCGAGAACAAGCAGCCGGAATACGACGAGGAGGCGCAAGGATTGAAGGATGCGGTCCGATCGCTCCTGGCGCTGACGTCGGCTAAGGACAAGGCTAGCATTTACTTGCTCAATTTCTTGGCCAAAGATTTAGTGGAATATTGATAGGTAGATGGCTGTCGATTACGGCGCCCGCATGAACATCCCAAAAAGGCTGTCCGCTAATATGAAGCGGACAGCCTTTTTGGGATGTGTAGCGGAATCAGGTTGCGATCTTGCGCGTGATGTAATTAGTTCACGACTGTGAATTTGTCCATAAGCGCGTTCATGCGCTCGCTCAGCTTGTGCAGCTCATCGCTTTGATCGGCGATCTCCGAGATCGCGCGGTTCATATTGCTTGCCAGCGCGGACAGATTCTGCGTGCTGGCGTTCGAGCTGCCGGCCGAGGCTGCCATGTCGTCCACGGATGCGGATACTTCCTCGCTGGCTGCCGCAAGCTGTTGGCCTACAGCCGAAATATCGCCGAGCTTCGCGTTGATGCCTTCTACGTCGGCCAAGAGGTGCAGCATGTTGCGCTCCATGGCCGCCAATTGATCGAGACTGGCGTGGATTTCGAGTTCGGATTGCTCCATCCCCGAGATGGCGTGCGTCGAGTTTTGTTCGATCCCGGCAATCAACGCGCCAATCTGCTCCGCGGACTGATTCGTCTGGTTGGCCAGATTGCGGACTTCCCCGGCGACGATCGCGAAGCCGCGACCGTGTTCGCCGGCGCGCGCCGCCTCGATGCTCGCGTTCAGGGCGAGCAGGTTCGTCTGTTGGGCGATCGTGCCGATGGTTTGGACGAAATGGCTGATTTGGCGGCTGCCTTCCAGGAACTGGCCGATGATGGCGGACAGCCCGGTGAACGTAACGTTGACGCGGTCCATCTGCGCTTTCATCGCGCTCATCTCGCTGCGGGCCATCGACGCGGTTCCGGCCGCTTGAGTCGAGACCGCCGCAGCTTCGGCCGCCCCTTCGGCGATCCGAACGACGCCATGCGCCATCTCTTCCACGGCACGCGAGCACTCCGCCGCCGACTGCGATTGACGCTCAGCCGACGATGCGGAGAGCTGTATATTATCGTTCATATCGCGATAATCCCTGCGCGTTTCCTCCATCTGGCTATGAAGGCCGCCGATGTTGCCGCGAATGCCTTCGGATACGTCTTTCGCTTCGCCGACCAGCTCGTTCAGCCCTTGACGCATGTCATTCATCGGAACGCCGAACCGGTTAAGCGGACCGAGATTCCGCATATTGATGTCGCGCGTCAAGTCGCCTTTGGCGATGGTGGAGATGAACGTCTCGATCTCGCGGAACGGCTTCGCGTAAGCGGCGAAGTTCGTAAACCCGAACGCGGCCGTGCCGATCGGAACCCAGATCAGCATCCATATATTCTCGGACAGCGCCAAGTCGCCTCCCGTGCACAGCCAAGTCAACCCGAGCGCGATCACGGTTATGATCAGGCCTTGAATGATGTTGCGGATGAGATACAGGACCAGCTTCCTGGTTATTTCTTTCTTTGTATTCATACAAACGCCTTCCCCTCTGCCCATATAGCATTCAGACTTCCTCCTGTATATCGGCAGAAGAGCGACGATAGTGAATGATCTAGCGATAAATTCATTCATGCTTGAAGCGGAAGCATTATTCGATCCTCCCGCGGGCAGCGGATACCTGCCAGATAAAGTAACCCGCGCACAATGCCCCGATAAACCCGTACCCGCCGAATACGTCGAAGCGAGCCGACGCGAGACCGAAGCCGAACGAGGCGGCAGCCAGCACCGCGTTCTGGCCAAGCGATTGGAAGGAATCGATCGTTGCTCGCATGTCGGAGTCGATCCTTCGGTGCACATACCCCGATGCGACCGGTTCGGCGATACCCGCCGCGAGACTTGTAAGCAGCATCGCTCCAAGGCTGGTTACATGATGTACGAATGCCGCATAGAAGAACCCGGCCGAAGCGAGCAGCGTGGCGGCCAGAAGAAGCGGCCTTGCGCCGTAACGGCTGAGCAAGCGGTGCGCCAGCAAATTGCCCGGTATGCCAAGCAGCATGATCGAGGCAGAGAATAGCCCGAAATAAGCTGTAGGGACGGCAAGACGCGACAGATAGATTTGCCAGAATTCGTACAGGAAGCTGACCGAAGAGCCGATCACCATCCCGGTAAAAACAATCGAGCGGACATCGGCATTCGCGCGAAAAAAGCGAATCGACGCTCGCAAATAGTCAAGCGGCGCCAGCTTGGCGCAATCTTCATCCGCAGCATCCGAGCGAACTTCAGTAAGGGTCGCGGCGACGCCGACGACGATCAGGACGCTGCCGATGGAGAGCCAATAATGAAGCTCGAGCTTGAAGATCCCGGCCAGCCAACCACCAATAAGCGCGGCGAGCAAAGCGGACGTCAAATCCAGCGCGTTCATGCGCCCCAGCACCTTCTCGTAATTCTCCGCGCGTCCTTCGGCAAGCAAACTATCGTACAGAAGCGCGTTCTCCGCACCGCTGCTGGCTGACCGGCTGACGCCAGCGAGCAGGATGGCCGCGGCGAAATGCCAGAAAGTGTGGGCGAAGACGAGAATGAGCAGTTCGGCCGCGTAGAGGCAGGCGGACAGCAGCAGCATCTGTTTGCGGCTCCACTTGTCTGCCAGGATGCCTGACGGAACCTCCAGCAAGACAATGGCGACCGCGTAGATGATTTCGGTAGACGTCACCATCTGGATCGTCATGCCGCGCGATTCCCAGAACAACCGCTCAATGACATATGCGGGAATGAGACTTGCGAAAAACCGGATGAGATATAGCTTGCGTACGTTACTCTTCATATTTACCGTTCATGCTCCTCTCAAAGTGGGATGCAATTGCATCGCGGAGAGGCGGAGCGCGCGAACAGTTTGCTAACGGGACGGAAGGTTAGCTGGGCGGTCTAGGTTTGGCCATTGCGGCACGCTCCTTGTTCTAAAGAATATTGATCCTGTGCTAATTTCAAGTATATCCCAATTCATCGCTGACTGCGCGATTATCGGGAAGGGTACCCATGCGCCACGGCATACTTATACAGCCGGGTGATACCTTCGTCGATCTCCGGCGCGCTTAAGTTACCATATCCAAGCACGATGCCATCCTGCGCATGCTGTTCCGATATGGCGTACTCCCTGCACGTTTCCACGTTGAATCCGAACGCCTCCGTGTTCTCCCATGTGAGCTTCGCGAGCGCCTCGTGCCGGAAACTTACTCGCAGATGCATGCCTGCTTCGTCGCCGTCAATTGCGATCGAGGGTCCGAAATCCCGATCTAGCCGTTCGATGACCGCTTGGCGGCGCTTCCTGTAGAGCTTCTTCATGGCAAGAAGATGACGGTCGAAATGGCCGTCGGCGATAAACCCGGCTAAAGCTTGCTGCGAGGCTTGCGGCGCAAAAAGATTAAGCGCTTCTTTCGTCGCGGCGAATAAGTCAAGGAGCGCAGGCGGTACGAGCAGGAAGCCGATTCGCAGGCTCGGGGAGAGTGTTTTGCTGAAGGTGCCGATATAGACGACCCGCTCCGGCGCCAACGTATGAAGGGGCGGAACGGGCATGCCTTTAAGCCGAAATTCGCTGTCATAATCGTCCTCCAGAATGTAAGTGTCCGCTTGCTCCGCCATCCGGATCGCCCGCTTCCTGCGCTGAATGGAGAGCAGGCTGCCGATCGGGAATTGATGAGATGGCGTGACCAGCACGAGGTGATCGGGTTGGAATTCATCCAACGGATCGAGGTTCATGCCAGAGCGGTCGACAGGGACGGGAACGATCCGGTAATGCATCCGTTCGAATATATCGCGTGCAAAAGGGATGGTCGGGTCTTCGAGATAAATGGAATCGTAGCGTGAATGCAAGGCCGAGGCCGCAAGCAATAAGCCTTCCGAAGCGCCCGACACGATGACGATCTGTCGGGCTTCGCAGCGAATGCCCTTCGCACGGAACAGATAGTCGCGTATCTCGCCTCGCAGTCGCAGATCGCCGAACAGTGGGCCGTAACCTGCCAATTGCTCTGCTTGGCGTTCCGCCGCTTCCTTCAAATATTTGGCCCAGAGCTTGCGGGGGAACGAAGCGACGTCAGGGAGTCCGGCAGCGAAATCGATGATCCCGCCAGGTCCCCCTCCGGAAGGCGTGGAGCCTGGTTGCGCATGTTCCTCCGGTGAGCGCGTTGCGCGTTCTCCCGGCAGCCGAATGCCGTCCGCGACGTACGTGCCGGAGCCGACGCGGCCTTCGAGATAACCTTCGGCGGTCAGCTGTTCGTAGACTTCGATGACGATGTTGCGCGCGATATTCCATTCCTTGGCAAGCTGTCTTGTAGGCAGCAGCCGCGTTCCGGAGGGCAGCACGCCGGAGTCAATCATGGCGCGAAGCTGCGCACATATTTGCTTCATCGCTGATTCGGACTTGGCTGGATCGATGTGAATGCCGTACACCGCATATCCCTCATCTCAATTGGTTCTTTGAATTCGTTAATATTTGGATCTTATTCAGAACCATTATCCTCATTATACTGAAGTCGAAGCGGACAGAATAGGGAGGAAATGGAATGAAACGTTCTTTAGGTCGAAGCGAATTAGCGATTAGTCCCCTTGGGTTAGGGTGCTGGGCAATTGGCGGCCCGTTCACGCTGGGCGGAATCGAGGACGGTTGGGGCGCGGTCGATGACAACGAATCCATTGCGGCGATCCATGCTGCGCTTGCGGCAGGCGTTACCTTATTCGATACGGCGGACGCATACGGCGCGGGTCACAGCGAGACGATTCTCGGTCAGGCGCTGAAAGGAAGGCGGGACGAGGCTGTCATCGCCACGAAATTCGGGTACACCAACAACCCCGCCGCCAAAGAAGTCTATCTGCGCCATGACGTGACGCCCGAGTACATTCGTAAGGCATGCGAGAATTCCCTGCGGCGTCTGGACACGGATTATATCGACTTGTATCAGATTCATGTCGGCCTGCTTAACGAAGAGGAGAGGGATTCCGCGATTGGCGAGCTGAACCGATTGCGGGAAGACGGCTTGATCCGCAGCTACGGGTGGAGCACGTGGGATGTCGGGCGGGCGGCCGCGATCGCGGAGCAGCCGGGGGCGGTGGCGATCCAGCATGCGCTGAACGTGCTGCAGGACGCGCCGGATCTAATTGCGCTATGCGAGTCTCGTGGACTCACCAGCATCAACAATTCGCCGCTTGCTATGGGATTGCTCAGCGGCAAGTTCCACAGCGGGTCGCAGCTAACGGCTTCCGACGTTCGCGGCAGCGGCCATGATTGGGTCGCTTACTTCAAGAACGGCAAGCCGGTCCCGGCTTACTTGGATATGCTGGATGCGGTGCGAGAAATATTGCAGAGCGGCGGGCGAACATTGGTACAGGGCGCGCTTGCTTGGATCTGGGGGAGAAGCGAAGCAACCGTGCCGATTCCGGGATTCAAGACGAAACGGCAGGCGGAGGAGTTGGCGGGCGCCGTTGCTCACGGTCCGTTAACGAGCGGACAAATGGAGGAGATCCGGACGTTGCTCGCTTCCTTCCGGTAACCTTTCGCTGGTTGACTTGTGGCAGAATTATTTAACATCGCATAGGAGCCGGGAGGCTTGTCAGCCTTGTGCCAGAGACGACTTAACTAGAGGAACGACTATATCCTTGGTGGAGTTCTCGGTTTGTTCATAATTAGACGCTGCCTTCTGGCTCAGATCGAAGAAATACATGCCACGTGCCTATTTTTGGGCTCATAGAGCAGTGGTGCGAAGAAATCGTTGGAACCGCTGGAAATCCAGGGGGATCGGTGCATGAATGTCGTACGATTTCGGCCAAGAAAGGGCGGAAGACCCTAATGACACAGGTTCGAGAGGAAAAAGCGGCATTCAAGCGGGCGTAAAGGTTACCAACCCTTTTATCGCGTCCGGCGCAGATAATCGTATCGTCGTCATGGCGGCTAAAGCCTAAAATAAGGCTTTGGACCCGCCGCCATGCGACGATATGGCTACTTTTCATAAAATACTAATAATTGACAGAAATAGACGGTGTAGATAAAATGGCTAAGGACGTCCAGTTCTTGCCGGTTAATGATGGAGTACTCCTACAATCCAACCAAACGATGCGACAATAGGAGTGAAATGATGAAATCGAATAAGAAGTTTGCCGCTGTTGCTTTATCTCTTGCACTGTCTTTGCCTGCCGTCGGGATCGCGAGCGCCGAGACTGCGCCTTGCGAGTTACCCGGAGCGTTCACGCTTACGGCTGCCCCGGGCAACCAGTCCATGGCGCTTGCATGGACAGCGTCGGAAGGCGCCGATGCCTATGATGTCTATTATTCGCCGAAAGCGCCGTTCGCGGCGACGAATCTGCAGGCGAATCAATTCACCGTTACGAATCTGCGCAACGGATACATTGGTTACTCGTTCGGCATTATCGCCAAGAACGCCTGCGGCACGACATGGTCGAACACGATCAATCAAGTCGCGACTTCTGCGACGGGCGCGCCGGCCAAGCCAAGCATCAGCGTGAATGACAACAACTTGTACACGAAAGGCGAGTTCACGGTGAACTGGAACATTTGGAGCGGGAACAAAGCTACGTCCGGCCGAATTGTTGAGAACGGGAATGAAGTCGCTCTGAATTACTTCGAAGAGATCGGTACTTCGAGCGGCCAGTCGTTCTCCTGGTTCTTCAAACGTCCGTCCGGCACGTACACGTACCAAGTGGAGCTCATTAATCCGTTCGGCGCGACGCTGAGCGACCCGATTACAGTCGTCGTTCCATAAGTTCTATTCTTGCGCAAGCGTAAAACCTCCGTCATGTTCTGGCGGAGGTTTTTGGCGTTGATCGCAGTATAATAGCCCTAAAGAGTCATGTCCATGCCGCTTCATTATGATAAACTCGGGGCGAACGACGAAACGAAGGGGAAGAATCGAATTTGCGTAAATCTCTATTAACCTTGTTGCTCATCGCGGTTGTCCTGATCCTGCTGCCGACGAGCGCGCTGGCCCATACGGGGCTGAAGTCATCCAATCCGGCAGACGGAGATGTCGTGACGACGTCGCTTTCGGAGCTTGAACTCACCTTTAATACGGTCATCGAACCGTTATCGGCGTTAACCGTAGCGAACGAGGCAGGCGAAAAAATTCCCGTCCAAATCGAGACCGGCAAGGAAAGTATGAAAGCCGTGTTCGAACAGCCGCTAACGAACGGGAACTATACCGTCAAATGGCGGATAATCGGCGAGGACAGCCATAATGTCGATGGCGAATATGCGTTCAAAGTTGAAAGGCAAGCTGAGGAACAGCCGGCGGCTCCAGCCGAAGATACCACGGCAGCCGACGCGCCGCCTGGGGCCGGCGGGGGGACTGAGCAACCGGCTGGAGCGGCGACAAGCGGCACCGAAGACGGAGTTCCTACAGCGGAACAAGACGCCGTCCCAACGTCCGGGACGAACGATACCGCGGGTACGAACGCTTCAACGCCGTCGGGGACGGAACAGCCGCAATCGCCGGCCGGTAACGGTGATGACGAAACCGCAGATGCACAGCAATTGGCGTCCGGAGCAGGTGAAGCGGCAGGTGTTTCGATGAGCGGATCCACCATATTGTGGGTCGTGTTCGGCGTGCTGCTGCTCGGAGGATTTATTTTCGGCGTTGTCCGGATCGCCTCCAAATCCTAACACGAAGTTGACCGCCCAAGTGTGACCGAGCACCGCGTGCCGAGATGGCAACGCACGCCGGAAGATGCGCGTGGCGCAGATCGTAACTGAAGAAGCCGTCCTTGCCGGGTGCAAGGGCGGCTTCTTCATGTGGATCGATTGCGGAATAGCGCGCTACATGGCCATTGCTTTCCACACCATATAGGCGGCGCCGGTCACGACGGCGTCTTCACGCAGGATCCCTTTGGAGAAAGCTGGCGCATATTCGGGATAGTAATACGTATGTGCAAGCGCGACCTCAATGGCGGTCTGATAGAACCTCTCATGCGCCGTGACGAGCGGGCCGCCGAGAATGATTAGCTCGGGATGGAATAGATTGATCACATTCGCAAGGCCGATGCCGAAATATCGGGCGGTCCGAAGGAACAACTCCAGCACTTGCCCGTTATCCTGGGACAGCTCGCTTAATAGACGGTCGTATGCGATCGAATCGGGCGCTGCCTCGCGAAGCGGAAGCAGCTCGTCGCGCCGGATTTTGGCTTCCGTCTGGGCGAGCTTCTCGAGTGCCCGAACGGAGGCGTAGGATTCAAGCGCGCCGTAATTGCCGTGCGGGCCGAGCCGATCTCCGCCCGCATGAATAATCATTTGTCCGATAGAGCCTTCCATATCCACTTTGCCGTGCACGATCTGGCCATTGGACATCATCGAGGAGCGGAGACTGATGCCTGCATGGACGTATAGTGCGTGCTTAAGTTCCGGCCGTTCGTCGCGCATCGCCCAGTGCTCGCCCATAAGCCCCGTATTCGCCCCGTTATCGAGCATGGCCGGGATCCCGGCTGCACGTTCCATTAACTCGCAGATCGGCACGTCGGTCCATCCCGGAGCTCGAAAGTGCAACGGGTTCAAAATGCGGCCGCGTTCCCGGTCGAGCGGGCCGACCGCGCCGATTCCGATCCCGATGACGCGATCGCGTTCTAACTGATGATCGTGCAGCATTGCGTTTATTTGGCGGGCTGCATGCGCCACGAACGTCTCCGGCGTCATATCCTCATCCATCCGCCAACGCACGAGCGTCTTCGCGTTCAGATGCAGGTCGAACAGCCCTAGCGCGGAATAAAACCTCGAAATTTCCAAGCCGACGATGTAACCGCGCGAGGCGGCGGCTCGATACAGAATTGGTTTCCGTCCGCCGCTGGA
Source organism: Paenibacillus aurantiacus (assembly GCF_042431225.1). Taxonomy (NCBI): domain Bacteria; kingdom Bacillati; phylum Bacillota; class Bacilli; order Caryophanales; family Paenibacillaceae; genus Paenibacillus; species Paenibacillus aurantiacus. The sequence continues at coordinate 241,358 of NZ_JBHMDO010000033.1, read as the reverse complement.
AGGTCCGAACCCCACCTCTTCAATAAACCCTTCTCCGGTTAACTCCTCTAACAGGCGGTTCATCGTACTGGTCGAAAGCTCGAACTGACCGAGCAAGTCGGTCTTAGACACGATACCCCGCTTGGCGATGGACTGGTAGACCAGTTTCTTGCGATTGAGTTGATTGTCCATATCATAATCCCTACTTACCCGTTTAAGTTGATGCGATTACTAGTTTCCCTCATCATAGCTGAATTGTTGGGAAAGAGCCATAACCTTCCGCGAGGGGAAGCATATTTAATTAGAGATACACGCATCGGGATACGATGAAATAAATTCATGTTGAACTAAAGTGGATAGGGATAACAGGGATAAAGAAATTGATCGCTTTGAATAAGAATGAATTATAGCCTAATCCGCTAATCTTTATTCCAATTTGAAATAAAGAAGGTATAATGAAAGAAAAAGCGACTACGAGCTAAGGTCAAATAAAGGAGTTAACTGCGATGCTGCGTTCAAAAAATAACGCTTTGCTGTTCGATCTATTCTGGACCTTCTGCCGGATCGGCCCCGTGGCTTTCGGCGGCGGTTACGCGATGATTCCGGTCATTGAGCGGGAAGCGGTCGCAAAACGCCAGTGGCTCCCGGAATCCGAGCTGGGCGAGCTGCTGACGGTCGCCGGAACCGCGCCCGGAGGCGTCGGAGTCAACGCGGCCGCCTTCATCGGCTACCGTACCGCGGGCATCCTAGGCGCCATCGCGGCAGTGGCCGGCATTACGCTGCCGACTTTCCTGATCGTCTTCTTGCTCGGCATCGGCTATTCCGCCTTCGCGGAGCATGCCAAGGTTGCGGCGGCGCTGCAGGGCATTCACGGCGCGGTCATCGCGCTGATCGCGGCGGCGGCTTATAAAATGGCCAAGACATCGTTGTTCGACAAAGCAACCGCAGGCGTCGCGGCTGTCGCATTATTGCTGCTCATCTGGCTGAAGGTTCATCCCGCAGTGCTTATGGTTCTAGGGGTTGCCGCTGGCATCGCGATCGTTCGCGCCAAGAAGAAACTGGGCATGCGCGTACAGACCGAGAAGACGGCGCCGCCCGCAAGCCGCGGGGAGACCTATTATCCCGAATATTACATTTAGCTGCGAGGTGAGGGCGATGGAGACGCTGTGGGCGTTATTCGTGCTTTTTTTGAAAACGGGGCTGCTGTCCTTCGGCGGCGGCTATTCCGTCATGCCGATAATTGAACAGGAGACGATGACGAGGGGATGGATCGGTCCCGGGGAGTTCGCGGAGCTGATTGCCGTCGCGGGGTTATCGCCGGGTCCAATGGCGACGAACACGGCAACGATGATCGGCTATCGAACGGCTGGCGTTGCAGGTGCTATCGCGGCTACAGCGGGCATTGTGCTCCCATCGCTGGTTATCATTGCCCTGGCCGCCGCTTTCAGTATGAAGCTGTTTCGTCAGCCGTGGTTTCGCACGCTGTTCTACGGTTTGCGTCCTATCGTGACGGGACTCATCATTTATTCCGCGCTATACGTCGCTTTCCATTCCGCGCCGAACTCTTTGTCCTGGTCCACATTGGCCACGCTGTTCATTGCGGCCACCTCCTTCTATGGCCTGGTTCGTTACAAGTGGCATCCGGTTAAAGTCATTCTTGCCGCCGCGGTTGCGGGCGTTGTTTTGTTCTAGACGGATGCATCCCGGATTGGTCGCGGGCAGGGCGAACGGGTATAATAAAGCTATGATGGGCAGAAGAGACACGTTATTCGCCTTGCCGAAGCAACGTCATTATGCGGCGGTCCGATCCTTGCCGCAAGACCAAAGGAGCAATCTATGACAGCAACTACTGGAACCTCAGCGCCCGGCTGGAATTTCGACAACAGTTATGCTCGCTTGCCGGACGCGTTCTTCTCGAAGCAGGAATTGAAGCCGGTCGAGGCTCCCGAGCTCGTCGTCTTGAACGGCCCGCTTGCCGCTTCGCTCGGCTTGAACGAGCAGGCGCTGCGCAGCGATGCTTCTATCGAGGTGTTCGCCGGCAATCGTGTTCCCGAAGGAAGCGAACCGCTAGCGCAGGCGTACGCCGGACATCAATTTGGCCATCTCAATATGTTGGGCGACGGAAGAGCGCTGCTGCTGGGCGAACAAATCACCCCGTCCGGCGAACGGTTCGATATCCAGCTGAAAGGCTCGGGGCGCACGCCGTACTCCCGAGGAGGCGACGGCCGGGCGGCGCTCGGTCCGATGCTGCGTGAGTATATTATCAGTGAAGCAATGCATGGTCTAGGCATTCCGACGACCCGCAGTCTTGCTGTCGTGACGACCGGAGAGCTGATTCACCGCCTAGAAGAATTGCCAGGCGCCGTGCTCACCCGCGTCGCGTCCAGCCATATCCGGGTCGGCACCTTCGTCTATGCCGCGGGCGCGCTATCCGGCGAGCACCTCGGTGCCTTGGCCGACTATACGATCGAGCGGCATTATCCGGAAGCCGCAAGCTCGGCGAACCGCTATCTTGCGCTGCTAGAGGGTGTCGCGAATCGCCAAGCATCGCTCATCGCGAAGTGGCAGCTTGTCGGGTTCATACACGGCGTCATGAATACCGACAACATGGCGCTGAGCGGGGAGACGATCGATTACGGGCCATGCGCTTTCATGGATTCGTACGACCCGGCGACGGTATTCAGCTCGATCGATAGCCACGGCCGGTATGCTTATGGCCAGCAGCCTAAGATCGGCGCGTGGAATTTGGCCCGTTTTGCTGAGACGCTGCTTCCGCTGCTGCATGAGGACGAAGAGGAAGCGGTCAACTTGGCTCAGAAGGCGATCGAGGGCTATATGGATCAGTTCCATGCGCATTTGCTGTCAGGCATGCGGGCGAAACTCGGCATGTTCGGCGAAGAAGCGGATGACGAGGAGTTGATCGGGCGGCTGCAGCAGCTTATGCAGGAGCACCAGGCAGACTATACGAATACGTTCCGATCGCTGACGCTCGGGGAGTTGGAAGATAACCAGCTGTTCGGTTCGGAGTCGTTCAAGGAATGGGAACGGTCGTGGAAGGAGCGGCTAGGGCGTCAGCCTCAGACGGAAGAAGTTTGGCGGGCGCTCATGCGCGCCAATAATCCGGCCGTCATTCCGCGCAACCATCGCGTGGAAGAAGCGCTGGAAGCTGCGTCGGAGAGAGGCGATCTGGAGCCGATGCATCGGCTTGTCGCCGCGCTGGCGAATCCTTATGCGTATGCGCCAGAGCAAGAAGAGTACGCTTCTATGGCCGCATGCGGCGTAGGGAAGTACCGGACTTATTGCGGGACGTAACGAGAGCGGAAATCCGTATTTGCGGTTAACTTCATATGGACGCGTTCCTCGAATGGATGTGGAACGAGGTCGAAGCGGGAGAGGGCGCAGGCGCGCTCTCTTTTTGCTTAATACCTCTGATTTTTAACCAAATAACCTCTGGAAATTCACTACGATACGATGGGGGCAGTTCCTATAATAGGAACTGTCTTGCATTTGAGAGGCGGGAGGAGGACTTGAACGCGATCTTTCTTGTAAGCGCATCCAACTAGAACTCGGACGAAGAGCATGCACATACTACACCACCCAGGAGGGACCTTATGGCCAAACGTAACAAACGCGTGAGAAGCACGTTCATTACATCCGTGGCGGTAGCGACGCTGCTGTCCGGTACAGGCGGCGTAGCCGATGCAGGCAAGCCCGATCAAGGAAGCGCGGGGCGCAAACCTGCGGTGCAGCTGGAATATTTGGACCGTGGACTCGTGGCCGCGTCGACGTCGGAAGGCGTATTCTTAAGCTGGCGCCTGCTGGCCGGCGAAGCGTCGGACAGTTCGTCCACAGGGTTGACTGGTACCGACTTCCGCGTTTATCGCAACGGGGTCAAGATCGCGGACGTCAAAGACAGTACGAATTTTCTCGATCGAACCGGCTCAGTGGATGCGGTGTATACAGTCGCGTCTGTAGCCGGTGGACGCGAGGTTGGCCTCAGCGATGCGGTCAAGCCTTGGCAGAACGCCTATTTCGATCTCAAGCTCAATAAGCCGGCTGACGGCGTGACACCGGCCGGTGAAGCTTACACCTATTCGGCGAACGACATGAGCGTGGGCGACGTTGACGGGGATGGGACTTACGAATATTTCGTGAAGTGGGATCCATCCAACGCGAAGGACGTCTCGCAGATCGGCTACACCGGCAACGTCTACATCGACTGTTATCGTATGGACGGCACGCTGCTGTACCGAATCGATCTCGGCGTGAACATCCGCGCAGGCGCGCACTACACGCAGTTCATGGTGTACGACTTCGACGGCGACGGTAAGGCCGAGATGATGTTCAAGACGGCGCCAGGCACGAAAATCATTCGATACGGCAAGAACGGCGGTGTCGAGTCGGAAACGTACATCACCATGCCGAAGGCGGACGTGGAGGCAGGCTATTCGAACACGGACGACTATCGGCTTAGCAAGCAGGGCTATTACGATCATGTCGTCGATATGTTCATGAACTGGCACAAGCACGAAGAAGTGGCGAACGGCCATTGGCCGGCGACACTGGAGGAAGCGTTCGGCCTCGAGAAGCAGTATACCTACCCACTGTCCAAGGCAGACGCGAGCAAACTCGCCGATTACTTCATGGACGACTACGCGCCCAAGCGCAGCACGCGCAATAACCTAAGAGCGTTCGAAGGCTTCATTCTGGACGGGCCAGAATATTTGACCGTCTTCGGCGGCGCGGACGGCCGCGAGCTGCAGACGATTCCTTACAAGCCTGACCGCGGCGACGACGGCTTGATGTGGGGCGATTACGCAATGGCTCGGATTGAGCCCGGCAACCGCGTCGACCGTTTCCTTGCGAGCGTCGCATACCTGGATGGCATGAAGCCGTACGCCGTGTTCGCGCGGGGTTACTATACGCGCTCAACGCTGGTCTCGTACAGCTGGGACGGGCGGGAATTGAAGGAGCACTGGTACGTAGACAGCGGATGGACGCCGATGACGAACCCATTCAACGACGGTCCGCATGGCCGCGACGGTACCGATCCGGAGTATGGCTCGCTTACGACGCAAGGCTTTCATTCCTTGAGCGCTGCCGACGTGGACGGCGACGGCAAGCAAGAGATTGTGTACGGGTCCGCGACGATCGACGACGACGGCTCGCTGCTGTACAGCTCGACGGATGAGATGCCGCCTGAGAGCGCAGCGCCTGGCACGACGGCGCGTCTTGGACACGGCGACGCGATGCATGTCGCGGATCTCGATCCGCAGCGCGAGGGTATGGAGATATTCACGGTCCATGAAGGCGGTGCTTATGCGCCTTATGGATATGCGATGCGCGATGCCAAGACGGGCGAAGTGCTGTGGGGCGGCTATACCGGCAAAGATACGGGACGCGGCATGGTCGGCGATGTCGATCCGTCGCGGCCCGGCTATGAATCGTGGGCAGGGATTCCGCTGTCGCCGGCTGGCGCGCTCTGGAATGCGGGCGGCAGCCAGATCGATACCAAAGCGCCAGGGACGAATATGAGCATCAAGTGGGCGGCGGATATGACGACCCAGATCGTAGGCGGCGCGCTGGAAGTGACGCCGACCATCGACGATTGGAAGCACGGCACGCTGCTGACTGCGGAGGGGATGCGCACGAACAACGGGACGAAAGGCAATCCTTCCCTCGTAGCAGATATCTGGGGCGACTGGCGGGAAGAGCTGCTCGTTCGCACGGCGGATAGCTCGGCTATCCGCATCTATACGAGCACCGAGCTGACGAACCGCAAGCTGTACACGCTGATGCATGACCCGCAATACCGGGCGGAGATCGCCAGACAGAACACGACATATAACCAGCCGTCGTATACAAGCTTCTATTTCGGCTCCGATATCAATTGGGCGAAAGTACCTCTCCGCAAGCCGGATATGCCGGGTCTGTTGAGCTTGCTCGACAAGCAGCTGGCGGACTTCGCGGCGGCGAACGAGGTGACGGGTCCGATCGCGAAGCAGCTTGATGCCTCGCTCAAGCAGGCCGAGCAGCATCATGACAAAGGGCAGCACGACCAAGCGGTCAAGTCGATCGAGAAGTTCCTCTCCCAGTTGGAGAAGCGCGGAAGCAAAGACAAGGTGTCGAACGCTGCCGCGCTGCGGTTGACGGAGCTCGCCAATCAGCTGCTGAGCATCTGGGGGGCGAAGTCCAATTAACGTTAATTCCGCTTGCTGGGACTGATATGAAGGCACAACGGAAGCGCCAAGGAGCACTGGAGACAGTGCTCCTTGGCGTGTTAAAGGTGGATAAGCGTGTGGAATTGAAGCTATCGGTCGACATTAATTTCTAGCCAATCACGGTCACTGTATTGGCGCCGCAAAGTTATTGTCGCCCGCGGCGTCGAATCTGCTTGCAGTAGCGCTCTACAAGTCGTTAACGCGTCTCACGACGTCGAATTGCTCGCAATAGTGCTCTCCAAGTCGTTATCGCGTCTCGCGATACCGAATCTGCGTGCAATAGCGCACTACAAGTCGTTATAGCGTCTCGCGACGTCGAATTGCTCGCAATAGTGCTCTACAAGTCGTTAACGCGTCTCACGACGTCGAATTGCTCGCAATAGTGCTCTACAAGTCGTTAACGCGTCTCACGACGTCGAATTGCTCGCAATAGTGCTCTACAAGTCGTTATCGCGTCTCACGGCGACGAATTTGCCTGCAATAGTGCTCTACAAGTCGTTATCGCGTCTCACGGCGTCGAATATGCCAGCAATAGCGATCTACAAGTCGGTATCGCGTCTCGCGATACCGAATATGCAAGCAATAGTGCTCTCCAAGTCGTTATCGCATCTCACGGCGTCGAATATGCCAGCAATAGCGCTCTACAAGTCGGTATCGCGTCTCGCGATACCGAATCTGCCTACAATAGCGCTCCTCAAGTTACTATCATCGCACCTGCGCATTGTGCCGATATCCATATCGTGCATAGCTGCTACACCCCTTGGCTAAAATAAACCGGTATGTCTATATTCCAGCACAACGTACGGAGGGAAATAACAATGAACACTTTGATCGTCTACGCGCATCCACACGAAGACAGCTTCAATCGGGCGATTCTGAACACAGCCTCGGAGGCGCTGCGAGCCAACGGGCATGATGTCACAATTCGCGACTTGTATAAACTGAAGTTCAATCCAATACTCTCCAGCGCGGATACGGCGGCGATGCGCGCGGGCAATACGCCGGAAGACATTCGAACCGAACAAGAGCTTCTGGCTAAAGCCGAAGTCATTGCATTTGTCTATCCGATCTGGTGGACGGGGCTGCCGGCAATCTTGAAAGGTTACGTGGATCGTACGTTCTCGTACGGCTTCGCTTATCAGTACAACAGCGAAGGGGGCATCGACAAACTGTTCGCAGGCAAAAGGGGAGTCATTGTCAATACATACGGCACGCCGGAAGAGGTTTATGAATCGACCGGCATGACCAGCTCGCTGAAGCAAACGTCCGACAAAGGCATTTTCGAATTTTGCGGCGTTGAAGTGGCTGAGCACCTGCTGTTCGGCGGCGTGACATCCGTTACGGATGACGTGCGCAAAGAGATGCTGGCCCGCGTGGATCGGACGTTCCGGTCCTTATAGCCGTTCTCACCAAAGCGCGTTGGTATTCGCAGGCTGCGTTGGTATCAAAATTTTCGCGGAATTTTCTAAAAAGGATATTTACCTCGCGGGGGGTTATCTGTTATTATTAGCGCAACATTCAAATGTGATGACGAGACGAGTAGGTAAAGGGATACTTTCACAGAGAGCTCCGAATGCTGGGAAGGAGCAAAGCGACCTTTATTGAAGAAAGACTCCGAGCAGCGTGCCGGAACCCGATTGATGCGGGGGGTGGCGCGACAGGAGCTCCTGTTATAGAGCTAAAGTATACGCATCTGCAGCTGCAGTGCCGTACTTGAAGAGGCCGTAGGCGGCGACGCCTTGGCGAATCTGGGTGGTACCACGAGTATTCCAATCTCGTCCCTGAGACTTGCGTCTTGGGGGTGGGATTTTTTTATTTGCCGCCGGGAATCGGATCCGCGCGAATGTTTGGCGTAACCGATCTCGACGGTTTGAATAGGTTTTTAGTAGGTTGCCTTCATCATCTTCCCAATTATACTACCCGAAAGGATGAATCGCATATGTCTCAGAAATTGAAAGCTGGTATTGTCGGAGGAACGGGCATGGTCGGCCAGCGCTTCGTGCAGCTGTTGGACGGACACCCTTGGTTCGAGGTCACTTCGATCGCAGCGAGCGCGGGCTCCGCGGGCAAAACTTATGAGGAAGCGGTACAAGGACGATGGAAGCTGGCGACGCCGATTCCGGACGCGGTCAAACAGATCGTCGTGCAGGACGCTTCCAAAGTAGAAGAAGTCGCAGGCGGCGTTGATTTCATTTTCTGCGCGGTAGACATGAAGAAAGACGAGATTAAAGCATTGGAAGAAGCCTATGCCAAAACAGGCACGCCGGTTATCTCCAACAACTCCGCGCACCGCTGGACGCCGGACATTCCGATGGTCATTCCGGAGATCAACCCAGGCCATATCGAAGTGATCGCGGCGCAGCGCAAACGTCTGGGCACGTCGACCGGCTTCATCGCCGTGAAGCCGAACTGCTCGATCCAAAGCTATGTGCCGGCGCTTAACGCGCTGCTTGATTTCAAGCCGACCCAAGTCGTCGCTTCAACGTATCAAGCGATCTCCGGCGCAGGCAAGAACTTCACCGACTGGCCGGAAATGCTCGATAACGTTATTCCGTACATCGGCGGCGAAGAAGAGAAGAGCGAGCAGGAGCCGCTTCGCATCTGGGGTACGGTCGAAGGCGGACAGATCGTCAAGGCGAGCTCGCCGCTCATCACGACCCAGTGCATCCGCGTCCCGGTCACGGACGGCCACCTGGCGACCGTGTTCGCTTCGTTCGAGAAGAAGCCGTCGAAGGAAGAAATTCTCGCGCGTTGGCTGAACTTCAAAGGTCGTCCGCAGGAGCTTGAGCTGCCAAGCGCGCCGAAGCAGTTCATTACGTACTTCGAAGAAGAGAATCGTCCGCAGACGAAGCTCGACCGCGACATCGAGCGCGGCATGGGCGTGTCGGTCGGCCGTCTTCGCGAAGATTCGCTGTATGACTTCAAATTCGTCGGGCTGTCGCACAATACGCTGCGCGGCGCGGCAGGCGGCGCGGTGCTCATCGCCGAACTGCTGAAGGCTGAAGGCTATATCCAACCCAAATAAGGTTAATCGCGTTCGGCGATTGGCCGAGACGAGAACAGCAAGCCCACCGGAGTGATCCGGCAGGCTTGCTGTTTTTTTTTGATTATCAGGCGCGACGTCACTTGACTTGGCCGCCCTCGGGCGTTGTCTAACTTGCAGGCCAACCGTTCTCTCCGGAACCGCTCGCCGCATAGTCTTAATGTGCCGGATCTTAGGGACCTGGCAGAAGATGGATGGTTCTGGAAACCTTTCGATGATTTCGATTGAAGCGAAGGTAAGGACAAAGGAGGGAATCCATGTTACACGCAGGGAAAACGGGCTGGCAGCGGATGATGCGGATGGCGTTAGTCGCGGCGATGGTGTTCGCCATATGGCCGGCGGTAGCGCGCGGTCAGGGCGAGAGTCCGATCCGCGTATTCGTCGATACGAGCGAGCTCGTATTCAAGCAAGAGGTCGTCGTGCGCGGCGGGACGATGTTCGTGCCATTCCGCGCGTTGTTCGAGGCGATGGGCATGACGGTGGCTTGGGAGGAAGGGACGAAGACCGTATCGGGGAGCAAGGATGGACTCAACATCACGCTAGCGACCGACCGGCCGAGCGCGACGGTGAACGGCGAGCAGGCGGCGCTGAGCGCAGGCGCGTTCAGCGTGAACGGGACGGTGCTCATCCCGCTGCGGTTCGTGGGCGAGGCGACGGGCGCCATCGTGCATTGGGATGCGAAGAACCGGGAGATCACGATTGTGACGGAAGCGTTGTGGACGTCGCTTGGCTTGACGAAGGAGGAGTTGCAGGAGAAGCTCGCAGCGCTGGCAGACAACCCGCCGGCGCAGCCTGCGCAGGGTGGAGAAGGAGACGGCACTGACGAAGGCGAGGCCGGAAGCGGGAGCGAGCAAGGCGGCGGAGACGCGACAAGCGGCCAACAGCCGGTGAAGCAAGCGGACCCTGCCCAGGTCGAGAACAAGTACAAGGGCAGCGGCACGTATAAGCCTGGCAGCGAGAAGGTAGATCTCGCCAAGCTCCAAGGCATGTATTACGGCTTCCGAGACGACTTCGGCGGCTACGAATGCGGCGGCGCATGCTGGGATATCTATACGTTCATGCCTGGCAGTCAGGTGCTCGTCGGAACGCCGCCGCACGGCGGCCCGGAGACGATCGATTGCAAGCGCGACGGCTGCGCGAGCTATAAGATCGAGGGCGGCAAGATGACGCTTGGCGACGGGGAAACCTACACGATCAAGAAGTCGAAGGAAGGCCATCTAACCATTAACGATGTCGTGTTGTTCCCGGTCAAGCCGGTGACGGCAGGGCTCAAGCTGAACAATACGTACAAATATATCAGCTATAGCGGGCTAGTTGGCATTACGCCATTCTCCAGCTCGAATACGTCGTATATTACGTTCAAAAAAGACGGCACGTTCGAGAGCACGGATATTTCGCTCGGTTCGCTGGATTTGATCGTGAGCTCGACGAACGCCTCGGGTGCTTCCGATTCGGCCGGCATGTATCGAATCAAGGGCAACACGCTCGATTTTTATTTCGGCGATGGCAGCGTACGACGCGCGTTGTTCTTCCTGCACGATGACGACGGGAAGAACGCGATGGACAGCATCCAGATCGGCGGGGATAATTACTATATTCCGAAAGACTAAAGGGAGAACGGCTTCATAGCGGAGTCGCATTTGCCGTTCCGCCTGCGAAAGCTGGCGTCGCCGTCATTATGACTGCGGCGCTATTTTTTATTTTCATCCCGAAAGAAAATAAAGATTGACGAATGCGAAGATTTGGTCTATTTTATGGATATAAAATGAATGTATTTATTATAACGTTAATTAAAACATTAACTTTATTAAAGGCGATTTCATCTCCTTCTTATTCGATACAGCCATTCTTATAGATTTTTGGTGTTGGATGAATAAGAGGGATGAAATATATGATTTTACCGCAAATTGTAAACGCTAACATCAAGAAGCGGTGCTAGGGAGGTGAGGAGCGGCAATTGCTTGTCCGTTATTCCATTGTACACAAAGGAGCGTGTAACCATGATTAAGGGAAATAAGAAGAATGTAACGCTGTTGTTATTATCCGTCCTGCTGTTGCTTATTGCAGCTTTTCCTGTAAACGCTTCCACTCGGAATTTGTCTGGCGACATCGGCGTCCATGATCCGGCCTACATTGTCGAGAACGGCACGACCTGGGTGTTCAGCACGGGTCAAGGCATCCAAGTTCTGTGGTCGTCGAACGGCACGACGTTCAACCGCGGTACCCAAATATTCGCAAGCGAGCCGTCTTGGTGGAGTCAGTATGTTCCGAATCACACCAAACTGGATGTTTGGGCGCCGGATATTTACTACTATAACGGGAAGTATCATCTCTACTATTCGATCTCTTCGTTCGGCTCGAACACTTCTGCGATTGGCTTGGTGACGTGCACCTCGATCGCGAAGGGGGACTGGGTCGATCAAGGCATGGTCGTGAACTCGACTTCATCGTCCTCCTATAACGCGATCGATCCGAACCTGTTCGCCGACAAGAACGGCAATCTGTACATGGCGTTCGGATCTTGGTTCGCCGGCATCTACATTACGGCCATCGATAAGAACACGATGAAGCCGACCGGCAATTCCTACCGTGTCGCGACCAAGTCCGGCGGTATCGAAGGCGCTAGCGTGATTTACAACGGCAGCACCGGCTACTACTATCTGTTCGTCTCCATCGGCAACTGCTGTCAAGGTACGAATAGCACGTACAAGGTGGCCGTCGGCCGTTCGACGAGCGTGTTCGGTCCGTATTATGCGAAGGATGGCACGTCGATGTTGAATGGTGGCGCGACTGTGATCGATAGCGGCAATGCATCTTGGGTCGGACCGGGCGGCCAAGACATTCCAAGCACGAATCTCATCGTCCGCCATGCTTACAGCGCAGCCGACAACGGCAATCCGAAGCTGCTGATCAGCGACTTGTATTGGGATTCCAGCGGCTGGCCGTACTACAATTAACGCTTGGCGATGAAATGCTCAAAGGCCCTCTCCTTGGCGGATAGCCGGGAGAGGGCCTTTCGTTCCGTGTAGGCTCGATGATGCGCGAAACAATGCCATGACGTTTGATTTAACATCCTCTTCGCTAGAAGATCACGAGCACGTTGCACAATGGATTTCGGGTACAAGTCACGTCCGTCGCTTGAAAAGAATGGAACTCAATACAAGTCCGAGGCAGAAGCCGGACAATGGCGCAACAACAAGAATGCCGAGCGTGTTCCCGCTATCCGCTGCGATGAGCTTGATAGCCGTGACGAGCGCTGCGACGACGACCGCCAACAGCCAGTAGCTTATTTTACGACGCGCAGATACGACCGGCATGATTACTCGTTCCGTGCTCGCCCGCCATAGAGCGGCTGCTATGACGTAGGCAATAACCAGCAGTCCGAACAAGGACAAGCCGTGTTGGAGACATTTGTATAGCGGAAGGCTAAGCAGTGCCGTCTCCTGCAGCTGCGGCCAGCGAAGCACGGCAAAGCCGGATTGATGGGTGAACGCATCGAGAACGACATGGGTGAGGAAGCCGGCGGCGACAGAAGGGAGGAATAGGAGCCATGTCGTGCCTGATGTTAACTTCCCTGTCTTCCCGAGCAACTGATAGGCTCGTTGATCGAGTCCGAATGCAGCGGGCAAGTGAACGGCGAGCTGTCGCTTGACAACCTGATGGAATAGGATAGCCAGCAGAACGCTAAGCGGCAAGGCGTGCAGCAGCAAGCCCCAGACGGAATGACCGATCGTGACGTGCGGCTCGAGATTCACGAAATACTCGAAATCCGGAGCCATGCTTCCTAATACAAGGCCAGTTGGGCTGAATAAGCGAGGAGCTGTTCGCTTAATAGGGTAAGCATAGGCAGCGTGCGCAAACGTAAACGGCATAGTGGAGGGTTCCTTTCACGTGTCGATTCGGGGCAGATCGCGGATGTCTAGTTCGAGTGTACCTGAAGTCGGCGTGTACATGAAGCAATTCTCCCTCGACCCAACTGCGGCTATCTCTGTCATGGCGAAAAAAGCCGACATCCGTGGTCGGACCACAGTTATCGGCTTCGCATTCGTATATAGGAGTGAATCAAGAGTTCGGCAGTGTGATGCCGATCGGGTTGCTCCACGCTGATCTGTTGCCGGCAGCATCTACCGCCTTGACCGAGTAGGAATAGGGCGTTCCCGGCGTCAAGCCGACGTCGGTAAAGTTGAGCGTAGATCCGGAAACGACGCCTGCGAGCACCCCATAATTGGTACGGTAAATCTCGTAGGCGACCACGCCGACATTGTCGGACGATGCGTCCCATTTCATGGAGATGCTCGTCGAGTTGCCGGACGTGAATTTCAGATTCGCAGGCGCGGTAGGCGCTTGCGTGTCGACGAGCGCGGCAGGCGCCGAAGCCGAGACGAGCGAGGGGATAAGGCTGACGAGCATGACGCTCGCGGCGAGAGCGATCGTTCTTGTCTTGAACGTGCGACGGGCATTGGCGATACGATTCATTAACAATTCCTCCTTTAAAATGAGTTGAGAGTTAGCACCGGTGTCGGCGTAAGCGTTCGCTCATGCAGTCCGGGAAGGGACGAAACTTGGATTCACCTCCAATTTACCTAAAAATAGTAATAAGGCTAAAAACAAATGAAACTAGGTTTCGGCATACAAAAACATTTAAACATACCTTGCAAACGAAAAGAAGGGAGTAGGGAGCTATTTAGTCAGGCCTCGCATGGAATGGGTATGAAGACAAGTCGGTCAGTATGGTGGACATTGGATGCGGACAAATGAAATTATTGCCGTAAAACGGTCATGATTCGCCCAATTCGGCATTCTTAATGCATCATTCGCGTATCATCGAGTCCCAAGCGATGCGCGAGATTCGTCCCGCCTGACAAACGAAGCTGCACGTCATACCCGGAAACCGCCATGCTCGCTCTCGCAGGGCCCACTGCCGAATCCGACGCACCACGCTGAACATCCGACGTACCACGCTGAACATCCGCCGGCGTCGATCTCGCCGATGATGAACAAAGAGACCTCTGCGGCGCGTGCCGCCGAGGTCTCTAGCGATTAGATCAGTTTCATGCGGAACGAATAGGCATACGCGCGGTTCGCTTCCAGCCAGTAGGTCTGATGCGGCTTCGCGCCCCAGCTGTCATCGCCGCCTACTCCCATTTGCTTATGATTAATACGCAGCACCGTCTTCGTGATCGCCGGCAGCAGATGAACGTGGTCGTGCGACTCCAGCTCGAGCGGTGTATACGGAAGGGCATTGAATTCAAGCGGCAGATCGGCATCGATCCGAAGTCCTTCGCCCGCGGCGTCGGTAATCTCCGCCCAGCGTACTTGCGTGTGATTGCCGCATTCCTGCGGACGTAAGTACGGTACGAATTGCTCGGCTACGCGGCCGTCATGTCGGGCGAGCTTGGCGCTGTTCTCGCGGTCCCAATACGATTCATGCGGACCTTTGCCATACCAAGTTAACCGGTCGAACGAAGGAGCCAGCTGCGTCATGAGACCGATCTCCGGAATTTCGGGCAGATCGGCGCCTGGAGATAGCTGCATGGACACCTCGATCTCGCCGCTAGCCATTACCGCGTAATGAATCGCACAGGTAGAGGCGTTCGTTGTCGGAAGCTCGAACAGCGTACGGATGAGCACGCGGTCTTGCAGCGTCTCCCACGTCAGGGCGAGCAGCCGCCGGTCTGGGCCGGCATCGCGCCAAGTCGCGCAGCGTTCGTGGTGCTTGTTGCCGCGATCGTTGTCGGTGTAAGCTCGCCAGAAGTTCGGGACGAGCGGGGCAAGCAGCATTTCGCGATTGCCGGACGCCCAGGAGACAAACGCGCCGGTCGTTTTGTCGAATGCGGCCCGGTATTCGTTGCCCTCGATCACAAGCCGAGCATCCGAATCCATGAGGGTCACGGCACCGCGCGGAACTGTCGGACCGACTTGTACGGTACGAGTCGAAAGCGGAAGAATGAACTGCTCGAACGCGATCTCGTGGCCGGCATCCGCCCAAGCCGTCGCCTCCTTGAGATGGAGGCTGATCGTCAAGACCGCTTCGGCGAACGGATCTTGGCGATTCGGCAGCGGAATCTCGAACTCCGTTCTGCTGTCCGGTTCGACAGATAGCACCAACGCGCCGTCTCCGGCGGCTTCGCCGTTCTCCGTTACCTGCCAGCGGATGTCGTACGCATTCAGATTCGTGAAGAGCGATTTGTTCCAAATATAGAATCGTCCGTTCGCCGAATCGATGGCGCCGATCTCGACGTTCTGGTAGCATTTGCGAACCTCGAGCAGCTTCGGCGTGACGGAGCGATCGGCGAACAGCAGGCCGTTGCCGCAGAAGTTGCCGTCATGCGGACTTTCTCCGAAATCGCCGCCGTAGGCCATATAAGCCTTGCCGTCTTCGGTGTATTGGCGTATCGCCTGATCGACCCAATCCCAAATGAAGCCGCCTTGAATGACCGGATATTGGTCGAACAGCTTCGTATAATGATCCAGGCCGCCGACGGAATTGCCCATCGCGTGAGCGTATTCGCACAGGATGAACGGTTTGCTCGGATTGTTCTGCGCATATTGCTCCACTTTGTCCGGACGGGTGTACATGTGGCTCTCGATATCGGAGGCATCCTCCGACGCGCGCCAGTGGAAGACCCCTTCGTAATGCACAATCCGGCTCGGATCGGCTTCCCGCAAGAAGTCATGCATGCGAATGAAGTTGTCGCCGCCGAACGATTCGTTCCCGAGCGACCAAATGAGCACGGAAGGATGATTCTTGTCGCGTTGGAACATCGAATTGGCGCGGTCGAGCACGTTGGCCGTCCATTCCGGTCTGCTGCCCGGAACGGTGAAGTCGCCAAGCTCGCTCTGGTTATACGACCAGCTGCCGTGCGTCTCCAGGTTCGTCTCGTCGATCACATATAGGCCGAATTCGTCGCACAGCTCGTACCACGCCGAATCGTTCGGATAGTGGGAGGTGCGCACGGCGTTAATATTGTGCGACTTCATCAGCTTGATGTCGGTCAGCATCTCCTCGCGGCTTGGCACCCGGCCATGGTCGCAGGAGAATTCATGCCGGTTCACGCCTTTGAAGACGATGCGCTTGCCGTTGATCTGCATGAGTCCGTCGCGAATCTCGAAGCGGCGGAAGCCGACGCGGCAGCTGACCGTCTCCGACAGCGCCCCGGTCTCGTCGCGCAGCACGAGGACGAGCGTGTACAAGTTCGGCTGCTCGGCGCTCCATCTCGCTGGATTCACGACCGGGATGGCGCCTTGCGCGACGATTGAATCGCCCGAGGCGGCATTCGTTGGCAGTACGAAAGGCTGATCCAGCACGGGCGTTCCCGCCTCGTCGAACAGCATCGCTTCCAGTGTGTAGGCATGCGCGCGGCCAGCTTCGAACTCGCTAGTAATTTGCGCATGGATAGTTAGCTGCGCGTCGCGAATGTCTTCGTCCAACTCGGGAAAGGCGAAGAAGTCGTAGATATGGACGGGTTTGCGGGTATATAAGTATACGTCACGGAATATGCCGCTCAGCCGCCAAAAGTCTTGATCCTCCAGCCAGCTCGCGTCGCACCAGCGGTACACTTCGACGGCGAGTTTGTTCTCGCCCTTGCGAAGGTAGGGGGTCAGATCGAATTCGGCCGGCGTGAACGTATCCTCGCTATAGCCGACGAGATCGCCATTCACCCAGACATAGAATGCGGATTCGACGCCCTGGAAGCTGATGTAGACGGATTGTCCCTCCCAAGCGGCGGGGACGGTGAAATGACGTGCGTAGGAACCTACCGGATTGTATTGAGTGGGAGCAAACGGCGGCTTAAGATCCTCCGTGCCTTCCCAAGGGTATCGGATGTTCGTGTACTGCGGATAGTCATAGCCCTGAAGCTGCCAGTGACCCGGGACTTGAATGTCAGCCCATGCGCTGCAATCGAACACGTCCTGCTCGAAGCCTGTAATCCGGGCTGCGGGATTCGACGCGAAGCTGAATTTCCACTTGCCGTTCAGCGACAAGTAACTGCTCGAGGTACGTCGGTCGCCTTGGATCGCTTCCTCGACGGTTTCGTAAGGCATAAGGGCCGCATGGGCGGGCAAGCGGTTGAGCGCGAATAGATCGGGATTGTTATTCCACTCGGGATAACCGTTGGCTGGGGCCGTATAAGAGAATTTGCTTTTCGTCTTACGTTCGCGGTTGTCAAGTTTCAAGGACTTATCCTCCTCAAGCAAGTAAGTAAACGCTTAATTCCAGCGTAAAGGATGCAGGAGGGCGTCGTAAATATAAGATAAACAGCGTGAAATAGAAGAAAATAGTCCTGGATCGCGGGAGGATGTTCGCCAGAGGAAGCGGGAAGGGAACCATGAACATTTTCGCGAGCCGGCGCCAGTCGCCATTTCGGACCATTAACTATCGGCGCAAAGTTGCGACTATTTTGCCCGAACGGCGTATAAGGTACGATTATTGAAAACGTATATTAGGAGGCAAGCGTGATGAAATGTCCGATTTGTACCGATGTCCGCATGCGGGAAGTGGAGAAGGACGGCGTCTTGATCGACGTTTGCCCGGATTGCAAAGGCGTATGGCTTGACCGCGGCGAGCTGGATAAGCTGCTTCGGGACGTACGAACGATGCAGAGCGAATATACCCGGATGGAGCAGCAGTATTATGGCAGCCAACCGGCTTCCAACCCGCAAGCTGGCGGGCTGTTCGACCAGTATGCGAAGCCGTCCCGCGGCCAGCCGGTCAATCCCTCGCAGCCGTCCTCTTGGACGCCTCAGCCGGGTGGCGGTTACGGCAGCCCGCCTCCTGGCGGATACGCGAATTCGCAGGGCGGTTACGGCAGCTCATCGGGCAGCTATGGACAACAGCCGGGCTATGGCAATACACCTCCTCCGTCATCAGGCGGCTACGGCTCCCATTCGGCTTCATCGCAACATGGACATAAGGGGAAGGACGGCAGCTATCACCCGCCGCAGCATGGCCAACAGGGCTACTATGGCAGTCATTCGTCCGGCGGCTACGGCCACGGGCATGGCGGCAAGTATCCGTATAAGAAGAAGAAAAATGTGCTTGACGTGCTCGGCGATTTGTTCGATTAATCGTAGGAGAGCAGGTCGTCTGTAAGCGGAACCTTCGGTATTAGGCCGAAGGTTCTTTGCGTTTCGAATGAAGACGGACTGAGCCGGCTGACGGTGGTTATCCGAGAAATCGAGAGGCGATGTTGCAGGCAGCCCTTTTTGTGAAATAGGTGTAATCAAACCGAGACATGCCGCATTTAAATAGTAATATGACTAAATACTTACAGAAATGTCGGCAAACAAGCAGCTGGCCAATCGTGAAAACCTTGCGCCTCTTTTACCGCCAACGGACTTGTTCGGGCGGGCGATGCTCCAACGTTCCCGACTCACGTTCCCGTCTCTTCCGCGTGTCTCGATCAACGGTCCTGTGCTATGATCGCAAACTCGGTATAAGCTCTTCGGAGTTTATATAAATCGTAGGCAAAGGAGGGGGAAGATTCTTTCCGTTCGGGAAAGGCTTGTCTTATTCGGCGAAAGGAGGGCTGAACCGCTAGAATAGAGCCCAAGGAAGGGTGGAGAAAAACCATGCGCATTGCATGCACAGGAGGTTATAGGATGATGAAAGCGCAAAGAATGGACATGAATCTTAAAGCATCGATTATCGCCTGCGGCAGCTTGCTGTTCGCGATCGCATTATCGTTCCTGTTCGCTCAGTCGGCTTCCGCGCACGGATACGTCGACTCGCCGGCTAGCCGGGCGATTCAGTGCAAGAATGGATTGAACACGAACTGCGGTCCAATCATCTACGAGCCGCAAAGCTTGGAAGGGTTGAAGGGGTTCCCCGCTGCCGGTCCGGCCGACGGTAAAATCGCGAGCGCGGGTCTCGCCGGTTTCTCGGCCCTCGACGAGCAATCCGCCACGCGTTGGAACAAAGTGAACATGAGCAGCGGACCGAATACATTCACGTGGAAATTCACGGCTCGCCACGCAACGACGAGCTACCGCTACTTCATCACCAAAGAGAATTGGAACCCGAACGCGCCGCTGACGCGCGATCAGCTTAACCTGACGCCGTTCTGCACGATCAACGGCAACGGCCAGCAGCCTCCTGCGACGCTGTCGCATTCCTGCAACGTGCCAGCGAGAACCGGCTATCACATTATTTTGGCTGTCTGGGATATCGCGGACACGGGCAATGCGTGGTACAACGCCATCGACGTCCAATTCGGGAACGGTCCCGCGGACAACGTCGCGCCTACGGCTCCGTCCGGCTTGAACGCGACAGCAGTCGGCACGACGACGGCGACGCTGAACTGGGGCGCTTCGAGCGATAACATCGCCGTAGCGGGCTACGAAGTATATGCCGGCTCGAACCCGACTACGATCGTTACTGTTCCGGCCAATCAGCTCAGCGTCAATTTGACGAATCTAGCCGCCGGCACGACCCATGCCTTGTCCGTCAAGGCGTATGATGCCGCGGGCAACCGATCGCCGGCAAGCAACGTCGTTCAAGTGACGACCGACCCGCTGCCAGTCGATAACACGCCGCCTACGGCACCTAGCGGACTGCATGTGATGGGTACGGCTGGTTCCAACTCGCTCACCTTGATGTGGAGCGCTTCGTCGGATGAATCGGGCATTGCAGGCTACCGCATCTACTCGGGATCGACGCTCATCGCAACAGTGGCGGGCAGCTCGACCGAGAAGCTGGTGACCGGATTGACGCCAAGTACGTCTTATACGTTCACCGTCGTCGCCTTCGACCCTTCGAATAACGCATCCGCGGCGAGCAATGCCGTTACCGTGACGACGGCACAAGCGCCAAGCGCGACGCCTTGGGCGGCCAATACCGCTTACGCGGCAGGTGCGCTGGTCTCATACAACGGCGCCGTATATAAGTGTCTCCAAGCTCATACTTCCTTGGCTGGATGGGAGCCGTCCAACGTGCCGGCTCTATGGCAGCTGCAGCCTTAACGTTTTAACCTAAAGACCCTTGAATCCCGTGACGGGGTTCAAGGGTCTTTAGGTCATTCGCGAAGAAGGCAGGAGGCAGCCTAAGGCAGGAAGATGCGCGACTAGACAACCGGAGGTTGGGTCGGCAGCTTCACATTATCGTAGAAGGTAGGTTTGGTCAGCGAGCAATGCGCGGAGATAGAGATGTCCGGAACCAAATCGGCGAGTTTGCGGATGAAATAACACGTCTCGGGCAGATGGTGTTCCAAAAACCGGAGCGTCGTCTTCTCCAGCAGCGCAGTTGTCCGGTACAGCTTGATGATCTCCAGCACGAAATCATAGAAGCCGTTCACGGCGACGAGCGTCTCCCGGGCGAGCCGCAGCTGGACGGGGATGCCGGGCGGGGAGAAACGAAGATAGCCCCGAATGATTTCATTCTGGCTGAATAGGAGGCGGAATGCATCCAAGAATCGTTCCGCGCGGGCGCGAATCCCCCCTTCGCCAGGGTCGAGCACATTGATGAGCAGGATCGCGTGTCCCAGTTGGTCTTCAAGCCAGAGGTCCATCAGCTCGACGAGCGGCAGAGGAGCCGGGGTTTGACCCTGAATCATATAGCCAAGCATGCGCAAATACTCCTGATTCTCGTTCAGCGTGCCGTTCAAGTACGTGGGCGAAAGATTCAGATTGACCTGATTGGCGATACGCCCGCGCTGCAGGCTGCCTTCCAGCTGAAAGTAGCCGCTCGCGACGGGCCAAACCTCTTTCGCGAACGTGACGTAGGCCGGATTGTCGTATCCGCCGTTCTTATCCAGGGCATGCAATTTGGCGAACAGCGACTGGAAGGCATCGATGTAGAATTGTGCATTCCTGATCGCGGCTTGCTCCGCGACGGACAAATGATCGCGTACGAAATAAGCATGATCTTGCAAAATCTCCACCCAGAAACGATGTTCCTCCCACGGGGTTATTGCTCGGACCGTCACCGGTATCACCTCCCTTGGATATGCGAGAAAATGCATTATCGGTTATTGTATGAGCTTCGATTGGCGGGTATGAAGAAATCGACGGCGGTGAAGGAAGCGGGAGGCTCCCTTTAGGTTGATCGTATGTATGCAAGCAGCCGCGCAGATGCGGCTGCCGTGATTCATTGGCATCGGCGGCAGGCTGCCGATTGGCCTCTCTTCCGTGCTGCCGGCGTGCTCCCGCCCACCCCAATCAAGAACCGGACGTTCACCTCGCCGCTCCCGATCGCGCCTCTGCTATAGCCGAGCCGGAACGCACGTCGCTTCAAGGACGCCTTCACCTGCCCAGGCGACAACTTCGGATATCGCTGCAGCAGCAGCGCGGCTGCGCCCGCCACGAGCGGCGTCGAGATGCTGGTGCCGGTCAAGTAGAAGTACTGCTTACCCACGCGCTGATGCGCCAGCTCCCGGTCGAGCACGGAGCCAGGCGCGCGGAGCGAGGTGATGCTTTCGCCAGGCGCGACGAGGTCGGGCTTCCGAAGCCCGCCCTTGGCCGGCCCTCGGCTCGAGAACCAGGAGATGCGGTCGTCAGCCTGTACGATCGTGCGGCGATCGTCGACGGCGCCGACCGTAATGGCCGATGGGCTATTGCCCGGCGACTCGATCGTGCCGCGGCCAGGTCCGTTATTGCCTGCGGCGACGACGACCGTGATGCCGGCGCGGACCGCGCGTTCGACCGCTTGGCAGAGCAGGTCGTCTTGGCAGGTGCCGATGGCCAGCCCGCCGAGCGACAGCGAGATAATGCGAATGCCGTACCGCTTGCGATTGGCTATGCACCAGGCGATGCCTTCGATAATGGTAGAGTCGTAACCATCTCCATTCGCGTTCAGCACTTTGACGCCTACGATTCCAGACTCGGGAGCAGCTCCAACATACTTCCCTTTGCTCGCCCACCCGTTCCCGGCTGCGTCGCCGGCTAGATGGGTGCCATGGCCGTTGTCGTCGTAAGGACGCTTGCGGCCGTTCACGAAGTCTTTGAACGCGACGATGCGGTTGTATGGCCGAATGAGATCAGGATGCGGATAGACGCCTGTGTCCACGATGGCGATATTGACGCCTTTGCCGGATAATCCTCTTTGCTTACGCGCTTGCGTTGCGCCGATCGACGGAGAAGCGACATACAGCGTGGCGGTTCGTTTACGATCCAGATACACGTTCTCGACGCCTTTGCACCTGCACAATTTATCCAGACAGGAGATCGATACGATCGTCGAGAAGGCCGAGAAGAAGGCAAGCTGCCGATGGATGGGCAATGCTTCCTGGCCGAGGTCGCGTCGAAGCATTCGGATCGCGAGCGGAGTAAGGCGTTGCTTCAATTTCACGATAACGCGCAGCTTCGAGTTGCTTCCCGGCTTTTGACGGCTTTGGATTTGCCGGCGTCTTCGAATTAATGCCGGGCACATTTTATGCGAAGGATGCTTCTTGCGCTGTCTTTCTTGTCCGGTTCCCATGCGGCAGTTCTCCTCTCATCCGACATGTTATGAGAATCCGCCGACGGTGGTTCGCATGCGGCGAATCTATCCAATCTATCAAAAATAGGTAGATTGCTCGTTTCCTTTCAGGCCTGTCCGGCATCTATTAAAGTATCCTCAAACGAAAGGAATGATAGATTTGGTGCTAATCAAGAAGAGCTTGAAGAAAGCAGTCATCAAGAAAGCGGCAGTGAAAAAATCGGCCGTGAAGAAACCAGTGGTGCGCAAGAAACGGCGTATCCGGCAAACATTGGAGCGGTTCCATGTTATCGCGGTGCAACAGACCTCGTCTAACCTGCCTTACGACACGCCAGGATGGACAGCTACGCTGACGCGCGGCACGACGACGATTAGAGCGGAATTCGACGATTTCGGCGTTGCTCGCTTCAACAACATCACGACGCTAACAACTGTGGGCTACACGCTGAAAATCTTCGATGAAGCGAACAATCAGCTTACGCAAAAATCGGTGCCGTCCGGTCTCGAAGTGTACGTCGCACGGTTCAACATCCCAACCTAACCTGCCACCTGACAGATCGGCAAAAAAAAGCTTGCCCCCGCTTGCGGGCGGCAAGCTTTTTGCCGCGGGTGCGGAGCCCGCGCGCGCTTCCTCTACATACATACGCAATTCCGCCGCGCTCTCGACGCGAACGATGCTTTGGCGGCATGCTCTACCCATGTCGAATGAAAATGATTATAATACGATCATCGACAAGGGAGGGCGGACATGAAGAATCTCTTCAAGAAGGAGAAGCTGCAAATCGCCGTCATCGCCGTCGCGGCAGGCATTGGCTCGGAATTCAAAATCTATCCATTCACCGGGGATTCGTTCCGCATCGGTCTTGGCGTTAGCGTCTTCCTGCTCTTCTTGCTGTTCATGCGCCATATTCCGTATATGTGGACCGGTTTATTCACCGGCATCGTCAGCGTGATTTTCCAAGGGGCCGAGTGGATGCTGCAGACGGAATCGCTGTCCGTGACGGATGCGCTGCGGCATAATTTGCCGGCCGGCATCTATTACGTGGTGTACGCGTACGGCATGCTGCATATTTTGAAAAGGACGGATAAGCTTCATCCGCTGCTGCTCGGGAGCTTCGTCGCAATCGTCGATTTCGCGTCGAACGAGGCGGAGCTGCTGCTCAGAGGCTTGTTCATCGGCGCGGAGGCCTTCTATTTGCTGGAATGGTTCAATCTGCTGGCGATCGCGTTCGTGCGGAGTTTCTTCGTGATCGGTTTGTACAGCAGCATCTCGGTCAGCCAAATGCGGGCGCTCCATGCGGAGCAGGAGAAGCGGATGGAGCAGATGCTCCACATCGGGTCCGGGTTGTACGGCGAGACGTTCTATTTGAAGAAGTCGATGGAGGAGATCGAGCGGATTACGGCGGACAGCTTCGCGTTGTACCGGCAGCTTAGCGGCGCGAACGAGCGCGCGTTCGGCAGACAGGCGCTCGGCATCGCCCAGCGCATCCACGAGGTGAAGAAAGATTCGCAGCGCATTCTCGCCGGATTGTCGAAGCTGTATGATAGCGAGATGGCCGTGAACATGGAGATCGAGGAGCTTCTCCATCACGTGGTCAAGGGCAACGAGGCGTACGGCCAGATGCTGGGCAAGACGATTTCGTTCCGCGCGGACATACAGACGCGATTCGTGACGGCGCACTATGTCCCGCTGCTGACGGCCTTGAATAATCTGGCGGCGAACGCGGTGGAAGCGATCGAGCGGGAAGGAAAGGTCGCGATTTCGGTGTTCGAATCGGGCGAGTCTTTCGTCTTTATGGTCCGCGATACCGGCAGGGGCATACCGGAACAAGACCGCGACATTATTTTCGAAGCGGGATACACGACGAAATTCAATGAAGATGGCATTGCCGCAACCGGCATCGGCTTATCGCACGTGCGCGCGATCGCCGGAGCGTTGGGCGGTCAAGTCGGCATGGAGCGGCAGGAAGGCGGCGGGACAACCTTCGTCATGCGTCTAGCGAAGGCGGCAATCCTTTAGCAGCAAGGGGGAGGCGGATACAAGTGGCAATATCGTACGTAATTATCGATGACGACGCGGTCAGCCGGCGGATGCTGCAGGGCATTATCGAGCAATGCGGACTTGGCGAGACAGCCGGAACCGCGGATGGCGGCCAGCAGGGCGTGCAAGCGGTGCTTGGCGCAAGGCCGGATATCGTGCTCGTCGACCTGCTCATGCCGGATCAGGACGGGATCGAGACGGTACGCGAGCTAAAGAAGCGCGGGTTCACGGGCAAATTCGTCATGATCTCGCAGGTCGAGAACAAGGAGATGGTCGGCGAGGCGTATCAGGCCGGCGTTGAATTTTATATCCATAAGCCGATTAACCGCATCGAGGTGGAAGCGGTACTGGGGAATGTCAGGGAACGGCTCAAATACGAGCGGCATATTCAGCAGATGAAGCAGTCGCTCTCCGTCTTCGAGCTGGCTGAATCCGCGCTCCCGCGCAAGGCGCGCGAGCCTCGCGAAGTGGTCAAGCCGATCTTGATGGACCTGGGCATCATGGGGGAAAGCGGCAGCAAGGATATTATGGCCATGATGGAGCACTTGGCGAAGCAGCCGGACCCCCACGCGTTCCCGGCGCTGAAGGAGCTGTACGAAGCGGCCGCCCGCGCCGGACGGGGCGAGCAGGAGATCGAGAAGGAATGCAAAGCGATCGAGCAGCGTCTGCGCCGGGCGGTGTCGGCGGCGCTGTCGAACATGGCGTCGATCGGTCTGACGGACTACAGCAATCCGAAGTTCGAATATTACGCGCCGCTGTATTTCGACTTTCAAGACGTGCGATTGAAGATGAGGGCGATCGAGGAGGAGCAGCCAGACGGCAAAAGCAAGGTCAATATCAAGAAATTTCTGCAAGTGCTGCACGTCGAGATGCTGGGGAAGATGGAATAAAGCGCAATGGAACCGTTCCGATGTCAGGCGAATGCCTGCATGAACGGTTTTTTTATTTTCTTTGGCAGGGATCCCCGCGTCGTTTGATTTGGAAGATGAACGAGACTTACGTTAGGTATTATGACCTTGTAACCGTAATTCGGACCGAAATAGAAGGTGTGTTGGCGGTCGATGATAGTGATAGCGATTACATAAAAATATCGTGTCATGTTTAATATCACATTTTGTGATCTATCGCATAGGATCGCGTAGGTTTTCGTAGTGCGCCGTTTACGATAGCTTCCAAGAAAGCGGTGCTGCTTCAAACTAACGAAAAGGTGGGTTTCTCATGAAAAAGAAAATCGGACTGATCGCGGCTTGCGCGATGATGGCTTTCACGCTCAGCGCCTGCGGCGACAAGAATGCGGACAATGCGACATCGGCTAGCGGCGGGGATGCCGTCAAGAAATACGTGTTCGGCACGGACGCGACGTATCCGCCTTTCGAATTCGAGAAGGACGGCAAATACGTAGGCATCGATATCGATCTGCTGAACGCGATCGCCGCCGAAGAGGGGTTCGAGGTCGATATTAAGCCGATGGATTTCAAGGGCATTATCCCGGGGATTACATCCGGCCAACTGGACGGCGCGGTCGCGGGCATCAGCATCACCGACGAACGCAAGAAGGTCGTGGATTTCACCGAGCCCTACTACGAAGCAGGTCTCTCGCTGATCGTGCACAAGGATACGGCCGACATCGATAGCCCCGAGGATCTGAAGGGCAAAGTGATCGCGATCAAGAAGGGTACTTCCGGCGCTATTAAAGCGGAGGAGCTGGCGAAAGAATTCGGCGCCGAAGTGAAATATTTCGACGACAGCCCGGCCATGTACCAAGAGGTATCGAATAAGAACGCGGACGTCACGATCGAGGACTTCCCGGTCATCTCCTACAAAATCGCGGTCGATCCGAACTCCAACCTGAAAATCGTCGGCGACCGTCTGAATGGCGACTTCTACGGCATGGCGGTGGATAAAGGCGACGCCGAGCTGCTGCAGAAGCTGAACGACGGCTTGAAGAAGCTCAAGGAGAACGGCAAGTACGACGAGATCGTGAATACCTATACGGGATCTGCTGCAAAGTAACGGTTCGCCTTGCGCCGGCAGCCTTCAGCCCTCGTTTGCGGATATCCCAACGCGAGGCTGGAGGGGCCGGCGCCTTCTAGTTCAATCCATGCATGTATCCTAGCTACCCCTTCGGAAAGGAGCTGTTCACCGATGTCAGACACGCTTCAAATCATGTCAGACGCGCTGCCCGTTCTGTTAGACGGCTTGCTGATCACGTTAAAGATTGCGGCCATCTCGCTCGTGATCGCGTTCGTGATCGGCCTTATCGCCGGCTTGATGAGCACGGCCCGCAGCTGGATCATCCGCGGGCTGGCGGGCATTTACGTCGATATTATCCGGGGCACGCCGCTGCTCGTGCAAGTATTCTTCATTTATTTCGGTCTGCCCGAATTTTTCGATTTCCGGATCGGTCCGGAGATCGCCGGTATCGCGGCCGTCAGCTTGAACGCCGGCGCGTATATCGCGGAGGTCGTCCGCGCAGGCATTAACTCCGTGGACAAAGGTCAGGTCGAGGCGGCCCGCTCTCTCGGGATGAACCGTTACTATACGATGCGGCTGATCGTGCTGCCGCAGGCGCTGCGCCGCATGATTCCGGCTTTCGTCAACCAATTCGTCATCAGCATCAAGGACACCTCGCTGTTGTCGGTTATCGGCATTAGGGAGCTTACGCAGAGCGGTGAAATCATTATCTCCACCAACTTCAAATCGTTCGAAATATGGGGCATGGTCGGCGTCTTCTACTTCGTGCTCATTCTGGCGCTTAGCCGACTGTCGCGTCTGCTCGAAAGGAGACTGAACCTGCGATGATCACCGTGCAAAATTTGAAAAAACAATTCGGCGCAAACGTCGTCCTGAAGGATATCTCCACGACGATCCGGGAGAAGGAGGTCGTCTGCGTCATCGGACCGTCCGGCTCCGGCAAAAGCACGTTCCTGCGCTGTCTGAACTTGCTCGAGAACGTGACGAGCGGCAGCGTCGTCATCGCCGGCGTCGAGGTGACCGATCCGAAGACGAACATCGATAAGCTGCGGGAGAACGTCGGCATGGTGTTCCAGCGCTTCAATTTGTTCCCGCACCTGACGGTGCTGGAGAACATCATGCTCGCGCCGAAATATATCAAGAAGATGGACAAGACCGCGAACGAGAAGCAGGCATTGGAACTTCTGGCGAAGGTGGGCTTGGCGGAGAAGCGGGACGAATATCCGGACCGGCTGTCCGGCGGCCAGCAGCAGCGGGTCGCGATCGCGCGGGCGATGGCGATGAACCCGAGGGTCATGCTGTTCGACGAGCCGACCTCCGCGCTCGACCCGGAGATGGTCGGCGAGGTGCTTCAGGTCATGAAGGACTTGGCGCATGAAGGCATTACGATGATCGTCGTCACGCACGAGATGGGCTTCGCCCGCGAGGTCGCCGACCGCGTGCTGTTCATGGACGGCGGCTATATCGTCGAAGAAGGCGCGCCGGAAGCGATTTTCGATTCGCCGCAGCATGAACGGACGCAGGCGTTCTTGAGCAAGGTGTTGTAGAGTGCAATATAGGAGAGGCCCCGAATGCTAGGCGAGATGGCGTTTCGGGCGCCTTTTTTATTTTTTGCGCCGCTTTGTTCGAGGTCTCTAGTAAAATTTAACGGAAATTTGGATGCGCCTGCGATCTGATATTGTCATCTCTCCCTAGTAAAGGCATAATGGGAATAATAGTTATCTATTGAAAGAAGGGGAATTCTCTCATGAAAAATCCGACAGGCATTGTACGTAAGGTGGACGAGCTGGGCCGTCTTGTCATTCCGATCGAGATCCGCCGCGCGATGTCGCTGGACATCGGCGAATCAGTCGAAGTGTTCGTCAACGACACGCAAGTTATTCTGAAGAAGTATAGTCCGGGCTGTCTCTATTGCGGCAACATCGAAGCGATGATGTTCAAGGGTAAGCTGATCTGCGCCGACTGCGTACAGGAGACGAAACGGCATTTTCAGTAATATG
Source organism: Paenibacillus aurantiacus (assembly GCF_042431225.1). NCBI lineage: Bacteria > Bacillati > Bacillota > Bacilli > Caryophanales > Paenibacillaceae > Paenibacillus > Paenibacillus aurantiacus. The sequence continues at coordinate 212,686 of NZ_JBHMDO010000033.1, read as the reverse complement.
CAAGCACGATAGCTGTATACATATAGGAAGGGTTGTTATCGATGGATCATCGTTTGCCGCAAGCGCCGCTGTGGAAGAGAGCCGGCGCTTTTTTGTTGGATCATTTCCTTATTCTTGTCGTTGCGTTGGGAGTGGGGATTTTGCTGCTCGGCTTGTTTGGAGAAGGGGAGACGAGCTTTTTCGGCGCCGCTTCCTTCGCTCCGATCATGATCGTGGCATTCATCCTTTATCTCTGCAAAGATATCGTCGGGGGCAGAAGCGTCGGCAAACGCATCTTCGGGCTTGCCGTATTGGAAGAAGGCGGGCAGCCGCCAAAGGCAGGGAGACGGATCCTCCGCAACGCTTTCACGTTCCTCTTGCCGGCCGAGCTGTTCTTCCTGCTGCTGTCTCGCAGCAAACGGAAAATCGGAGACCGCCTGATGCGTACCGATGTGTACGCGCTTCAGAGGAAGCGGCCGGTAACGGGCATCATTGCGGCGGTTGTCGCTTCGTTCGCCTTTGTCGCGTTCGCGATGTTCGCCTCCGTCATAACCATTATGAAACAAGACAGTTCCTACCGGGTTGCCACCGACTATATCCGCCAGCAAGCAGAGATTCAACGAGTGGCAGGAGAGCCGATCACATTCGGGCTGCTGCCAACGGGGAGTGTAAGTTACACGAACGGGAGCGGGGAAGCCGCGTTCAACTTGAAGGCGAGAGGGAGTCTACGTACCGTTGAGGTGCGAATCTCGCTCACGAAAGCCGAAGGAGAAGCGTGGGTCGTGCGGGATATGCAGTACTCCCCATGATGAGTCGAGGGCACAGCGCGTTTCAACTCCTATTCACGAACATGTTATGATAAGGGTCGAAGCACGAATGTCTGAACCCATGGCGAAAGGGGGATAAGCAGCGATGGCCGCCGACATCAAAGAAATCGTGTCCAAAACCATTATGAGCCAGACAAGCGGGTACCTCGACGTCGGATTCACCCATTCGCTCAATCCGTATAGCGGCTGCGCGTTCTCCTGTGCCTATTGTTATGTGCGAGAGATGCCGATCCAGCGTTTCAAGGATATCCCTTGGGGAGAATGGGTGGAGGTCAAGACCAATGCCGCCGAATTATACCGCAAGGAAATCAGCCGCCTCCGAAGCAAAAATAAACCGGTCCGTCTCTTCATGTCCTCCGCGACGGACCCCTATCAGCCGATCGAACGAAAGGCGCAGATCACAAGGGGAATTCTGGAAGCGATGCTCGAAGCGCCGCCCGACCTGATTCAGCTTCAGACGCGTAGTCCGCTCGTGACGCGGGATATGGATCTTCTCGTGCAATTGAAGGCCATGTGCAGCGTCCTCGTCTCGATGACGGTTGAGACGGACCGGGAGGACATGAAGCGGCTGTTCGCTCCGTACGCGCCCGGCATCTCCTTGCGGCTGAAGGCGCTGCGAGAACTGCATGAAGCGGGAATTGCGACGCAAGCGGCGATTTCGCCGGTACTGCCATTTACGCCGGAGTTCCCGAAGCGACTGGCAGGCATCGTCGACCGCATCTGGATCGACACGCTCAATATCGGCGACGGCTCGATGGGCCGGCGTTCGCGGCGGCTGGGCATGCCGGAAGTGTTTGAGGCGAACGGGCTGGAGGATTGGTATGAAGGGGACATACATGTTCGCGTCGAGAAATATTTCAAGAAGAGTTTCCCCGCAGATATGGTGCGCGTGTCGAAGGACGAGGCGTTCCCGATATAGCCAATGTGCGGACTGGATAGCGAAGGTATGTTATCCAGCCGATCGAACAATAGTCGCAAGGCAGACACACGGTCGTGAAGCGCAATGCTTCCGGCTTTTTTTATTTTGCGGTAAATCCCGCAAGAACACGGTGTCTAGTCATTTGCGTACAATGGCGCGAAATCATAGTCGAAGTCGTATATTTATCGCGAATAATCGCTGTTAACGTTCAATATCTTTTAGTATGCAGCGATGTAAGCGCTTCAAACGGCGTGTTTTTCGATGCATATATGTAAGTAACTGGTAGAAGAGAAAGAGGGAGGGCACGCGATGAAGAACGGCAAGAGACTATGGTCGGTAACAACCTCGCTTGTCTTGTGTACAACCCTGCTGTTCGCCTGTTCGAACAATGGCGGCAATTCCGGCAGCGCGGGGAACGAAGGCGGCAAGTCGCCGAATACGAACAATTCGGGGACGAGCGGTAATAAGGGGAATGCAGGCGGCGAGAATGCGGGCAAAACGAATGGAGACGGCGGAACGGAGGGCGATGCGGCCAAGAAGGTCATTACAATTACATACCGCGACGATGGCATCGGCGAGAAAGGCGTCCTGTTCCAATGGATCAAGGCGGTGTCGGAGAGCTATCCGGACAAGAGCGTGGAGATCAAGCCGACGCCGATCCAGGCGTCCGAAGGCGATTATTTCGCCAAAATCGCGCTCGCGCTGAAGTCCAAGGATACCGCCCCGGATATCGTCACGGAAGATACGTTCATCCTGAACTCGGATGCAAGCGCAGGTTTCCTCGAGCCGCTGGACGACCGATTGAAAGAGTGGGAGGACTGGTCGAACGGTTCGTTCATCGAGGCGATGAAGAAAGGCGTCACCGCGAGCGATGGCAAAGTATACGGCGTCCCGTATAATACCGATTCCCGCGGTCTCTGGTACAACAAGACGCTCTTCAAGCAGGCGGGGCTTCCCGAGGATTGGCAGCCGAAAAATTGGGACGAGGTGTTGGACGCCGCCCGCACGATCAAGGAGAAACTGCCGGATGTCGTGCCGATCTGGATGAATATGGGCAAGGCGACGGGGGAAGCGACGTCTATGCAGACGTACGAGATGCTGCTCTACGGCACGGGTGAGCGCCTGTACGAAGACGCGAGCGGCAAATGGATTACGAAGAGCCAAGGCATTATCGACGCGCTCAGCTTCGTTCAGACCGTCAACAAGGAGAAGCTCGGTCCGCCGCTGTCGAAGGTGTTGAACGGGCAAGCGGGCAACACGGCATCCCGCGAGTACTTGCCGCAAGGGAAGCTGGCGATCCAGTTGGACGGTTCATGGATTACCGGCAACTACTTGGAGAACGGCGCGGCGCCTTGGCCGGAGTACAAGGATGTGCTCGGCTTCGCGCCGATGCCGACGAGCAAAGGCCAAGCGCCGGGCTCGATCACGCTCGCGGGCGGTTGGGCGCTGTCCATTCCGAGCAACGCGAAGAACAAGGACGAAGCGTGGAACTTCATCAAATACGCGCTGAACAAAGAAAATACGCAGAAGCTCGTCATCGCCGCCGGCAACATTACCGTCCGCGCCGACGTAGCGAAGGACCCTGGCTATACGGAAATGCCGTTCAACGGTATCGCAACCGAGTACTTGCAGAACGCGGAGTTCCGTCCCGCGCAGGACAAATATCCGGAAGTATCGACGCAAATCCAGACGATGGTCGAATCCGTCGCGACAGGCACGTCGCCGGAAGCAGCCGCGAAGAAGTACGCGCAGGACGTGACTCGCATCGTCGGCGAGGACAAAATCGTGGAGAAGTAAGACGGCCGGCTTGCTTGACGCGCTGCCGCAAGCGGCGCTTTGGGCAAGCCTTATTTGTATCAGATGCCGGAAGGGAGGATGCGCGAGATGAGCAGTATAGCCGCCGCCGCGCCCGCGAAACGAAGGAAGACGTGGACGTGGCTTTATTTTTTGCTTCCGTCGGTCGCGATCATGCTGGTGTTCTTCATCTATCCGATCTTGCTGACGGTGTTCTATTCCTTCACCAATCTGGCGCTCACCGGCGAAGCCGCCAAGGAGCTGAACTTCGTCGGCCTTGATAACTACGCGCGCATGTTCGAGGATCCGACGGTGCGTTCGAGCATATGGAACACGCTTGTGTTCTTGATCGGATCGGCCGTCATCGGCCAGCAGGTGCTCGGATTCCTGATCGCGCTGCTCATGAAACACAAGAACCGGTGGTTTCGCCGCATCATCGGGACGATCGTGCTGGCGGGCTGGGTGACGCCGGAGATCGTCTGCGCGCTGTGCTTGTACAGTTTCTTCGGGGACGAGGGGACGTTGAACGCGATCTTGCAATCGTTCGGGTTCTCGACCGTCACATGGCTGTATACGATTCCGATGGTCACCGTCATTCTGGCGAATATTTGGCACGGGACCGCGTTCTCGATGCTCGTGTTCCAGGCCGCGCTCGACGATGTGCCAAGCGAGATTGAAGAGGCGGCTGTCGTGGACGGCGCGTCAAAATGGCAGATTTTGACGCGCGTCACGCTCCCCTATATCAAGGATACGATCACGACGAACATGATGCTCGTCACGCTCCAGACGCTCGGCGTATTCGGGCTCATCTACGCGATGACCGGAGGCGGTCCGGGGACGTCGACGACGACGCTGCCGATCTTCATGTACAATCAGGCGTTCGTGAACTATCAGCTCGGTTACGGCACCGCGATTTCCTTGCTGCTGCTGCTGATCGGCGTCATTCTAAGCCTGTTCTACATTCGTTCGATGAAAGAGTAAACCGACAAGGAGAACGACCGTTATGAATGCGATCCAGCGAAAATGGGTTTTTCGAATTTGGCCATACGTCATTCTGGCGTTCATCGGCATCTGTTTCGTGCTCCCCTTGCTGTGGGTGCTCGTCGCCTCCGTCGACTCGAATGCGATGCAGTCGCTTAAGATGCCGACCCGGCTGACGGGGGACAATTATGTCAGCGTGCTGACGAATCCGGATAACCAGCGGGCGTTCCTCATCGGGCTGCTGATGTCCGGCGGCCAAGCCGTCATCGTCGTCATCCTGGGACTGCTCGCGTCCTATCCGTTGTCGCGGTATCAACTGCGGTTCAAGAAGCCGTTCATGCTGACGATTCTATTCATGACGTCGCTGCCGATCACGGCGGTCATGGTGCCGGTCTATCAGCTGTTTCTGACGCTTAAGCTGTACAACAACATATTCGGCGTCGTCTTGTTCTTCGTCGCTTCGGCGATGCCTTACGGCATCTGGATGCTGAAGAACTTCATGGATTCCGTGCCGTCCGAGCTGGAAGAAGCGGCATGGATCGACGGCGCGTCGGTGTTCGTGGGCATTCGCAAAGTCGTCGCGCCGCTCATGATTCCGGGCATTTGCACGGTCGCGATCTTCACATTCTCGGGCAGCTGGGGCAACTTCTTCGTCCCGTACATCCTGCTCCAATCGCCGGAGAACTTCCCTGCCTCGCTGAAAATCTATCAGTTCTTCGGCCAATACGGCATGGCCGATTACGGCAAGCTGGCGGCGTTCTCCGTCATGTACGCAATACCGTCGATCGTGCTGTACGTGTTGTCCCAGCGCTTCATGTCGAAGGGCTTCGGCCTTCAGGGCGGGACGAAAGGGTGAGAAGCGCGAAGCAAAAAACGGACGAACCCCCGATTGCGGCAATCGGGGGTTTATGGCGCGTTCTTGCGGACTTGGCTAGGAGTCAGGCCGCGATAGCGCTTGAACAGCTCGTCGAAGTAGTGGACGGAGCCGAAGCCGCAGCGATCCGCAATGAGGGTGATCGGCAGGTCGGTGTCGCGGATGAGCGTCTCTGCCTTGGCGATGCGGAAGAGCTGCACGTATTCGTTGAATGTCCGTCCGACGGCCTCCTTGAATACACGGCAGAAGTGATACGGACTCATCGCCGCGATCTCAGCGGCTTGGCCGACGGTAATGGGCTCCGAATAATGCCGCTCAACGTGCTCGATGACCGATTTGATCCGTTCGATTCGGCGGCTGGCGGCAATTTGCCCATGTGCGCTCGGGGCGGACGAAGCGCTATAGAAGCGGGCGAGATAAGCGAGCAGAAGGTGCAGCTGCGACTTCGCGGCATGCTCGAATCCGAGCTCGCGGTGCGTAAATTCGTGAATGACAGTCGCGACTACGGATGTCAACGATTCATAATGGGGATCGCCGGATCGCAGGATTACCGGTAAATCCAATCGCCCGGTTAACAACGCGCTATAGGCGAGATTGCCCGTATCGGCGTATACCATGCGCGAACGATCCAGCAAGATCGTGTAATACTGCGGAATGCCGTCCGTCAAGTAACCGCTGTGGATTGTGCCTTCAGCGATGAACACAAGATCGCCCGGCATGACGATGTATTGCTGTCCGCCGATCCGAAATTCTGCTGTCCCTTCGGTGACGTAGATCATCTCCATGCAAGCCTCGTGCCAGTGCGGCGGGAAGAGCGTCCCTGCCGATGGCTCCGGCACGAACATATTGAACGGATAGAGGTCGCTTAACAACATCATGTATTGGTTATGCCCTTCAGCTGCCATGTGGTTGATTGCGCCTCCCTTAACAGCAAGATTGTTTAACTATCGCGCACGAACGGCTGTATCGTCCACTTTGATTCTAGCCTATCATTAAGGTCACGGAAAGCCATTTTTCGCGCGGATAGCGTCAGAAGAGGGAGCGTGGATGATGAGTAACAAGCGGATAATCGTAGATCGTCTAGATGGCGAGTGTTGGTGGGGCGGGGATATCGAAGACGGGATCCGGATGCCGCTCGGCGAGGAGAATCATGCCAGAGATTTGATTCGCGATGGGCGAAGCAATCAAGCGGTGCCGTTCCTCTTATCCAGCCGCGGCCGTTATATTTGGTCGGAGGAGCCGATTCGGTACGTCTTCGAGCAAGGCCGCATCGAGGTCGAATGCGACACGGGACGCGTGGAGCTTCGCGAAGGCTTCGGCAGCTTGCGGGAAGCCTTCCGCGCCGCCGCGAGCGCGCATTTCGCGCCGGACGGCAACATGCCGGATCCGCTATTCTTCACGGCGCCGCAGTATAATCTGTGGATCGAGCTGCAGTACGAACCGACGCAGGAGAAGGTGCTCCGGTATGCCGAAGACGTGCTGAGCAATGGATTGCCGCCGGGAATTCTCATGATCGACGACAATTGGATGGAAGATTACGGCGTCTGGACGTTTCGCCGCGATCGGTTCCCAGATCCGAAGGCGATGTGCCGGAGACTGCACGAGATGGGATTCAAGGTAATGCTATGGACATGTCCGTTCGTCAGTCCCGACAATGCGGCGAATTTTCGATTCCTGGAACGCCAAGATTACTTGCTTCGGGACGCGAAAGGCGAAATTGCGATTCGTCGTTGGTGGAATGGATATAGCGCCGTGCTGGATTGCACGAACGAAGCGGCGGTCGGCTGGTTCCACGGCGAACTCGCGCGTCTTATGGACGAGTATGGCATCGACGGCTTCAAGCTCGATGCCGGCGATCCCCAATTTTATCGCGCCGACGATCGGAGCTGTGAGCCTGTTCATCCGAACGGTCATTGCGAAGCGTGGGCGCGAGTCGGGTTGCGTTATGCATTGAACGAGTACCGCGCATGTTGGAAGAGCGCCGGCCGGCCGCTCGTGCAGCGTCTGGCGGACAAGAACCACAGCTGGGGCGCGGACGGACTGGCATCGCTCGTCCCGAACGGCTTGGCGCAAGGACTGTCCGGGTACGCGTTCGCTTGCCCGGATATGATCGGAGGCGGGCAGATCGCCGACGTCGAGAATCAGCCGGACCGTCAGGTCGAACAGGAGCTGTTCGTCCGGTATGCGCAATGTTCGGCGCTCTTCCCGATGATGCAGTTCTCTGCCGCGCCATGGCGCGTCCTGGATGATCAGCATTTGGCAGCCTGCGTAGCGGCAGGCGAATTGCACCGCGCGCTCGGCAGCGAGATTATCACGCTTGCCAAGCATGCCGCGCTTACGGGCGAGCCGATCATCCGGCACATGGCTTATGTGTTCCCCGGCCAAGGATTCGAGCGTACGACGGATCAGTTCATGCTCGGCGATACTATTCTCGCGGCGCCTGTGTTGGAGCAAGGTGCGCGAAGCCGCCTCGTCGCGTTCCCGCCAGGTACGTGGCAGGGCGACGACGGCTCCGTAGTATCAGGACCATGCACACGCGAGGTTGAAGCGCCGCTCGCCAGACTGCCGTGGTATCGGCTAATCGGGTAACCGGTTAGCGGCTGTCTGCTAAACTGCCTTCAAGTTGAATAGCCCGTCAAGCCAGAGCGGCATGACGGGCTATTCGGGTCTGTTCGTGGCTTCTCAGAGCGGTATGACGGGCTCCGCGGCTTATCAAAGCGGCATGACGGGCTATTCGGGTTGTCAGCGCCTTCTCAGACCGGCATGACGAGCTATTGGGTTCTCGCGTCTTTTCATGTCCGTTCTCTCAAGCTCGCTCCAGCGCGCGGGTCTAGGCGGTATTGCTTCGGGCTGATGCCATAATAAGCCTTGAAATGCCTCGTAAACGGATGAATCGACGGGTACCCGAGCTTCTCCGCAATCGCCGTAATGCTGAGCTCGCTCTCCTGGATCAAATAGACGGCCCGGCGCATGATCAGCCGATGCTGATAAGCTTTCGGCGTCATGCCGGTCTCCCGGAGGAACAGTTCATGGAAGTGCGTTCGCTTCAAGCCGCATTGCCGCCACCATTGATCCACGGACTCGCGCCGCTCCGGCTGAAGCTCGAGCATCCGGATCAGCCGCACAATGCGGTAATCGCGAGGCACCTTCGCATGAAACACATTATGCCAGCTGAGCAGCCATGCGTAGAACAAGCTGTTGACCGCCTCTGTCCGGTAATCCGTTATTTCATTATACTGGCGAACGATATGCAAGAAAGCTTCATAGAGATGCGGATAAGGTTGCAGGGAGAAGACGCCAGGAAGCGCGTCGAGTTCCGGGCAGGGATGCGAGACCGATACTTCGGACAGACCAAACGGGTTCGGCGCGTAAATGAACGTGCGGTGGCGGGAGACAGGCGTCCTGTTGTCCCATAAGTCGCAATATAAATTATGCGAGGCAAGCGGATGCGCGGGCGAAACGTGAAAGGCGTGCGGCTGACCGGGGCGGAGAAAGATCAGCGTGCGCTTCTCGATCGGGTAGCGGACGCCTTCAATCTCCATCTCGCCGGGTCCGTCCGTGAACAAATGGAACGCGAAGACGCTGCATATGCGCAAGCCTTCATTGGAGCTGCCGTCATAGAGGTAGGGCATGGAATCGCCGACGTGCGGCGTCAGCATGGCTAATGTCCGCATTGCATTATTCTCCCCTCGAGATGAATCAATTGACTGGATTTACCGGATGAAGCGTCAACTTTTTGGATGCGCTACCAAATACGCTGCGCTAGGGATCATGATACGATATGCCCACGCGAAAAGGAAGCGGATGCGCCCGGGATCAGGGGCATCGGAGAAGCCTGCGCACATCGGTTCGTCGCGGAAGGTGGATCTGTCGTCATTGCTGAACTGCGCGAGACGGTAGGCGAACAAGCTGCCGAGCGGATCAATCGGCAATATGGTAATCGGGATGGTGGCATGCCGTCAGCTCTGTTCGTCCGTTGCGACGTCGCGCAAGAGGCGGAGGTAATTCGTCTAGTGCAGCGCACAACGCAAACATTCGGCCGTCTGGCTGCTTTGCCGGTTGGCGGAGCCTGATGACATTGCCTCGGCCGTGCTGTTCTTGGCCGGACAGCAGGCTGCTATTATTACAGCGCGGCGCTGCCGGCCATCCTGATGAACGGCTTGTATCGGCTGCCGGAGCGCTCGGGCGCGTCGACGGATATTTTGCCGCACTATTTTGATGAATACCGGGTGAGATGAGGATGACAATGAATGGCATGCGATTAACCTATAACACCGCGGCGGCCAGCTGGAAGCAAGGTCTTCCGGTCGGCAACGGCCGGATCGGCGCAGTTCTGATCAGCAGCGCGGAGGAAGAAACCTGGTGTCTGACGGAATCGACGTATTGGTCTGGGCGGGAAGAGCGTACGCAGACAATCTCACGTGGCCGTGTGGATCTTGACCGCATGCGGGAACTGTTCTTTCAAGGAGATTACACGCAGGGCGAGGCGCTCGCGGAGCAGCTGCTGCAGGCGGAGAAGCGGAACTTCGGCACCCATCTATCGATGTGCGACGTCCGTATCACGTTCGAAGGCGGGGAAGGACGGGTCGAGCGGATGCTTGATCTGGAGAATGCGGTCTATCGCGCAACGGTTGAACGTGCGGGAGCAGGGCGCGACTTCGAACTATTCGCGAGCCATCCGGACGGCGTACTCGCGGCACGAATCGGAAGCGACCATCCGGGGGGAATCACCTTCGTGCTCCGTCTGAAGGGTCGTACGGAGCGATTCGCGGCATGGGCCGATCCGGAAGGGTACATTCGGTTCAGCGGTCAAGCAGTCGAGACGATGCACAGCGACGGGACCTGCGGCGTCCGGTGTTCCGGCGCGGTCAAGATTGTTGCCGATGGCGGGATTGTGGAGGCATACGGGGACGAGCTGGTAGTTCGCGGGGCGAATCTGGTATGGATCTACATCGGCGTAGCGACGGATTACAGCCGCGATGACGAAGCTTGGCAGGAGGAGGCGCTAGGGGCAGTCAAGCAAGCGTCCGCCAAAGCTTATAGCGATCTTCTGGATGCTCATGTGCGCGAGTACCGTTCCTTGTATGCGCGAGTAGAAGCGGACTTCGGACGTACGGAGCGGGAGGCGCTGCCAACCGACGAACGGATTCGCCTGCTCGGCAAAGATGGGGACGGGGGTGGGAACGATCCGCAGCTGTTTGCGCTCTTTCTTCAGTACGGCCGGTATTTGACGATCTCCGGATCGCGCTCGGATTCGCCGCTTCCGCTGCATTTGCAAGGACTGTGGAACGACGGGGAAGCGAACCGAATGGCGTGGAGCTGCGACTATCACCTCGACGTCAACACGCAGATGAACTATTATGCGACGGAGGCGGCGAATTTGGCGGAGTGTCACGAGCCGCTGCTAAGATATATCGGGAAGCTAGCCGAGGCGGGGCGTGCATCGGCGGCCGATTTCTACGGCTGCCAAGGCTGGACGGCGCACGTGTTCTCCAATGCATGGGGGTTTACCGCTCCAGGCTGGTACTATACATGGGGGCTGAATGTGACGGGCGGATTATGGCTGGCCATGCATCTACGGATGCATTACGAATATGGCCGTGACGAGACGTTCCTGCGGGAGCAAGCCTACCCGGTGCTCAAGGAAGCCGCTCGCTTCTTCCTAGACTACATGGTCGTTCATCCTGAGAAAGGCTGGCTCGTGACGGGACCGTCCAATTCCCCGGAGAACAGCTTCTACATGCGAGGTGGCGATCGGATTAGCCATGCGCTGTCCATGGGGCCGACGATGGATCAGTCGCTCGTGCGCGAGCTATTCGGCTTCTGCTTGGCGACGGCGGCGAAGCTCGGCGACGAACCGGCGTTCCGTCAGCGGCTGGAGGAAGCGATCGCCTTACTTCCGCCGCTGCAGATCGGAGCGGACGGCAAGCTGCAAGAATGGCTGGAAGATTACGAGGAGGCACAGCCGGATCACCGCCATCTGGCGCATCTGTACGGCCTCTATCCCGGCGCCGAGATTACGCCGGACGGCACGCCGGCGTTCAGCGAAGCGGCGCGGCGAACGCTGATCGCCCGCAAGCGCGAGGACGGCTTCGAGGATGTGGAGTTCACGCTGGCGCTGTTCGCCGCAAGCTTCGCCCGGCTGCACGACGGCGAGCGAGCCTATGAGAACGTCGCTTACCTGATCAGCGATCTGTGCTTCGATAATATGCTCACCTACTCCAAGGCGGGCATCGCGGGAGCGGAGTCGAACATCTTCGTCGCCGACGGCAACTATGGCGGAGCGGCAGCCATCATCGAGATGCTGCTGCAAAGCCATGCCGGCGAGATTCATCTCCTGCCCGCGCTTCCCGCGAAGTGGCCAACCGGCAAAATCACCGGACTTAAGGCTCAAGGCAACGCCCGGGTCGACATCCACTGGCAAGGTGGTAATCTTGCCGAAGCCACCATACTGGCCCAGTCGCCGCTTCGAACGAAGCTCAGATACCGCAATCGCATCATCCCTCTTCATCTCGAAGCAGGCGAAAGCCTGCTCATCCGAGGATGCGAACTCGCCGAGCAGCATCAATAGGTCAGAAAGACAACTGCAGAAATTTGTGGCTGTCTTTCGTGCTTCGTCGACTGGTTCCAATACGCGTTCCAAGGCACTGGCGTCAAACTCGTGACCGAAACGGTCTAGGGGTATATTCGAGCGGTTAATGCTTCGAATAACAGCGCGATCCAAGTGTCGATTAGACGGACAACGCAAGCAGGCCGTCTGAAACAAGACGACGTTACGCTCACGTGCGAGCAGGCGGGCCGCGCAGTGAAGGCTATGGCGAATGCCGGATTGGTTACGGCTGTCCTTGTCATCTTGGATGAGAAGCGGGAGGGCGCACGGACGAAGATCACGATCGAGCGGCTGGCAATTCGTTCGCCAGTCGTCGTCGTACTTCCGATCTCGCCAGGAGCGAAAGGGAAACGTATCACGATCCGGTGTTCCGGACGTAAGGACGATCGAAGTCACGGCATCGCAATTCGGATTTTGAAGCCATTAAGCCTGTAGCTGATGAAGAGGATTTATTTATGCACCTGTTCCTCCTATAATTGAGTAGGCAACCAACTAGATAGGAATGACAGGTGAAGACAGTGGTATTGTTAGGTACATTGGTTAACGGAGCGGCGATCATCGTCGGCACGCTGTTGGGACGCATGCTGCGGGGCATTCCGGAGAGCATGAAGAACACGGTCATGAACGCGATCGGCTTGGCGCTGCTCGTGCTCGGCGTGCAGATGGGCTTGAAGACGGATAATTTTCTTATCGCGCTGCTTAGTTTGGTCATCGGGGCATTGATTGGAGAAGCCGTCAAGCTTGAGGATAAGTTCACGAATGCCGGCACATGGCTGGAGAAGCGGATCGGTTCGCAGGAGCCGGGGGCGATCGCGCAAGGCTTCATCACCTCCAGCCTCGTGTTCGTCGTCGGCGCGATGGCGATTCTCGGCGCGCTGGACAGCGGGATGAAGGGGAATCATGACATTCTGTACGCCAAATCGATCATGGACGGGTTCATCGCCATTGTGCTGACGTCCACGCTCGGCATCGGCGTTCTGTTCTCGGCCATCCCGATTCTGCTATATCAAGGTGCAATCGCCTTGTTCGCCACGCAGATTACGCGTTTCGTGCCAGATGCGATCATGGACGCCATGATTACGGAGCTGACGGCGGCCGGCGGCATCATGATTCTCGGTATCGGCCTGAATCTGCTCGGCATCACGCGCATCAAGATCGCGAATCTGCTGCCCGGTCTCATCGTGGCGGCGGCGATGACCGCTGTTCTACAAGTCTGGTAACCGTAAGTTAGTATGAAGTGGAGAGGGGAAGCTGCATGGAATTGAATTTGACCGGCAAAATCGCGTTAGTGACAGGAGCAAGCGGCGACCTCGGTCGCGTTATGGTCCGCACGCTCGCGTCTTGCGGCGCGGATGTCGTCATTCACTACAACAGTAACGCCGCAAAGGCGGAAGAACTGAAGAACGAGATTAGCGCCATGGGACGCCGAGCGCTGACCGTACAGGCGGACATTACGGACCAAGCATCGATCGAATCGATGAAGACGGCGGCGGAGCAGCTCGGTTCCGTCGATATCGTCGTCGCGAACGCCGTCATTCAGTATTCCTGGACGTCCGTGCTGGAGCAGCCGGCTGCGGATTACCAAGGGCAGTTCGATTCATGCGTCATGCAGAGTGTATATTTGGCCAAAGCTTTCGTGCCGGGCATGATTGAACGTGGACAAGGCGGCCGCTTCATCGGCATTAATACGGAGTGCGCCATGCAGAATTTCGCGAATCAATCCGCGTACGTGGCGGGCAAGCGCGGCATGGACGGCGTCTATCGGGTGCTTGCGCGCGAGATCGGCGAGCACGGCATTACGGTGAACCAGGTCGCGCCGGGCTGGACGATCAGCGACCGGGACCGCGATAAGGGTACGGAACGCAGCGAAAGCTATGAGAGCACCGTCCCATTGAAGCGGCGCGGGACTGATCAAGAGATTGCCAATACAGTCGCTTTCCTCGCCTCCGATCTGGCAAGTTTTATTACAGGTGCATATATTCCGGTATCAGGCGGCAACGTCATGCCGACAATCTAACGGAAGAGAAGCGCCGAGTCCGATTTCCGTGTATGGATTCCAAAAAAAGGGATCGGTAGCGGGTTGAAATCGGACGACAGGCTGTGATAAGATATGGATACTTTTAGGATTGGGGTTGAAGCGGAACATGAAGAAGTAATCTTTCTTGCGACCGATAACAGGAGATAAGACACGGCAGAGCGGCGCGATTGCGTTGTTCGCTAAGAATGCAGGCATGAATAAGCGTTGCGCTTATGCATCATGTTGTATTCCTTCGAGCGATACAAGCCTCGCCGCCAAGAACGGGCGTTTGCCTGTTCGCGATGTTTTATCGGTTATTGGCAAGAAAGTTACGCATTCGTTCCGCTCAATCATCGGTAATCCTCATCCATGACCCGTCTTTGCGCGGGTTGGACTCCGGACTGAAACGCGTTGCGACTTCTATTGAGTTGCGCCAGCCGTTTCACCTTGCCGAAACTATTTGAGCTGCGAGAAGCGTAACCTTCTTGCGGCTCTTTTATTTTTCTAGGGGGGATTACGCATGTCCTTGATTAATGTACGAAATCTGTCCTTCGCGCACGAAGGCAGTTATGATTCAATATTCGAGAACGTCAGCTTTCAAATCGATACTGATTGGAAACTTGGTTTTACCGGCCGGAACGGCAGAGGGAAGACGACGTTTTTGAACCTGCTGCTGGGTAAATACGAATATGACGGCACGATCTCCGCGAACGTTGGTTTTGAATATTTCCCGTTCCCGGTCGCAGACACCGAGCAGAACACGATCGACGTGGTCGGCGATATCTATCCGGACTATCAGCACTGGGAACTTATGCGCGAACTGTCGCTGCTGAACGTGGAGGAAGACGTGCTGTACCGACCTTTCGAATCGTTGTCCAACGGGGAACAGACGAAGGTGCTGCTGGCGGCATTATTCCTGAAGGAGAACCGGTTCCTGCTCATCGACGAGCCGACCAACCATCTGGATATGGAAGCGCGCCAGCTCGTCAGTGAATATCTCCGCGCCAAGAGCGGCTACATTCTCGTCTCGCACGACCGCTCTTTCCTGGATAATTGCGTGGACCATATCCTCTCCATCAACCGGACGAACATCGACATCCAGCGCGGCAATTTCTCGGACTGGTGGGCGAACAAGGAGCGGCAGGACAACTATGAGCTGGCCGAGAACGACAAGCTGAAGAAGGATATCAAGCGGTTGTCGGAAGCGGCGCAGCGCACGAGCAGATGGTCGGATGAAGTGGAGAAGTCGAAGAACGGCACGCGCAATTCGGGCTCCAAGATCGATAAGGGCTACGTCGGCCACAAAGCCGCCAAGATGATGAAACGCTCCAAATCGATTGAGCAGCGGCAGCAGACGGCGATCGATGAGAAGTCCAGATTGCTGAAGAACATCGAGCAAGGGGACAGTCTGAAAATCGCGCAGCTGCCTTACCACAAGCAGCAGCTCGTCGAGCTTGATCGCGTCTCAATCGATTACGGCGGCCGGACGGTATGCCAGGACATCAGCTTCACGATCGAGAAAGGCGACCGCATCGCGCTCTCCGGCAAGAACGGCTCCGGCAAGTCGAGCCTGATCAAGCTGATCTGCGGCGAACCGATTTCGTATACGGGCACCTTCCGCGTCGGAAGCCAGCTCAAAATCTCGTACGTGTCGCAGGACACTTCGCATCTGCACGGCGACCTGAAGGACTTTGCCCGTCAGCATGGGATCGACGAGAGCTTGTTCAAAGCGATCCTGCGCAAGCTCGACTTCGCCCGCGTCCAATTCGAGAAGGACATCGCCTCCTTCAGCGGCGGACAGAAGAAGAAGGTGCTCCTGGCGAAAAGCTTGTGCGAGCCTGCTCACCTTCACATATGGGATGAACCGCTCAACTTCATCGACGTCATCTCCCGGATGCAGATCGAAGAGCTGCTGCTCGAGCACGAGCCGACCATTCTGTTCGTCGAACATGACCGCGAATTCTGTGCGAACATCGCGACGAAGCATGTGCGTTTATAAAGGGGGCTGCCTCCATAACGATTGCGGCTGCTGGGCGTCTTCTCGTTCACAATCAATTCGGTTTCGCTCCCGCTTGGTTTCGTCGTTAGCCTGCTGCTACGGCCGAAGCTCAATGCAGGCGTTAAGCGCGGCGCGTCGGTATTCGGACTAATCATGCTCATCCTCAATTGGTTTCTTTGAAAGGATAAAGTCCGATGAAGTCACGTTATTTGCCACTCTCGTATCAGGTTGGACGTCGGTAAGACGGGCAACACTAGGAAGGATTGCCCATATCGGCCGGCACGGCAGATGGAGGTGGAGAGAATGGCGATTCCTTGGCTGGAAATCGGACAATCGCTAATATGCGGATTGGCGGTGTACGTCGTCTATTTCGTCCTCATGCTCGTGGGGGCGGTAACCGGGCGGGCGATTCCCGCGGTAGGCAAAGTAATGGACGCGTTCAATCCGCGCGTCGAATCGCTCGTCGTAAACGTGCTGTTCGTCGTCGTGTTCCTGATCAGCGCGTATTACATCGTGCTGCCCGAGCTGGAATTGACCGCGCCATAGGTCACAAGGAACGAGCGACTGTCCGCCTCTTGGCTTGACGGTGTCCGGCGACCCAAGCTATGATCGATGGACAACGTCTTTCTACCCGAGGTGACATGCACGCCATGAAATATTCGAAGGCGACGAATTATGCGCTTCATACCATGCTCTTCCTTGCGGCCGCCGCGCCGAATAAACCCGTCGGCGTGCAGCAGCTGGCAGAGCGGCAGGCTGTCTCCCCGACCTACCTGTCCAAGATCTTGACGAAGCTTGTGAAAGCCGGCATGATCGAATCGGCTTCCGGCGCGAACGGCGGCTATCGCCTGCGGCGCAATTGGGAGCAGATCTCGTTCCTGGATATTATCCATGCGATCGAAGGAACGGCTTCCTTGTTCGATTGCAGCCTGGATCATGGGCCCGAATGCCTTGTTCAGCGGGTCGTGCTCGAGGCGGAAGCCAAGATGGAAGCGCATCTGCGCGGCCAGACGCTGGCTCAGCTCGTATCCGAACAGAAGATCGATCATTAGGGATCGGTCTTCTTTGACATGCGCGCTGCTGCTGCGCCCGGATTGTTAACTGTTCCAACCACATTCATGCATTTCCAGGAGGTTATACCGATGAGCGAACAACCAGTATATACAGGGGACAGCCTCGTCCTGCGACATTTCGAAAGATTATCGGCGATTCCGCGCGGCTCCGGCAACGAGAAGGCGATCAGCGATTTCGTCGCGGATTTCGCGCGCGCCCGGAATTGCGAGGTGCTGCAGGACGACCGCTACAATCTCATTATTCGCAAGCCTGCCGCGCCGGGTTATGAATCAGCCGATCCGGTTATTTTCCAAGGCCATTTGGATATGGTCTGCGAGAAGAATAAAGGCACGGTGCACGATTTCACCCGCGATCCGATCCGCTTCCGTCTGGAAGGCGATCTTCTCTACGCGCAGGGAACGACGCTCGGCGGAGATAACGGCATTGCGGTCGCGACGGCGATGGCGATCATTGACACGCCGGACATGGCGCATCCGGAACTGGAGATTCTGCTGACGACGGAAGAAGAGACGAGCATGGGCGGCGCCTTTCATCTGGATGCATCGCCGCTGAAAGGCCGGATGATGATCAACTTCGACTCCGATCGCGAAGGCGTCCTATTCGTCAGCAGCGCCGGTGGCGTCAACACGTATCATACGGTATCCGTCGCATGGCGGGAGGCCGGCGCGGCAGTTGGCGAACCGTTCACGATCGGCGTGCACGGGCTGATGGGCGGCCACTCCGGCGACCATATCATTCACGAGCGGGGCAATGCGAACAAGCTGCTCGGACGGGTGCTGGACGACTTGCGCCGGCACGCGGATTTCGCGCTCGCGGGCGTGAACGGCGGAGCGAAGGTGAACGCGATCCCGCGCGAAGCGGAAGCGCATGTCTATTTCGATACGGAAGCAAGACGCAAAGCGGAAGCGCGCATCGCCGAGCTCAACAAGATTTTGCAGGACGAGTTCCGAGCGAGCGATAGCGGCGTAACGGTCACGCTTGCGCAGGGCTTCGAAGGATCGTCGGACAGCCAGTCCGCCATCCGCGTGTTCGCGGACGAGACGAAGGCTGCCGTCATCCGGCTGCTGTCGCTCATACCGAGCGGCGTGCTGAGCATGGATAAGGAGATTCCGAACCTTGTTCGTACGTCGACCAACCTCGGCGTCGTGACG
This sequence comes from Paenibacillus aurantiacus, assembly GCF_042431225.1. NCBI lineage: Bacteria > Bacillati > Bacillota > Bacilli > Caryophanales > Paenibacillaceae > Paenibacillus > Paenibacillus aurantiacus. The sequence goes on along the minus strand of NZ_JBHMDO010000033.1, from coordinate 194,461 downwards.
ACCACGGAAGAGACCGTCGTTATGCAAAGCTTGGCGCGAAGCTCGCTTCGTTCGCAGGTCGACGACGTGCTGAGAATGATGGCGACGCTGGCCGAGACGGCAGGATGCCAATTCCGTCAGGACGACTATTTCCCGGGCTGGCCATACCGTGCGGATTCGAAGCTGCGCCCCGTCTTCGAGGCGGCTTACGAGCATCGGTTCGGCCGTCCGCTGGAGATCAAGGCAATCCATGCCGGACTTGAATGCGGCGTGCTGATCGAGAAGATGCCGAATCTCGATGCGGTTTCGTATGGTCCGAATCTGTACGAAATCCACACGCCGCAAGAGCATCTGTCGATTTCGTCCGTCGATCGGTCATGGGTATTTTTGCAGGATGTACTGCGCGAGCTGAAACAATAAGATAGATGCGACAAGCCCTCGTTTCGATCATGAAACGGGGGTGTTTGACATGCTGCCCTGATGTGGGGGAGATAGCCGGAGCTCGGCGCTATATCGCTGAACCGTGACAACGTTCTACAAAAACAACCTCTATCTTTGATGAAGGGGCGAGTTCTATAATTAGTTTGCAATAATGACACGAATTAACAAATTTGGCCGAGTCAGAAGTTCGGGCATGATTAGCGTTGGGAATAGGGGGGAGGGAGCACACGCTTACGGAACAAATCAAATAAAGGCGGGGAGAGATGATGATGATGATGCCGATCGTTCCGATCAGAGGAATTAGCACGACTTGCTTTCAAGATTTGATCATTTCGGTTGCGGCGTACTGGGAACGGGAGCACGCGTTCGTCTTCGCGGAGTCGCTGAACGTCCGGTACGAACCGGCGCCGGGGCGCTTGATTGGCGCGTCTGTCCGGACCGACAAATATACGTCGCTTGATTTGTTGTACCGCTATGCGGGCATGGAGCTGCGTCAGCTCCGTTGTGCTGACGCGGCAGACGCATATCCGGCGCTGCGGTCGGAGCTGGAGGCCGGCCGGCCCGTCGCCATCGAATTCGACGCCTATTGGAACCCATGGGGCAATAAGGCCGCTTATCAGCAAGTACACAGCGAGCATATCTGTCTCGTGGTCGGTCTGGAAGCGGAGACGGGTGGCGGCGTATCGCTTGTCTGCATCGATCCGACCTTCAGCGTTAAGGCGGAACGTCTGCCGCTCGATCATTTCATGAACGGGAATCGGGGCGGGTTGATTACCGTGGAACGGCATGAACCGAGCGTGCCGGAGCCCGTCGAGCTGATGGGCCGTATTGCCGCGAAATATTCGGAGAGCCGCAATGCCGAAGCCATCCATGAGATTGCCGTTGCGATCCGGGAGGCGGGAAGCCTGGCGGAAGAGTTCGAGGGCGTCTTCGATTTCTGGGCCAGCCCTTTGTTCCAGCGATTGGATACGATCTATTACGCGCGACATTACTTAAGCGAGACAGCTGCTTTGCTCCTGGGGGGCGATCCCGAGTCTGACATCCGCCACGAGCTGGAGCGGGTTCATTCGACCAGTCAGCGGCTGACAGCAGAATGGGATATCGTACAGAAACTGCTGATCAAGCATTATGGCGTCCGCGCCGCGAAGAAGGAGGATCGGGCGCTGCAGCAGCTCAGCGGACGTATGGAAGCGAATGCCGAATTGGAAGAGGAGTTGGAGGCTGCTCTCGCTGTGTTCCTCCCATCAGCCTATCCCATTCGTTAGTCTCCGCTAGGCACGGAACGATCCAACGACACGCATGGCTTCGTCAAGAGGCCATGTTTTTTTGTGCGCTCAGCGTGGTGGTGGGGATGCGATTCTCAGGAATGGCAAAAAGACGGTCCAACTCGCGATTGGATCGTCTTCGTACCACATATCGGCTAACTGCTCGCACTTGCATACTGCTTCACGGCCCGCGTCCACAGATAGCGATTGAGCGCCAGGAATAGAATCGGCGCCGCGATGCCCCACGCGATATAGCCAGGGCTCAGCTGACCGAGCACGAAGAGCGGGGAGAAGTTCGTAATCAGGAAGATCGGCAGGACGAACACGCCAATCCGTCTCACCCACGTATGATAGATACCCATCGGCATGTTGTTGAAGTCCCAAAGCGCATGGGAGATCTCCGTCAACGCCCGCGTGCTGACGAACTTGAAGGCTAGCAGCTCGGGGAGCAGGAAGACCGAGTATGTCAATACAACCGCGCCGACGATATAGCCGGCGAAGCTGGCCAAGCTGCCGATGTCAAGCGGAATGCCCATTCGGTGCCAGCCGATGCCGACCATGACGGCGCCGCCCAGCAGATTGGGCAGCGGCATGCCGATGTCGACATGGCGAAGCGTCGTGATGAACTGCAAGGACACCGGCTTCGTCATGAGAAAATCCAGCGATCCGGTTCGGACATGCTGGGACAGATTCATGAAATTGGTCATGAACAAGCCGACGAACAGCCCGGTCATCATCGTATAGGTGCCGACGAACATGAGGATCGAGTCCGGCTTCAAGCCGTTGATCGTCACGCCCGTCCGGTAGACAACGAGCACATAGAGCAATTTCGCGAGCAAATAGCCGCATTCCACGAGGATGCCGGTTACGAAGTTGGCGCGAAATTCCAGCTGCGCGATGAGGCCGTTCTTGATGAAAAGTCCGTAGATCTTCGCGTGCTTGCGCAGCTCGCGCTGCCATTCCGACTGCTTCATACTCATCCTCCCACCGCCGAATACGACTTCATGCCACGCCGCCACAGCAGATTCGCGATCACCGTCAGGATCAAGATCCAGACGAGCTGCAGCGCGATTCCCTGTACGATGCCCTCGAAGCCGAGTTTGCCGTTCATCACGTCGACGGGGAAATTAATCGTATAGACGAAGGGCAGCCAATCGAGCGCCCGGCCGACCGCAGGTCCCAGAATATCCGTCGGGAAGATGCCTCCGCTTACAACGATGACGACGATGCGTGCGGCTTCGAACAGGTGATAGACGTCCGTCAGCCAGAACGATACGGTGCCGATGCAGAAGAAGATCAGAAAGTTGAGCGCAAGCGCGAACACGATAGCAAGCATGAATAAAAGCACGTTCGACACTCCGATGGCGAGCCCGATGTTGAACCGAAGGACGGTCAGCGCAACGGCGATCAGCGCGCCGGAGATGAGGAAGAACATCAGCTTGCTTCCGAAGAAGCAGGCCGCCCGGTAGAAGAAGTAGCCGATCGGCTTCACGATAAATTTGTTCAAGCCGCCGTTCTTGATATCGTCCAGCACATCGTACTCGAAGCCTGTGCCGATCAGCTTGGTGACGACGGCGGCCAGAATCGTGTACGTAATCATCTGGTTGTACGTATAGCCATAGACGACACCTTCAGCGGAGCTTTCGTAGATCGCCGTCCACAGGAAGTATTGAATGACGACCGGGAAGACGGCGCTGACGAGACTGAGCATGAAGTCAAGGCGGTATTCGAGCGAATTCTGGAACCCCATCTGGAAGGACTTCGCATATTTAACCCACGCGTTCATGTTCGGTCCCGCCTTTGCGATACAAGCGCGCAATACCTTCTTCGATCGGAATATCCTCGATATTCAGATCAAGCACCGGCAGCTGCTCCAATATTTTGGCCGTGTTCGTCTTCAATTGCTCGCGATCGACTTCGATTGTCCCCTGGACGCCTTCGTATTCCTTGACAGTGCCGAATCGGGCGAGCTGCTCGCGCGCGACGGACTGATGGAATTTCAGCTTGAGCAGCTTCTTCTCGCTGACGATCTCGTTCACGCTGCGCAGCTCGCCGTCATAGACGAGGCGGCCGTTATTGATGATGATCGAGCGCTTGCACAAATCTTCGATATCGTTCATGTAATGGCTCGTCAAGATGACGGTCAAGTTCGTCTCCTGGTTGTAATATTTCAGGAAATCGCGAATCTTCTTCTGCGACATGAAGTCGAGTCCGATCGTCGGCTCATCGAGAAATACGACCTTCGGCCGATGCAGCAGCGCCGCGATCAGCTCCATCTTCATTCGTTCGCCGAGCGACAGCTTGCGCACCTGTACGCCCAGCAGCTCCTTCACGTCAAGCAGTTCGGTCAATTCGTCGAGCGTGCGGCGGTAGGCGTGTTCCTCGATCTCGTACATGTAGCGGTTGAGCAGGAAGGATTCGTTCGCTGGCAGATCCCACCACAGCTGGTTCTTCTGCCCCATCACGATGGAGAACTGCATCTTCAGCCGTTTGCTGCGTTCCCATGGCACATGGCCGAGCACGGTGGCCGAACCGGAGCTGGGGTGCAGAATGCCGGCGAGCATTTTCAGCGTAGTTGTTTTGCCCGCTCCATTCGGACCGAGGAAGCCGACCATCTCGCCTTCTTCGATCGCGAAGGAGATGCCTTTGACTGCTTCCTTCTCGAGCCGTTCGCGGCGGAACAGATTGCGAAGCGAATGTTTCAATCCGGCTTCTTTGGTGTAGTAGGCGTAAGATTTCGAAAGTTGATCGACCTGGATGGCAATCATAAAGCCTCCTTGAGGGCAGCGGATTGGTAGATCGCCTCGATGAGGCGGGTGCGTGCTTGGACTTGCTCGTCGGGAATGCCCGGACGTAATCCGGCGATGACGTCGGAGAAGAACATTAATTGATTGACGTAATAGTTCTGCGGCTCGAACTCGATCTTGTCTATGCGATTGTCGGCATCGTCCAGAATATCGAGCGTGATCTTGAAGCGGCCGAGCCGGGCGCGGAAGAAATCCTTCACGCGAATCTTGGCTTGCTCGAGCTCGATCCAATGCGTCGCTTGATACGCTTCGTCGAACGAAGCATGAAGCGAGGCGCGCACGCCGCTCGGCAGCGAGAGGGAAGCTTCGAATCGCCAATCGCTGCCATGCGGCCCTCCGAAATCCGATCGTCCCACGAACGAGACGGGCGCAAGGCCGGCAACGGCTTGAACGAACTGCAGCCAATACGGCCCTTCGTCGCGGAACACGCCGCCGCCCAGCTCAGGATAGAAGCGGTAGTTGTCGGCATGGCGCATCGGATGGGAGATGCGCGTCTTGAGCGCCAACAGACGGCCATAAGCGCCGGATTCGATGATTTCTCTCACGCGGCTTTGCCAAGGGTGATGCTGGACCATGATCGCCTCGTGACAGTGGACGCGATTGTCCCGACAGGCAAGGTGGATATCCTTGAGTTCGGCTTCCGTGAGGCAGATTGGCTTCTCGATTAGCAGATGCTTGCCCGCTTCGGCGGCACGGACCGCCCAATCCCGGTGCGCGTGGTTGGCCAATGCGATGTAGACGATGTCGATTGCCGGATCGCGCAGCAGTTCTTCATAGCTGCCGTACGCGTTGGGAATGCCGTGTTTGGCGGCATATGCGCGGGCTCGGGATTCATCCCGGCCCGCGACGGCCGCCACTTGCATATGATCGATTTCTTGGACGGGCTGCAGGATCGATACCGGCGCGATATGCGAGCATCCCAGCAGTCCGATCGTTAGTGGGGTAATAGTCATCGTGACGGATGCGGCTCCTTCTTCGATTATCGGCCGTTCAAATACAGCAGCACGCACTTGGAGCAGACAGGCATCAACCCGCAGCTGAGTTTCTCGCGAACGTCTTGGAAGCCTTCGTTATGCCACACGTCCTGGATACTGTTCTCCGACAGATTCCCGACGGCGAACTCCGGGAACAGCTTGCACGTGCTGACCTCGCCGCTTGGCATGACGTCCATCCGCGTGGAGATGGCCAGACACTGCGTGCGGTTTTGCGCCGGCTTTTCCTTCCCGAGCACGAAGTCGCGCACCTCGTGCGTCTCGAGCGCCGGCTGGTAGCGCGGGCGGATTTTCCACGCGCGGGCGTTGATGCGGTTCATCTCCTCGATGAGCGGATCGATCATGGAAGGGGAGATGTTGTACTTGAACGAATGCCAGCTTGCTTTGTGACTGCTGATGCGGTTGGACAGCCACTGGAAATTCTCGTGCACGTACGTATCCATCCGATCCGACACGTCGTCCGGCAAGTACCACGGGAACGTGAAGTAGACGGAATCGACGCCGATCTCTTCGAAGAAGGCGAGGAAATCGTACAGCTTCGGCACCATCGCGTCGCTGATCGTCAGGTGGATGGACACTTTGCCTTTATAAATGCCTTTGCGCTGCAAATCGAGCAGAAGATGCGTCGCGTGCATGACCTTCCGGAACGTGCCGCGGCCGCGTATAGCGTCGTTCTCCTGCTCGAACCCTTCCAAGCTGAGCAGCATGGCCAAATTCTCGGAGATCTTCAGAATCGAATCCATCTTCTCTTCCGTCTGAATCGCGTTCGTGCAGCACGTCGTCCAGCGCGGGTCCTGTTCGAGCAGATCGCACACCTGATCGAATTTGCTGTAATAGAGCGGCTCGCCGCCCCAGAGGAACACTTTGGACTTGACGGGGCGCGTCTCGATCAGAATTTTCTCGACCAGCTCGATGTCCACTTCGCGCTTCTTCTCGGCGCGGTCCATGTCGTGGTGGAAGCCGTCGGCGTTCCATTCGAAGCAATGCTTGCAGCGCAGGTTGCAGCCATTGTTCAGTTTGATGCCGATCTCCTCGGGAATCGTGGTTGCGAACGTTCGGTTCATCTCCCTCTGGCGGCTGGCGACCGACATATTCTTGACCGTGCGTTTGATCCGATCGAACGACTCGCGGTCAAACCGTACTTCTGTTTTCGGCTGCATGATAATTCCTCCCCAAATCGTGCAATTTGTTCCGTTCCCGGGTTAAGTTCGCATGCAACTCCTCGAATATGGCAGTGGAAAAGCCGGATCGGCGCCAATCGTCGTAGGCGATGCCGAAGCCGTGCCGGATCCAAAGATCGGCGTTCTTCTGTTCATGCGGGCCGAACGGTTCGAGGAACACGATCGGCGTGGCGGCCGCCAGCGAATCGACGAGCGTCGAGCCGCCCGGCTTGCTAATGACGGCGATGTCCTGCCTTGTGACATCGAAGAGCAATGGATAGCTCGGATTATTCAAGAAACGCGGCTGCCGGCCGGGTTCGATCTCCGCGAACGGCGGGAACGTATAGTCGCCGCGCTCATCGGTTAGCCAGGGCGACCAGTCGGGATCAACCAGGAAGAATCGTTCGCCTTCGCGGCCGTTCTCCGCTTCTTCGGGATAATACGCCATGATGTCTAGCATAATGCCGGCGTCGCGCAGCTCGGGAATCTTGCTTTGATACGTGCCCATTCCCCAGCCGCCTCCATGAATGAGGCAGGCGCGGCGCCGTTTGGCGAAGGGGACGGGCTCGTCGTCGGTGACATGGATCCGGCTTAGCAATCGCCCGCTCGCGGCATGCATCAGCCAGATATTGTTGTTCCGCTGGCACAAGTCCAAATAATTCTGGAAGGAAGGCGAGTAGTCGGAATCAATGTGGATGATATCGACGCGCGCGTCCGCAAGCCCGTACTCGGCCTTGTATTGTTCGACAATCGGCAGCCAGAAGCCAGAGAAAACCATGAACGCGCGGCGCTCGTCGGCATGCCATCTCGCAAGCAGCGCGCGTACGGCGTCTTCGTCCAGGCTGCTGCGGAAATCAGTCGCGAGCGCAAGCTTCTGTCCCTTCAGCGCGAACTTGAAGCTGTTGTGGAACTCGCGCTTGGTCGAACCGATCTTGCTTTGTTTCTCTGCCTCGATGTAACGCTCCAGCACGTCGATTTCGGTGTTCAGACCGCGCTGCCGCAGCTGGTAATTGAGCTTGACCGCCGGAATGTAGACGCCCAGCGCGACGCCCGAGCAGAGCAAAGTAATCGTATTTGCCACAAGTGACGCCTCCCATGCAGGTCAATTGTAGATCGTGAATCGCCGCGCTTGCAGATGGTCGCGGAATCGTGCCATCAGCCTTGAACGTTCGTCTGGATCGCTCGCCACGATGGACGCATAGCAGCGGCCTTTGAACAACTTGCCCGCTGTTACCGCTGCAGACGGGGCGCCGATTCGCGAAGCGAAGCAGAACGCATTGGCGGACAACGGAATCACCCCGTATTCGCGTTCCGGCACGAACAACAGCTCCGCGCGCTCCAGCTCCTCCAGCCAAGCGGCGTAGTCCAGCTCATGTTCATATCCGACGGATAAATACGTGAGCGCGCCTTGCAGACTCCGCTTAGCCAAATGCCGGTCGAGCCCGGCGTTAATGAGTCCCATCGATTGCCTGGCGTTCACTTCGACGATCGGGACGAGTTGGCCGCCGGCCAGCAGCATGGAATCGACACAAACGCTGCCGTAATAGCCCTCCCTGGCGAGCTGCGATCCGACTCGCTTCATCGCCTCGAAGTAGCCGAGCGCTTCCAGGCGATCCATGAAATCACGATCTGCCGTGACGGAACCGAGATAGGCGAGCCCGTTATTGTGCATGATCTGCACCGAGACGAGCGTCCAATCGCCGTCCGCGCCGACCGTGAACTGGCAGGAGAAGTCCGTCTCCTTCTGCAGGAACGGTTCCATCAGGAAGCAGGTGGCGCGTCCGCTCCGTTCCTGACCGTCGACGTGTTTGACAATGCGCCGAAGCAGCGGGGCGGAGGTAACGAGCATATTGCCTTTGCCGGATACGCCGTAAGGATCTTTGATGAGGAAAGGCCCTTCGCTCAGCATTCGCTCGCCGATTCGCGCAAGCTGCTCCGCGCTGTCCGCGACGGTTCCCGGGGGACGAAGTCCCAGCGTCTCGTACAGATGATTCGAATAAATCTTCGAGTTCACCTTGCGAACGACATCGTTGTTCGGCAGCTCCGCATCGAGTCCATAACGCTCGACGAACCGGTCCAGCTGGGGAGCGACCGCATACGCGTTTAACTTGGATCCGGGGGGAAGCATCCGCTCGATGACCTCGCGAGCCTCCTCGGCTAATGCCAGCTCGAAGACAGAAGGCGGCGAGTCCTCGTGATGAGCATAAGAAGCAAGCGGAGCATGATTGGCATCGAAACGAAATCCGAGCTTGCGCAAATAATCGTGCTGTGCGTTATGCATGCCAAAGCGCGTCAAGAGCGTGCCGCCTTCGCCGCAGAACGGGAAGAGCAGCTCATCCATGGCGCCGGCGATGAAGGCGCGCTCCTTATCCGGTACGAACGGAAGTTGGCTTGCGTTCGGATCGCGCCAGAAGCGCTCCGCATCGAACGTGCCGGCGGCAATCGTCGCGGACGCCGCGTTAGACATGCTCCACCGCCATCCTGGCAGCGATGTAATCGCCGAGTCGGCGGATCGAGGCGAGATGGTCGAAGTCGAACTCCTCGAAGTCGATCTCCAGCGAGAAGGCGTCCTCAAGGCTGAGAATAAAAGTGATCATCTGCAGCGAGTCGAGTCCGATATCGTTGATAATATCGGTGTCAGGCGTCATCGCGGCGGCAAGTTCAGGATTTCTGCGCACTTCGGCGAGCACGCGCTTAATGGTTTCGATCGTATCAAGCATGGTTTCATTCATCGCGGTCAGCTCCTCACGAATTGATTAGTAGCGGGAGGGGGACGATCATCGTCACGCTGCCATGCGGTCTGCCCTAGGCGGAAGATGCCTCTAGCGGATGCTCCGAATACGTCCGTACGCCTCCTTTGGTTAGATCAGCGTCATGGCGAAGATATACATGTACGGATTATCCGGCAGTTCGATGGTTTGGAGGGCGGCTTGCGCATCCAGCTCCAGCGTCTGCAGCCAGATGCCGACAGGGAACTGTATCGCCCGGGTGCCCTGCCAATAGAAAGGGAAGCGAAGGCCGACCCGCTCGCCATAACTCAGCTGCTGATAGTCCCACAGTCTGCACAGATCGGATAATCCAAGCTTGCGCGTCTGCCGGAATGTCCGCTCGCCAGCGGCATAAGCGAACGTTATCCCATCCTCGTAATCGCCCCAGGTCGATACGCCGAGCAGCGCCAACTGGCGGTACGGCCGTTCGACGCCGACGTGCAGCGTCTGGCCTTCGCAGCTGATATGGTCATCCTCCGTCGTATCCGTTCTTGGGAATGAGAACGGGATGCCCTGGCACTGAATCGTCTCATTATTGGGCAGATGCAGGCCGGGGAGACTCGTATTCGTATGCTCCATGCAGCCCCAGATGTTCTGCTCCGGCCAGGAGACGCCTTTGGCGTTGAAATACGGTACAAGCCGAACAGCGTAGGCATTCATCGTCGTCATGGCGTCGCCTCTTTGGCGGACAGGTGGCCGAGCAGTTCCGTCAGATCGGCGAGCGCTTGCTTCTCAAGCTGGATTATTTGCGCCAATCTTGACAGGATGTGCTGCGGACTGACGGCGCCTTTCATCTGCAGCTTCTTCAAATTGTTGCGCAGCGAGAACCACTTGCTCGCCAGATTCGCGAGCGTATCCGCCGTGCCGGCTTGCGCAAGCACCAACGCGCCGGGGAGAGCGCGGTGCTGCATGAATAGGACGAATTCCAAGAAGCTCTCGCGGTAGGCCACGATCGGTCTCATCGGATCCCACCAGGCTTCGATCAGGCCCGTGCAATCCTGCTCGAGGGCGAGATCGGCGTACATGCGCTCAAGTCCCGAGACGGCGGCGTCCATCTTGGTCCGCGCCATCCCGAGCTGCCGGATCAACGTCTCTTCCTCAGCGCGCAGCGACGGGGCGGTGATCTCGAAAGCATAAGTGCGGCCATTGAGATGGATCCCGCCGGAGAAGAAGGCGTCGATGACGTCGAAGGCGACCCAGCCGGCATGCTCGGGCACGAAATCGACGACGAACAGCTCGCGCAAGGACGGATTATAGCCGGTAATCAGAATATCGTGGTTGTTATGCGTCTCCCGATAGCAGATCGTCGACCACGGGATATGCCAAATATCGCCGGTCAGCACGATCGTCGAACCTCGTCCAATCACGACTTCCTCGGCCAACGCTTCGAGCGTGCGGCCTTCATGCTCGATGCGGCGCATCCCGTAGAGTCTCTCCAGGTTCGTCCAGAAGGGGGGCGATTCGCTAGGCGCCAGCGCGCTAATGTCGCGAAGAGAGCGGTAATGGAATCCCCAGCTGTCGGAGAATAGCCAATGGAATGGCAGCCCGGACGATTGGATGGAAGAGCAGATCAAATATTCCGTGCAATCGAGCACGTGTCGACCGGACGTGTACAGCTCCGGTCTGGCGAATGTCACCTCTTGGGTCAAGGCGCTACCTCCTGATCGGATGTCTTGAGCGCGGGCAGGACGTACTGGCCGATGCGTTCGATTTCCCGATCGCCGGCCATGCCCGACAACAGGAAATAATCGGCGCCCAGCTCGTGGTATCGTTGTATCGTATCCATCACGTCGCGATAACTGCCGACGATAGAGAGGGCGTGTGCGGTACTGACTTGCGCGATACCCGACCACAGATGGCGGTCTACCCGATGATCCGGATAAGCGAGCAGTCTTCGGTGTTCGGCGATGCCCACGGAATCAATCGATTTCAACAACAGGCTTTTCATTTTCTTGTCCGAGCGGCCGAAGCTTGCGCCAAGCGCCTCGGCAGCCTGCCAGGCGGCTTCAGTCGTCGGTCTGGCAATGACGTCAATCAATAGGCCGCATCGAATTCGGCGTCCGAGCTGTGCCGCTTGTCGCTTGGCGCTGGCGAAGGCGCGGCCCGTCGATTCGAAGTCGGCCGCGTAGACGACGCTGAAATCCGCGTGCCGAGCCGCGATCGCAAGCGCCTCCGGCGAGCTGCCGGCGACGAACAACCGAGGTGGCGGAGCTTGCGGCTTTACGCGGTATTGGCGAAGACGATAGAACTCGCCTTCGTGCGTAATCGAATCCTCGCCGGCTTGGCCGAGTATGCGGACGAACTCCTCCGTGCGCCGGTACCGGTCGCGATGATGGTCAACAATTCCCTCCTTGTGCAGTTCAAAGTGCGAGCTTCCCGTGACAATATTCAGATCGATGCGGTTACCGGCAATCGAATTGAGCGTGTTGACCGCCTTCGCCGTATGCGCGGGCTGCGCCGAATTCGTGTTCTGGGCGACGAGGAACCGCAGCCGGTTCGTTGAGGCTGCCAGCTGGGTCGCCAGAATCCAGGGGTCCATCGCCTGCTGCAGGCTGACGATTAGCGCGGCGTCGAACTGGTTCGCATCCGCGGTCTTCGTTTGCTCCAGAATGTCGGGGTAAGCTTCTCCGTTCAAGTTCCAGCAAAATTCCATCGGCGACGCATCCTTTATTCGAGAATAGGGCTTGCGTACGTTTGGGGCGACCACCTCGATTCATTTCGTTGATCTGGATGATCCGAAATGTATCATTCCAGTTCTGGCTTCTACTGTAAAGCAATGAAGCGATAGGTGCTAGGTCTGAAATTTCGGATTTTCTTGTACATTCTTCAGTTGTATGGGGTCATTTTTTTAGGATGCAACGGGTTTCTTCCCATTTTTTTAGGTGTACGACGATTGTACGGTACAGAAGTCAATCAAGATGCTTGTCTAAAAGGAGCAGGGCGCACCACGCGAAAAATCGGTTTTCCCCTTTTGTTGTCCGCGGTATACTGATGAAAGAAAGCGCGGCGCGCTAATGATACGGACAATGGCAGCAGGGGGAGCGCATATGGTTCAGGAAGAACGGTATATACGATTGTTCGAGTGGTGCACCGATCACCATGGTTCGAGCGAGGAGCACGAGATAACGCTGGACGATCTGGCGAGTCTATGGTGCTGCTCAAGGCGCAACGTCAAGCTCATCATCCGGAGAATGGAGGACGAGGGGCTGATCCGCTGGCAGGCAGGGCTGGGACGCGGGCATCGTTCCCGGATCGTCTTCCATATGGAGCTGGAGAGTTACGTATTCGATCTGGCGGTCAAACTAGCTTCCGCTGGCGCCTATAAGTCGGCGATCGAGCTGCTGGAGCACAACGGCCGCCATACCGGAGCGAATCGCAGATTCATGGAATGGCTAAGCGGCCGCTTCGGTTTCCGGCAGGAAGGCGGGGGAGCGGCAGGCACAGATGTCTTACGGCTTCCCATCTACCGGTCGGTCATCACGCTCGATCCTGCCGATGCGTTCTATGTCTTCGATTCGCATCTGATTCGTCAGGTATTCGATCGTCTTGTCCGCTACGACATCGAGACAGGCAGAATCGTCCCGGGCATCGCGCATGCTTGGAAAGCCGATGAGGACGGGAAGACGTGGACGTTCTTCCTGCGTAAAGGCGTTCGGTTCCATCACGGCCGCGAGCTGACTTCGGATGACGTAGCGTTCTCCATCGAGCGGCAGCGAGCGTTAAGGCAAGACAATTGGCTGTTTCGCAGCTTAGTCCGGGTGGAGCAGGTTGGGCCATGGATCGTCCGGTTCCGGCTGCGCAAGTCGAATTTCATGCTGCCGCGCTTGTTATGCTCGACTAGTATGTCGATCGTGCCGAGGGAGCTGATCTCGTCGAACCCGGATTTCTGGCGGATGCCAGTCGGATCGGGGCCATTCCGTCTCGCCGTCTGGAGCGACGACCGGATCGTGCTGGAAGCGCACGCGGAATACTTCGAAGGCCGTCCGCACCTGGATCTGGTCGAGCTCATCCTGCTTCCGGATGATCTGCCGATTACGGCCAGGTCGCGCAATTGGGGACAGCTGCTCATGGACCACGAGCTTGTGGAGAAGCCGCCGGAGACGGGGTGGGTGCGCAAGGAGAAGCTGTGGATGGGCTGCACGGTGCTTGCGTGGAATATGCGTACAAGAGGTCCTCATCGGCATCCCGCGTTCCGCAGAGCCGTTGATCATCTGCTGGATCGCGAAGGCATGCTTCGGCTAGCCGCTGTGCCACGCGGCGTTCCGGCCTCAGGGTTCAGCGTCCCGCGGATCGACGAGCAAGCGGCCGACGCGCACGACCCGGCGTTGGCAGAAGGCTACTTAAAGGAAGCGGGTTATGCCGGGGAGCCGATCACGTTGGTGACGTACAGTATTCATGAGAAGGATGCGGAGTGGATACGCGCGAGATGCGCGGAAGCGGGTCTCCCGGTTCATATCCGGCTCGAAACCTGGCAATCGATCAGGCGTCCGGGAGCGACCGCGGACGAGAGTTGTCTGCTGTACGGGGTAGGGCTAGGGGATGGGGAAGCGGACGTCATCGAGACCTATGAGCAGCCGAACGGCTTCATACCCGCTTATATGGAACAAGGAATGAAGACATGGGTCAGCGAGCAAATCGACTTGGCTTTATCCGAGCCGAATGAGGATGAGCGCAGCCGCGTCCTTGCCGGAATTGAACAGCGTCTGCGTGAAGAAGCGCATATTCTATTTCTCTTGCACAAGAAGCTGACGACCTATATTCACCCGGCTGTGAAAGGCGTGCGGTTCAACTCCCTCGGCTGGATCGATTTTAACCGGATATGGCTGGATCCAACCGAAGAAACGGGCCTTCATTAGATAGGGGGGCGGATGCTCGGTTAGAGGAAACGACGATGTGATAAAAGCGCCAAAAAGGCATTTCGGCGTCGTTCGCCGAAATGCCTTTTGTGCTGCGCTCAACGGGAACAAGCAAGCGCTAGATTTTGAATTTGGAGACGGCCTGCAGCAGCTTTGCCGCGGTTGATTCCGTATGCCGCATCATATCGGTCAGCTTCTCGGATTGCCCCATCATCTCAGAGGTTTTCTCCGCGATATTCTGCGTGCCTTCCGCATTCTCGTTATTAGAGACGGATACTTCCTGGATCGATTGCGCCACATTCTGGATCGAGGCGAGCAGCTGCTCCGCCGTCGCGCTGAAATCCGTGACGAGGAATTGAATCGATTCCGCATCCTTGTAATATTGTTCGCCGTTAGCCACCATCGCGTTATAATCCCGGATGACCGTCGTATCGATGAACGCCAAAGCTTTCTCCGAGCTCTTCGTCAAGGCGTTGACCGAACTCATGACTTGGCTAGCCACATGCTGGATCTCGCCAGCCGTCTTCGCCGAGTTCTCGGCCAGCTTCCGAATTTCGTCAGCCACGACGGCGAAGCCTTTGCCCGCTTCGCCGGCGCGTGCCGCTTCGATTGCCGCGTTAAGCGCAAGCAGATTTGTTTGAGCCGTGATTTCGAGAATCGAGTCCGTTAAGACGTGGATCTGCTCGACGGCCTTGGCTTGTTCGTTCGCTTCAATCGAATCGGCTTGGATTTCGCCGTGTATATGTTGCGCGGTATTGCGCGAAGCGACCGCAGACTCTTTCAAATGTTCGGCGCGGTCCGAGATTTCGTCGGCCAGGGAGGAACCGTCCTGAGCCTTCACGGCGATCGTAGTGACAGCGTCTTTGATTTGGGTAGAAGTCGCGTTCATCTGCTGCGCCATCGCCGCAGTCTCCTCCATGCCGGCCGACATTTGCTCCGTCGTAGCGGACACTTCCTCGACTTGGGAAGCCAAGGCGCTCATGTTAGCCGAAGAGCGCGTGATGTTATCTTTGACGCTCGTCGTCTCGTCTACGACTTGCCCAAGCACTTCGCGAACCGATCCGGACATTTTGTCAAGCGATTGAGCTAAGTGACCGATTTCGTCCGTGCGCTTCAGCAGCTTGTCAGGCAGCGTATGCGTGAAATCCGCATCAGCCATGACGTTCACATGACCGGAGAGGCGTCTGATCGGATTCGAAATAAAACCTGCGGCAAAGATCGAAATGCCCGCGACCACAAGCGTTGTAATTACGATGAGCAGGAACGTATTACTGATCGATGCGCGCAAATCATGGTAGGCTTCGCTTTCCGGCACGGTGACCATGACTTTCCAGCCGGTCGCCGATACGGTTGAGAAGGCGGCGATTTTGTTCTCGCCTTCGTTGCCCAGGTACGTTGTGACGCCGCGCTGTTCGGTCAGGATCTGGTCGAATACGCGAATGGCGCTGTCGTTCTTGAGCGTTTCTTTGTACGTCTTGTTGATGACGTCCTCGGACGGATGATACATGTTCACGCCGGTTTCGGACAATAATAAACCAAAGCCCGTTTCCTCGACTTTAATTTGCTCGAATTGTTTCTTCAGCGTTTCCACGCTTACGACCGTAATTAGTACCCCTTGGAATTGATTGCTCGTGTTAAAGTAAGGCACCGCAACCGATACGCCCATTTCATCCGTACCCTTGATTGTGAGCAAATCGCTGACTGCCGGTTTGTTCGTTTCTTTGGCCTTCTTGAAATATTCGCGGTCCGATACATTGGTCACCGTTCCGTCGGCGGCCGGGATCAAGCCGTTGGCATCGGTCAGAATTGCCAACGCGACCTCTGGATCGGTCTTCGCAACGTTTTGCAGGGTGTTATATTTCCCCGCGAAATCCATTGCGCCGAAGTTCGGGACACTCTTCAACACTTGCTGCAGCGCACCGATCTTCGTATTGAGCCAGCGATCGGTCGCCGCCGCATTGCTCTCCGCGAGCTGGATTTCCTGTTTGTTAATGCTGTCGGTCAGCTGACTTTTGAACTGGCCCATTTGGATCGACGCCAGACTGACGAGCGGTACCAACGTAAGCAGCAGGGTCGTGAGCGTCAGTTTGAACCGCAAGCTTCTAAGCTTTGTTATCATCCTTCTCTCTCCTTCTGAAGTACGGATCTAGTGCTAGTAGTTGATTTATCGTCACAGACCCGTTCAGAGTTTTGAGGAAGTGATAACCATTGTATGGGGCAAGTTTCAGCGGGAAGCGGAGATCACGGCTGAATCCGTTGGCAGCGAAGTTTAGTAAGGAGCAGCCGCGAGAGCCTTTTACGCTTCCGGCTTATGTCTCTTGCTTGTACGCTTCGGCGAGCTTGGCGAAGTACCGGATCGTAAAATCCCGGAACTTGGCAGTTGTCTGCGTCATGTACCGCTCGCTCGGCCACGATAGCGAAATCGAACGTTTGCAGTAACTTTCCGCAAGCTTCAGCTGGACGACGCCGGGGCCAGTGGAGCCGCCCCATGTGATGGCTGGCAGGAATGCGACGCCTTGTCCCGCGCGGATAAGACCGCGTACAGTAGCCGGATCGTCGCTCTCGAACCGGATGCGCGGCGTGAACCCGGCCAGACGGCAGAACGCGTCAGTGGTCTCTCGAAGCGATTTGCCAGGCGGTAGCGTGATGAAGCTTTCCTGCTTCAGCTCCTTCAAGCTGACCTGTTCGCGGCTAGCAAGCGGATGACCGGCGGGAACGGCGACGACGATGTCTTCTTCCAGCAGCGAGACGGACGATTCGGAAGGCGGGGCGGCGCCGTCGGATAAGCATAAGTCGGATTGCGGCATGCCTTCCTTCAAGAGCGCGGCGTGCTGCAGCAGATGGAATTGCGCTTGCGGGTATTCCTTGCGGAACTCGGCCAGCAAATCCGGCAGCAGATGGGACGAGACGCGTACGTCGAGCGTGATGAAGGAGGACGAAGCGCCCACGGCATCCTGCAGCTGCAGCTTGCCGTCTTCCAGCGACTGCAGCGCGATGTCCACATGGTGAAGGAATAACTTTCCATGCTCGCTTAAGCGAATCGATTTGTTCGTTCGTTCGAACAGCTTCGCGCCAAGCTCGGCTTCGAGCGCCGCGATCATCTTGCTGAGCGCGGGCTGCGAGATATGGAGGCTCTGTGCAGCCTTGGTCATATGCTGCAGGCGCGCCGCAGTCTGAAAGTATTTCAATTGCAGCAGTTCCATTGCGAGTTCTCCCTTTGTATGGATATAACCTATATGTTATGGCGGACATAAATAAATATATATTAGGGTACATGGCAAAGGGAAGCTATAATGGTCACAAACCGACAACAGGAGAAGATGACCATGCTAGTACAAACTTGCTCGGGGCTTGTTCAGGGGATCGCCCTGGACGGGGCATACGTATTCCGAGGCATCCCCTATGCCGCTCCGCCAATTGGATCGCAGCGATTCAAGGCGCCAATGCCGGTCAGCGCTTGGCGGGGAATTCGGACATGCGACCGTTTTGGACCGATCGCGCCGCAGAAGAACGTGCCGAACGGCTTCATGCCTGAACTTGCGCAGTCTGAGGATTGCTTGAATTTGAACGTCTGGACGAGCGGGACTTCCGCAGCGCTGAAGCCTGTCATGGTCTATATCCACGGTGGCGGCTTCGTCTCAGGCAAAGGGGCGGAGTGCGACGGGCTGCGATACGCGGTAGAGGATGGATTCGTCTTCGTCTCGATTAATTATCGTCTTGGGACGCTCGGCTTTTTGTATTTAGGCGAGCTGCTTGGTGAAGAGTATGGAACATCGGGCAATAATGGCATGCTCGATATTGTGGCCGCCTTGCAATGGGTGCAGCGGAATATCGCGGCTTTCGGCGGCGATCCGTCGCAGGTGACCGTCATCGGCAACTCGGCTGGCGCCAAATGCGCGGCAACGCTGTATGCGATGGACGCTGCGCGGGGATTGTTTCGCGGAGTGATCGCGCAGAGCGGGGCCACGCAATCGATAAGAGATCGGCACACCGCGAACACGACTACGATGAGGCTGCTGGACGAGTTAGGCATAACGCGTTCCCAGGCGCATCGTCTGCTTGAGCTGCCAGCCGAGCGGCTAATCGAAGCGCAGTCGGCAATCGGCTTCGATACGTCGCGCAGCCTGCACATGTTCGGGCCGGTGGCGGACGGAAGCGTCATACCGACCGAACCGCTAGGGAGCTTAGGCACCCGCAGCCATCTGCCCCCGCTCCTGATCGGAACGAACGAAGACGAAGCAGCGAGTTTCATCCAAGGCGACCCGCTTCTTTGGCCGCCATCATTGGAGATAGCCGGCCGCTTGTTCGGCACGAGCGCGCCAATCGTATGGGAGTCTTTCGTTCAATATAACGACATTCTTCCTTCCGCCCAAGCGTGGAGCCGAACGTTGTCCGAGCATCTCTACACGATCGGCGCGATGCAGCTTGCGGCCGCGGCAGCCGATGCCGGCGCCTCGGTCTGGATGTACCGGCTCCAATGCGGCGGCCCGCTTGGCGCGATCCATGGCTATGAAGGCAGTCTAATTAACGGCCCGCAAAATGCGGATTCGGCAATCAATCCCGACGATCCGCATAGGGTGGATCCCGAAGATTATCCGCTAGCGCGAGGCATGCGGGCGGCTTGGGTTGCCTTCGCGAAGACCGGCAATCCGAACGTGACGCTGCTGCCAGCCTGGCCCGTATACGATTCGGAGCGCTCGACGATGGTATTCAACCGCGTAAGCCGCGTGCGCACGGACCTGCCGGAGCCAGCCGGCGCGGGCGTTCCACACCAAGTATGGAGGGTCCGCTCATGCAGCTAGTCGAAATTTCTCTTGTTATGATTTTGCTCGGGCTGCTCCTTGGTTTCGTCGGCGCGGGCGGGTCGGGGTTCATAATCGCTATCCTGACCGTCGTATTCGGTTATCCGATTCATACGGCGCTCGGCACGGCGCTCGCGGCAATGTTCTTCTCGTCATTCTCTGGATCGGTCAGCCATTACCGGGAAGGCAACATGGTGTTCAAGACGGGCATCGTCGTCGGCGCAGCCGGCGCGCTCGGGGCCTGGTTCAGCTCCGGCTGGTCCTCGCTCATTCCTGAAGACAAGCTCGGCTGGATGACATCCGGCATGCTCTTCGCCTCGGGACTTGCGCTTTGGTTCAGACTGGCATTCATGCGGAACAAAGCTGCCCAAACCGGGAAGCCCGTTATCGTTCCGACATGGGGGTACTGGATAAACGCGGTCATAGTCGGGGGCGTAACAGGGGCGTTGTCTGGATTGTTCGGGATCGGCTCCACGCCATTCATTCAGTTGGGCTTGATGCTGCTGCTCGGGTTGCCGATGCGGTATGCGGCAGGCACGACGATGCTCGTCATCATTCCGATCGCGTTAGCCGGAGGGGCAGGATACTTCACGATGGGCTTCTTGGACGTGCCGCTGCTGATCGCCGTCGTGGTCGGCACGATGTCCGGTTCTTATGTCGGCGCGAAATTCACGAAGCGGGTGCCGGCCGTGTGGCTGAAGACATGCATGGTCATCACGCCGATGATTGGAGCTACGATCTTACTGCTATAGATGCCATCCATCGGTCTGGTCATGGGCTTGAAATTATGAAGAAGGGGCAGCCTCCGCCGTCAGTAACATTGACGGTGACGAGGCTGCCCCTTTTCGATCGCGAACGCGTATCTTCTGAACGTATTTGCTTACATCGTCGATTGATGGCTGTCTGCTTGTTCGTACTCGTTCTCGATGAATCGCTTCACCGCAGCCATGTCTGCCGTGGAAGCTTCCTCCATAATGATGTCGACGCCTGGCTTGCACGCACGCAGCAGCTTCATGTACAGCGCATAGTTCATCTGACCGAATCCGGCGGCGGCAGTGACGATACGACCGTCGGATCCAGGCAGGCGATCCTTCGCGTGGCAGGCGATAATGCGGCTGCCTAGCAAGCGGAAAGCTTCTTCGATCACTTCGTCTTGCTGGTTGAAATTATCGTCGTTCAACAGATTGCCTGGGTCAAGCACGACGCCTATCGAACTGGATGGCACTTCTTCGAGCATCCGGTGGAGCTGCGGCGCCGTCCCGACGAGATGACCATTAGCCGCCTCCAGGCCGATGAACGTACCCCAGCGTTCCGCTTCTTCGGCCAGTTCTTCGAGCGTCCGGCGCATAACGGTCCAGTCCTGGTCCGTATAATCGCCTCCCGGGTTAACGCCCGTCTCGAAGGCGACGGTCGGACAGCCGAGCAAAGGCGCGTAGCGAAGCAGCTCCTTAAACCGAGCGATGTTCACGCGGCGGCGTTCTTCGTCGCGGTCGAACATGTGTAAGTAACAGCCCAAAACGGAGATCCGCACGTCATGCTTCGCGAATTCCTCCGCAATCGATGCGGCCAATCCAGGGCTCAACTTGCCGGGCTGCGAGAAGTCGACATCGCGAACGGCTTTCCACAAGGCGAGCTGTACGTGGCGAAATCCGGCTGAGCCGACCTTCTCGGCGAGCTCCCGGTAAGGCAAACAGCCGAACAAATGAGCTAATACTCCAACGGACATCGGATGTACCTCCTATAGGGCGATTAGTAGGGCAGGGCTGGTAGCGGTTTTGTCTATGAGCTGATGGCGCTCATTCATTGTCTTGCTGCATGCCGTAATCCTTCGACGTATGCGCGAACAGTTCCTGCGCCGGCTTAAAGTACAGGTGGCCATCCGGCCATGGCTGGAAATGCAAGTCCATTCGGCTCTCCTCCCAGTTAGAAGGCGTGCTGCTCGTTAACAGTTTCTTCGGCAGCGCAGGTTCCTCGACGACGGCGGGGAATTCTTGATAGCCGAACAGCACGTTCTCGTGCATCGCGATGATTTCATACTTCGGACCAAGGAAGGCGCGTTCCTCTTGAAGCTGATAATGAAAGTAAATGTAGCTGGCCGCCATATCCGGCAGGAGGCGGGCGACGCGCCCGACGCGTCGTTCGACTGGCGCATTGCGCTGCCAATGCGCAAGGGATGCCGGTTCGTTGAAATGAAACACGTCGATCATCGGTATCCACTTGCGTTTATTGTCCTCTCCGGGCCAATCCTCCAAATATGCGGCTAGCTCGGGAACGACGCGTTCAGGAGGAATCAGTTCGTCTACGCATTCGTAATACAGAAACAGCTGATGATCCCACTTGTAGCAAGCGACGACGAGCAAAGCCCCTTGCTCGCTTAACGATCTCGGCGTTGCTGCGACTCGCGCGGCGCGTTCGCCCTCGGCTTCGTACTCCTCGGCCAACTGCGCCCTCGCCAACACTCTTGTAATCTCGGACATACCGCGATCCTCCAGCCATTTAAACTTTATGCACCCTAATTATAAGAAATTCGATTAGGCACGCGTCGGTTGAACCGAAAGATCACGGAATTTTAACCGAACTTCACGGATTTTCCGCCTTTCTGCCTGTCTGGCGCCGTCTGGCGCTAGTCCTAGGGCAGAAGAAAAGGTTATAGTGATACTACAAATCAAAACGATCGGATCGTGATCGGAAAGGACAGCCAAGCGATGCAGCATCAGGAGAGGAATGGAATCTTCGATTTATCGAAAACCGGTCAGCCGTTCCGCATTTGGGACCGATCAGCCGTGCCGATGGAGGGGGACGTGCTGAAGCCGTTCGCATACGAGGAATGGCTGGGTAGGGAGATCGGGAGAGGCGAGCAGGGGCCTGGGGTACACATTTGGCGGCATCGCCGCGGCGCTGTGCTCGGTACACGGGACCGGAGACTGCCGCACGCGGAGGACGCCATTCGGGAATTGGAGCATGAGGGATGGTCCGTCGGCGTGCGTAATTCGGGCGGCGCGTTCGTGCCGCTGGACGACGGCGTCGTGAACGTCACCTTGCTGATGCCGAATTCAGACGGCAGAATGGAACACCGGGCCGACTTCCTTCGCATGGTGCGGCTGCTGTCCGTGACGCTATCCGCTTGGGAACTCCACGCGGAAGCCGGCGAGATCGCAGGCGCCTATTGTCCCGGCGAATTCGATGTCGCCGTGGCCGGCCGCAAGTTCTGCGGCATCGCGCAGCGGCGGCAAGTACGAGCCGTCAATGTGCAGGCGTTCGTTGTCGCAGGCGGGAGCGGCCGGCAGCTGGCCGGCGTAGCGGAGCGATTTTATGCGATCGCAGGCGGCGGGCACACGGGCCTGGATTATCCGCGGATCGTCCCGGCTAGTATGGCCAGCATCGCCGAGTTGGCCGTTGACCCCAATCTAAATGCGGAAACTTTTGTTCGAGAGTTGAAGGATGTGCTGATCGGATTAGGCGGCGTGGAAGCACCTCTGCCTATGCCGCCTGAAGGCGAAGTCGCGAATTTGGCGTACAAGCTCCGCGAGCGGTATGATCATCGATGATGGGCTAAAGCGTTGAACTTGCAATTTTGACCTGTGGAAGCGGGAATGCAAATATCGCTGTCACATTTTGCAGGCGATCATCGTCATAGATAAGAATCATGAAGTTATGAATCTTGCTAGGAGGCTGCTATGATGTCGAATTTGTTATCAAAAGCCGAAGTGAACGAACAATCCGGATTTACGTTCGTCGGCACGTCTGCCCGTACGACCAATGCGGCCGAAATGTCCGGACAGGGTGTTATTGGAGCGAAGTGGGAGAGCTTCTTCCGAGATCAAGTGTTACAACAGATTGAACATCGGAAGGATGATACGATTTTGGCTCTGTACACCGATTATGAATCGGACGAGTCAGGGGCTTATACTTACGCGTTAGGGGCAAAGGCCGAGATCGAGAAGCAAGCAGCAGCCCCTTGGCAAACCTTCGTTATCCCTGAACAGAAGTACGTCGTGTTCACGACGCGCACGGGACCCATCCCGGAAGTAGTGGTCGAAGCATGGCAGGCGATATGGGCATGGTCCAAGGACAACGAGCGCGCGTTCACTGCGGATTTCGAGGTATATGACCATCGTGCCGCAGATCCGAAGAACAGCCAAGTGGACATTTATATCGCCGTCAAATAGGAGGGGACTTAACGTGCAGCAGCCGGCATTCGGCTGCTTTTTTATGTTGGAACAAGCACGCTTACTAACCTGAGGAGGTACCTGTGTTATCCTAGGCGCAGACGATTTTATTTATAAAAGTGACCGATTGTAGACCTGTTCGGTCTAATTAATAGCAATACAAAAGAGCAAAGCGAAAGGAGCGCGTCAAATGAACATGACCAAGCTGGCTGCCAAAGCGGTAAACGGCGATGCGGGCGCATTTATCGACCTCGTCAAGCAGCTGGAGAATTCTCTGCATTATATGGCCAAATCAATCGTAAGCAAAGACGAGGATGTGGCGGATGCGCTGCAGGAAACGATCTTGAAGGCGTATAAATCCGTAACGTCGCTGAGAGAGCCGAAGTTTTTCAAAACGTGGATATTCCGGATTCTAATCAACGAATGTCACAATCTGATGGCGCTGCGCTCGCGCGCGGACGTGGTGTCGGAAGTGCCGCCCGCAGCCTCGCAGCAAGACGAATACGCGAAAGTCGATTTGCGGGAAGCGGTCGATCGGTTGGATGAACCTCAGCGGATCGCGGTTATCCTCCATTACTACGAAGATATGCCGCTGCGCCAAGTGGCGCTGGCCCTTGATATTTCGGAGAGCGCGGCAAAAATGCGATTGCTGCGGGCCAGAGATACGCTTCAACGTTCACTATCCACATTTCGAGAGGGGAAGATGAGCTATGGAAACATCTAAAATCGAGAAGGCATTGAAAGGGATGGAAAAGGGACATATGAAGATGTCGCCGAGTGTGCGGGCCCGACTTGACGAAACTTACGCGGTAATCGGCAAGCAGTCGGAGCGAGCGCCTCGGTCGAAATGGTCCCGGCTGCGATTGGCGACGGCTTCCGCAGCGGCTGCGGCGGTGCTCGGCATCGGAGTATTCGCTACCGCTTTCGCGTCTCCGGCGCTCGCGGACTCTATTCGTGACATTCCGGTAATCGGCAGTATATTCAGCACCTTGCAGGGGGATTCGGGCCTTCGTACGGCAGGCGAACAAGGGCTGTTCGCTGCCGCCAACCGGGAGGTCACGCATGAGAACGTAAAGTTGAAGGTGACGGATACGATCTATGACGGCGCCCGCGCCGCTTTCCTGCTGACCATCGAGTCGCCGAACTTAAAGGAGGGCGTCTACGATAATGGCCGAAAGACGATGAAGCTCGGCAACGCGATCGAACAAGTCGTGTTGACGGGGGAATCCGGCGCGGGCGAATTTTCGAGCTTGAACGAGGCGGGCGGCTTGTTCTTTGGCGAGGCGGGCGAGGACTATCCGAATACGCTTGTTTTCGAGCAAGTGCTGCCGTACGCGAAACCAAGCGATGCTCCCGATTCGTTCCAAGGCAAGGTGACGATCAAGCTCGACGGCATCGACCATGAGTTCACTGTCGATATTCCATTCCGTAAAACAGTGCAAGCGGGCATCGAAGTGTCGCCAAATCTCGCAACGGCGAATGACGAATTCGAATTCCGGGTTGTGGAAGTAGGCGTGACGCCGGTTACGACTCGAATCTCGACATCGCTCGAATTCAAAAAGACGACGGAGTTGACGCAAAAGGAAGAGCGACGATTAACTCGCATAGGCATTGCCGTCTTCGACGACCAGGGCCGCAGACTGGCCGCACTGAACGGGGAAGGCATCCTGGAGGGCAACAAGATCACTTATGATCGCCGATTCGCCTCGACGCATGGAACGACTGCATTCTTAACGTTGAAGCCGTTCGTCATCAAGGACGACTTCGCAGAGGACGTCAAGGACGACCAATATTTGAAAGACCTGGAGGTTCGCGTAGAGCTTACGCCAGTCCGCTAAAGCAATACGCGAATGCAGAGCCGGGCGGCGAAGTGAACTTCGCTGCCCGGCGCTCATTAATCAAAGGAGCTGTCCGACCGATGTCCGTCATGTTCACAATAAAATCCTGGCATGTCCTGCTGCCTTTGGCCATCGTGATGTTCGCCGTCATTATGACCCGTACGTTCGTTGCCAAACGATATTCGATCCGGCAATCGGCGCTGCTGACCGCTTTTGCCGCATATGCCATTGGAACGCTTCATTTCGTCTTCTTCCCGGTCGAAGTCAATATAGGGGAATATGCGAATCTAACCCCGTGGTACAGCACGATTCAGTGGATCCCGCTGCTAACGATGGACGCGAAGACATTCCTGCTCAACATGGTCTTATTCGTCCCGTTCGGCCTTGCTCTGCCGCTGCTGCGCGGGTCGAACGGAAGTATAGGGCAGGTCGCATATGCCGCGTTTTGGGTCAGTCTAGTCTTCGAGCTTAGTCAATTAGCGATCCGGGTCGCCGTCGGAAGCGGCAGAATGACGGATATCAACGACTTGATTGCGAATAGCCTCGGCGGCGCGTTGGGGTACGTCATCTATCGCCGGCTTGTCGCGGTGAAGCCGTTCGATCGGCTGCTGCGCGGATTTCGGCTACAATCTCGATGAAGGTTGACGCGATGTTCTTTATGGAGATATTATAGACATATTAAGTCTGTAATAAGTGACCGCAAACTTCAATGCCGTCCTAAAGTGCAGAGAGGTTGCAAAGGAGACGCGAACATTGAACAATGAGATAAAACTGGACTTCGGCGACACCGGCGAGGGGACGATCCTTGCTTTGCTTCACCCCCGAAAGGGGGAACGAATCCTGGATTTAGGCTGCGGCAACGGGAAGTTAACGTCGGCCATCGCGGCAGCCGGCGCCATAACGCTTGGCATCGACTTCTCGGAAGGACAGATCGAGAAGGCCAAGCTCAACTATCCGCAGCTGCGGTTTCAGACGGCGGATGCTTGCCGATTCAAGGCTGAGGAGCCCTTCGATGCCGTATTCTCCCATGCCGCGATCCATTGGATTCAAGATGCGGATGCCGTTGTTCGCGCCATTGGCGGTGCGCTGCGACCAGGCGGCCGGTTCGTGGCCGAATTCGCCGGAAGCGGCAATGTGGCGGCGTTGACCGGCGCGATCGAACGGGCGCTGACCGCTCATGGCTATTCGCCAAAAGGCAGGATTCCATGGTATTTGCCGACCATCGGCGAATATGCAGGTTTGCTGGAGCACCACGGCTTCCGCGTCACGCTGGCCCAGCATTTCAACCGACTTAGGCCGTTCAACCATCCGGAGGGCATTAAGCGGTGGCTTGAGAGTTTCGACTCGATTTTCTTCCACGATGTCACCCCGTCGGATAAGGCGTCCATCTATCGTTCGATAGAAGCGGATGCGGCGGCCACGCTCCAGATAGAAGGGCAATGGTATAACGACATCAGTCGCTTGCGCGTGGTCGCGATCAAACAGCAATCGGATTGAGAACGCACGCATGGCGTTCACTCGCTAATCGTCGACCTTAAACGAAAATTAGCAAACGAAAAGAAATCTGCTCGTTCCTTGTATGCTATACTATCACTTAGGTAAATAATGGTTGCTGCCGGCATGGCAGCAATCATAGACACTCAACTATCCTAAGGGGGCTATATTATGGGAACTAGCAATCCGGTCACGCTTACGGTCGAAGCGATCGTGAACAAGCCAGTCGCGCATGTATGGAAAGTATGGACGGAGCCGGTGCATATCAAGCAGTGGAACAACGCGTCCGAAGACTGGCATACGCCGATTGCAGAGAACGACCTCAGAGTCGGCGGAACGTTCGTCTCGCGCATGGAAGCGAAGGACGGCAGCTTCGGCTTCGATTTCGGCGGCACGTACGACGAGGTGAGCCTGCACGAGACGATCGCGTATACGATCGGCGACGGCCGCCAAGTAAAGATCAGCTTCGTGCCGGAAGGCGATGCCACCAAGGTGATCGAATCGTTCGAAGCGGAAGGCACGAATCCGACCGACATGCAGCAAGCCGGCTGGCAGGCGATTTTGGACAACTTCAAGAAGTACGCGGAATCCCTTCAAGAGGCTTAAGCGCCATACAAGTCTACAAGCGAATAACCATGTACGATGCTGAGCAGCCAAGCCGCGATTTTCGCGGCTTTTTGCTTTTGAGCGGACAAGCAGCGCGGGGAATTGCATTCCCAACGAGAGGAGAGGGACTTATGACGCAGCAACCTATTCCGCGCAACCGATCCGCCGCCACTTCGCGATCCTCCAACTCGCCGCCTTACATAGCCGAGCTTTCTTTGTCGTCCGCACCGAAAAAATGATACTCATAGTCCGTCGACTTTGCTCGGCAGTCCGGATTATGATGGACATACGGATTTGGAGAACACGTACAGAAGGATGTTGCCCCATGAATATTTTGGAGGATTTCGGCTTGCGGCTGAAGGAGCTTCGGCTGCGCACGAATATGTCGCAGGATATGCTAGCCGCCCGTTCCGGATTGGACCGGACCTATATCGGCGGGGTGGAGCGGGGCGTTCGCAATATTTCGCTCAAGAATATCGAGATTCTCTGCAACACGCTCGATATCGATATTAGTTATTTTTTCGATCATGAACGGTTCTCGCTGCATTCCGCGCATCTGAAGAGCGAGCTGGAACGGCCGATTCAAGACCGGTTCAACTACCGCGTCCTCCCGGCGGACAACCTGATCGCTTGGCAGGTCACGGGGGCGCTGAGACTGGACGAGATCAAGCGAATTGCGGTGGATTTGAAGGCGGAATGCCTGAGGCTTGCGCCCGGCAAAGTCAAGCTGCTGGTCGACAACCGGCGCATGATGATCAACGGACAGCCGATCGCGTTCCAGCATGAAATTACGGACAAATGGGAGGAGCTGCAGCGCTGGTTCCTTCCGCATTGCGAGCAGGTCGTCGTGCTGTGCAATTCCAAGCTGATGCATAACCAAATGAACCGGCTCGCCAATCGAAGCGGCATCATCAAGGTGCAGAAGAGTCTGTTCGCGGAAGGCGAAGCATGGCGGACCGAGGAGCGCGACCCGCTCGCCTGGTTCGAGACGCTCGTTCATCATGGGCCGGTCTCATGATGCCGCTCGTTATTTAAGGAGGTGTTGCACACCTGGGTTATCGTTATCCGGCCCAGGACTCATCACGCTATATTCCCGATGAATGGCTATTGTTCTTACGTTCGGTCGCACTGCTCTTCCTCCCGGTTCAGTATCGTTTGTTCCCCCCGACGAATCGTGACTGCCCCCCCGATCAAAATCCCGCCTCGCACGCCGTCTCCCTTCCCCGGGGGGACGGCGTTTTTGATTTTCGCCGCTTCAGAGGGTTAACGGAAGGCGGTAAGAGGATATGCTGGTTGTTGACGCAGAGGAAGGGATGTGCATTCGGACGTTATGGCGGAACAATTCGAAATACTACCGGAAGAAGCGGCGCCGCACGATATACGGCGGTGCGCGCGTTGCGAACTGGCCGGGCAGCGGACGCGAGTGATATGGGGAGAAGGGAATCCGTCCGCGCCGATCATGCTTATTTTGGACAATCCGGGCGCGCGCGAGGATCGCGAAGGTCAATCTTTCGTCTGCGGGACGCGCGAGACGCTGCAGCGGGGATTGCGGGAAGCGGGAATCGAGACGGCATCGGTATATATCACGTATTTGCTGAAATGCAGACCGATTCGCGCTTACGACAAGCCGGCCGCGCGGGAAGCCTGTTCGCCGCATCTGCATATGCAGAAGGGGGAGAAAAAGCCGCTGATCGCGTTCGGATTCGGGAATGTCGTGGCCGAAGCGCTGCTGCCGGACCGAGAAGGCGCGACGGTCAAGGAACTGCGCGGCAGCTGGCAAGATTGGCAGGGGACGCCGATCGGATTTACGTACCATCCGTTAGCCGTTAGGCGTCGCCCCAATCTCATGCGGATATTCGTGGAAGATCTGGTCGCGCTTCGCGACAGATGGGAATGGATACGAAAGTAACGCGAATCCGTACGTCGTTCGAAAACCGCCTCGTGCGGTTTTTTTTTTTTTTGCACGTTCCATCTCCTCCTAACGCCTTCCGATTCTGCGAAAAAGACTGGTTCTCCCCTGAAAAATGCGCTATTAAGCAGGCTGTCTTCGTCCGAAGGCCCCATGCTAGAATGAGAAGAAAACGCTTACGAAAGGCGCGGAGGACATCATGCGGCCTATACGATTCACGAACGGCATCAGCGTGACGACCAAATTCGTCGCGATTTACGTGTCGATATTGACCTTATCGCTGGTGGTAACCGGCTTCCTGCTGTATGTCCAGGCGACGCGCTCCACGACCCAGCAGGCGCAGATCGTCATGGAACAAAATTTGCTGCAAACCAAATCCAGCATCGAGGAGAAAATCCAGCTTGTAGAGAATCTGTCGCAGATTATCGCGTTCGATACCCGGATCCAAACCTTCCTCGGCAGCGTCTTCATGAACGAGCCGTTCCAGCTGGAGGACTATCGCTCGACGATCTTCCCGATTCTGGAGAACATCATGCGCCAGAATGCCGCGATCCACTCGGCACGGATCTACATGGCGAACGAGACGATCCCGGAGCTGTACGACGGATTTTATCATTTGACCCGAATCTCTGGCGACCCGGAGTATAAAGGTTTCATTGGCGATCGCAAAGCGCAGACCGACTGGGGCGGGCTGCGGGAGGAGAAGACGATGTCCGCCCGGTTCGGCGTGGCGGGCAATGAAGACGTATTCGCGTACGATCGCAAAATGTTCTCCTCCCGCTATGTGAACATGGCCGGTCTGCTGGAGATCGAAGTCAAGCGCGACGTGCTCTTCGAAGCGTTGAAGGAGCCGGTCTCCGAAGGGTTCGGCCGCGTGCTCGCGGCGGACGCGCAAGGGATGATCGTATCGAACTACGAACCGGCGTTGTACAAGAGAAATCTCGCCAGTCTCGGCATCGGAGCGCTTCCGTCCGATCGGAAGTTGAGCGAAATCCGGGAAGTGGGAGGCGAGCGCGCGATCGTCATTTCGCAGCCGATCGAAGGCGTCCCGCTGCGGCTTGTCGGCGTCTATCCGATCCGCTATTTCAACGGCGAGGTCATCTCCTCGATCAAAACGACGGTCCTTATCCTGCTGTTCGCCTTGCTGCTGCTGAGCCTGCTCGTCTATTTCGTGACGACGAAGCTGCTCGCCCGGATGAAGCTGCTGCTGCGCGCGATGAAGAAGGTGAGAGAAGGCTCGCTTGACGTCTCCGTGCCCGTTACGTCGAACGATGAATTCTCGCAGATGGCGATCAGCTTCAATCATATGACCGGACGCATCCACGAGCTGGTGGAGAAGGTATACAAGATCGAGATCATGGAGAAGGAAGCGGAGCTACGGGCATTGGAATCGCAGATTAATCCGCACTTTCTGTACAATACGCTCGCGACGATCTCGTGGGCGGCCCGCAAGGCGGAAGCGCCGGAGATTACGCGGATTTCGAACGCGTTGGCGAAATTTTACCGGCTTGTGCTGAATAAAGGCAGTTCGGAGTCGACGATCGGCGGGGAGATCGAGATGGTAAAGGCGTATTTGCAAATTCAAAAATTCCGCTTCGAAGACCGGTTCGATGTCGTGTACGAGCTGGATGAGCGCACGTTCGCCTGTCCGGCGGCCAAGAACATCGTGCAGCCGCTGGTCGAGAACGCGCTGGCGCACGGGATCGAACCGAAGCGCGCTCATGGCACCTTGATCATCAAGACGGGTTTCGAAGCGGGGGAACCGTTCATTCAAGTAATTGACGACGGCGTCGGCATGAGCGCGGAACGTCTGCAAGCGATTAACGGGGGGACGTTCGAATCAAGCGGAAGCGGCTACGCGATCCGCAATATTCGTCAGCGGCTGTCGGCTTATTATGGGGACCGTCACCGATTCGAGCTGTACAGCCGGCCGGGTGTCGGTACGGTAGTAACGGTTCGAATGCCGCAAGAAGAGGGGGATGGGCATGCTGCGAATGCTGATCGTTGAGGATGAGCGTTGGGAGCGGGAAGGCTTGGCCGAATTCTGGGATTGGAGTATGTTCGGTATAAGTAAGGTGGACACCGCTGTCGACGGAATCGACGGGTTGGAGAAAGCGTTGGCGGTTGAGCCGGACATTATTATCACCGATATACGCATGCCCGGCATGGACGGAATTGAAATGGCGAAGCAGGTACGCGAGCAGCTGCCGGACGTGCGGATCATCGTGCTGACCGGGTACGACGATTTCGGCTTTGCCCGGGAAGCTATCCGCTTCAGCGCATCGGATTATGTGCTGAAGCCGATTGAGGAAGACGAGCTGCGCAAGACGGTCGAGAAGGTCGTTGCGGAATGCAGGCAGCATGCGGGCCAACAAAGTCTGGAACAAGGCCGGTCCGTCCAGTGGGCTTTGTTCTACGGGCTTGACGGCGATGTCGGCGAGGCGGAGGAAGAGGAGGCCAAACGGGCCTTCGCCCCGAGGGCAGCGGACTTCGCGAGATCCTGCCAAGAGGCGGCGCGCGATATTCGGATTCAAGCCGCCGCATGCAGACAGGAGGCAGCTCTGGACCGCGCCGGCGAGCTCTTCGCGATGTTCGAGTCGGAGACTGGCGCAGGAAGGGAACTCACGGTCGCCATCGTGAACGCGCTCCTAACGGAATTATGTCTTCTATTAGGAGAGCACGAGCTGCCGGAGCCGGTTCGGCCTCAACGTCTGCTTGCTTATGCGAGCTTGAAGGAGATCGAAGAAGCCGTTCGTGGCTACATGATCGAATGGATGCGGCAGATGGAAGACAAACGGTTGAACAAAGACGATTTCGTCATCCGTAAGGTCAGCGAGATCGTGGAATCGAGATACGGGTCTACCGAGCTTAGCGTGACGATGCTGGCCGAAGCGGCATTCCTGTCGGCCAATCATCTGGGCGTCGTATTCAAAAAAGCGACGGGGAAAACGGTTCACGAATACATTGCGGAGGTTCGCATGACGAAAGCCGAGGAGCAGCTGCGGCTCAGCAAACGCAAGGTTGCCCAGATCGCGGCCGAGGTCGGAATTCCGAATACGTCATACTTCTGCTCGCTATTCAAGCAGGCGTACGGGATGACGCCTGGAGAATATC
Source organism: Paenibacillus aurantiacus (assembly GCF_042431225.1). Taxonomy (NCBI): domain Bacteria; kingdom Bacillati; phylum Bacillota; class Bacilli; order Caryophanales; family Paenibacillaceae; genus Paenibacillus; species Paenibacillus aurantiacus. Next base: position 162,261 of record NZ_JBHMDO010000033.1, on the reverse strand, counting down.
AGGAGCTGATGCAGCGGAGATGAGTGAACAATCGAGCGGAGCCGCTCGGAGTTCATGCCGGTAGATGCGCGCATGTCGCAGGTGAAAAGCGGGGCCGGTCGGCATGGCATGCCGACCGGCCCCGCCGTTTCCATCCTGGGCGAGCCGCACTAATACTGTGACATCGACTCCTACACTTGCCTCATCCATTCTCTGGCGAGCAGCCCATGACCGGCAAGAGTTGGGCGGAATCCGTCCCACAGCCAATAGGCTGGCGGCGGCGGCAGGGCAGCTTCCTCATCAGCACGCCAAGCGGCTGTCAAAGCGCTGAAAGGCGCGTATGCCAAAGATCGTGGAATCGTGGCATTCGCGATGGATTTTGGCATATCGGGGGGCGCGGCGGTCTTCTATAATGAGCCTATCACCAATTTGAAAGCGCATTCTTCCTTTAGTGGAAATGCGTGCAGAAAGAAAGGAGCTGGCTATTCGATGCGTTCCCTGCAAGCGGCATCCGGACGTTCGTTCGCCAAACGGTTCTGGCTGCAGCGTTATTTGATGCTCCTGACGCTTCCGGCGGTGGTCTGGATGATCGTCTTCAACTATATCCCGATGTACGGCGTCGTGATTGCGTTCCAGGAGTACACCCCGTTCCAAGGCTTTCTGCACAGTCCGTGGATCGGCCTTGCGAACTTTCGCGAGCTGTTCAATGATCCGACCTTCACGCAATCGCTGACCAACACGTTCAAGATCAGCATCGCGAAGCTGGTATTCGGATTCCCTGCACCGATCATTCTGGCGCTGCTGCTGAACGAGCTCGTCTACAAGCGGTTCAAGCGGATCGTGCAGTCGCTCACGTATTTGCCGCATTTCGTGTCCTGGGTGCTCGTCGTCGGCTTCATGTACACGCTGCTCGATCCGGATACGGGCGTCGTAACCCGCCTTCTCGAAGCACTCGGCATGATCGGTCCGGACACGATGCTCATGGGCGATCCGAAGGCCTTCCTGCCGCTAGTCGTGTTCACGGAGGTGTGGAAGAGCATCGGCTGGAATTCGATTATTTACCTCGCCGCCATTGCGGGCATCGATCCGCAGCTGTACGAGGCGGGCGTCATGGACGGCGCGAACCGGTTCCAGCGGATTTGGCACATTACGCTGCCTGCGCTCAAGCCGACGATCGTCATTCTGCTCATTCTCTCGATCGGCGGCTTGATCAATTCGAATTTCGACCAAATGTACTTGATGCAGAATTCGATGACGCAGGATGCGGCCAACGTCTTATCCGTCTACTCGTACGAAATGGGGCTCGTGCTCGGCCGGTTCTCCTATGGCACGGCGGTTGGCGTCTTCCAATCGGTCGTCGCGTTCATCCTGATGTATGCGGCCAATTACGGGTCACGGAAGCTCACGAAGGAAAGTTTGTTCTAGGAAGGAGGTCGCGTCAATCATGTTCGCGCACAACCGCAGCATCGGGGAGCGAAGCTTCGATTGGCTGAACGCGCTGCTGATGATCGTACTTTGCGTCATCACGCTGTACCCGTTCTACAATATTGTCATTACATCGTTCAACGATCCGACCGATGCGGCGCGCGGGGGAATTACGCTCTGGCCGCGCCAATTCTCGATCGACAATTACAAGATGGTGTTCCAAGACGAGGGGATCATTCGAGCATTCATCGTCACGATTGCCCGGACCGTGATCGGCACGGCGACGGCTGTTCTGTTCACGGCGGCTTTCGCGTTCGGCGTGTCCAAGAACGAGCTGATGGGCCGCAAAGCGTTCCTGCTGATGGCGATCTTCACGATGTATTTCAGCGGTGGCATCATCCCGTATTACTTGCTCATCGCGAAGTATCTGCACCTGAAGGGAAGCTTCCTGGCTTACATCATTCCGAATCTGTTCAGCGTCTTCAATGCCATTATCATGCTGACGTTCTTCAAGGGGCTGCCGAAGGAAATCGAGGAGTCGGCCAAAATCGACGGCGCGAATGAGCTTCGTATATTCTGGCAGCTCGTGCTGCCGGTCTCCAAGCCGGTGCTGGCTACCGTCGCGCTCTATAACGCCGTGTTTCATTGGAATTCGTGGTATGACGCGATGCTGTTCGGCAGCGAGAAGCTCGTGACGCTCCAGCAAATTCTGATGCAGATCATTAGCTCGAACAGCAACGTCAGCCTGGCCGCGAGCAATCTTGGCCTCGGGAGCGTAACGGCTGCATCCCTGAAGCTGGCGACGATGGTCATTACGACAGTGCCGATCGTGCTTACGTATCCGTTCGTGCAGAAATACTTCGTCCAAGGGGTGATGATCGGTTCCGTTAAGGGATAACCGCCGCTGTCGGCGGTTGATCGACCGTTCGCATTGCAGGAGTAAGACAGGGGTAACGAAATGGGGGAGGTAAACACATGATCCGCACACATTGGAAGCAAGCAGCTTGTTTGACCGTCGCGCTCGCCGTCCTCGCGGGCTGCAGCTCGAACACGAATTCGAACACCAACACGAAGGCGAAGACGCCCGAGGTCGCGAATGCCGGGAATAGCGGCGGCAAGGGGGCGACTAACGGGGCTGCCGAAGGGACGACGCAGGAAGCCGGCGCCCCGTCGTGGAAGCAGGATACATCGCCGTTCACGTTCACGCAGTATTTCTACGGCAACTGGGCGTCCAATTATCTCTGGAAAGACCAGTTCGCGATGAAGCTGGTGACGGAGAAGACAGGCGTCACGATCGACCGCAAGCTGGCCACGGGCAGCGACGACGATTATCTCAACACGATGATTGCCTCCGGCGATCTGCCGGACACGATCATGCTGGATTGGAACAACCCGGCAGTATCGAAGCTGATCAAGAACGGCATGGTCTATTCCATCGACGAGTTGATCGAGAAATACGCGCCGGATTTGAAGGGAATGCTCGATCAGGAAATGGTCAAATACCATTCGGTCGACGGGAAGCTGTGGTACCTGCCCAACTACTTCGAGACGAAGGACCGGCTGACGAGCGGCGTGCCGATTACGCCGATTCGCCCGTGGTTCATTCGCAAAGACATCTATGAGGCGATCGGCAGTCCGAAGATCGAGACGACCGACGATCTGCTCGCCGCGCTCAAGCAAGCCAAGGCGAAGTTCCCGGACGTCAGCCCGGTCGGCGTCGAGTTCTTCGACGTGGCGAAGAACGGCTTCGAGGGCAGCTTGTCCATGGACTACCTGATCTACTCGTTCGCCCCGCAGCTGCTGGAGGAGCGGATCAAGGACGACGCCAAAATCGTCGAATATCCGATGCGCAACAAAGGCTTCATCGACGCGTTCCGGTACTTGAATACGCTTAGCCGCGAGGGACTGTTCGATCCGCAGCTGCTCATCTACAAGCAGGAGCAGTACGAGGAGAAGCTGTACGGGGCGCAATACGCGGTGGCGTCGCAATTCATGGATGGCATGTACACCCGCTACAATCCGAAGATCGAGAGCACGCTCGGCGCGAATCGGAAGTATACCATTCTGGACGGCATAAAGGCGAACGGCCAGTCGCCGCGCTATCCGGCGTCCCGTCTGATGGGCTGGCAGGGCTTCTTCATAACGAAGAAAGCCAAAAATCCCGAGCGTATCATCCGATTCGCCGAATACGCGTGGTCGGATGAAGGACAGCTCGATTTCTTGTACGGCAAAGAAGGCGAGACCTATGAGATGGTCGACGGGCTGCCGCAATACAAGCCGGAAGTGCGAGATCTGATGCTGAAGGATAACAATGCTTGGTATGCCAAATACGGCTTGACCGCTTCCACGCTGCTGTGGCGTTCCGGGACGACGATTGATGCCGCGGCTACGCGGGATTTCAAGAAGGACCAGCCGGAGCAATTCGAAGCGAAGAAGCTGCTGGAGAAATTCAACTTCGACGTCTACCCGCTTGGTATGGAGAACCTCGAGCCGGAAGGTTCGACCTCTGAAGGCGTCATTAACGTGAAGGTGAAGGATCTGTGGAACAAGACGATTCCGAAGCTCGTACTGGCGAAGTCGGACGAGGAGTTCAATAGCGTCTATGATGACTTCATTGCCCAGATGGATAAAGTCGGCGCGGCGAATGTCGAGAAGGTTATGTATGAGCGGCATTTGGAGGATTTGAAGAAGAAAGGCCTATAATCGTAACGAAACAACAAAGCCCGTCTCTTCTCGCTCGTGAGCGAAGAGGCGGGCTTATTCGTTGTATGCCACCTGCTTTATACGTTGTCGTGATCGGGAATCGATGGACGCTGGCTCTCGGGGACGTTTGGCGGGTCCGCGATTTGAAAGCCCGTTTTCGAGGCGAATACCTTCTTAGTCGAATCAGCGTTGTTCTGATCGTCGGGAGCGACTATCGCGCGAATTCTGAGCTTTGCCGCGCCGCGTGCGATTTTGGGTTCTTGCGTCATGATCGGTGTGCCTCCTTCGGAATCGTTACGGCGATCGTTCATATACAAGTATAGAGCTTGCGCGTGCGATCGCGTCAACTTTTTCGACTCCAAAAGTCAATCGAATGCGTTCATCAAGCTGATGGCAACTGCTACAATCGCAGGGTACTGGATACGAACAAAACGCAATGCAAGGAGGCGACCTGCGCATATGACGATGACCTACGTCACCGAGGCGCACTTGTATTATCCCGATTATCGTCATCTGACGGCCGTAAGCGACGACAGTCCTTTCGAGGAGGGAAGGGACTACTCGAGGAAGCCACGGTGAAGACCGTGCTCGATGCGCTGCATATTTCCGAGGAGGAGGAGGCGGAGGAGTTCGCCGTTGATCAAGCGGATATCGAACGCTTCCGGGAGCAACCGCTTTACTTGATGTTGAAGTAAGCTTAAGCACATTGATTGGATAGACTCGCTTGATCGTCAGACAAACCGCGTACATCGCGATCGATTCGCCGCCGTATGCTGAAATTCGGGCTTGGACTTGGCCTCCCGCTCAATCTACTGCTGTTCGTGCCAGGCGCCTGTTCGATTTTCCGCTTCGATATCGATCGTCTTTTATGGATGGCATCTAGATCAGGCCGCATTCGTGCGGCTCTTTTTTTGTTTTGGCGCACCAAATGATACTTATCGTCCGTCGACCCCGGCCATCTCCTTGATTAATATGTTCACATGGATGAAACGACACGGCTGAATTCGGTAGCACCGTGAACATAAGCGCCCAAGAATAGAGGAGATAAACATGAACACCGTACGAGAGCATTTCGTGCCTCAAGGTCCCAAAGGCTCCTTGCTGGCCGGCAATTTGATGGCATACCGGAAAGACCCGCTGCAATTCTTGATCGATCTGCAGCAGAATTACGGCGGAGTGGCCAAAATTAGGCTGGGTCCGCAAAGCATGTACGTGATTTATGATCCGGATTTGCTTAAAGAACTGCTAATTGCGAAGCAGGAGCATTTCGTGAAGCTCAAGGCTTTTCAGGAAGCGAGGCTATTCGTCGGCGACGGCGTGGCGACGAGCACGGGCGAGAAGCACAAGCGCGTGCGGCGGTTAATACAGCCCCACTTTACACGAGCGCATATCCAAACCTATGCGGGACAAATGGCGGACATCGTCGAACGCGAGCTGGATCGCTGGGCGCCTGGGCAGCGTAGGAGCTTGACTGACGATATCTCGAACATCACGTTCGCGATCATCGCCAAGACGCTCTTCAGCTTAGATGGCGACGAATATGCTCGGGCGATCCGCGAGCCGTACGAGACCATTAACCGGATGTGCGCGGAACGGATGCGGCAGCTTGCGGCGATGCCGCTGTTCGTGCCGACCGCCAAGAACCGGGCCTACAAGGCGGCGCTCCAATCGCTGGACCAATCGGTCTACGCGATCTTGCAAGAACGCAAGCGGAATCCGGAACTTGGCGCAGGCGATCTACTGTCTGTGCTAATCGAGGCCAAAGACGAGAACGGACACGGCATGACGGATCAGGAGCTGCGCGACGAGCTGATGATCATGTTCATCGCCGGACATGAGACGTCGGCCAACGCGCTGTCATGGGCGTTCTCCTTTATTCTGCGGCAGCCCGAAGTCGAACGGAAGCTGCACGAGGAGTGGGACCGGGTGCTGCAGGGGGCTCGGCCGACCGCAGAGACCTACATGCAGCTCACGTATACGCAGAACGTCATCTGGGAAGCGATGCGGCTTCGCGCGCCGTCGTTCTTCACCGGACGATCGGCCATCCGCGACGTGGAGCTTGGACCGCTGCGCGTGAAGAAAGGCCAGTCCGTGCTGTTCAGCCCCTTTGCCATCCATCAGAATCCAACGTATTTTCCCGACCCGCAATCCTTCCTCCCGGAACGATTCGAGCACGATCTGCTCAAGCGTATCCCGCAGTTCGCCTACATGCCGTTCGGCGGCGGTCCAAGGGGCTGCATCGGCAACCATTTCGCGATGCTCGAGATGGTCATCGCCTTGACCATGATCGGTCAGCGTTACAGGCTCCGGCTGGCGCCCGGGCATCCGCCGACCGAGATGGAACCGCTCATGACGCTCAGACCAAAGAATGGCCTCGACATCGTAGTGGAGAGCGCGAACGGGTAATGCCTTTTTACGGCTATGGCAAGCATTTCGAATATGTGCAGGCAGACATTAGAGGAGGAGCAAGATATGAAGGGTTTACGCAGAACGCTAACGACGGCCGCCATCGGCGCTATGGCCGTGAACAGTCTGATGATCGGAGGGGCCGCGTTCGGAGCGGATGTCGTCCCGTCGTCGCTGCAGGTGAAGGAATTCCGCTATCTGGACAAGGAGCTGGACCGCATCTCGCTGGAGAAGACGGGCGAGCCTGACGGCACGCGCGATGGTCACCTAAGCCTGCTGATTGATGCCGGCGAAGGTGCGGAGATCAAATCCATCGTCATGAAGACGGCGGATAGCAAAGGCGTCGATACTGGCCATGGCATCTGGACGACGTGGAAGGAGCCGAGCGACATCGGCAAATACCTGCTCGCCGTCGAGCATGACGGCAAGACAATTAACACCACGTTCAAACAAACGCTCGGACAGTTCAAAGGGATCAATCAATTCGACCTGTACGCCTCCGACAATAACAGCATGAAAGATGGCGAGTACTACTACTTAGAGATTACGACAAGCGCGGGCGTCATTAAGTCGGACGTAAGGCCTTATGTCAACGCTGAGACCTCCTATGCGCCGGTGCTCATTCGCGAATTCGCTTGGGCGGACCTAACGCAGGACAAGATCGGCAGCGCCGCGTTCGGCGAGGACGGCAGTCCAGACGGCCACTTCAAGCTTAAGCTGGCGTTCGCGCAGAAGACCAAAGTGCTCTCCGTTATTCTTCGTCCGACCGACAAGGACGGCAAGGAAGTATCAGCCGGCATCTGGCGTACGAATCGCGCAGGCGTAGGTTGGCTGCTCGGGCTTGTGCAAGGCAATAAGATCATCAACCCTGAATTCAACAAGGACGTTACGGCGCCGGTCGGTTCCTTCCGCGGCAGCGTAGCCTTGGATCTCTATGCGAACAATAACGGTTCGATCAAGAACGGGCAGCATTATGTCATTGAAGTCGAGACGCAATTCGGCACCGTCATCTCGCAGCCGGTGGAGTTCGGGAACAAAGATTCCATCCATAGAGACAGTACCGTGTTCCCGTTCAAGACGATCTCCCTGAAGCTGAACGCGAAGGAAGCGGCCGTGGACGAGAAAAGCGCGAAGCTCGACGTCGCGCCATTCTCGCTGGACGGCCGCACGATGGTTCCGCTTCGCTTCATTAGCGAGGCGTTCGGAGCGAAAGTGGATTGGAACAAGAAGGTTGGCAAAGTGACGATCGCCAAAGACGACAGCAAGATCGAGTTGACGATTAACAAGAAGCAAGCCTTCGCGAACGGGGCAGTCGTCCAGCTCGACTCGCCGGCGATCACGCGCAACAACGTCACGCTCGTGCCCGTCCGATTCGTCAGCGAGTCGCTGAAGATGAAGGTATTCTTTGATGAGGGCGAGATTTTCATTACGGATGCGAAGGAACAGTAGCTGTTACGCGCGGATGGGTAACGATTCACTATACAGCAAGGGTCTCGGCAGCCAATGCCGAGACCCTATTTATATTATCATGCCATAAATAATCGGGCTTCGATGTCCTGCTCGGGAAGGCGAGTCCTATTAGGGATGATCCGCTTTCCAGTGACCTCATGATCTGCCTTCGCATCGAATCCTTACTGGTTATCGATCCAGAGCGAATAAAAAGGCGTGCCGCTCAGCCCTCCCCCGGAAGTAACGAGAACATAATACTGTTTGCCTGCAACCGCGGGGAATTGAAGGCTATGATAAACGCCGGCACCGTTCGAAACTTTCAGAGTTGCGATAGGACCGGTCCCGGAATTCGGGTTATCGAACACGAGAACCTGATAGGATTGATTGTCGTTAGGAGCGAAATGCACGCTCTGGGTTGCCGTCTTGGCCGTGTAAAAACGATACCAATCATAGTCATTCGCCCATAAGTATCCGCCAAAGATCTGGCCCTGCGATTTGGTATAGGCTGTCCCCGGCGTATCATTCATCGGATTTTCGTAAGGATCAGCAGCATAGATAGCGCTTCCAAAAGCGGACATCAACAGTGTCGCGGACAGGGCGACTTTCAAAGACAGTTTCATCATGAATCCCTCCTTCATTTGTAAGATGCCGTTGCGGCATCCTTATACCAAACTGTATCAGTAAAACACCAAATTTTACATATCTCTAAATAACCAAATTTGAATTCGGAGAGAAAATTGTTTGGTTAGAACGAACTATTTTAACAAATGTTTAATTGAATAATTCGATGCTGCCTACTCAGAGTTTTCTTGAATGCATTTGATGTTGACTTGCCACAAAGTAAAGGAAAAATCCATCATTATCAGCTCAGAGTAACCGTTATTTGTCATGAAAAATTAGCGGTACATTAGGTGGATTGTTATCAAGTCAACTTCATCTTACGTCTCATCACCAATGGAACATCTTGACTGTTTGGTTCCTGCCGATCGTCGTAATCGTCCCATTGCTTACTTGTCTCGCCAATACGTCCAAATGAAATCTGAATCGGCTGCACGAGCTGGCGACTTTTTATCTAGATTATGGGAACCTTTCCTTTGGTTGTAACGTCCAATAGGTAGCTCGCCATGTCAATCCACTACGTTACAAAAGGAGAGTGCTTCATGCGAAAGTTAAGCTTAGCATTGCTGCTCGGCATTAGCGTGACTGCCAGCGCGCTGCAAGTCACGCCTGCAAATGCAGCATCGGTGCCGTCGTTGCCAGAGGTATTCGATCAATCGGTCATCATACCATTCGACTTTCAGAATAAGGCGTTCATGAACGGCAAGAAAGTCGATCTCTACGATTCGGGTTATCGTATCGCGCAGCGGAATGGTCAAGTGCTCGTGCCGATCCGCCTCTTGGAGACGCTAACGTCGCAGAGTGCGGAGGACGGCAGGTGGGAGACGATCTGGCAAGCCAAACAACCGAACGTCGTCACCGTACGCAACTCGCAATTAAAGCGCACAGTCGTCTTCACGGTGAACAGCAAAACGATGACGGTGAACGGAGAATCGCGCGATATCCAGGTCGCGCCGCAGGAAGTGGACGGCCGCATTATGCTGCCCTTGCGAACCGCGGCGGAAGCGTTCGGCCAACGCATCGATTGGCTGAACGGGCTTATCGTCATCGGCAAGAAGCCTTTCGATACGCAAAGTCAACAGACGATAGCGGTCAGGGACAGCATCAAGCGGATATTGACCGATTCACGCAAACCGGTTCATGTCGATCGTCAAATTACGCCGCTTGCCGCAAATGGCGATGCGCTCTTCTATTTCCGTTACGATTACGCGGCCTCGCCGCTTGTTGAGAAGCTGTACCGTAAGACCGGCGACGGGAAAGAAAAGCAGGTAAAGCTCGGCGGTAGTCCCGTTCTGAGCAGCGCGAAAGCGATCGACGGCGAGCTGTACTTCGTCCGGGAAATCGAGAGCCGCGTCGAATTGGCTGCCTACCACCTGAAGAACGGTACCGTCCGGCAAGTCGCCAAAATCACGGATTGGAAGCCAGCGGATGGCTGGGTGACGGGGATCAAGCAATTGGACGGGGAACTATATGTCGTGCTCCATGTCGGCGATCTTACGATGGGCAGCGAATCCTTATATAAGGTCGAGGGGGGTTCGTTGAAGAAAGCGTCCTCCGCCAAAAGCTACATCAGCTACGTGAAGTCCGGTAACTACCTCTACATGACGGATTTCACCCCAATGTTCAGCGCAGCAGACAACTTGTATCGGGTCGACCTTGCCAAAGGAACATCTTCGAAGCTCGGCGTACCGGGATTCGCTTACGGGATCAATCGGACGGTCACGGAAGGAGGCGGCGTCGGCTTGTCGGGCGTGGATGCTTTATACGTAAAGGACGGCTACCTGTATACGCTCGGCTATAATAATGAAGCTGCGAACGACGAAAGCGCCGTCTATCGCATCAACCCCGCCGACAATACGCAGGCGCGCGTCACCCCGCCGACGCACCGCTTCTGGCTGCAGGGCGACCGGATCCTATACTTGGACGCGGCTACCGGTTACCTGGAAAGCGTCAAGCTTGACGGTACCGACAAGCAGACGCTTGTTAAGCGAAGGGCGCAGAATGTATCGATTCAAGGCAGCGAGGTCTACTTTACCGACAATGCGGATAACGACGTGTTCGGCGTCGGCGTCTTGTACCGCTATAGCTTAACGGATCAGAAAGAGACGAGGTTGAGCGAACTATCCGTCGTATCGTATAACGCTGGCAAGACCGGCATTTATTATTGGTCGCAAGGCTATGAGCCCGGCATCTACCGCGTCGAGCCGGACGGCCGGAATACGAGACTCGTATCGGACAGCGTAGAGTCGGTCGTGCCGACCGAGCAAGGACTCCTATATACGCTTACGTATAAAGACGGCGTATTCGCGGTGAAGTAACCTCAGAGAGCATCGGCTGTATGCTGCGGTGGTCACCGTTTGTTAACACGTGCAGAACAGGCCTTTGCGAATCACGCAAAGGCCTGTTTGTCATGAACAACAGAATTGAAATTTGTTGGATAAGTCATAATCGCGCCGTATTCGCTGTAGAATGCTGTTCCTCCGCGCTTCCTTGACCGGCTGCAGCGGAAGCGGCGGCCCGGTGACGATACGCTTTAGGCGATTCCCCCGTATGCTTCTTGAACGCCTTCGAGAACGTGAAGAGGTCCGGGTAGCCGACGGAACGGGCAATCTCCGCGACCGTATAATCGGTCTGCTCCAGCAGCAGGCGGGCTTCATTCATGCGCAATTGCAGCAAATACTGCATGGGCGGCATGCCGTAAGCTTGGCGGAACGTCTTCGTGAAATGGGAACGCTCGACGCCGACCGCGGCCGACACGCTCTCGATCGCGATATCTTCGGCGTAGTGAATGTCGAGATATGCCCGGCCTTTCTGCAGCCAGGAATCCTGGCCGGCGGACGCGCGGTACGAAGGGGACTTCGTAGATAAGGCATCGAAGACCCGCAGAAACAAACTTAGGCGCAGCAGGTCCGAGCCTCCGCCGGATTCGGCGGCCAGCCGGCGCAGCTCCCCGGTAAGCTCGGCCGCTTCGGGCGTCGCGCCTCCGCTCGCGTGCGGTCGCTGAGGCGTCAGTCCGGCACGGGCGAGCAGGGCGAGCGCGCCTTTGCCTTCGAAGGCGAAGAACAGCTTGCGCAGCGGCCGCTGGGGATTCGTCCAATATTCGTGCGTCACCTGCGGGAACAAACAGAATAGATCGCCGGCCGCGAGCGAGTACGCGCCGCCGCTCTGACGGAATTCGCCCTCGCCCTCGAGCACGAAGATCAAATAATAATAGGGGGATATGCGCGGCCCGATGCGATAGTGGGGCTTGGCAATATTGGTGCCGACCCGGATCGGCCAGGCGGCGCCGGCTTTCTCGAACTCCGTCGGCGTCAGGAAATGAATGTCCAGCCATTCGTGATGATCCTCTCGCATCCCTTCGTACATAGTCGGGCGCCTCCCTTCTTTTTGCAATCCAGCTTAACGTATGATGGACTGAATTAGCAAGCCTTACCATATTATCCGCACACAAAATGACAAATGAAACAAACCACGAAATGACATTGCCTGCCCCAATGCCCGCCTGTTATGATCAATTACGTCAACTAAACCAACTAAACAACTCGGATTATTGTCATCGACCAGACGACTGGAGATGCGACAGTGGGCGCGAGCTTTCATTGTCGTTTTTTTTGTGCCTAAAGGACAGATGAGGAGAATGGGAAATGAGCGAAAGAAAGATTGAGTTCGGATGGTTTATCCCGACGACGGGAGATGGTCCATACATCGGAGTGCCGCCCGAGCGGGAATCGACGATGGAATATATGGTTGAAGTCGCGCAGGCTGCGGAACGAGCCGGCTATAGCTTCGCCTTGATTCCTACGGGCGGCGACTGCCTGGACGCCTGGGTTGTGGGATCGTGGATTGCTGGCCATACGCGCACGTTGAAGCCGCTCGTGGCGATGCGTCCCGGCTTGATGGCGCCGGTGATCGCGGCCCGCATGGCTTCGACGCTGGATCGCGTGTCGCAAGGACGGGCGCTGGTTAACGTGGTGACCGGCCATTATCCCGCCGATCTTAAGGCAAGCGGTGACTCGCTGCACGAGAACCATGACGAGCGTTATGCGCGAACACGGGAATTCCTCGATGTGGTGAAGGGCGTCTGGCAGGACGCTGCCGCGCCGAAACCGGAAGGGTTTCATTATAAAGGCCGCTACTACGAGATCGATGGCGGACGCTGCTTGCCGGCTCCGGTGCAGCAGCCGGGCCCGCCGCTCTACTTCGGCGGCAGTTCGCCGGCAGGCAAGCGGGCTGCGGCGGAGACGGCGGACGTCTACTTGATGTGGACGGAGCCGCTCGATTGGATCAAAGGACAACTCGCGGAGATGGAAGCGCTGCTGGATGAGCAAAGCGCCGCGTCTGGCGTCCGAAGACAGCTGCGTTACGGCATTCGCGCGCAGTTGGTCATCCGCGAGACGGAAGAGGAGGCCTGGGCGGCCGCCTGGCATATTCTCAGCAAGGCCGACCAGGAGCTGGTCGCCGCTCGCGAGAAGCTGCACGCTCGGACCGATGCCGTGAACCAGAAGCGCCAAATGGAGCTGTTCGAAGCTTCGCGGGAACAAGACTTCGTCATCGGACCGAATCTATGGTCGGGTTTGTCGGCCATCCGAGGCGGCGGCGCTGTGGCGTTCGTCGGAACGCCGCAGCAAGTTAGCGAGCGTATTCTGGAATTTATCGACGCGGGCGTCGGTTCTTTCATACTCTCGGGTTACCCGCATCTTGAAGAGGCCGAAAGAACCGGCCGGCTGCTGCTTCCACTTCTAAAAGAAAAGCTGAAGGCAAGAGGAATCGACATCTAAATGAACGATCGATCGCATTCAATCTACTCAGGGGGACTTGTACAATGAACAAACAACGAAATCGAAGCATTCCGCTCTTCGTCATGACGTCTGCCATGCTGTTCCTGGCCGCATGCGGCAACGGCGGCGCGAATGGCGCCGAGACCGCGAATTCGAACTCGCCGGCCGCGAACGCCGGATCTTCAAGGGAAAGCGCGGATACGGTGACCATTAGCTTCCTGCACTGGCGGGGCGAGGATAACGCGGCGTTCGAGGCGATCATCGATAAATTCGAAGCGTCTCATCCCGGCGTGCAGGTCGAGATGCAAGTATTGCCATCCGATCAATACCAGCAGACCGCGCAGGAGAAGCTGCGTGACGGCGCAACCGGCGACGTATTCGCCTCCTTCCCGGGGGCGCAATTCGAAGCGGTCGCCAAGGCGGGGCTGTACGCCGACCTGACTGGCGCCGCTTGGCTCGCGAATTTCATGCCAATGTTGATCGAGGCGGGTCAAAAGGACGGCAAGCAGTTGGCCGTACCATACCAGCTCGTGTATAACATGCCGATCTACAACGTGAAGCTGTTCGAGAAATATGGTCTGACGCCGCCCAAAGACTGGGACGGATTCCTCGCCGTGGCGGAGAAGCTGAAACAGGAGGGGCTTGTGCCGATCGCGTTCCCGGGCGCGGATATCGGCCCGGGTCAATTCATGAACACGATGGTCATGAATAACGCGCCGGATCCGGATATATTCCGCAAGGTCGAAGCCGGAGAAGCGAAGGTCACGGAAGACTGGTGGGTCAAGACGCTGACGCAAATCAAAGAACTGAACGACAAGGGCTACTTCCAGCAAGACGCCCTTGGCACGAAGGACCAAGGCGCCGGCGCGCTGTTCGCCCAAGAGAAAGCGGCAATTCTGGCCACGGGCTCGTACCAGCTGGCACAGAATAAGAAGAATAACCCGGATCTCGTCCAAGGGTTGCTTGCGCCGATTACCGTTCCGGCCGATCAAGCCGTGTTCGAGGGCATTCATACGACGACGTTCATGCTTGGCGTGAACAGCGCATCCAAGCATCCGGAAGAGGCGAAGGCATTCGTCGAATATTTGAGCGGCAAAGATATCGCGGGCGAATATGCGAACGCCACGGGACAGAATGTGACCGTCAAGGACGTCGCCTACAAATCGGAGGAGCTCAAGGCAGTCGCGGAATGGACGAACAGGAAAACCCGCTTCCAGCCGCGATTCACGTTGACCAACGCCGAGAATCAGAAGGCGGTCGTCAGCTCGATCCAAGCGGTCTTGGGCGGCACGGATCCGAAGAAGGCGGCCGAAGACGCGCAGGCGATCATCGACCAGCAGCTGGGCAAATAGCATGAGGGCCGGGAAGCGAATCGCACTCTTCTTCGTCCCGGGAACTACGTTGTATGCGACGCTGTTCCTGTACCCGACGATCACCGGCTTCTATTATTCCTTGACGAATTGGGACGGCATCTCGCCGTCCTATGATTTCGTCGGCCTGGCCAATTATCGGGAGCTGACGGAGCATATCGTCTTCCGCAAGGCGCTCGTCAACAACGTCAAGTTCATGCTGTTCGTGGTGCTCGTCCAGACGGCGCTCTCGCTGCTGCTCGCCTTGCGCCTTACGCGCAATTCGAAGCGGAACGTCGCGCTGCGGGCGCTGTATTTCGTTCCGGCGGTGCTCTCCTCGGTATCGGTGGCGCTCATCTGGACGTTCATGTTCGATCCGACGCAAGGTCTGGCGAACGGCGTCCTGAACGAGATCGGCTTGGGCGCCTGGACGCAGAACTGGCTCGGCGATACGGGGCTCGCCATCTTCTCGGTAGCCGCCGTGCAAGCATGGGCGCATATCGGGCAGATGGTAATCTTGTTCGTCGCCGGCTTGCAGGCGATTCCGAAGGAGCTTATCGAAGCGGCAAGGCTGGACGGCGCGGGCCCGCTGCAGATCTTCCGGCGCGTCACATGGCCGCTGCTTGCGCCGGCATCGGCGCTCGTCGTCTCGTACACGACGATTCAATCGTTCAAGGCGTTCGATCTGATCTTCACGATGACGGGCGGGGGACCGGTCTATTCGACCGAAATATTATCCACCTTCATCTATAATACAGCCTTCACGAACTACGCGTTCGGTCTGGCATCCGCCGCCTCGGTATTCTTCCTGGCGCTGATAGCCATTATTACGTACATCCAATTCCGCGTCATTCGCGCGGATCGGGTCACTTACTAGAATCCATAAAGAGGTGTTCGCGTGCTGCTGCGTGGGTTAGGGGGCGCGTTGGTCGTCGCATTCGCGCTGATCATCATCGTGCCTCTCATGATTGTATTATTGGCTTCGCTGAAGACGTCGCCGCAATTTATCCAAGATCCGCTTGGACTGCCCGATTCATTCTCGCTGGCCAATTATGCGGCGTTGTTCGCCAAACAGCCGATGTGGACCTACTTCGGCAACAGCGTCTTCGTCACGCTGGCTACCGTCGCAGGCGAGCTGCTCGTCGCGGGTATGGTCGCGTATGGCATTATCCGCACCGGGCGCCGGACTGGCGGTTGGATGTTCGGTCTGTTCGCGGCCGGACTGATGGTGCCTACTCAGGTCAACATGATTCCGATCTATCAGCTGGTGCACCAATTAGGGTGGTCGAACAGCTTGATCGGGCTGTCCCTCGTCACGATCGCCATGCTGCTGCCGCTCTCCGTCTTCATGCTGGGCGGCTTCATGCGGACGCTGCCGGGCGAGCTGTTCGAGGCGGGCGCGATCGACGGGGCGAGCGAGTGGCGTCTACTGACGCGGATCGCGCTGCCGCTGGCCGCGCCGTATTTCGCCGCGACCGCTTGCTTCCTGTTCGTCATCGTATGGAATGACCTGCTCTTCCCGATGCTGCTGCTAACGGGCAAAGATAAGCTGACGCTGCCGCTGGCCATGCTGCAGTTCCGCGGCGAGTTCGTCACGGATTATCCGATGCTGCTGACCGGCGTCGTCGTGGCCTCGATTCCGATTATCGTCGTGTTCGTGCTGCTGCAGCGTTTCTTTATTTCGGGGGCGCTGGCGGGTTCCATGAAAGGATAAAATATAACGATTATAGACAAAATCCATTTCCCTTGCGGGTTCTTCGGGCGGACCAATCGGTCGGCCACGAGAACTTTCAAGGGTTTTTCGCATGCGAGCAGATGTAGTATGGCAGTCGTTTATCGTGCAGGCATTAGTTACCACTCGGCTTTTGCTAACATTAAGATGGCGCGTATCCGAGATTACTATCTAGGAAATGAATTTGACATAGGAGGAAAAAGTCGTGAAGGCTAGAAAATGGATCGCGATTTTGCTAATGCCGGCAACGCGATTGCTTAATGCGTTGAAATATACGCAAAAATTCGTGTTAATCGGATTGATTATTTTGCTTTCTCTATCGACGTTCGGCTATTTGCTGCTGAGCGAAATGCAGTCCGAAGTTCAAGATGCGAAGGACCGCTCGAACGGTCTTCTGTATATTCAAGACGTAGCGGGTTACTTGAAAGGCGTTCAACAGCATCGGGCGCTGGCCGCCAAGATGATCAGCGGGGATGCTGCAGCCGAATCGCAGTTGTCTGCCAAACAAGCGGAAGTCGAAGCGTATATGAAGACGATCGAAGCCGACTCGTCTGATTATGCCGCGGGTTTGTACAAACCGGAGGAGCTCGAGAAATTAAATACGGAATGGACGGAAATCAAAGAAGGCGTGAAGCGCTTTACAGCGCCGCAGAGCTATGAGAAGCACGTCACATTGATTAATGATATTCAGAATTTCATTACCAATGCCGCGGATGCGTCCAAGTTAACGCTTGCCACGAAACTCAATATGTTCTACATGGTCGATAATGTCGTGAACATTATCCCGCAGCTGTCGGAGAACATCGGACAGGCGCGCGGCATCGGGCTCGCTGCTGCCACCCGCGGCTCGTTCGCCCAGGGGGAGAAGGAGAAGTTATTTCCATTGGTAGGGACGATTCGGGCAACGCTCCAGAATTTGAACGGAAACTTGGAGAAATCGGGGATTAACACGGACAATCATGCGCAGCTGCAGAGCACGGTAGACGCATTGAATACC
The DNA here is from genome assembly GCF_042431225.1 of Paenibacillus aurantiacus. Taxonomy (NCBI): domain Bacteria; kingdom Bacillati; phylum Bacillota; class Bacilli; order Caryophanales; family Paenibacillaceae; genus Paenibacillus; species Paenibacillus aurantiacus. Next base: position 144,825 of record NZ_JBHMDO010000033.1, on the reverse strand, counting down.
CAGGTGGAGCAATTCTTAAACCGATTGGATGAGAGTATGCTCAAGAGCGACGAGATCACGATTTCGTCGGATGAGTATTTGAAGATTACGACCGCTTCCATCGATGCGGCGTTCAACCTGCTGGACGGTCAAATTGAGCTGCTGCTGGAACAATTCGATCAACGAACGGAACAATTAAACCGACAAATGCAGCTATACGGCACGATACTCGTCTTGGCGCTGCTTGTGCTTACGTATTTGTTCGTCGCGTTCTCGCAATCGGTCAAACGTTCGGTAGCGAGTCTCGCGCAAGCGGCTTCCGCGATGGCTTCCGGGGATCTTACCGGGCAGCTGCAGCTGGATACAAGGGATGAGCTGTCGATCGTGGCAGGATCCTTCAACCAAATGTCGCAGGCGATGAGATCGATGATTGTTACGACTGCCCAAGTGACGGAACAAGTCACATCGGCCTCCGAGCAGCTGAAGACGGCGGCGGAAGAAACCGTTGCGGCGAGCGCGCAGAACGCGGACGCCATTCAACAGGTCGCTTCCGGCTCGGAAGCCCAGCTGAGCGGCGCGGAAGAAACAGGTCGCGCGATGGAGGAGATGGCGATCGGCATTCAACGCATTGCGGAATATGCATCCGATGTGTCCGAGAATTCCGTCGCGGCTGAGAGGGAAGCGATGACGGGCAGCAGCGCGATCGAGCGGGCGGTTCAACAGATGAACACGATTCACGAATCAAGCCAGCGGACGGCGAAGGTCATCCATTCCTTAGGTGAGCAATCCAAGCAAGTTGAAGCGATCATCGAGGTTATCGGCGGCATTGCTCAGCAAACGAATCTGTTGTCGCTGAATGCTTCAATTGAAGCCGCACGGGCGGGCGAGCACGGCAAAGGCTTTGCGGTCGTGGCCAGCGAAGTGAAGAAGCTGGCCGAGCAGTCACAGCATTCGGCGGGCGAGATCGCGGTCATCATCGCGCAGATTCAGGCGTCCGTACGCGAAGCGGTATCGGCGATGGACGGCGGTTACCGGGAAGTGGAGGCCGGAACGGCGGTCATTCAGGAGACGGGCGTCGTATTCGGACGCATCGCGGAATCGGTTCACCAGGTTGCGGGACAGATTCAGGAGATAACGTCCTCCTCCGAACAGATGTCGGCCGGTACGGAAGAAGTAACGGCATCCATGCACAATATTGTTCAAATCTCGAAGGCGGCTGCCGGCAGAACGCAAGACATGTCGGCCGCTTCCGAAGAACAACTGGCGACAATGGAAGAAATCTCGAAGGCGGCTTCGGATTTGAACGACTTGGCGAGCCAACTTCGTGCGATGGTCAACCAGTTTATCGTGAAATAACCATTATGCCTGAATATCAAATCGGGAAGGAGCTGCCTTTGGGCGGCTTCTTTTTGCGTAAGGCGGATATGGCAGTATGATTTACGGATTCAAGGAATAATACCCCACAAAAAATTGGCATCGATCACAAAAATTTGGCTATTAAAGTACTGGCGCCTACCTGATAAGATATTGGCGCGGCGCAGGAAATGATTTCCCGATCGTCGTAAACATGTATCTCTCGGGAGAGGAGGTTGCCAACCGTTCGCCATTTGTAATGTAAGCGCTTCACTAAGGAATTAAGGTCGTCATTCGTTAGTCGTAACGCGTACGTGTAGAAGTCCATTTCCGTGAGGAGGGTTTTGATGATTCAGGCACTGCAAGGCAAGCGGCTGTACATTTTCACGCTCGTAATCGCGCTTCTGGTTAGTTTATTGCCTATGACGAAAGCGAATGCGGCGTACAATTTGGTCTGGAGCGATGAATTCAACGGCACATCGATCGATCAGAATAACTGGAGCTTCGAGATCGGGAACGGCAGCGGCGGATGGGGCAACAACGAGCTCGAGTATTACACCAATCGTCCGGAGAACGCGAGAATCGAGAACGGCAATTTGGTTATCGAAGCGAGGAAAGAAAACTACGGCGGGATGGCGTACACGTCAGCCCGTCTGAAGTCGCAAGGGAAGAAGAGCTTTAAGTACGGCCGGATCGAAGCGCGCATCAAGATGCCCAAAGGTCAGGGGCTGTGGCCAGCGTTCTGGACGCTCGGTTCGGACATCGGTACGATCGGTTGGCCGAAGAGCGGCGAGATCGACATTATGGAGCACGTCAACAACGAGAACAACACGCACGGTTACATCCATTGGGATGCGAACGGGCACGCGCAATACGGCGGGGCCAGCCAAGCCGTCGACGTGACGCAATATCATGTATACTCGGTCGAATGGACGTCCAGCGCCATCAAGTGGTTCATCGACGGCGTTCAATTCAGAGAAGCGAACATCGCGAACAATATCAACTCCACGGAAGAATTCCATAAGGATCATTTCCTGCTTCTCAACATGGCCGTCGGCGGCAACTGGCCGGGATCCCCGGACGGATCGACGGTATTCCCGGCGAAGATGTACGTCGACTACGTGCGCGTCTATCAAGACGGCGCGACGCCGCCGCCTTCGAGCGGCATCGTGAACGGCGGCACGTACAAATTGATCAACGTGAACAGCGGCAAAGCGCTGGACGTGGCGAGCGCCGGAACGGCGCCGGGCACGAACGTGCAAATCTGGAGCGATAACGGCTCGGGCGCGCAGAAGTGGACGCTGTACCAGAACGCCGACGGTTCCTATAAGCTGATCAACGTCAATAGCGGCCATGCGCTGGACGTGGCCGGATCCGGGACGGGGGACGGCACGAACGTGCAGATCTGGAACGATCTGGGCAACGGGGCGCAGAAGTGGAATATCATTAAGAACGCCGACGGTTCCTACAAACTCATTAACGTGAATAGCGGCAAGGCCCTCGATGTGTCCGGATCGGGTACGGCGGACGGCGTAAATGTGCAAATTTGGAATGATAACGGCTCGGGCGCGCAGAAGTGGAGTCTGGTGAAAGTGTAGGCTCGACCAAGCAGAACAAGAACGGCCGATTCCCTCGGGGGAGTCGGTCGTTTTTGGGTTTGGATTTCCTCCTTTGTCCAAATCGTCAAAATCCTGCTTGACCACTGGTCGATTCGCTATGGCATAATTAAAATAACCAAATGTTTACATAAGATGAAAGGATGAGAATATGCAGCCTCAAGTCGTTCATTTGCCGGCTCGTCAAATAATCGGAGTCGGAAGCATTGGAGGAGAGCCGGTCAATCCTGGCGATGTGTGGCCCGTTTTGTTTACCCGTATGGGCGAGCTTACGGGCCGGATCAACGAGAGAGAGACATTGGGCTTGATCAAGCGCAGCCAGCACGGTTATCTGGCAGGCGTAGAGACGGAACTCTCGAGCAGAGTACCGGAAGGCATGTTCGCTTATGCGATTCCTGCCGGCGAATATGTCTCGTTGACGCATCGTGGCCCCGTCAGCCGAATCAACGATACGTTCGAGCGGTTAATTAGCTGGCTGACATCGAACGGGTACGAACCGTATGACGTCGTATGCTTCGAAGTGTACGACGAACGCTTCAGAGGCGAGGACGACACGAGCGAGTTTGACATCTATGTGCAAGTCAGACCGGCATAGAGGCATTCATGCCGCAGTCCTTGCGATCGCAGGCATCAGCAGCTGGTTATCTGACCGGCTGTTTTTATCATATTCATCTGCTTCAATTAATTGCATGACGGTCCTGCTTCATGCGCTGCAATCGCATATAGACCATGCAAGAAGAGGAGCCTGCCGAGCAGACTCCTCTTCTTGGCGCTTAAGCATGAATGGGTATAGTCCACCTGACATTGGCAAGAATACAACATGAGATTATGTATACATTGCTGCCTCATAACTAGTAAATGCTTCGGTAGACATCGTAGAGATTCCCGAATGTAACGGCGGGTCAAACGCTAGCTTGCTCGCGGCAACGGAGGTGATGGGCATGTCGATAGGGGATTTCGAGCAAATTGGCGGCGGATTGCTCGTCTTCGCAGCGCTGTGCGGTACGATGTCGATCGTGTATACAAGCTGGCGCAACGGTATCACGCCTATGCCGACTACGGGCATTGTAAGCCGTGAGGTCGCACGGGAGCTCCGCAATCTTAAGTCCGGCGGCACGCTCGTCGATGCCGGATCAGGATGGGGGACGCTCGCCTTCCATCTGCTGCGGTCATGTCCGGATTGGCGAATTGTCGGCATCGAGAACTCTCCGCTGCCGCTCTGCTACGCGAGGCTGGCTCGGCGTTTGCTGCCCGCTCTTTTGCGCAACAAGGTCCGATTCGAGCGCGGTGATCTTTATCGGTATCCATACGGGCAAGCGGACGCGGTCGTCTGCTATTTGCATCCGGCGGCGATGAAGCGGCTGGGGACGATTCTGAAGGAGCAGCTGCATCCGGGTACGCCAGTTGTCAGCGTATTCTTCACGCTGCCAGGCTGGCAGCCGATCCGCGTCGTGACGTGCCGGGATCTCTATCGAACCAAAGTCCACGTCTATGAAGCGGGCAGCGCGAATAATGTCATGCCGGCTGACACCGTTTTTTAAGCTGGCTTTCAGCTTCGTATGCTATGTTCACTGGTAGGATAGGACTAGCTTTGCAGGAAATTCCATAGGTATGGCCTGGATTAGGAAGGAGTGCGCGATGAACGGGAGATGGATGCAAGGACTTATGGCGGTCTCGGCGCTGTCCGGCTTGATCTGGCTGGGCGGCTTGGGCTGGACGATGCAGAATTACTTCACCAGTGCATCCGGCACGCCGGCAGTTCCGACGCCTGTGGCGGAGGAGACGCCGCCGGTCGCAGACGACGGCAAATTCCGCGTGGTCGCGCTCGGCGATTCATTAACACGAGGGGCAGGCGATCCAAGCGGCAAAGGTTATGTCGGCTACATGACCGATGAGCTCAAGACCAAGGCCGCGGATCAGGAGATTGTTGTCAAGAACTATGGCGTCGACGGGATGCGAACGCCTGAACTAGCCGAGTCGCTCGCGAAACCGGCCGTCCGCGCGGAGCTTGCGGCAGCGAATGCTGTCGTCGTCAGTATCGGCGGCAACGATCTATTTCGCAGCGGAGAGACGCTCGGCAACTTGGATCCAGTGAACATTGCCTCCATCCAAGAAACATTTCTGACCGATCTGAGTCGTGTTTTGAAGGAGCTGCGCACGCTCAATGCTTCCGCGGAGCTATTCCTTATCGGGCTTTATAATCCGTTCATTGCAAGGGAGAATACGCAGACGACAACCAAGATCGTGCGAGATTGGAACTATCAGGCGGCCGAGACGGCGGCCGCATACCCGGACACCGTCCTCGTGCCTACCTTGGACCTGTTCCAGCTGAAGGTGCAGGATTACCTCGCGGTGGACCAGTTCCATCCGAACGAGGAGGGATACCGGTTGATCGGGGAGCGGGTCGCTTCGCTTATCAGATGGGAGGAGGAGAGCGAATGACCGGCAAGTTTGGCGCAGCGGCGCAAGAAGAGATTACGTTATCCGTTCAAGGCCTTCGCAAGGTCATCGGGAAACGGGAAGTCATTCATGGCATCGACTTCGAGCTGAAGCGCGGCGAGGTATTCGGTTTCCTCGGTCCGAACGGAGCGGGCAAAACGACGACCATTCGGATGCTCGTCGGTCTGATCAAGCCGACCGCGGGCACGATTCGAATCTGCGGCTACGATCTGCACCGGCAATTCCCCGAGGCCACAGGGAGCATGGGCTGCATCGTCGAAAATCCGGAACTATACAGCTATTTGAGCGGCTGGGGTAATTTACAATATTTCGCGCGGATGATGCCTGGCATTGACGAGGCGCGGATGAACGAAGTCGTCTTGCTCGTAGGGTTATCTGCACGCATTCACGATAAGGTGAAGACCTATTCGCTCGGGATGCGCCAGCGGCTCGGCATCGCGCAAGCGCTGCTTGGCAAGCCGAAGCTGCTCATTCTCGACGAGCCGACGAACGGTCTCGATCCTTCGGGTATTCGGGAGATGCGGGAATTCATACGCTACCTGGCCGAGAAGGAAGGGCTAACGGTACTCGTATCAAGTCATCTGTTGAGCGAGATTCAACTCATGTGCGACCGAGTTGCGATTATTTCGAAAGGACGCGTCGTCCGCGTAGATACGGTGGACAATCTGCTGCTTCAGCAAGAGCGGGTGAGCTGGCGGCTGGACCCGATCGATAGAGGCGAGGCGCTGCTGCGAGAGCTTGCCGGATCAGCCGAGAGGCTTGGCGATTCGGTGCTGACCCCGTATGACGAGGATAAGATCGGGCGTTGGAATCAAGCGCTTGTCGAGACAGGCGTCATGGTAACCGAAATGTGCCGCAGGCTGCCCTCGCTGGAGGATCTGTTCCTGGAGCTGACGGGAGGGGAAGGCATTGATTAACCTCGTGTACAACGAAATGGTCAAGATTACCGGTAAGCGCAGGCTGCTCGTCATCACGCTCATCATCGCCATTCTGATCGCGCTCTTCACCTATGCCCAATCTCAGCAGGCGGCCGAGAACCGCAAGCGGTTCGGCGACGTCGACTGGCGTGTCGCGCTGGAGCTGCGGATTGCCGGCTGGGAGGCGAGGCTTGCGAGCGGCAGCGTACGCGGCAACGAAGGAGAGCTCGAACTGCGCATCGCGCAGCAGCGATACTACTTGGAACAGAACGTCAACCCTGCCGAACCAGGCGCGCCGACGTTCGTACGCAGCTTCGTGGAGAACGGCATCTCGCTGCTTCTGCCGCTCATGATGATGATCGTCGCGGCCGACTTGGTCTCCTCTGAGCATAGCTCGGGTACGATCAAGGTGCTGCTTACCCGTTCGGTGCGGCGCTGGCGAATTTTGCTCAGCAAATATTTGGCGCTCCTCTTATCGGTGTCGCTCATTATTACGTTGTTCGGTCTGCTGTCCGCGGTTATCTCGGGGCTCGTGTTCGGCTACCAGGGCTGGGATGCGCCGGTACTGACCGGCTTCGCCGTAACCGACGGCGAACTCGATACGTCGGGCGTGCGCATCGTGCCGCAGTGGCAGTTCATTGTCATGGAACTCGGGCTCGCCTGGTTCGTGTCGGTCGTCGTGGCGACGATTACGTTCATGTTGTCCGTCCTCGTGCGCACGACGGCGGCTGTCATGGGGATTATGCTGGCTTGCCTGATTGCGGGTACGATTCTGCGGACGATGGTCTCCTCCTGGGAGACGGCGAAATATCTGTTCATGGTCAATCTGGAGCTGATCGACTACTTGGAGGACGCCGCGCCTCCGATCGAAGGCATGTCGCTGGGCTTCTCGATGCTTGTTCTGTTCATTTGGGGCGCGCTTGCGCTCGTCGTGTCGTTCATCTCGTTCACGAGGCGCGATGTTTATTAACGAATCAACAGGGTGCCCGATTCCGGGCACCCTGTTTGATTTGCGCTTATAGCTCCTTCACGCCGCCTTGATAGACGGTTTCGTCATGCTTCACTGAAACATGGCCGCGTCTGGCTTCTTCCATTAGCTGAGCGGCGTCATCCTGCGGATTATATCCGATGAGGGTGCTTAAGTAGCCGATGTCGTAGTAGTTGTCGGCGTTGGCGGACGTGCCGTACAGGCAAAGGAACGGTATCGCCGGATCAGCCTCGATGCATCGCTCAGCCAGCTGCACCATATCCCGCTCGGATATCCAGATGTGCGCCGCGCGATCCGAATGCGGACGGTCGTCTTTCGGGAAGTTGCCGATGCGGATGTTAATGGACGAGATTCCGTACTTGTCCGCATACAGCCGCCCGAGAAGTTCGATGTAGCATTTGCTCAGCCCATAGAAGCTATCGGGGCGGTACGGGGAATGCGCCTCGACCTGCTCGCCGACTTTGTAATAGCCGGTTGCATGATTGGAGCTGGCGAAGATGACGCGCTTCACCCCGTTAAGGCGAGCTGCCTCGTATAGATGGTAAGCGCCAGTCACATTGATCGGCAGCACTTTGCCGAGAAAGTCGTCTTGGTCCTTGGCCCACGCGAAATGAAGCACGGTATCGATGCCGGCTGTCAACGCCAGCAGCCGCTGCGCATCCGTAACATCGAGCGGAACGACGCCGAGACTTTCGTCTGGATGTAGATCCGCAGCGACGATGTCATAGGCGCCGAGCTCGCGAAGACCTGCCGTGACCCGGGCGCCGATCACACCGGAAGCGCCAGTGACGAGCAGTTTTCGTTTCATCGTTCATCACCCTCCAATTTTGACAATCGTTTACTTGTACTATACCCATTTTGCGGTAAAGTTGACGTTATGCGTTTTGCGCGAAGAGTAGCCTGCAGCAGATCCATTTTTGACCATAAGCGTTTGATATTGCTAGTGGCTTCACAGGTTAGGGAAGCAGGATAATCCATCGGAGCAGAGAATTTTTAATGAGATAAACGATTTGTCGGACAGGTAACGAGGAACGAACACCACAGAACAAGCACGAGAAGGCAGGCAGAATGAATGAACCCATACGAGGTACACCGTCGAGGTTTATATCCGGATATTTTGCGAAGCTGCTGGCTGATTACGGGTCTGTATGTGTTAGGTACAGGCGTGCAGCTTTTTTTTACCGAACATGATACTTCGGATTTCTTCTGGTACGCGATATGCTTCCCCGCCTTGAAGCTGGCCGCCATGAACGCGTTCATGGGCTGGCTGTTCCGGAAGGAGCGGCCGTATGCGGAATACCAGCTTATCATCGGCGTCAATTTGTTTATCTGCATCATCATCTTCTCGCTATACGAGCTGTCCATCGCATTCTACAGTTTGATCATTCCGCTGCTGTTATCCTTGTATTTCTACAGCAGGCGCTTGATCCTTTTCGCGCTTGGGCAGGCATTGTTCAGCGTCGTCGCGATCTCTGCGCTGTCCCCGGTCATCCGCGCGCATCTCGACGTCTCCGAATTAATTATGCTCGTGTCGCTGCTCGTCGCGACCGCCCTCATTGCCAACAATTTGCGCAAGCATGCGTTCGCGTTATCCAGCGAGTTGGTGGCGGTGACGCAAGAGAAGCAGGATCTTCAAACGAAGAACGTGTTGATGGAGAAGCTGAGCCGCGTCGATTCGGCGACGGGGCTATATAATCACCGTTCCTTCCATGAGCATTTGACGCATGTTATGGCGATAGCCGAAGTCAATTCCCTCCAGGTTCATCTCGTCCTGCTCGATATCGACAATTTCAAGCGGGTGAACGATACGTACGGACATGCCGCGGGGGACACCGTTATTCAATTCGTGGCCGGTCAGCTGCAAGCCTTACAGGATCCGGATGACTTCGTATCGAGGTACGGGGGAGAAGAATTTGCCATCTTGACCGTCGGCAAAGACACGGCCAGAGTAACGGAGCAGCTGGAGACGATCCGGGAGGCGATCGCCGAACGGACGCACGAGAAACTAAGCGGAGAAACGATTACGGTCAGCATCGGCTTGCGTCGCCTGGAAGCAGGCATGAGCAAGGAGGAGCTGTTCCATCAAGCGGACATGGCGCTCTATCAAGCGAAAAGGTCGGGGAAAAACCGAACGATCGTATCCGGCTAACGCATCTGCAACCGAGTCCATGTAAGTGCGATCTCGCAACTACGGCAATTCAAGTGATCTACAATATAGACAACCAGAATAATCGCCTGTCATCGGGCGAGAACTTCAGGATAAGGGAGAGTACCCCACGTGCGCGTCCATCAGCATAGTTATCACAATCAGGAGCAGCTTCGAGCGTGGCTGCGGGAACGATCCATCAATGCGTCCAACCCTCTGCTCGTTCAAATGTTCACGTCCACACCGCAGGCGCTTAGCCTCCAGACGATCGCGGACCTCGTCCAATCGCTCTTGCCCAATGCCGTTATAATCGGCTGCACCTCGGCAGGGGAGATCATCGATGGGGGCGTCCAAGCCCAGTCTACGATTATATCCATCGTCGAATTCCAACAAGCAAGCATCGTGTCCGCCTCACTCGAACTAACGCCCGGTGTAACCGAGTACGAGGCTGGGAAGCTGCTTGCCGCGAAGTTGAGCCAGCCCGGCATGAAGGCGATGATCGTCTTCACCGGTACTATGGATAATTCGGATGCGTTCTTGCAGGGAATCGGAGATGTCCACCCTGATGCGATCCTCGCCGGCGGCATCGCGGCTGGGCTTGAAGACGGACGCTCGCTTATCCTTGGTCAGTCGCTAATGAAAGCAGGCGCCGTAGGCATCTCGCTGGCTGGCGAGAACTTGCACGCCGCGAACGCTTACAGTCTTAGCTGGAATCAAATCGGCAAACGGTTTGCCGTCACGCATGCCGAAGGCAAACGTCTCTATCGGATCGACAATCGGAACGTCATCCCGCTCTATCGCAAATATTTGGGCGAGAACATTGCGGAGCATATTGTGGAGAAGAGCAAAAACTTCCCGCTGATCATGCAAAAAGATGGTATTGAGATTTGCCGGGATATTATCGACGTGCATGATGACGGATCCGTTACGCTTTCCGGAAACATCGAGAACGGAGACGTCGTCCGGTTCGGCTTCGGCGATCCCGAGCTTATTATCGATCGTTCGAAGCGTCTCGTCGAGCAATTGCTGGATATACCATCCGAGGCGATCTTCATCTATTCCTGCGAAGCGCGCAAGAATTTCATTTTCCATTCCATTGGCTACGAAATCGAACCGCTGCAGCAATTAGCGCCAACCGCCGGATTATTCACGAACGGCGAATTCTATCATCATCAGAAGTCCAACGTCGTGCTGAATCACTCGATGACCCTGCTCATTCTTGCCGAGGGCGATAACGCGCAGCCGCGCGTCTCGCCGCCAGAGGAAGCGCAGCGCCCGCAGCAATGGGGGGAGCTGGACGTCTTGAAGGCGATGTCTAATCTGGCGCAAGTGTCGACGGACGAATTGTTCGAGCTGAATGCTTACCTGGATGAGTCGGAACAGCGTTACAAATCGCTGGTCGAGTACAATCCCGACATCGTATACTCCATTAACGCGGGCGGCGATTTCCTGACGAAGAACAGCAAGTTCCAGGAAATCCTGGGTTATCTCGACCACGAGGTCAAGTCGCTGTACGCGATTTTGGTCGATTCGGACCGGGCGCCAATGCAGCACAGCATTTCGCAAGCCTACTCGGGTAAGCCGCATACGTTCGAGACGACATTGATTCATCGAACCGGGATCGCCATTCCGTTCATGATCATCAACATTCCCATCGTCGTGAACGAAGCGATCGTCGGCGTCTACGGTATTGCCAAGGATATTTCGGCTCGGAAAGAGGCGGAGAAGCGAATCACGCATATGGCGTATTACGATACGCTGACGGATCTGCCGAACCGCATGCTGCTGCATAAGCGGATGGACGAGCTGTTAACAGACCCCGATCCAGATGGCCGTATGTTCGCCTGCATGTTCCTCGATCTGGATAATTTCAAGGAAATCAACGATACGTTCGGTCATTTCGCGGGCGACCGGCTGCTGCAGCAATTCTCGCACGACTTGTTGGACATTCTGAATGATCGCGGTATTGCGGCACGGTTCGGTGGAGACGAATTCGCGATCTTGATCCAGGTCGCTACCTCGAAGACCGCCGAGGAGTTGGCCAAGCGAATCATCCGTTACTTCGAGAACCCCGTCAACGTCATGGGAACCGAGCATTATATTACGGTGAGCGCAGGCATCAGCATCTATCCGCAGGATGGCGACACATCAGAAGCGCTGTTGAAGAATGCCGATATGGCGATGTATAAAGCGAAACAAGCCGGCAAAAATCGCTTTCAGTTCTATAACAGCGAGTTCTGCGATTTGATGGTGGAGAAGCGGGCGCTCGTAGGCGAGCTGCGCAAAGCCATTGCCGACGAAGAGCTTGTGGTGTTTTACCAGCCGTTGTTCGATCTCAAGAGCAAGAAGCTCATCGGCGCCGAGGCGCTCGTTCGATGGTTTCACGCGGACAGAGGAGCGATCGCGCCTTCCGTGTTCATCCCTGTCGCGGAAGAATACGGTCTCATCGACCAGTTGGGACATTGGGTGCTCAAGACCGCGTGCCGTCAGCTTGTGGCATGGCAAAGCCGGTATAAACCGGAATTGGTCATGTCGGTGAACGTATCGTATCAGCAGTTCGGACGCTACGATTTCGTCGAGAGCGTCAGCGGCGTCTTGCAGGGAACGCGCCTTGCGCCACAGTCGCTCCATCTGGAGATTACGGAGAGCACGGCGCTGATTGATTTGACGCATACGAAAGCCGTGCTTCGACAGCTGCAATCCATCGGGGTGTCGATCGCGATGGACGACTTCGGGACGGGATACTCCTCGCTCAGCTGCGTCAAGGATTTATCGATCGATAAGCTGAAAATCGACCGTTCGTTCATTACAAATATTTCGACAGACGAGCGAGATGCGGCCATCGTCAAGACGATCATCGCGTTATCGCGCAATTTGCACATGAAGGTGTTGGCCGAAGGGGTGGAGACACCGGAGCAGCTGGCGAAATTGGCCGAGTTCGAATGCGACGAGATTCAAGGCTTCCTGTTCAGCCGCCCGCTGGACGCCGAACAATTCGAAGCGCAGTTCCTGCAGCGCAACATGAATGAGGAAGAGTGTTAAGCGCGCCTTGCGGGCACATGACAACCGTTCGATCCGAACCTTGCGTTCGTCGAACGGTTTTTTTGTCATGAAATTCGTCAGGAGGACGACCTATGGTGCATATAAATTAGATGTAAACGCCAACAAGGCCGCATCTTGCGCGCCGTGGTGAAAGGAGCGATCCGCAACCGATAGAGGCAACTATCAAATGCTGTTTTGCAAGCGATACCAGTCGAATCTAGCGAAGGCTTACCGTCCAAAAATCGAACAAAGGTGGTTAAAAGCATGAAATACGAAGAGCTCCTCCTTCTGTTTCTCAAGTCGCTGGCCGCACTGCTTGCCAACTAACATCTGCCGCTTGCATGCGGTACGTCCGCGTTCAGCTTCACACATACAGGTTAACTCCCGTGCTCCATAGCGTTATGCTAGCTCAGCCTCGACGTCTGCGTCGAGGCTGTTTGCGTTGGGCGGCGAATGGCGTTTCTTGCGGCTGTATTTCCTATTTTATACTTTTTTAAGACTTTCCTTAGAGGCGCTTTAGAGCTGCCGGTTATTCTGATATCAGCGGACGGGAGCAAGGGAAATAACGCGAACGTACCGCGAATGCGAATAACGAGGAGGAAGGTACTAATGAAGAAGAAATGGATGATCGGAACGGGAATCGGCGTCGGCGCCGTCATGCTGGTGGCGAGCGGTCTAGCCGCAGGCGCGGGGAATTCGGGTTATGAAGCATACAAGGAAGCATGGAAGCAGTCCGGCACGATTAGCAGCATTGCGGGTGAAGCGTCGTTCCAAGTGACGGATAACGGGGCTAGCTTATTTGCCGCCAGTACAACTTTCAAAGGCGACACCGACAAACAGGCGGGCAGTGCGAGCGTCCGACTGACGAACGGCAAAGAGAGCAAGTCATTGAACGTCTACCATCAAGACGGCCGCACGGTGCTGAAGAAGGGAGACAGCGACATCTATCAAGTGTACGAGGGAGACGGGAAGGACTGGGAAGACGGCCGTGAAGGTCATGCGATGAACGGTAAGCATGCGGAGCTAGCGGAGAACGTCATCGACGCGCTGGTGGGACAGCTCCGTAACCAAGTAACGTTGATCGAAGGCAAAGACGGTGGCAAGCAGGTGGCGCTGCATCTGAACAGCGCACAAATTCCAGCTCCGGTTCAAGCCATTGGTTCCTTCTTGATCACGGCCGCTTCGGAGCACGAAGACGAGCTGAGTGAAAAGTCGGCCGATTCCGCTATGCCTCGCGAGTTAGACGTCGAGCTTCCCGATCTGGTGGACGACGTGCGCATAACCGCGATCAATCTGGACGCGGAGATCGATGCGAACAACTTGATCCAGGATCAATCGGCCGAGATCGTCGTATCGGGCCAAGATGCAGCGGGTAAGCGCCACGAGCTGAAGGTAGAGCTGGACCTGCAGGTTACGCAGCGGGATCAGGTAGCGCCGGACACTGTGGATTTGACGAATAAGCAGGTCGAGATCGTCAAGCCGGACGATGACCAGAAGAATGGCCACGGCTGGTAATTTGACGTAACGAGTCACGAAAGAACAAGGAAGGGGCGATTCAGGCATGGAGCCGGTCATGGAAGTCAGACAGGTCGTCAAGCGGTACCCGGGCGGCCGCGTCATCGCGAATATGAGCATACGAGTCGGCAAGGGGGAAGTATGGGGGCTGTTCGGACCGAACGGAGCGGGCAAGACGACGCTGCTGAAAATCCTGACCGGTCTTATCCATGCGGATAGCGGCACCGTCAAGCTGTTCGGTATCGACATCCAGGATCACTATGCGTCCGCGATGTCGCGCGTCAGCTGCCTGATCGAGACAGCAGACGCTTACGAATATATGAGCGCCGAGCGAAATCTGAAGCTAGCGGCGCGCTACTATCCGGATCTTCCGAAAGGAAGGATCGACGAGGTGCTGGAACTCGTAGGATTGAGTAACGAGAAGCGTAAGAAAGTGTCCGGCTACTCCCTTGGAATGAAGCAGCGGCTCGCCATTGCGGCGGCGCTGCTCGCAAGGCCGGAACTGATCATCCTGGATGAACCGACCAACGGGCTCGACATCGACGGCATTCTTTGGCTCCGCGGCCTGATCGCTCGGCTATCGCGGGAAGAAGGGACGACATTCCTCATCTCCAGTCACGGCATCCAAGAGATGGAACAGGTGTGCACGCATGCCTGCATCATCGGCGGCGGCGAACTCATCAGCCAAGGGCGCATAACCGACTTGGTCGGCGGCGGGATCACGCTCGAAGACGCTTATCTGTACGCGATTCATGGGCAAGCGAAAGGAGCGGCGAGGATTCATGCATAGCTATGTCGCGAACGTGCGCAACGAAATCGATAAGCTGCTGGCCATGCGCAAAATCCGTATGGTGCTCCTCCTTACCGCGATCGTACCCATCATAGCGGGGGTGCTGCTCGGCAGCTTGAACGGCCGAACGGGGGTGAGCTTCATCGGTGCTGGCGGGGCCGCCGGATTGCCCCTTCTTATGTTGGACTTGATGGTCGTGTTCTGGCTGCCTCCGGTCTTGTTCATGACGGTAGCTGAATTATTCGCCGGCGAGAAGGCGGCGCGAACGATGAAGCTCGTCGTGACGAGGCCGATCGCAAGATCTGCGGTCTATGCCTCCAAACTGACGGCGGCTGCGGCGCTCTGCCTGCTTATGCTCGGAGAAGTGTGGCTGCTGGCTTGGCTGACCGAACTGTTCACAGGCATGGGCAGCGGGGCGTCCGCGCTTGGCGCACTGCACAGCATGGGCGTCTATTTTGCCGCTTTCGTCCCGATGATGGCGTTCGCGTCTCTTGCGGCTTTCGTCGTGCAATGGTTCGGCAGCAGCACCGGTGCCTTCTTATTCCTCTTGTTTCTCTATCTGGTCGGGAAGGCGCTGCCGCTTGTCTACCCGTCGTCTACGACATGGAACGTGTTCGCGCAATCCGATTGGTATCGGCTTTGGCTTGGAAATCTCCCATCCGCTAGCCACGCCATTACGTTGTTCCTGTTCTTGCTGGCGCACGGTATAATTAGCTATGCGGCTGGCTGGTACCGGTTCGAGAAGCAATCGTACTGACGCCAAGGCCGATTCGGCAACACCGCCAAGCTAATTTGCTGCCTAATAACCATCAAGCGCGCTGCGCGGGTGCAGGCAAGCGCCTGAAGGAGTAGAAATGCCATGTCGATCCGTCTGAAACTGCTCTTCTCTTATATCGCGATGATCATCGTCCCGGTCGTCTTGTTCCTCATGGTCATGATGGGACTGCTGGCGATGATTTACAGTGACGAAGTCGGCATCGATCCGCCGATCAAGCTGGAATCCGTGGAGAGGATGAAGGCTTTCCATGCGCTGCAGGAAGAGCAGGATCGGCAGATGGCGGGACTGTCGTATATGTTCGAGTACGAACCCGGTTTGATGGAGGATGACGCCTATCTGAAGCGAGCCGGCGATCAGCTTCAAGCGGTCAAAGCCGCGATGGTGCTGGAGAAAGGGGGGGCGTTCACGTACGTCTCGCCGCTCATGGAGAGAGCAGACATGTCCGAGCTGTCGACCAAGCTTCAAAGCGAACCGGTCGACGAGTGGTCGGATTCGGAATTTACGTTAGACGGGCGCAACTATACGTTCACGCAAGAAGCCGTCACCTATCAAGATGGCCTGAAGGGTTCGGTATTTTTTATGGCCGATATTACCGCTACCAACGAGATGGTCCGCACGTTCTTCCCGATCGTCGCGCTGCTGTTGATCGGCGCCGTCGTGCTGACGAACGGATTGCTCACGTATCTCGTGTCGCGAAGCATTCTTCGACCGATCAAGGCGTTGAAGCAGGCGGCCGAGCACATCAAGGAGGGCGATCTCGAGCATCCGCTCCAGATGAAGAAGCGCAGGGACGAGCTCGGGCGGTTGGGCAGCGCCTTCGAAGAAATGCGGCTGCGGCTGAAGGATTCGATTCGCGTGCAGCTTCAAGTCGAGGAGGACCGCAAGGCGTTAATCTCCAGCATCTCGCACGATCTCAAGACGCCGATCACCGCCATTGCCGGCTGCGCCGACATCATGCGGGACGGCATCGCCGACACGCCTGAGAAACAGCTCAAGTATATCCAAATGATTCATCGGAAGGCGGCCGACATGGACCGTATGATCGATGAGCTGTTCCTGTTCTCCAAGCTCGACATGAAGAAGCTGCCATTCCACTTTGCCCCTGTAGACTTGACCGCTTTCCTGAGCGACTGCGCCGAAGAATTGCGGCTGCAGTCCGAGTCTGGCGCAGGCGATCTCGACATCGGCTTCGAGCATCCGGGCGTACAGACCGTTCAGATCATGGCGGACAGGGAGAAGCTGGGCAGGGCGATCATGAATATCGTGGAGAACAGCTTGAAGCATATGGAGAAGCCGGAGAAGAAGCTGACCTTCAAGCTGGTCGCGCGATCAGGCGCGGATCAAGCCGGAATGGTCACGGTCAGTATCGCCGACAACGGCCCGGGCATCGAGCGAGAGTCGCTGCCGCGCATCTTCGAGCGCTTCTATCGCGCGGATGAAGCTCGTACTTCGGAGCGCGGCGGGAGCGGCTTGGGACTGGCCATTGTCAAACAAATCATCGAGGAGCATGGCGGGCGGGTATGGGCAGACAGCAGCTTGGGCGAGGGGACCGTGATTTCGTTCTCGCTGCCCATCCATGCCAAGGACACGCCGGGAGGGGCGCAATGAAGACGATTCTGATTATTGAGGATGATTCCGTTATCGCCGAAGTGCAGAAGGACTACTTGGAGGCAAGCGGTTTTGCCGTTGAGATTGCATCGACGGGCGAATCCGGTCTCCGGAAGGCGCTGGAAGGCGAGATCGATCTCATTTTGCTGGATTTGATGCTGCCCGGCGTGGACGGCTACGAAATATGCAAGCAAGTGCGGCGAACGAAGCATATCCCGATCCTGATGGTGTCCGCGAAGATTGAGGAGATCGACAAAATCCGAGGACTTGGCCTCGGGGCGGACGATTACATCTGCAAGCCGTTCAGCGTCGGCGAATTAGTCGCGCGGGTGAAAGCCCACATTAGCCGGTTCGAACGGCTAACCATGCAGCCAGGCCCGGGCACCCCCCAGCCGAAAGACGAGCTGCGGTTGAACGGGCTGACCATCGACAAGCTGGCCCGCAAAGTATTCGTGCGCGAACGCGAGGCGACGCTCACGACCAAGGAGTACGATCTCCTGCTCTACCTCGTAACGCACCCGAACCGGGTGTTCAGCAAGGATGAACTGTTCGAGCGGATCTGGGGCTTCGACGCGATGGGCGACAACGCGACGGTTACGGTGCATATTAGCAAGCTTAGGGAGAAAATCGAACGTCAACCGTCCAAGCCGCAAATGATCGAGACGATCTGGGGCGTCGGATATCGCTTTAACGTATAGCGCGGAATTCGGCTCATTCGCCGAGCTCATACATAAGGAGATATGGAAGGAGTTTTGCTCAAGGAGCGAGACTCCTTTATTTTGCGTTATGATTCGGAGGATTCTTGGATTGTCCGCGGAAGGGCCGCTCCCTTACATTTGACATGTAGCGGGAAGAACCCGATCAACGAAAGGAGAAATCCGATGAGGAAAACGCTTACTTTATGTGTGGCGCTGCTGGTCTTGCTCGCGGCCGCGACAACGACGCCCGGTTATGCAGAGGCGACATCGGCGGCGGCGTCCGTTCTCGAGGCCGCGCAGTTGGGCGGGGTGGGGGCTGGCGAGAACGCTGGCGGCGCTCAACCGACGGCCGAAGCGGGTGCCGGCGAGACCATCGGCGGCTCTTTGCCGACGGCAGATGGCGAGGCTGCGCTTGCAAGCGGCGACGAAGTCGGCGCGTCCGCAACCGTGGGCGCCGGAACCGCCTATGAGGCGGAAGCCGCAGGCCATACGATGACCGGCAACGCGTCTGTATCGGACTGCGCTGCCTGCTCCGGCGGCAAGAAGGTCGGCGGCTTGTACCAGGGCAGCACGCTTCGGATGAACGGAATCGAGGTAGCGGAGTCCGGCTCTTATTACGCGATCGTCGACTATATCTCGGGTGATCCGCGCAGCGCGGATATTAGCGTGAACGGCGGCGCTGCGAAGCATGTGGAGTTCAAGAAAACGGCGGACTGGAACACGCTCGGTTCGCAGACAGTCATGCTGCAGCTGACGGCAGGCGCGAACGCGATCACGTTCGATGACGGGAATGGATACTCGCCAGATATCGACCGCGTCACGATTGTCCCGGCGGCCCAAAGCTATGAAGGCGAAGCCGCATCGAACACGCTCGCCGGCAATGCCTCCGTCAACGATTGTGCCGCATGCTCGGACGGCAAGAAGGTCGGCAACCTGTATCAAGGCGCGAGCGTTCGCGTGAACGGGATCCGCGTCCCCGAAGCGGGGGCTTACGAGATGACCGTGCATTATATTTCCGGCGATCCGCGGTCGTTCGCAGTCAGCGTGAACGAAGGTCCGGCGCAGAGCATCCTGTTCGCAAAGACGGCGGACTGGGACACGGTCGGCACGCAGAAGATCAACGTGACGCTGCAGGCTGGCGATAACAGCATCCTGTTCGCGGACGGCGGCGGCTATGCGCCCGACCTGGACAAAATCACGGTAGAGCCTTTTGCCGGCGAAGTCGTCGCGGGCTGCGAGCAAGCCGCGGCCGATCCGCAAGCGCCAAGCGGCGAACCCTTGAAATCGAAGACGTTCGGCGCGATCACGGTCAAGGAATATGCGAGTTTCGTTCTGATCGAGCAAGGCGACTACGCGATCCTTTACGATTTGAATAGCGGCCTTGCAGCCTATAGCTGGAACGGCAAATCCATGACGAAAGGCGTCTACAGCAAGTTCGGCGAGTTGGCGAGCAGCTGCTATGCCGAGCATCGCTTCGATATGGACCAGGCGAAGCCGCTTGCGGACGGCTTCGGCGACGGCATTCAAGTTACCTTCAGCAGTCAGGAGACAGGTAAGCCTACACTCAATCAAGTATACCGTTTATATGCTGGTAAACCATTCTTCCTGACGTATACGGAGGCCAAGGGGGATGCGGAGCTTGCATCGAATTACTTCGCCCCTGTCGTCACGAACACGAGGGGCGGCGTCGACGTCGGCAGCTATGGCGATGGCCGTGTCTTGTCCGTTCCTTATGACAACGACATGTGGGTTCGATATCAAGCGGTGCCGGTGAATGCGTCCGATACGAGCTATGAGGTGACGACCGTCTACGACAACGCGACCAGGAACGGTCTGATTCTCGGTTCGGTCACGCACGATACATGGAAGACCGGCATCGATTTCATCGGCGAAGCGAACAAGTTGAACTCGCTGCGCGTGTACGGCGGCGCATCGTCCGCGAAGACGCATGATTCGCAGCCGCACGGGATAGTAAGGGGGCAGACGCTGTCGTCTCCGACCATCTTCGTTGGTTATTATGCCGACTATCGAGATGGTTTGGAGGCCTACGGCAAGGCGAACGCGGTGATCGCGCCGCCGCTTGCGTTCGCCTCCGGCGTGCCGCAAGGCGTCCCCGTCGGATGGAACAGCTGGGGCGCTCACGGCAGCTCGCTCACTTATCAGCATGTCATCGATACGTCGAATTATTACAAGAACGAGCTGACGGCGATGAATAACGAGGGTGTCGCGTATATCAATATGGACTCGTACTGGGATAATTTGACCGATCAGCAGCTGGCTGACGCGGTGGCCGCAATCCGCGCGAACGGCCAGAAGGCCGGCATTTACTGGGGACCGTTCGTCTACTGGGGCAATAACATGGATCAGCCTGTAGACGGTTCCTCGTATGAGTACGGCGATATTTTGCTGCGCGATCAAGATGGCAATCTGCTCCCGACGCTGGATGGGGCTTACGCGGTCGACCCGACGCATCCCGGCGCTCAAGAGCGGATGGACTATTTCCTCGGCAAGTTCAAGCGTCTCGGGTTCGAATATATCAAGCTGGATTTCCTTACGCATGGGGCGCTCGAAGGCAAGCATTACGATGCTGCGGTGCAAACGGGCACGCAAGCGTACAATATAGGCATGGCCTACGTGACGGACGCCGTAGGCGACTCCATGTTCGTCAGCGCTTCGATCGCGCCGATGTTCCCAAGCCAATATGCGCACAGCCGACGGATCGCGACCGATACGTTCGGCACCATCGGAGATACCGAGTACCAGCTGAATGCGTTAACTTACGGCTGGTGGCAGAACGGTACGATCTACCCGTACACGGACCCGGACCATATGGCGCTCGCGCGGGCAGGCACGCTTGAAGAAGCGCGCAGCCGCGTCAATTCGGCCGTCATCTCGGGCACGGTATTCCTCGGGTCCGACGACGTGAACGATTCAAAGGCGAAGGCGTATATGGAGGTGCTTTATAAGAACGAAGCGGTCCTTGCAGTAGCGAAGAAAGGCAAAGCGTTCCGCGCAATCGAAGGCAACACGGGCGCTAAGGCGGCGGACGGCTTCGTGCTGAACGATGACGGCACGTATTATCTGGCTGTATTCAATTATGGGGGAGAAGGCGCCGAGAAGAGGATTTTGCTTGCGCGGGCAGGTCTCGACGAGAACAAGACCTATCAGGCAACGGAGCTGTGGAGCGGGGCATCATGGAGCGTGAAAGGTACGTTAACCGCTGCGCTCGGCGCGGCCGAGTCGAAATTGTATAAGTTGACGCCGGCCGCGGATGGCGGATCGAATTCCGGTCCTACCCCCGGAGGAGGCGTATCCGCGCCGAATCCGCCGGCGACAACGGGCCAGGCGACGGACGGAGATCTCTCCGCAGCAGCGAAGCTGCTGCCTGCGGAAGACGGCACGGCCGCCGTTGATATCAACACGGAACAAGCGCTCGCGCTGATCAAGCAGTCGGCGAAGGGGACCACGAGGTTTGCGATACAACTACCCAATACAGGCGATGCGTCAGCCGTTACGATTCGGTTGGACCGAGACCTAGCGGAGCAAGCGATCGAATCCGCTGGCAAGCAGGCCGCCATTCGCTTCGAGAGCCGTTTCGGCGCGTACACGATTCCGTTCATCCAGCTGCAATCGGCGGCGGACGAGAAGGATCGCATTCAGATTAGCTTTGGGAATCCGGAGGCACATGCGCTCTCCTCTCTGAAGCAAGCGCTGCCGTCGGATTATCAGCTGCAAGGATCGGCTGTTATCCGCATCGGAGCGGCCGAGGAAGCCGTTGACGCGGATCAGCTTCGCCAGTCGTTCGAGCACCTCGTCACTTACTCGTTCGCTGCGGACGGTAACCTGGTTCCGATCCAATCGGCCACGATTGTCCGCTTCACAACTAACGGCGAGTTGTCTCCGATTCCCGGCAAGCTTCATTTGCGCGAGAATGGGGCCTATGAAGCGACGTTTCCTTACCAAGGCGAAGGTATGTATGCCGTTGTTAGCGGGGCGAGGAGCTTCGCTGACACAGCTGGACATTGGGCGGGGAAGGCGATCGACCGGTTGGCTGGTCGTCTCATCGTGGAGGGGAAGACAGTTGATGACTACATGCCGAATGCGCCGATTACGCGGGCGGAATTCGTCTCGATGCTCGTACGGACGCTTGGCGTCGGGGGTCTCTCGACGGGGAACGGCTTGTTCAAGGACGTCGATACTGAAGCTTGGTTCGCTGCCGACATCCACACGGCGGCTGCGGCCGGGCTCGCGCAAGGGACGGCAGAAGGACAATTCCGCCCGAACGCCGACATCACGAGACAGGAGATGGCGGTCATGCTCGTCAAGGCGTTGACGATCGTCCAACCTTCTGCCTTCGAGACCATGGAAGCGGATGCGGTGCTGAACAAATACAAGGACGGCCATGAAGCAGCCGAATGGGCGATACCAGCGATTCAGATCGTCGTGCAAGCCGGACTCCTGCAGGGCAGCGCTGCAGGCGAGCTGCGCCCGCGGCAAGCCGCCACGCGCGCGGAGACGGCCGTGCTGCTTGATCGGCTGCTGGAGAAGCTAGGCTACACGGGGAAGGTGGAGTAAGAGAAGGAGCAGACGAACGGGGTTCTGCATGCAGGTTGCATGAGAGGAACTTCTATAGTGGAAGAACGCAGCGTTACAGGAACCGACCCTGTAGCGCTTTTTGCAGTTCTCGACTTAGGTGTAAATGTCGAAGCGGCATTAGGTCATTTACTTAGTTGCATGGTGTGGAGCCTCCTATCATGGGACGCCTTTTTTTGTTTCGAATAAAAAAGGCGTCCCGGCGTCATCTCTCGTGACACGCGGAACGCCCCCAATCCATTTATTTCAGACCGCTGAGCGGAATCCGGATCTGCACCGTCGTTCCGATGCCGAACCGGCTGAAGATCCGAATGCCGTACGATTCGCCGAACGCCAGCTTGATGCGGGCGTCGACGTTACGGATGCCATAGCCGGAGCTGCTCTCGCCGTCCCATTCGGGCTGGAGAATTGCGAGCTGCTCAGGCCGCATCCCCATGCCGTCGTCAATGACGTGAATGACCAGCTCCTCGTCCTCGATGCGCGCCTTCAAAATAATGTTGATGCCGGCCTCGTCGTCCCAGATCGCATGATGAATAATGTTCTCGATGAATGGCTGGAGCATCAGCTTGACGACGGGGTAGGGGAACGACGCTTCATCGATCTGTTCGTGAATATGAAGCAATCCTTGGAACCGGAGCTGCTGAATGGCGATGTACGATTTCGTCAGGCGTATCTCTTCCCCGAACGTAATGATGCGTTTGCCTTTGTTCAGCGAAATCCGGTAGAACTTGGCCAGATGGCCGACCATGTCTTGGATGCGCGTATCCTGGCTGCGGATGGCCAGCGCCGAGATGGAGGCGAGCGTGTTGTACAGAAAATGGGGGTTGATCTGCGCCTGCAGCATGTTCATCTCGGCTTCTCTCTTGGAAATTTCTTTCTTATACACCTCATTGATGAGCGCCTTCATCCGGCCGGCCATCTTGCCCATGGCAAAGGAGAGCTGTCCCAGCTCGTCGTGCGACGGATTTCCCGTCTGCACGTCGAAGTCTTCCCGTTCTATACGTCGCGTCATCTGGAGCAGCCGCTCGATCCGTTTGGTGAACATCCGGGCCATCGCGTAGATGAGGACAATAGCGATCAGACCTGTGACGAGTCCGACTGCCGATATGCGGGAGAAGGCGCGTTTCACGTTGCTCATCAAACTGTCATAGGAGACGATGGAGACGGTCTTCCAGCCGTTGTCGATCGAGTTATAGACGACATAGACGCGCTCGCCGTTATACGTGCCGAAGAAGCTTCCTGTTCGTTCATCCCCTTGATCATTGCCGTGCAGCCCGTCGTAGAGATTACGGCCCAGCAGTGCTTTGTCTTTGCCAGAGATAATCGTGCCGTCGGCCGCGACAATGAACACCTCTTTGTTCGCGTTCTCCTTCTCCATCAGGGCGAAAATATCGGCTTCGGGGATCTCCAATGTCAGGATGCCGTACGGATAATTCAGGCTGTTGTTATCGAGCTGTCTGGCGAGCACGATCCGGTTCGGCTTGCGCTCCTCGATCCCTTGGGCGACCGCTTCGTTCGACGGGTTCGTCTCGCCCATTACGGTGAACGTGACGGAGCCGTAGGCTTTCTCGACCGCTGCATACCACGCGTTCCGTTTCATGACGTCATCGGCCCGCCGGATGAATACCTGATCAGCCGGTAGCGTCGGATTGGTCGAATAAATAACGACATTCGATAGGTCGGAATTGGTCGCGAGCAAATTGTTGAACGTATTGTTGATGTACTCGTAGGCTTCCAAATACCCGCTGCCGCTCGAGTAATCGTTCGTCAGCATCGTTTGGAGCCGCCGGTCCAGATAAAGCGAGGACGAGATCTTCGAGTATGCGTCCAGCTTCATCTTCAAATTCGCGCTCACTTGACCGGTCGTCCCGGCCATGGAATCATACATCTGACGCGTTAGTTCGCTTCGCATCGTCTCATACGAGTAGGCGGCGAACAGCAGGATCGGTCCGAGCGAAACCAGGCCAAGAAGCGCGAACAGCTTGTTCCGAAGTCGCATATGCCGGAAAGGTTTCGTTAAGGCGGCGATGATGGCGTGCGGCACGGCGAGTTCCCTCCGGATCAACAAATTTGCTTGCGGTAGCCATTCGGCGTGTGCCCGGTCGTCTTCTGGAAGATCGAGCAGAAGTACGACACGTTCTCGTACCCGACGCGGATGGCAACCTCATGGATTTTGAGCGACTTGTCGGCAAGCAGGGCGGAGGCGTGCTCCATCCGCTTGCGGGTGATGACCTCCAGTATGGTCTGCCCGGTCTTCTCTTTGAACAAGGTTCGGATGTAATTGGGCGACAGGTAGACTTCGCGGGCGATATCCTCGACGGTGAGCGGCTTATGGAACGATGCCTCAATAATCGAGCGGATATGTCGCACGACATGTTGATGCCGATCCTTATCCTTCTCCGACAACGCCATGACAAGTCGATGGCAGATGTCCTGCACGTGAGCCTCGATCTCCGCCATCGTCTGGCAATCGTTCATGATCGTCCATTCGCTGTTCGTAAGCGGAAGGGAGAGCTCCTTCATGGCCGCGCCGAAATGCTTCAGCACGCCTGCCGCCAATCTGACGGCAGCCGTCCGGACCAAATGCCGATGCGCGCGGCATTCGCGCAGCTTCTGGAAGAATCGGGAGATCGCGACTTCCGTCTCTTCGGATTGCTGATGCCCGATCAGCTTGCATAAGAGCGCTTTCGTCTCTTCGGCGTCGATCTCCCCGGTAGCCGGTTCGCGCAGACGTTCCGCAACAAGCAGCGATCCGCTTCCTTCATAGAAGACGTGTTCACCGGCTAGCCGCGCTTCGCGGAACAAGGCATAGGCGTCCTCCAGTCGTTCGCCCATTCGGGACAATCCGATCGTGAGCCGAATCGGAAAATCCTCCGCGAGCAGCTGTTGAAGCCGTTCCCACATGGCTTCATCATCGCCGCCAGGCTCGATCCGATAAAGCGCGGCGAAGGCACCGGCCTCCCAATCCAGACAGCGTCCGGTATAGCCGAGCGCGCGCAAACACCGATAGAGCGATTCGCGCACGCTGCTCTGAATCGGATCGCTGACCGGTTCGCCCGCTTCGTCGGAATCCCCGCAATTGTTGACGGATAGGTAGGCGGCCCTGTAGCTCGCGAAATGGGGCAGACCGGCACGTTCCAGTTGGTGCAGCTGCTCAGCTAGCTTACTGCGGTGCTCCGGCGAATCCTCGGTCAGAAGCAGCCGCAGCAGCTTGTCTTTGGCCAGCTCCTCGGATTGCGCCGTCAGCTTTGCTTCCTCGCATTTGGCTTTCACCTTCTCCATCAATTGCGCTAGCTCCTCCATGTCGATCGGCTTCAGCAGGTAGCCAGACGCTTCGACCGCGAGCGCCGTCTTAATATATTGGAATTCGTCATGCCCGCTAAGGAAGACGATCTTCACCTTCTTGTCATGCTGCTTGGCGCGCTTGGCGAACTCGAGGCCGTCCATGATCGGCATGCGGACATCGGTCAAAATAATATCCGGATTCAGCCGCTGCGTCAGCTCGAGCGCCTCGCGTCCGTTCTTCGCCGTTCCGACGACCCGAATGCCCATGGACGCCCACGGTACGTTCTCCGAGAACGCTTCCAATTCCAATCGCTCGTCATCCACGATCAAGATTGTATACATCCTTTATGCAGCCTCCTCCAGCCGGTAATCAGGTATTGGTTTGTTCTATTATTGTAGTGCGCGTGCGGTATTTCAACAATGCCCGGCGCGAAACTCCGGCGGATCGGAGCATGATTCGGCGGATGTTTGCATAGAAGCCGTCTTCTTGCCTCCCCTATAATGAGAATCAATCCAGCGTAAATACATCACACAGGAGGGGCGGCAATGAATACAGCAGCGGTAAGAGCGAAGGCGAAGCTGCCGAAGCGCGACAAAGCCGGGGGAATCGGGAAGCGGCTGCGGCAGCAAAAAATGCTATGGCTGATGATCCTGCCCGCATTCGTCTGCACGTTATTATTCTCGTACGGTCCGCTGTTCGGGCTGTACATGGCCTTCATCAATTACCAGCCGGGCGGTCCGTTCTTGGAATCGTTCTTCCGGAGCGAATTCGTCGGCTTGCAATGGTTCGAGTACTTCTTCACGAACGGCGACTTCTGGATCATCATGCGCAACACGCTCGCGCAGAGCTTGCTCAGCTTGCTGTTCGGCTTCCCGGCGCCGATTCTGCTGGCGCTGGCGATCAACGAGGTGAAGAGCGGGGCGTTCAAGAAGCTGTTCCAGACCGTCTCGTATTTGCCTCACTTCATTTCCTGGGTCATCGCGGCGAACATCATTATCACGCTGTTGTCCTCGGAAGGCTTGGTCAATAAGGTGCTCATGCTGCTGCATCTGACCGACGAGCCGATCGCCTTCTTCCAAAACGGCCACTACTTCTGGTGGATCATCGCATCGTCGAACACCTGGAAGGACATGGGCTTCAACGCGATCATGTATTTGGCGGCGATCGCGTCGATCAATCCCGAGCTGTACGAAGCGGCCAAAGTCGACGGGGCTTCCCGCTTGAAGCAGATGCTCTACGTCACGCTGCCGGCGCTGAAGCCGACGATCGTTATCCTGCTCATCTTGGCGGTCGGCGGGGTGCTGAACGCGGGCTTCGACCAGCAGTATCTGCTGCAGAACGACCTGGTGCTCCAATACTCGGACGTGATCGACACGTACACGTACCGGTACGGCTTGCAGAACAGCATGTTCTCTTATGCATCGGCCGTCGGCTTGTTCAAATCGATCGTCGCCTTCATCTTGGTGCTGACGGTCAACCAAATCGCGAAGAAAGTCAACGATCAGTCGCTCTTCTAAGACTGGCCCGCGAACGAAAGGAAGAGGTTCATGAGAAGCAGAAGCTGGGGGGATGCCGCGTATGCCGGCATCGTGTACGCCTTCTTGATCGCGGTGTTGTTCGCCACGTTCTACCCGTTCTGGAACGTGCTGGTCTTGTCGGTCAACAGCGCGTCCGATACGATTAAGGGCGGGATCTATTTCTGGCCGAGGGAGCTGTCTTTCACCAGTTACCGCGAAATTTTGACCGATCACGAGATTCTGCATTCGGTCTTCGTGACCGTGGCCCGAACGCTCGTCGGGACGCCGCTGACGGTGCTGGTCATCAGCCTGCTGGCGTATCCGCTCAGCAACCGGGAGCTCGTGCTGCGCAAGCCGGTGACGCTGTACTTCATCTTCACGATGTATTTCAGCGGCGGCCTCATTCCGTACTATATGATTCTCAAAGGGCTTAACCTGATCGATACGTTCTGGGTGTTCATCCTGCCCGGACTGATGAATGTCTTCTATATGATTCTGATCCGGACGTTCATCGAAGGGCTGCCGGGCGAGCTGGTCGAATCGGCCAAGATCGACGGCGCGAACGACCTCCATATCTACTTCCGGATTATCCTGCCGCTGTCGATGCCGGTACTCGCGACAATCGCGCTGTTCACGGCAATCGGCCACTGGAACGCCTGGTTCGACTCGTATGTGTTCACGTACAACCCGGATCTAAAGACGCTTCAGGCGGTGCTCGTCAAAATCCTGAATCAGTACCAGACCGGCAGCATGGTGTCCGACGCGCAGAAGATGGCGGACTCCGCCAAGCGGCTGGCCGTCTCGTCCGACACGATCCGAATGGCGGCGACAATGGTGGCGACGCTGCCAATCGTGCTGGTGTATCCGTTCCTCCAACGTTATTTCGTGAAAGGCATGACGCTCGGCGCCGTGAAAAGCTGAGGCGGTGACCATCGCGAAATGGTTGAGAGGGGGAATGCCGGCCGAGCGGCCAACGGACGGACCATAAGCGTGAATGATCGAAGATCGAAGAGGAATCATGCCTTTATAACGCCTGAAGTGGGCTTTTGCACGATTACGAACAAGGGGGATCACGCACATGACCAAAATACGGGTACTATCCGCAGTGGTATCGCTGGCGTTGGCCGGCTCAATGCTGGCGGCATGCGGCAATAATGCAGGCAATAACGCGGGAACGAACGGAGGGAACGCGAACGCGGCAAATAATGGTGCGGCCAGTGACGGAGCGGCCAACGGCGGCGCCAAAGACACGAAGCCATCCGAGCCGATTACGCTGACGTTCTTCGATCAGAATACGGGTGAAGCATTCACGAATCCGGTCGCCCAAGAAATTATGAAGAAGACGGGCGTAAAGGTCGAAATCCAACAGCCAACCGGCAATCCGGCGGAGAAGCTGAACCTGATGCTCGCAAGCGGCGATCTGCCGGACATCATTCTGATGAGCCGCGGCGGCGACCTCGTGAACAAGTACATCGCGGCTGGCGCGATCATTCCGCTGAACGAGCTGCTCGACCAATACGGGCCGGACGTGAAGAGCCAGTACGGCGATATTTTGAAGCAAACCCGTCATACGGACGGTAAAAACTACTATCTGTCCAACTGGTACGGCCTCGACAACGATCCGGTGTTCGGCGTTCAAATGCGCAAGGACATCCTGAAGGAGCTCGCGCCGGACAAAGCCGAGGGCGGCCAGCCGTTCACGACCGAGGAATTCGAAGCGCTGCTGCGGAGCTACAAGGAGAAATATCCGACGGTGGACGGCAAAACGTCGATTCCGCTTACGTTGAACGGGGAGAATATGGGCGCGGTACTCGGCACGTTCAAAGGCATGTGGGGCATGAAAACCTACTACGAAGACAACGGCACCCTGAGATTCGACGTCAAGGATCCGAAGTACCGCGAAATGATGCTATATATGAATAAGCTGTACCGCGACGGCTTGATCGACAAAGAATGGGCAGTCAGCAAGACGCAGACGTGGGAGCAAAAGATCGCCAACGGCATTGTCTTCTCGACGCCGGCCGCGTATTGGGATTTGGGCAACGCCAACGGGGCGCTCAAGAAAGCGGGCGGTGAAGAAAGTCAGCTGTTCGCGTACAAGGTGGTCGCTCCGGGCGTCGATCCGGCGAAGACGACCTACGGTCCGCGCAGCCCGCTCGGCTGGGACGCGATCGCGATCACGAAGAACAACAAGCATCCGGAAGAGACGATGAAATTCATCAACTACCTGGCGAGCGAAGAAGGCCAATACCTGCTCATGTGGGGAATTGAAGGCACGAACTGGGATGTGAAGGACGGAAAGCATGTGCCGCGCGAGGAGCTGTTGAAGGGGTTGAAGGACGACTGGGCGGGAACGACCAAGTCGACCGGCGTCCGGTATTGGACGTGGTTCGTGAAGAACGGCGCTCACCCCGACGGCACGCCGTATGACATCGCCCGCTACAACCGCGGCGAAGTCGATCAGATGGCGATCAAGAACCTGCTCGATTCCGTCTGGGACACGTCGCCGTACGACAACCTCGGACCGGAAGGCGGCACGCCGGTATCGCTCAATTACCAGAAAATTACGGACATCATGAAGCAATCGCTGACGAAGATCATCATCGCCGGCAGCGAAGCGGAAGCCAATGCCGGGTTCGACGCGATGCTCGCGGCCATGAAGGCGGCCGGCGACGAGAAGGTGGAAGCGGTCATCACCGACAATTACAACAAGCGCTTGGAGCTGTGGAAATAAGAGATTGGCAAGATGGGGGCTCAAGGAACTGCTTGGCCCCTTTCTTATGCCCGTAAACGGAAGAGGAGGCGAAATGAAGTGAGCAATGATGTGCGGTATGCGGGGATTCGGATAGTGACGGAACCGGAAGGTATTACGGTGGACAATGGCATCGTACAGGTGGTAATACGCTTAACGGATGGCGCTTACGATTTGATTTGGCGGAATGGAGATCGGATTGAAGGCGCTCAAGGGCAAGTCAAGTTAGGGGGCACGACGAGGAGCACGAAAGATTATCCGCATCGCAAGGCGAGCGTCGAAGAGGCGAACGATGCGCTGGGGCGTGGGACGACGGTGACGGTGCTACATGAAGAAGCGGGTTATCCGGCGCTTGCCGAACGTTACACAGTGTACGAACTTGCGCCGTTCGTGACGGTTCGGATCGCTGCGATCGGCAGCGGGGCGGAAGTGAGAACGAATTACATGGCGCCGCTTGTCGCATTGCACGACAAAGGCGGTTCGGTGCGGATTGCCCGCGGGGGAGAACAGCTGCGGGCAATTCGCGTCCCTTTCGATAACGACAAGTGGGTACGGTATGAAACGATGCTGCTGCCCGGCGCAATCGAAAGCTATGAGGCATCCGCGATTTACGCGCCGGAATCAAGACGCGGTCTCGTTATCGGTTCATTGACACACGATACGTGGAAAACAGGCATATGCATCGCGGCCGATGCCGGGGTTGCGGGCGAACCTATCGGACTTGCGGCGTACGGCGGCGCGGCGGGAGAATTGACGCGAGATACCATTTTGCACGGCGAGGTAGCCGGTGATAAGGTGGAGTCTCCGCTTGTGTTCGTCGGCTCCTATGCCGATTACCGCCACGGTCTGGAAGCCTTCGCGCAGGCTAACGCGAAGCTCGAACCGGCGCTTGCTTGGCCAGGCGGCGTTCCGTTCGGTTGGAACAGCTGGTCGGCCGCGGCGGATAAGCTGGACTATGAACTATACGTATCGACATCGGATTTTCTGCGGACGCTGCAACCGTTCGGCTTCCACAACGATAGCATCGTCTACATCAACTTCGACTCCTTCTGGACCAGCTTGACGGAGGCGCAGCTGCAGGATGCGGTCGCCCATGTGCAGGCGAATGGACAGAAAGCGGGGATTTACTGGACGCCATTCACGTTCTGGGGGTATGATGCGGAGCAGATTGTAGAGGGAACGGACGGCGCTTATACGTATGGCGACATCCTGCTTCGCGACCGGGAAGGCCAGGTGCTGCCTAGTCTTGACGGTGGGTTGTCCATCGACCCGACGCACCCAGGCAACCTGCTGCGGACGGAATATCACCTCAGCCGATTCGTCGCTTGGGGCTTCGAATACGTGAAGCTGGATTTCCTCGGTCATGGTGCGGTGGAGGGGGAACACTACGATCCGGCGATTCGAACCGGCATTCAAGCCTACAATCTTGGCATGGCGGTCATTCGCGACCGGCTCGCGCAGGAGCGAATTGGGCGACCGTTGCATATCAATCTCTCGATTGCGCCGCTGTTCCCATATCAATACGGGCACAGCCGCCGTATCTCCTGCGATGCGTTCGGACTGATCGGAGACACCGAATACATGTTAAATTCGCTCACGTATGGCTGGTGGATGAGTGATGCGCTGTACCGGTACAACGATCCGGATCATACGGTGCTGTACAAGAGCTTCAATCAGGAAGCGACGGCATATCACGAAGGGCGCAGCCGGTTGACGGCCTCGGTCATCGCTGGCACTGTTCTTCTGCTCGGGGATGATTACCGCAGCGAAGAAGCGCGGAAGCGGGCGAAGGCATGGCTGGGCAACGAAGAGGTGCTGCAGCTGGCCCGGTTGGGGCGGACTTTCGTGCCGGTCGAAGGAGATTCCGCTGCCGGCGCGGCGGAAGTCTTTGCGCTGCATAGCGTTGAAGAAGATGCCCGTATCAGCTATGTCGCCGTGTTTAACTACGACCGTGAACGGGAGACGACTAAGAAGATTTCGTTCGATCGGCTCGGATTGCCGGATAAGCTGGAGAGCTGCAGAGTACGAGAGCTGTGGTCCGGCGAAGAGTGGATCGCTACAGGCGAGCTGCGCATCTCGCTTGAAGCGATGGAAGCCAAGCTGATACGGATCGAAGTGGGATAACGAAGCAGGCAGGGGCCAATAGGTAAGGGAAAGGTCTTGTGCTAGTGATCCGACTTACCAATACTGGTTTACAATTCCACATACGCTTGATATAAGTAGATTGTGATGCGCTTTACCTGCGAAATCGTAGTTTAATAATTTGATCGGTTGGCTGGCTATCGGGGTTCTTTAATGTCTCATTCACCGACCGCAGCTACAATCAGCGCTAAGCTTCTCGCGTGGAAACTGCGCCAGCTGAGCGTTCGAACACACTACTTTCAGATGATGTAAGTGAAGTGAGAGAGGGCAAATGAAATGAAAAAAGCAATCTACCTCTTATTGCTCGGACTTGTGGTGTTATCGGTAACGGCTTGTACAGAGAAAGTTCAAGAGGGGGGTCCCAGCCAATTAGAAACCTATTTTACTTCACTTGATGAGTTAACATCGAGAGCAAACGATATCGTCGAAGTCGATATCCTGGATCAACAGGAAACGGTCGAATACGGCGGTGTCGTATTTACGATTTCTGCAGCGAAAGTCATTTCAGCACAAAAGGGCAACTTAACTCCCGATGCTGTTATTAAAGTGCTAGAAACGGGCGGGGTGATGTCCGATGGCCAAGAATTTAAATTCAACGGTATCCCAGTTGCCAAGAAAAAGGATAAATTGTTCCTATTTCTCGAAGCATACAAAGGACCAATCACGCAAGATGCCTACGTTCCAATTGGCGTCTATCAGGGGAAATTCAAAGTCGAAAAGGACGAAGTCATTCAGCTGGCACCATCCGAGGAGAAATTGAAAGATTACAAACCGGTGAAAAAAGAAGAATTCAAAACAAAAATTAAGGAAAAAATAATAAATAAAGACGCGGCTGCAAAGTAGAGGCGACAATTCAGATGACCTGACGGAGTAAAATTCGGAAGGTCATTTTTTTGTACCTCGATCTCGTAAATTTCGTGAAACCTGTTGCGCTTTTCGAAAAGTGTGCCATAATAGATACGAAACGTATCAAACTTCGTGTTCACCTCGCAAACAACCCGCGATTCGCGATTGTTCTCGTTTGTCTTCCGTCGTTCGTTCTCCAGCCAGATAGATCCTACGTATACCATCGCTTGTTCATTCTTAAGGTCCTCGGCTTTTGCTCGCTTGCCCGCATGATCCTCTCGATTCGTGTGACCTTCAATTCTTCTTCGATTCCCTAGCGCTGCAACCTTTATCCACTCCTTTATGAACGTGTCCTTCTTTTTGCTGTGCCTTTTTTCCTGTGCAAAATTCGTCGTATCGCCCCTATGAAAGGAGGTGGTGCTTGTTCGGAGCACCCATTATGCATACCGTGTTGTCGTTGTTTGTTTAATTTCTTCGAAATGAATGGAGGAGCATGACTCATGCATCGGTTACCCCTGATTAAACTTCGCGGCACGATTACCCGCAAGTTCGGCACCGCTATACTGGCGGCGTCTCTTGTCCTGCCGGCGTTCGCCTCGGCGGCGAACGCGGATGAGGCAAACGGACAATTTTCGTTCGAACTCGGCGATTACCAGACCGCGGAGAACAACGGATCCGTCGCGCTGACGATCAACCGCATTGGCGGTGCGACGGGAGAGGCGACGGTCGATTTCTGGACGGAAGACAACTCCGCTTCGGCCGACTATGATTATTACAGCAATTACGGCACCCTGACGTTCGCGGAAGGCGAGACGAGCAAGACCGTCTATGTGGACATCATTAACGACGCTGATCCGGAAGGCGACGAAAGCCTGCTTGTTCGTCTGGGCAATCCTACCGGCGGCGCATCGCTCGGGGAGATTTCGACCGCATACATAAGCATTGCGGATGACGATAACTGGCTGCCCGACGGACCGGGCGTATTCTCCTTCCAAGCTAGCACGTATACCGTGAACGAGAATGCCGGTTACGCGAAGGTCGAAGTCTTACGCACCGATGGATCGAACGGCTATGTGACCGTCGATTATACGACCCGGAGCGGTTCGGCCGAGGCAGGCAAAGACTATACCGAGACAACGGGCACGCTAACGTTCCAAACTGGCGAAACGTATGCGTATATCGAAATTCCGGTCCTTAACGATATTCGCTTCGAGAATCCGGAGAATTTCACCGTCGAATTGTACAATGCGACGGGGGATGCCGGGATTCGCGGCGGCACGACGACGGTTACGATCAACAGCGACGATCCGGACGTGCCTTACAATCCAGGCGTGTTCGAATTCGCGGTGGCGGAGACCGAGGTGAACGAGAATACGCCAGATGAAGGCGTATGGTTCGATGTTACGCGGACGAACGGATCGGACGGCTATGTCCAGCTCGATCTCACCTTCGACAACGGCACGGCCAACAACGGCTGGGACTTTGAAGGCTACAATGAAACGCTCCTCTTCCAGCCGGGCGAAACGACGAAGACCGTCTATGCCAGAATATACGACGACCCGGATTCCGAAGGCAGCGAATATTTCACTGCGACGCTCAGCAATCCGACCAATGATGCGACGCTCGGTCCGAACGCGACGACCAAAATCCGCATTCTCGACGATGAGCCTCATACGCCGAAATACGGAGCTTTCGAAATCAGGGAGCTGTCGACGCCATTCCGTGAAGACGCCGGCCAAATGTATGTGAATGTCTACCGCAACGGCGGCTCCGACAGTTACGCAACGGTTGACTATACGATCACGGGCGGTACCGCTTCGGGTCAGGCGACCGAAGGCTCCGATTATACGGGCACAAGCGGTACGCTTGTATTCCTTCGGGACGTCGACTTTCAGAACCTCTACATTCCGATTCTCGATGACCGGCGGTATGAAGGGAACGAGACGCTCACGATCACGCTGTCGAATCCGACTGGCGGCGCGACGATCCAGGCGGGAGGTCCTGTGACCCGCACGATCGAAGATAACGATCCGCAGCCTGAGCATCCGGGCGTGCTTCAATTCGAAGGGGCCGAGTACTTCGTGAACGAGGGAGATGGCTTCATCGACATCACCGTGCAGCGCGATAGTGGCACCGATGGCGAAGTCGCAGTCGATTACGAGGTAGAGAACGGCAGCGCGACCGGCGGGGAGGATT
Source organism: Paenibacillus aurantiacus (assembly GCF_042431225.1). Taxonomy (NCBI): domain Bacteria; kingdom Bacillati; phylum Bacillota; class Bacilli; order Caryophanales; family Paenibacillaceae; genus Paenibacillus; species Paenibacillus aurantiacus. The sequence goes on along the minus strand of NZ_JBHMDO010000033.1, from coordinate 109,603 downwards.
TCGAGACGATCAAGGGCACCTTGGTGTTCGGCCCCGAGCTTCGCTACAAGTCGATTCGGATTCCGATCCATAACGATACGGCAGTCGAAGAAGACGAAGCGTTCGCGGTGCATCTCATGAATGCGAGCGGCGGCGCCTCGCTCGGTGAGCGAGCTTCGGCGCTCGTGACGATTCAAGACAATGACGCGCCGGTACCTAGCCAAATCCAAGTGGAGAAGGCCGGAATTGACGCAATGGAAGAGAGCGGCTCCGTCAAGATTAACGTTATCCGCACGGGCAACACGGCGACGGCGGCTTCCGTGAATTACCGGACGGAGAATCTGATTGCCAAGGCCGGCGTCGATTATGTCGCGGCTACCGGCACGCTGCATTTCGCACCGGGGGAAACCAAGAAGACCGTGACCGTAACGTTGAAGGACGATGCTCTAATCGAATACGTGGAAAACTTCCTCTTTATTCTGTCTGGGCCGTCCCAAGGCGCTACGCTCGGCGTGTCCAAAGCGTACATTTATATTACGGAACGAGACTTCTATTAGAATACCGCTTTTCGGGGGAAACTGATCAACCTATCCCACGGGACAGAGACAGCTTCAACGCTAATGTTGAAGCTGTTTTTGTTATGATTTGTAGTCGAAAGTGGCCTACAACGTAATCAACACATTCGTGCCGTCTTTTGATTGGACATCGACCAGCACCGTTCCTTTGCATCGCTGCAGCTCATTGATGAGCTGTCTGATCACTTGCTTCGTATTTCGGTTCTCAAGAATCGATAGCGCCAGTTCAATTCCGAACCGGCTGCTGTCCGTCTCGATATCATGCTTGCGGCTCGATTGCCCATCCGTTTGTCCGCTGTGGTCACTTAGCCAAACCTTCATTTTGCGCTGGACTACGTTGGAGGTCAGGATACCGCTCCCCAGGCGCAATAGGGTATAAGGGACCGGTATTGTAAAGGCGCGCTCCTTACTCTTAACTTTCACAATCATCATGACCGATCACTCAATCACGACGGAGACGGTATCCTTCTCACCGGAGCGGATGTCAACGATTTGCCCGTCGAGCTCGTTCTCGATGGCATCGATCAGCAGGTCGATATCGATATCCTTCACATATTTCGCAGCCTGCGGTATATTGGACGCGATGCTGTGTCCCGCTCCGAGAACAGCCTTCACCAGTTTAATCGGCAAATTGATGCTGACATTATCATTTTCTTGGGATGTTACCCGGATTTTCAACGTTTTGTCTAGATAACCGCCGGGGGAAGAGGGCAGTCTCTTTGAATAGTCGGGTCTCCCCATTACCTGAACGGCTTGCGATGAGTGTGCGGATTGCTTCTCCTTAAGCGCGTCAATCAACTCCGAAGCTTTGTCGGAATCAATTTTGCCTTCCTGCATCATGGACAGCACTTTGCTGATTTCTTCTTTCATCGTTCCTTCCTCCTTATTCACCTTTTAGCATTTTGACCGCCTCATCTGCGGATATCTCGCCATTCTCCAGCATGGCGATGATCTTCTTCTCATCGACTTCCGGTTTCTTCCGCGTATCGTATCCGAGGGCTGTAATGATGTCGTTGAGCTTCCCGCGCACCGTCGGGTAAGATATGCCTAGCTCCTTCTCCACTTCTTTGATGTTGCCTCTGCTCACGAGAAAGGTGATGACAAAATGGAGCTGTTCGGGGGAGAGTAGAGCCAGCTTTGATAATTCGAAGGTGTTCTCGATCGTCGTTCGGCAGTGCCCGCATTCCAGCTTGACGGCGTGCAACGCATGGTCACAAACCGGACATTGGGTAAGGATGGGATATTTCATACTCTACTCCTTTCTTGAATGAATTATAAATCAAATTATTGAATTGGTAAATCCATAAAAATTAACTTTATTTATTCCTAAATTAAATAATTTAATAAGAATGGCTCTTGAAGCAAAGGTATTGAATTTGATGATTCAAATTAAAAAAAGTAGCCCTGAATGAGAATCTTGTAGTATTGGATTGCCTTACTAAGATAGTTACATCCCACATGATCGATTGTGATTATTTATGACATTAAATATATAGATCGTTAATGTGATTAAATACATGGACCGCGTAAGTTCCCCGTTTTTAATGTCATTAATTATTCTGCAACTCATTTGAATAGCAGATCCTTATTCGGCGGTCAGTAAAGCAGAATCTCTTCTACATCCAATGGCGTTACTGAGTTTGTATCTAGGGGGCTATCCAGCGGCATGGATCCATCGCGGTACAGGCAATCGTCAACACGTGCATCGATTGTGCCAATCAAGCCATCTATTCATAGTAGCTGTTAATCGGCAGACATTGTATATGGCGGTAGCAAGGAATGGCACGCAGCTCACAATTAGGGGGTTAAGATGTCGTATCGTTACATGGGAAAATGGACGAAAGGCCGGTTGGACCCGGTTCTCCAGCACCAGACTGGAATAGCGCTCGATCAAAATGGGTTTGCGCGCGCCATTGCCATTGACAAAGACGGCCGCATCGCCATTCTCGATTGCAACAACCATCGCATCCAGTTCTTCGACCAGGAGATGAAAGCCCCCGAGGAGCTGCGCCTCGATACACTCGACGATTGAGAAGCATCTTATCCGCAAGCGTTCGCGCTCGATTCTCACGGCAATCCATTCGTAATTGCCGACGATGCGGTGTTCAAATATGCACGTTGCTGAGCACTTCGTTTACATCAAATTCACATGGGAGAACGTTCGAGCGGTTGAAACCATATCGTATCGTCTGCGTTATACTCCTAACTAGCACCATATATAACGCTTCTGGGGGGATGACATGTTTTTCTGGTTTATCGTGTTCACCATCGCATCGCTGCTGCTGACGCCGTCATTGTGGATGAAGCGACTTTATGGTTGGCAGGCGGTGAAGCTGCTGCTGGCCTTCGTGTACGGCGGTCTCATTGTCGGTTATTTGTCGCTTATGGATCAAACAGTGAGCGCGGTCGTCATGCAGCTGACGTTCATGTATCCGATCATTCTGACACTGGATCTGCTGATGCTGATGACAGGCGGCCAGGCGCGATCAAGCAAGAAAGGCGCGAAGGCAGGCGCTGGCCAATGGGCGCTTATCGGGTACAGCGCCGCAGGAATACTGTTCTTAACATGGCTCGGGCTTGCCGTGATTTATCCGCTGTTCGTCAAGGATGACCTTTATCAGATCGTGCAGGCGAAAGAAACCTCGGAGAAGATCGCGGCTACCGATATTCAGCATATTCCAACCGTGCCGAAGGAAACAGCCGGCTACGTGGCGGATAAACTGATCGGCGGGATTCCGAAAGCCTCCTATTATCAGCTCGGCGAGCTGACTAGACAGAAGATCGGCGGCGAGGAATTCTGGCTGGCTCCGATCGAGTACAAAGGGTTTTTCGAATCCTGGAACGCCAAATCGCTGCCGGGCTTCATTAAAGTCAGCGCGGAAGACAAGGATCAGCCGGCGGAATTCGTCGATCGGGAGAGCTTCACATACTCGCCATCGGCGTATTTCGGCCATGATCTGATGCGCAAAGTGCGCAGCCAATACCCAAGAGACATCCTACGTTTCGCCGGCTTCGAGCCGGACGAGAACGAGAAGCCGTACTGGATCGTCGCTTACGGCCATTACAACAATTTCCGGAGCGGCTTCAAGCTGGATGGCGCGATCATCGTGGACGCCAAGACAGGCGCGATGGCTAAGTACAGCTTAGGCGAGCTGCCGGATTTCGTGGATTTCGCCGTTCCTGCGAGCGTCGCATTCGACTACAACGTATGGCATGGCAAGTATAAGCATGGCTGGTGGAATACGCTGTTCGGCAAGAAAGACATCTATGAGGTGACGGAATGGGATACCGGCGAAGAAGTGATTGGTTTGTTCGGCCCGGATAACCAAATGTACTGGTTCACCGATCATACGACGCGCGGTACGAACTCCATGGTGGGCTATACGCTGATGAACGGACGTACGGGGGAATACACGTATTATACCGGCACCAAAGGAATGTCCGACGGCAAAGCCGCAATTGAAGCGGTGAACAACACCTTCCTGAAGGATGCGTGGACGGGGACGAACTCGATTCTATACAACATCTACGGCGAGGAAGCCTGGTACATCCCGGTCATCGATACGAAAGGCGTCCTTCGCAAAATCGCGATCGTGAACGCGCGCAATACGCAGATCGTCGCTTACGGCGACTCCAAGCAAAACGCCTTTAACAGCTACAAGGTGCGCATGGCCGCAAGCAAGAACGGGACGAATGAAGCGCCAACCGACATCGCGAATAAGAAAGAAATTACCGGCAAAGTGCTACGGCTCGGCGAGCTGACCGTCGAGAACATTACGCTGATCCAGATTTTGCTCGAGGGCAGCGACAAAGTATATATGGCCAATCCGCAGGCCATTGTCTATGCGCCTTTCCTGAAGGAAGGCGATACCGTACGCCTGACGTATACGGATACGGAAGAGCAGATCGTATCCATTGATCAGCTTTACAATGTGACGCTCGGCAAGTAAGCAGCGCCACGTGCAGGGGGCTAGCCCGCTTCGTCCATGACGACAGAGGGTTAGCCCCTTGTTGGCGTTTCGACACGGCTTGCCGAAGCCTATCCTGGCATTTATTCGCGTTTCAGAGAAGGAGGGATCATCAAGCATCCGAATCCGAGCGTGTTTCGCCGAATTAGAAGCTGCGAGCGGGCTTACGCGAATAACAAGTAACGGCGTGAATACATTTCTACAGATGCCGTGCTTCAGGCTTCCATTCGCGCAGGAAAGGTCGGATCGAATAGATGACAACCGAAGGTGTGACGAACAAGGGTTCGATGCAGCCGGTTAATTTGTCCTTTGACCTAAGTTCATCGCCATATTTTGTCAAGGACAACCGGAACTACATTCTTTATCAAACGTCGAATCAGTTTCCGCCCATGCAAAATTTGAGCTTGGTCGAAGTGAGATTAAGTAAAGGACATAGCGTAGAGCCTCATTGGCACCCCAATGCGAATGAACTGTTGTATGTTGCGGATGGAGAGATCGTCGAAGAGATTTTCAATCCCGACGCTCAGCAAGTGCTGCGTTATCGGCTCTGTCCGGGGCAAACGGTGTATATTCCGACGGGTTGGTGGCATTGGACCATCGCGGTCGCGGAACAATCCCGCCTTGTGGTCACATTCGATAATCGCGAGTTCGAGTCGGTGTTCGGATCCGATATTTTGAGGAAGACGCCGCCTGAGGTCATGCAGGCCGTGTACGGCGTCAATGCCGCGGCATGGAAAGAAGTCATTGCGCCAATCACGAATACGGTGATCATCGGGCCGCCCGACGATGGCGGGATTCGATGGCGCATTGGAAGCAAAGGGTCACCGTGAGGGTGACTTTTTTGCTGGAAATAATAGTATGAACTGCGTTCATTCATGGAAACCTAACTGGCATATCCGTACGGAAAGGAATTGGACGCATGCCGAATATGGCGTGGTACTACGGTTTAATCGCGATTGGTATCATTATTACCGCGTTTGCCTTGCGCCGCAGGAGGAATTTGGCCGATTGGTTGACGTACTTCTTGTTCACGACGGCATGCTCATGGGTCGGGGAATCGTTCATCCTGTTCGTTTTTCATGGTTACGACTATAAGCCGGGAATCTACCGGGATCTGTTCGCCAATAATATTCTCGGTCATATTATTGCCAACTCCTCCTACTGGGCGGCAACCGCGGTAGCAGTCATGTATTATCGGACGCCTGCCCGTTGGATCGGCGTATTCTCCCTCGGATTTATGCTGACGGAAGTGTTATTCGTACGCGCTGGTATTTATGAGCAGCATTGGTGGCGTACGTGGATGACCGGCATATGCGCCTTTGCATTCATGCTGCTCATGAAGATGTGGTATATCCTGCTGCAAAATCGCACCTTCGCATTCCCTCGAATTGCCGTATTCTGGACGATCGCCTGGATCATGCTGCAGACGCCGACAAGCGTGCTGATGCTGTTCGACAAGCAGTTTTTTCGGGTCCACTGGGTGGAGAACGCCTACCGGGATAGCACGTTGTTCACCGGCTTCGTCTATCATGTCTTCATGGCCTCCGCGGTTCTCTTGTTCATGTACGTGCCGAAGGGATGGTATTGGAGACTGGTTCCATTCGTCATGCTGGCTACGACGGATACTGTCTTGTTCCATATGGGGATTCTTCAGATCGCCGGCAATTGGAACTTGATCGACTTGATCAGCATCCGGGCCATCACCTTGGCCGTCATTTACTTGTTGGAGCATTACTCGCTTCGGGAGGAGCGGGTTGAGGGCCAAGAGACGGCAAGATAGCCGGCGCGGTCGCGGTAACCGCCGAGTATGGACAAGTCCTACCGCAGGGATTACAAGATAGCCGGCGCGGCCGCGGTAACCGCTTAGGCCGGACGAGTTTTGCCCAGGTGGTCAAACCGGCAGGCAGCGGTCGAACAAGAGACCGGCTGCCTTTTTCTATTTGACCGGGATCTCGTTATAATGGGAGGAGCGTGCAGAGAAAGGAATGAACTCACCATGAAAGTTATAGTCATTGGGGCGGGTATCGCCGGCGCGTCTACCGCCTACCAATTGGCCAAGCTGGGCGCGGACGTCATCGTCATCGATCGCAAAGACGCGGGACAGGCTACGGATGCCGCAGCCGGCATTATTTGTCCCTGGTTATCGCAGCGACGCAACCAAGCGTGGTATAGATTAGCTAAAGCGGGGGCGCGTTATTATCCGCAATTGATTCAAGAGCTGGAGGGCGAGGGTGAAACCGAGACCGGCTATGCCAAGGTCGGGGCGCTGAATATCCACCACGATGCGGACAAGCTGAGCAAAATGGAGGAGCGGGCCGCGTCGCGCAAAGAAGACGCCCCCGAAATCGAAACGATCGCACGGCTGGACGAGCGTCAGACTCGCGAACGATTTCCGCTGCTTGCGGAAGGGTTCGCTTCCGTGCACATAAGCGGCGCTGCCCGCGTAGACGGTCGTGAGCTGCGCGAGGCGCTGCTTCGTTCCGCGCAGCGCAGCGGCGCGAAGATGATTCGCGGCGATGCCAAGCTCGACTATCGATCCGGTCGCGTAGTCGGCGCTACGGTGGAGAATGTCCACTACGCCGCGGACAAGGTAATCGTCTGCGCGGGCGCTTGGGCGGGCGAGCTGCTGCGGCCCCTCGGTATCGAGTTCCAGGTCCGGCATCAGAAGGCGCAAATTATGCACGTGCAGGTGGAGGATGACGCGCGGGATACAGGCAGATGGCCGGTCGTCATACCGCCTACCGATCAGTACCTGCTCGCCTTCGAGCATGGGCGGATCGTCATCGGGGCGACGCACGAGAACGACGCTGAAGATTACGATACGCGGGCAACGCCTGGGGGCATGCACGAGATTTTGAACAAAGGGCTGCCTCTCGCGCCGCCGCTGGCAGGGAGCACCTTCATGGAAATGAGAGTGGGCTTCCGCCCGTTTACCGCGGATTTCCTGCCGGTTGTAGGCAGCGTGCCGGGGTGGGAGGGACTGTTCGCGGCTAATGGGCTTGGCGCATCCGGCTTGACGGTGGGGCCCTATATAGGGAGCCAATTGGCGAAGCTCGCGTTAGGGCTGGAACTTGAGATCGATCCCGCGGATTACAGCATAAGCAAAGCCATTTCACGCACGAGCGAAGGGACTATCGATGGAGAACTTGAACCGAATTAATATATTCCGCTATTTTAAATACTTTGCGATTCCCGTCTTAATCCTCCTGATCGCGGGTACGTTCTATCTTCAATCGAAGACGAATCAGACCACGAAAGCAATCGAGACTTATTTTGCCGACTGCACCGATGCCGTAATTGTAGGCGCGCCGGCGAATCCGTCTACGGTCAGCGTTTGCGGCAAAACCTATACGGTTTCCCTTCGCGATCGTTGGAATCCTTTCAAGCAGGTGACTGTCCGAGAGAGCGTCAAGCAGTAATTATGCTTGTTGAAGTTTGAGCGTCCTGTCGTAGTCTGGCAGGAAATCCGTCTTTTGGCGTGGAAATGGAAGGTAGTCTCATCAAACGCTATTGAGGAGGATCGCTTAATGGGTTATTTGGAATCAGCAACGGAATCGTTATTTACGTATTTCCCGAAGCTGACGCGGAAAGACGGTTTTGACGCGTTCTGGGTGGAGACGATCCAAGCCGCCAGGGCGGTGCCGCTCCGTCCTGTCGTAAGCGAAGTTCCCTATCCGGCGAAGCAGGCGCGCGTCTATGATATTCAGTTCTGCGGGATGGACGAGACGCCGATTCACGGCTGGTTTATTGTGCCGACGTTCTTGAACCAAACGCAATACCCGTGCCTCATTCATTTCCACGGTTTCTCGGGCAGCCGGGGAGAGCCGTCCGAGCTTATGCATTGGGTCATGATGGGATTCGCGGTCCTATCCGTCGACTGCCGCGATCAAGGCGGCAAGACCGGCAGCCGCGCCGCGACGACGAGCGGATTCTCCATGAACGTTGCAAGCCGCGGCGTACATAACAAATATGAATACTACTATCGGTACGTGTACATGGACTGCATGAAGGCGATCGATTTCGCTTGTTCGCGGGACGAGGTGGACGCGTCGAGAATCGTCGTGGAAGGCGGCAGTCAAGGCGGCGCGCTCGCGATGGCGATGGCGGCGCTGGACGACCGTCCGAAGGTCGCGCTCGTTGATGTCCCGAGCAACAGCAATCTTGCGCGGCGGGTGGAAGGGCTGCACGGCGCCTTCGCCAGCGTCGCGGAATACGTCAAGCGTCATCCGGAGCAGCTGGATCTGGTGATGGACCAGCTTAGCTACTTCGACACGATGAACATGGCGGAACGGATTACATGCCGCGTGTTAGCTTCGGTCGCGATGAAGGATGAGGTATGTCCGCCGGAGATGTATTTCGCCACCTACAACCGCATTCCCGGCGAGAAGGAAATTCGGATTTATCCGTTCAACGGCCATGAAGGCGGCGGCGCGTTCCAGACCGAGGAGAAGCTTCGTTTCCTTGAGAAGTGGTGCGGGGATTGGTTCGAATAGAGCGTCAATCTGGTTTCATGAGGTAATCGCTTGAAAATCCGCTGATGAAGCGGATTTTTTTAATTCCCGGCAGTGATCAAGCATGTCTTTCGCATTTCAGGATTCACCGATTTTGCATGGAGAAATCGACTAATTTAAGCGGTATTATCGCATGTCCGGCCATGCTATAGTAGTCGCATTCAGCAGATTTTGGACAGAGGACGTGAAACGATGATTGCAAAGATCAACCTGGAAGGCACGTGGAAGCTGCAATTGGACGGAGCCAAGCAAGGCCTGCGGCTGCCGATGAACGATACGATCACCCTGCCGGGAACCACATCATACGCCGGTAAAGGGAATCCGAACGAATCCGCGCATGCCGACTGCCTGACGGACGAATATGCGTTCGAAGGTTGGGCTTGGTATACGCGCACGTTCATCATTCCAGCGGACTTGGCCGGGGAGAATGCAATGCTGTACTTGGAGCGCACTCGCGTGACGACCGTGTGGATCGACGGTCAGGAGCTGGGCACGCACGATAGTCTGAGCGCACCGCATGTCTATCCGATCGCGAATCGCTTGACGCCAGGCGAGCATACGATCACCGTTCGCGTGGACAACACGGATTATCCGACTAAAGGCGGTCATATGACATCGCGCGATACGCAGACGAACTGGAACGGCATCACGGGGAGGATCGAGCTGCAATTTTACGGTGCCGCCTATCTGGAGGATGTGCGGACGTACCCGAACGTCGAGGAGCGGACGGTTCGCATCCAGGCTAAGCTGGCCGGAGCCGAAGCAGCGGCGCTGACCGTATCGGCGGTCGCCTTCAACGCTTCGCGCTCGCATGAACCGGCGGCTCGCACGTTCGAGATCGATGGCGGCCAATTCGAAGTCGTCTATTCGCTTGGCGACGATGCGCTGCTCTGGAGCGAGTGGACTCCGAATCTATATACGCTGCGGCTGGAATTGAAGCAGGAAGGTTCGCCGTCGGAAGCGTACGAGACGACGTTCGGCCAGCGCGCATTCAAGGCGGAGGGCAACGCCTTCACGATCAACGGTACGAAGACGTTCTTGCGCGGCAAGCATGACGGAATGATCTTCCCGCTCACGGGCTTCGCGCCAACGACGGTCGAGGAATGGCTGCGCGTGCTCGAGATCGCGAAGTCGTACGGCATCAACCATTACCGGTTCCATACCTGCTGCCCGCCCGAAGCGGCGTTCGAAGCCGCGGACCGGCTGGGCATCTACATGGAGCCGGAGCTGCCGTTCTGGGGCACGGTGACCGACGAGACGTACGACAACCATAATGAAGCGGAGCAGCTTTATTTAATCGAAGAAGGGTATCGCATGCTGAAGGCGTTCGGCAACCATCCATCATTCGTTATGATGTCGCTCGGCAACGAGCTGTGGGGCAGCAAGGAACGGATCGACGGTATACTGAAGGCGTATAAAACGTTCGACAACCGTCCGTTGTACACGCAAGGGTCGAACAATTTCCAATGGGTGCCGGTTATTCTCGAGCATGAAGATTTCTTCTGCGGCGTGCGCTTCTCGCGTGACCGGCTGTTCCGGGGTTCTTATGCGATGTGCGATGCGCCGCAAGGCCATGTGCAGACAGGGCCGCAGGGGACGTTGACGGATTACGACGATATGATCATACCGCCAGACATTTCGGGTGAAGGGGCAATCGAAGGGCAATCGAGCGGAGGCGAGATTCAAATCCAGTATGGCACCGAAGCGAAGACGGTGCAGGCGGGTGCGTCCGAAGGCGTACTCGTGCCGAACGTTCCGGTCATTTCGCACGAGATTGGCCAATATCAGACCTATCCTGACTTTAACGAAATCGCGAAGTACACCGGACCGCTCAAGGCGCGCAATTTCGAGCTGTTCAAGCAGCGGCTCGCGGACCACGGGCTCGACCATCTCGCGGAACAGTATCACGCCTACTCCGGTCGCGTCGCGGTCGAAGCCTACAAGGAGGAGCTCGAGTCGGCGTTCCGTACGAAACATCTGGCCGGCTTCCAGCTGCTGGACCTGCAGGACTTTAGCGGACAAGGAACAGCGCTCGTCGGCGTACTCGATGCGTTCATGGATTCGAAGGGGCTGATCTCGCCGGAAGAGTGGCGCACGTTTTGCTCGGATGCCGTACTGCTGGCGCGGTTCGCCAAATACAATTACGAGGCGGGCGAGCAATTCGAAGCTGCGCTGCAGCTCCGCTACATGCGGCCTGAACCGCTGCTAGGATACACTCTGCAGTGGGAGCTGACGGCGGGGAATGAGCGGCTCGCACAAGGCGAAGCGGTCGCATCGGCAGAGAAATCCGGTGATTTGGTGGATATCGGCCGGATCGGATTCGCAATGCCGGATGTGCCGACAATGACGAAGACGACGCTGCGTCTGCAAATTACCGGGACGGACATCAGAAAGTCGTATCATCTATGGATATATCCAAGCGGCGTTGCTGCCGATAGCGGCGGCATCCGGCTGTTCGAGGAATTGACAGATGAAGCGGCTGCGCTGCTCGAGCGGGGCGAGCGCGTCGTCGTGATGCCAGATCTGACGCGGCTTACGAACGCCGTTGAAGGGACGTACTGCGTCGACTTCTGGTGTTACCCGATGTTCCGTTCGATCTCCGAGAGCATGAACAAGCCAGTCCCAGTCGGCACGATGGGTCTTCTGATCGACAATGAACATCCGCTGCTGAAGCGCTTCCCGAGCGATCCCCACGCGACCGAGCCGTGGCGTCAGATCGTGGAGCAGTCGCGGTCAATCATCCTCGACGGAACTAGCCGCGAGCTTCAGCCGATCGTCCAGACGATCGATAATTTCGAGCGCAACCATAAGCTGGGCACGGTGTTCGAATGCCGCGTCGGCGCGGGCAGCCTGCTTGTCTGCGCGATCGATGCCAAGCGCGCGGGGGAGACGACGGAAGGCCGACAGTTCCTTCACAGCTTGTTCGAATACGCGAGATCGGAAGAGTTCCGGCCAAGCGCGGAGCTCGAACTGACGGAGGCGCGGGAATTGCTGCGATAAGCGAGTGTGCGCTTGCCAGAATAGGCGACTGCGGCCGGGGAAGGCCGGAAGCAGTCGCCTTTTTGGCGCGCCGTCCGGCATGTTCGAGCAGGGATGCATTCGTCATTTTACGACATGAATATGACGTTATTGGCATTTTTTGTCTGGGAAATTAGCTGAAAAGTCTCTTTTGACGATGTGCTGATTTAAACGAAAATGGTACATGTTGCTTAAGCACAAGTCACAGGAGGATGAACCATGAAGAAACGTTGGATGGCAGGAATGCTCGTCGCCGCAGGCCTGCTCGTGCCTGCGACCGTCTGGGCGGCAGGCGCGCAGATCAAGGCCCAGCTGGCCCCGCAAATTATGATGCTGTTGGAGGGGCGGGTAATCGGAACGCCATCGGATGCCCCGATTACTTATAACGGCAAAACGTACGTGCCGCTCCGTCTGGTAAGCGAGTCGCTCGGCTATGAAGCCAAGTGGGACGGCCAGAATAATACGATCGCCATTACGACGCCCGAAGAGGACTATCCGCTCATTAAGAACGATGCGGTCGAGATCTTGACAGCAGAGGGCACGCATGATTTCATTACGTCGCTCAACAGCGCGTTCTTCATTGGCGGCATCAATTTGGATTTCGCCTACACGCTGACCAAAGATGTCTCCCGCCCGCCGGTCATCGTGATGGAAACGCTCAATAAAAACCATACGGTGCTGGCGAGCGAGACGAAGCTGCTGAAGACGAAAGCCGGCACGTACACCGACTTCGTAATTGGCGATAAGAACCGTCTTCCCTATAGCATCAAGATGGCGCGCGAAGATGTCATCAAGCAGATGGCCAAAGATTATTACTTCCGCATCACGGTCAAATAAACGGACGGTCTGGGACCGCCGGAAGCATTCAACCCATCATTGAGCTCCCATTCATGGAGCTTTTTTTATTGGCCAGCCGGTATATGTCATCCCGCGGAATGACGGCGATGACAAAAGTCATGACGCGGCGTAACTTCCGCGAAGATAGCGGTTCCTCTATGATAGAACCAGAAAGCATGAAGAAATAGCTTATGGATTGGAGGATCGCTATGATGGCAAATACGGTAACGGCCACACCCGCCAAGCGGAGGATCGCGTTGTTCGTATTCACGGCGCTCGCAGCCGTACTAGTGGTGCTGGCAGTCGCGGCGCTTCAACCGCCGGCAGCCGATGACGGCGTAGATGTGGCGCGACGTATCATTGTGTATCAGACGACAAGCGTGGCTTAATCCGGTCGACTGCCGGAATTTCGGTGCGCAGCAAAGGTCAATCGGTTCGGTCGCGATAAGATCAAAATTCGCCTCGCAATGACGCTTCCCCTCGAACATGTGGAAATCCGCTCCTGCAGCGGATTTTTTTCTTTTCATAGCGCAAGTTGGACACTCCGCTCAAAATAGCAACCTATGCCTATGAACACGACAAACGGTGCATATAACGGATGCGTCAAGTTGTGCTAGAGTTAGTGATACGCAAGTTGAAAGCGCATACGGATTGCGCAAACATCCGAGTCAAGGAGGTGGCTTATGAATCCGAAGCGGGATCTTGCGATACTGCTTCAACGGAACGATTTCTCGATCGCATGCAAGACCGATCTCCAGTATCCGAGGCACTTCCATTCCCATCCGGGCTATGAAATGGTGTGGCTGCGGGACGGCGCGGCTCAATATGTGTTCGAGGACAAAGTCTATGCCATGGCCAAGGACTCGCTGCTCGTATTCAAAAGCTCGTCGCTGCATAAAGTCCACGTGCCGGAGGGGAGAAAGTATGCACGGGTTGTCATTCAATTTACGCGCAACTTCTTCGGCTTCGAGCACGAAGCGCTGGAGGAATTCCAGCGCATCATGGACCGCATGACCGCGCCGCATGAGCTGCTTCAGCTCCAATCGGAAGGAGCGGGCGCGCTGCGGGGAATCGTCGACCGGCTGATGGCGGAGAACGCTTGCGACGATTTGTGGGGGAAGAAAGGCGCCATTCAGATTCATTTGCTCGAACTGCTGCTGTTTCTCTGCCGGTCCCTCCGGCGGGAGACAGGGGTTGGCGATCGGCTGGATCGCGGCACGGACAAAGCCGCGCTGACGGAGAATATCCTGCTGGAGCTTAATGCCGCCTGGAGCACGAATTGGAGCCTGGATGCGCTGGCGAGCCGGCTGCATATGAACAAGTTCTACCTGTGCCACTTTTTCAAGAAGGAGCTAGGCGTGACGATACAGCAATACATCCTGCAGAAGCGGTTCCACGAAGCGCAGAAGCTGCTGATCAATACGGATCTGCCGATTCGGGAAGTCGCCAGCCGGGTCGGCTTTGTAAGCGATTCCAACTTTATACGCGGGTTCAAAAAGCATCTTAACACGACGCCCAAGCTATTTCGCGAGTCAGCCGAAGCGCAGCAATACAAGCTCTAGACGCGGACAGCCTGATTAGCTAACCGGTCGCTTCTTCTCCGTCAGACAGCAGGCATCTCATCACAACACATTTCATTCTAAGCATCGGAAGGGGAACGTTATGAAACGAATGAAGCTTGCAGGGAAAAGCGCGTTTGTCGCCGTATTCGCGGCTGCTAGCGTAGGTGCTGCAATTACGGGCGCGTCGGGATCGTCGCTGGCTGCGGAAGAATACACGAAGGTGAATGTGCTGCTCGAGGCCGAGAAGGCGAATACGCTGCAAGGCGTCATCGTCGATACGAAGCATGCCGGGTACACGGGAACAGGCTTCACTGATTTCAATCCGAACGTGCCGGGCGGGTATTTGGAGTGGAAGGTCGACATGCCGGCGGCGGGCTCGTACACGCTGGAATTCCGTTACGCCCACGGCGGCACCGACAAACGTCCGGCCCAAATTTCGGTCAACGGCGAGATCGTCGAAGCCGAACTGGCCTTCGATCCGACGGGCGGCTTCGATAAGTGGCTGACGACCAAGACGCAAGCGACGCTCAAGGCAGGGGAAAATATCATTCGGGCGACGGCCGTCGGGGCAAGCGGCGGCGGAAATATCGACAGCCTGCGCATTCATAACGAGCCGGTCGGCGCGGAGGAGCAAGTTGAGCTGCAGGAAGCGGACCTGACCGAACTGGTCAGCGGACTTCAATTGAAGCAGCTGAAACAGCTCGGCGTAATTGCGGACGGAGCTCCGCAGGACAACGAGCCTCTGTCGCGTCTGGCGTTCATGTCGCTCGTCAACGATGCATTCGGCTTCGTGAAGGAAGAGCGGTTCAAAGGGATTGGCACGGAGACGAATGTCTGGGAGATCTCGCTGGAAGAATGGTATGCTTACGTGCTGGAAGCCGCGAAGCAAGCGGGTTATATGCAAGGTCTGCCGGATGGCACGATCGCGCCGGATAAGCCGATCAGCCGGCAGGAGGCTGCCGTTATACTAGCGGGTCTGCTCGACCTGGCTCCTAACGAGTCGGCTGCCGAGCGCTTCGGATCGCTGCCGAAATGGAGCAAAGGCGCTATCGGCGCGATGGCGGCCAAGGGCTACATGTCCGCTTCCGGCGGCGGCTTCAGTCCGGCGAAGGCGCTGACATTCGGCGAGGCGAGGGAGCTGATGGCCCGGATTGCCGCGGATCACGACATCGAGGCCGAGCACGCCGGCATCGTGGCGGTACAGGCGATTAGCGGGAATCAGCTGATCGTGACGCTGAACAGCCGATTCAACGACTTTGATTACTCGGATATCGCGATCAGCGTGCCGACTGGAAGCTGGGCTTCGCTTACGCCGAACTTCGCCAAGCTGCGCATCACCAAAGCGGCTCAAGGCGTGAATCGCTTTGGCCAAACCGTGCTTGTCCTCCATAGCGCGGATGCGTGGGATGCCAACGCGACGTATCAGTCGCCGCAGGAGGAGAAGAAATTCACGGGCGATCTCGCGCAGGCGGTCAAGCAGGCGGACAACATGCTGACTTGGCAAATGGAGCATGGCGGCTTCTCCAAAGCGATCGACTACAGCAAGCCATGGGACGGCAAGGCGAAGCGCTCGGAGTGGCTGGGGCCGAGCGGCGAAGAGCTGGGGATGATCGACAACGACGCGACCGTGAAGGAGCTTCGTTTCCTCGCGGAGGTGTACAAGGCGACTGGCGACGCGAAGTACAAAGCGGCGATCGAGAAGGGCATCGCGTTCCTGTTCTTGCTCCAGACCGATACGGGCGGGTTCACGCAGGTGTATCCGAAGCGAGGCATTCCGGGCGAGCTTGTGCAATATTCCAACTACGTCACCTTCAACGATAACGCGATGATCAACGTACTGGAGCTGATGGACGAAGCGGCGAACCGCAGCTACCCGTTCACGAGCGATCTGATTAGCGATGAGCTGGCGGCGAAGCTGAAGCAGTCCATGAACAGAGGCGTCGATTACATCCTCAAAGCGCAGATCAAGGTGGACGGCAAACTGCTCGCTTGGTGCGCGCAGCATGATCCGGTCACCTTCGAGCCGAAAGGCGCGCGCAGCTACGAGCATCCTTCCTTGTCCGGCTCGGAATCGGTCAGCATCGTGCGCTTCCTCATGAGTCGGCCTACGCCGTCGCCGGCAATCAAGGAGGCGATCCGAGGCGCGCTGACGTGGTTCGACGAGGTGAAGCTGGAAGGCATCCGCTATGTGAGCGGCGATCCGAACGGCGTCTATTTCGTCCCGGACCCCAAGGCGACGATGTGGTACCGCTTCTATGAGATCGGGACGAACAAGCCGATCTTCTCCGGCCGCGACGGCGTCATCAAATCGACGATCCAAGAGATCGAGAAGGAGCGCAGGGACGGTTATTCGTGGGGCGGGAGTTATGCGAAGCAGCTGCTAGCGGCCGCAGCCTCGACGGGCTACTTTACCGGCGGCATCTATGCCGAGGTCACGGGCCAGAATAGCAGAGACGCGAACAGCCGGACGCTGGGGCAAGGCGATGTTCACCGGGCGACGAGCATCGCGGCTCAGATGGGTCGCATACAGAGCGAGTTGGTCGTCGCGGCGGACGGCAGCGGGGATTACAAGACCGTGCAAGCGGCGATCGATGCCGTGCCGGCCGGCAATATCCACCCGGTCACGATCCGGCTGAAGAACGGCGTCTATAAGGAAGTCGTCAAGATTCCGAGAGAGAAGCCGTTCATCACGCTGGAAGGCGAAGACGCCGAGAAGACGGTCATCACGTTCGACAATTATTCCGGACGGAACAATGGAGCAGGCGGCACCTTCGGCACAAGCGGCAGCGCGACCGCGTTCATACAAGCGAATGACGTCAAGGTCCGCAACATCACGTTCGAGAATAGCACCGACGAGAGCAAAGTGACGGAAGCGAACAAGCAAGCCGTCGCCATGAACGTTAGCGGCGATCGCATCTCGTTCACGAACGTACGCTTCCTCGGCAACCAGGACACGCTGCTGACGAACGGAGGCACGCAAAATTTTAATAAGTGCTACATCGAAGGCGACGTCGACTTTATCTTCGGCGGCTCCCGTGCCGTCTTCGACGACTGCGTCATTCATTCGCTCGACCGCGGCTCAGATTCGAACAACGGGTATATTACCGCCGCGAGCACGCTCATCGACGAGTCGTATGGGTACCTCGTGCTGAACAGCAAGCTGACGAGCGACGCGGCGCCCGGCACGGTGCACCTCGGAAGGCCTTGGCATCCGGGCGGCAATCCGAACGCGATTGCGAGCGTCGTGTACATGAATACGGAGATGGGCGCGCATATCAAAGCAGAGCCGTGGACCGACATGTCCGGCTTCTCGTGGAAGGACGCCCGGTTCGCCGAATACAAGAACACCGGCCCCGGCGCGCTCGTGAACGAATCCCGCAAGCAGCTGACCGACGAGGAAGCGGCCAAGTGGACGATCGCGAACGTGTTGAAGGGGTGGAATCCTATTCTCCACTTTTACGCCAAATAGGCGCCAAGGGGTATAACCCTGCGGCGCCTTTCGCCGTTCTCGATCGATGACGGATTCCTACAGCAGATGAGGGACTACCGTCGTATTGGATGTCCGGTTCGTCCCCATCCGCGCATGCGGTGCTTACGATTCGAGCAGATTATCGAATTCTTCCTGCAGCCGCGCTCCAATGGCCTCGATGATGGAGAAGTCCACGACTGCCGAGTAGCAGCTTTTGATTTGCGCGTCGATTTGTTCGGCTGCTGCCAAGTAGGCGGTCGCTGCCTTCATTTTCGACGCGTATCGTTCTTTGATCTCGGCAAGCTCACGGGCATATTGCTCGTCGGTTCCGGGCTTCATCGAAAGCGCATACATGTCGAGGACCTCGTCACCGTCCCGGTCCGGGAAATATTCATGCGGCGCGGTGCTGTCGAAGATGGCGGTGCTCAGCTCGGGGAAAATCAACATGTCGAGGCTGTTCGGATCGAGTCCGCAATGGAAGACGCGCACGTCGACGCCTTTCTGCTCCGCCGCGGCCGCAAGCTTCTTCAGCAAGGTGGATTTGCCGGAGCCGGGTCTGCCTTTGATGAAAATCCGCCGCCGGAGCGAAGCGGTTAAGCCGGGAATATAATCGACCGCGCCTTTCGGCGTGGCCGCTCCGAAAAACAAACGGCGGCGCACGGTCGGCGTATCGTGCTCATGCCCCGCGAACAGCCCTTCGATCAATTGGCGTGTAATGTCGTCCGCTTTCCCGAAATCCATGCTGTCGATATAATAACGCTCCCATTCGTCGTGTATCCGCAGCGCGGCCGCATAGCCCTCATACGCGTTGGTATACAGTTGTGCGAGCTTCTCCTTAAGGTCCGCGACCGTCTCGATATGTTTCGCCAGACGCTCTTGGTCAACCGCCTCTGCGACGTCGATCGTGACAACCTCTCGGGCAGTCTGATCCGTAATCCCTTCGCTTACGCTCCCATCGACGATTCCCGCCTTCAAATCCGTCGCGATGATGCCGTCCAGTTCGTCGGGGCGAAGCGGGGAATGGAACAGCTCCACGTGCTGCCCTTGTTCGAGCAAGCGATCTGCCAGGCCGCGAAGGAGCGTCGATTTTCCTGTTCCGGGAGGCCCCGTCAGAATGTAGAGCCGATTCAGTCCTTGAAAAGCGGAATCGTACAAGAAATAGGCGCCGCGAGCGGTGTTGCCGCGGGCAAAGTAGTTGGCAGATTGGTCGTTCAACCTGAACACTCCTTTGCGCTTATAGAGGTCCATGCAGCCGGCACGGGCGATGCGAGACCATTCGAATAAGCGTTCATGGGATAGATGCCTACGTTCACTATATGCCATGACGTGTCAGGTGTGAATGGAAGCAGCCGTTGAAGATCAGGGTTTATTAACTCGCATAACGACGAATTTTTTATACGAAAGGGAGCAGATTTCGGATTGACGCTTCTTGAAGTTGGGAGGAGAATGGACTTGGATTGTGAAAATGTTTAGGTTTGCAAACCCGAATTGCGCCCTCGGACGGCGTTCTATGAACAAGGAGTGGTCGGATCCTAATGTACGAGTACGTATCGCGCGATCGCGTTAAAATCGGGACCTCGTTGACCGAGAAAGAAATCGATGAGTTGATTCATGATTCGGAGCTGGACGTTCTGCAGTTTTCGGAACCGCTCGACGAAGCGCTGCCGGATGCGCTAAACGAACGCTTTTTCGCGCACCGTCCAGACGTTTGGCTTCGCGTATATGGGCATTATGCCGAAGCGGCCGATTTGCGATTTCTTGCGCGCATGACGCATGTTACGAAATTATCGTTGGATTGTCTAATGGATGCGGCCAACTTGGATGCGATCGCGCATTTATGCAAATTGGAAGCGCTTAGACTCGACATTTATCAGCTGAACAGTTTGGATGTGCTATACGATGTTCCCGATTCGCTCGACTACCTGCACATCGGCAAGACGAAATCGAAGAAGCCCGATCTCTATGCCATCCAACGTTTCGGCCGACTGCGAACCTTGGAGATTTATGGGCAGAACAGGAACATCGATGCGATCCGGTACTTGAAACAACTGGACACTCTCGCGATCGGTTCGACAACGCTGGACGACGTGAGTTATTTGGCTTCTCTGCCCAAGCTCCGATCGCTGGAACTCTCCAACCTCGGACTCCGTGACATGCACGCTCTAGCGACCTTGACGAGAATTGAGCAGCTTAAGCTTTGGAACGCGAAACTGCCCGGCGATCTCTCTTTTATTTCCGGCTTGAACGCGCTGCAGGAATTGACCTTGGAAGCCATGGCATCGGTCGAGGAGCTGCCCAAGCTTTCGAATTTGCGGGATTTGCGAAGCATCCGTCTTGAGAATATGAAGAACCTGAAGCGGTTAGATGAACTGGAAGACGCGCCCGCTCTGGAGGAGTTTGCGCATTATTTCGTCGCGAAATTAACGCCGGCGCATTTCTTGCCCGTTCTTCGTAATCCGAGCGTGCGCAAAGTAAACCTCGGTTTTCAATCGGCGAAGAAATACGAAGCGTTCGAGAAGCTTGCGGTCCTGCACGGCAAAACGCCGCGCAGCTGGTACCGTTGATCTCGCCGAACCGAAGCGAAGCGAAGCAAGCTCGCCTATTAACCATCGACATTCATTCGTCAACCAAAGGGGATCGCAATCATGTTGGATTCGACCGCAATACGTCAGCTGAAAACCGCGTTAAGAGCGGGCATCGATAACAAGGAGGTAGCGGGCGCCAACCTGCTGCTGCTTAAAGAAGAACAAGAAGTTTTCTATCACGAGGACGGGTTCGCCGATTTGGAGAAGGAGACGCCCATTGCCCGAGACTCCATATTCCGCCTGTATTCCATGACCAAGCCGGTTACCGCCGCTGCCGTCATGATCTTGCTGGAACGCGGCCAGGTCGACCTGCTCGATCCGGTGAGCAAATACCTGCCGGGGTTTCGTAATCAACGGGTCGAGGTGAAAGGAGAGCTCGCGGCGGTGCGTCGGGAGATGAATCTTCGCGATTTGTTGTCCATGACTTCGGGCTTGACCTATGGCGGCGAGCACCAAGCAGGACGGGAGACGGCGGCGCTCTTCCGGGAGATCGAGACTGAATTGCTGGGCGAGCGTCCGATCGGCACCGTCGACGCGATGAATCGGCTGGGCCAATGCGCGCTCGCTTTCCAGCCGGGCGAAACTTTCGCCTACGGCACGTCAGCGGACGTGCTCGGGGCGATCGTGGAAGTCGTAAGCGGCATGCGCTACGGCGAATTTCTGCAGCAGGAACTGTTCGGACCGCTTGGCATGAAAGACACCGGGTTCTGGCTGCCCGAGGACAAGAGAGGCCGGCTCGTTCGGACCTATGCCGACAACGGGCAAGGCGGGCTGGACCTGTACGAAGGGAACCATTTGGGCATCGTGCATCGCATGGACCGCGATCCCGACTTCGAATCCGGCGGCGCGGGGCTGGTGTCGACGATCGACGATTACGCTCGGTTCGCGACCATGCTGATTAACGAAGGGAGCTTGAACGGCAGCCGGATTTTGAGGCCGAGGACGGTTCGCTACCTCGCGTCGGCCGGATTGACGCCTTCGCAGCGGCAGACGTTCAACCAAGACTGGCATTCGCTTCAAGGCTACAGCTATGGCAATCTCATGCGCGTGCTGACGGACGTCGGGCAAGGAGCCGGACTCGGCTGCGAAGGGGAATACGGCTGGGACGGCTGGCTGGGCGCTTATTTTTGCAATTGTCCCGCCGAGCGGCTAACGTTCCTGTTCATGATCCAGAAGAAGGACGCGGGCACGATATCGCTGACAAGGAAACTGCGCAATATTGTGTTTAGTTCGCGTGAATAGATCCATCTCGTGCTCGCGGACAAAGCAGATCCGGATGCGCTGCTTATGGAACCCCAATTACGCCTCGAACCGCAAAGGATGATCGCCAAAACGGCGTCATCCTTTTTATGTTGTCTACGAATGCGCACGCATCATAAAATCATACTAATCGCATGGGAATTATAAAAATAATCGTTGACTACTAAACCGTCCAGACCGTATAGTAAATCAGGAGGTGCTGCCATGAATCGTAATTCCAAGCGCGACAAGATTCTGATGGTCGCCTGCAGGCTCGTCCGAGAGATGGGCGCATCGCATCTCACGCTGGACGCGGTCGCCCGGGAAGCGGGAGTCAGCAAAGGCGGCTTGCTCTACCACTTTCCGACCAAGGAAGCGCTTATTCAGGCCGCCTTGAACGACTTCTTGGACCGATTCGATTCGGACACCGACGCGGAGGCGACGCGCAATACGGCGCTGAACAACGGATGGGCGCAAGCTTACCTCATCCAGACGTTCGACATCAGCAAGGACGATCTGCAGATGAGCTTCGGCATCTTGGCCGCCGCCGCCAACAACCCGGACCTGCTCGCGCCGATGCGTCAGCGTTATGACCTGTGGCAGAGCCGGATGACCGCCGAATGCAAGGATCCCGTGGAAGCCACGGTCGTCCGGCTTGCCGCCGACGGCTTGTTCTTCTGCGAACTGTTCAATTTCGCTCCGTTGGAAGGCCAGCTTCGGGCGGACGTGCTCGCATACCTCTTAACGAAGGTCGAGAACAAACGTCCAGAGACGCGAGAAGCGGATCGGCTTCCACAACCATGAACGCGCAATGCCAACCCCCAACACGTTTCATCACCCTCTACCTGACGACAGGAGAGACGATCGCAAGCACCTGGCCGGATGAAAGGCCGAACGTTTCGATTGGATGCTCTCGTCTTGTCGTCTGAACCGATAGTTTCCTCTTCGTTTACAGACCAATTCGATTCCCGATGAACGATTCTGCCATAGCCTTTCATCCCGTCTGCAAGTTCAACCCGAGGGAAGGAAGTGAAGGTTATCGATGCTAAACTCGAACGGTCCGCGACAACCCGGATCGGTCTGAAAGGCGGCTCCTACGCTGCCGTATCCGCGTTGTCCGTCGGCGTCGTCTTCTTCGCCTGGTGGCTCACAAGCCGCAACGGCTGGGTCAATCCGTTGTTTCTGCCGTCGCCGGCCGACGTATGGTCTGCCTTCGTCTCGATGGCGCGGGAGGGCTACAAAGGAACAGGGCTGCTGGCGCACATCGGCGCGAGCCTGCAGCGAATCGGAATCGCGCTGGCACTCGTCTTCGTCACGGCCGTGCCGCTCGGCATTCTGTGCGGCCGAATTCGGCTGCTGCGGGCGGTCTTCGATCCGTTCATCGAGTTCTACCGGCCGCTGCCGCCGCTAGCCTACTATTCGCTGCTGGTACTTTGGTTCGGCATTCAGGATACGTCCAAAATCATCCTGCTGTTCCTGGGCGGATTCGCGCCGATGTTCATTGCCGCCGTCTACAGCGCGCGCCGGATTCCGGTCGACCGGATTAACGGAGCCAAGTCGCTCGGCGCGAAGAAAATCAAGCTGTATCTATTCGTCATCTTCCCGTCCTGCCTGCCGGATCTGCTGACCGGTCTGCGCACCGCGGTAGGGGTCACCTACTCCACCTTGGTCGCGGCGGAGATGATCGCCGCCGTGTCCGGCATCGGCTGGATGGTGCTCGATGCCAGCAAATATTTGCGAAGCGACATTATTTACGCCGCCATCATCATCATGGGAATCATCGCGATTCTTATCGATTCGGCGATTCGGTCGCTGATCAAGCGCGTATCGCCGTGGATCGAACATTAACCGAGTGAAAAAGGAGTTATCGCTATGAATCTACTTACGCATGCCAAGTCCCGTCTGACCACCGTCTTCATGCTGCTGGCGCTTGTCCTGCTGACCGCCGCGTGCGGCGGCAGCGCCTCGAACGAACCGGCGAGCACGAAAGAGACCGCCGCCGCGGAGGGGAATGCCTCTTCCGGAAGCACGGACGCGCTCCCGCAAGAAATCCGGATCGGCTACCAGGTATCGCCGAACGGCGAATTGGTCGCGAAGGCGCTCGGCCTTGCGGAGAAGAAGTTTCCCGGGGTGAAAATATCCTGGCTCAAGTTCGATTCCGGCCGCGACGTGAATACCGCGATCGCCAGCGGAAGCATCGACTTCGGACTTGTCGGAACTCCTCCGGGCGCGTCTGGCATCGCCCAGGGCCTGCCGAACAAGGTGTACTATATTCACGACGTCATCGGCGAGAGCGAAGCGCTCGTCGTCCAAGAGAAGTCCGGTATCCAATCGCTGCAGGATCTAGCGGGCAAAACGATCGCCACCACGTTCGGCTCGACCTCGCACTTCAGCCTGCTGTCGGCGCTGGGGCAAGCCGGCGTCGATCCCGCTAGCATCAAGCTGATCGACATGCAAGCGCCCGACCTGCTTGCGGCCTGGCAGCGCGGCGACATCGACGGCGCTTATACGTGGCAGCCGGTCCAATCGAAGCTGCTCGCCGAGAAGGGCAAGGTCATCGTCACCTCGAAGGAAGTCGCGGACAAAGGCGCGTTGACGGGCGAATTCGGCGTCGTGCACGACGATTTCATCGCCAAGTATCCGGAGGCCGTCAAGCAGTACATCGACGTGCTCGACGAAGGCACGAAGTATTACCGGGATCATCCGGAAGAAGCGGCCGAAGCGCTGTCCAAGGAGCTTGGTTTGTCCCCGGAAGAAACGCTGAAGGCGATGAACGAAATCACCGTTCTCGACAAGGCTGCGCAATCCGATCCGAAGTATCTCGGCACGCCGGAGCAGCCCGGCGCGTTCGCGGCGCTGCTGAAGCAGACGGCGGATTTCCTCGTGGAGCAGCAATCGATCAAGAGCGCGCCGGAGCTGGACGTCTTCCAGAAGGCGCTGCTGAGCGACCTGTACGCCCCATAATGGGCGTTGATTCGTCAAAGAAAGGCAATAGAAAGGCGGAATGGACCATGAGCGTAGCGGAACAAACTTCACGCGCGGAGATCGGACCGACGGCAGAACGCGCCGCGGACTTGAGCGACTCGCGGCCCAGCATCCAGTTGAAGGAGCTGTCGCTCTCCTATCGCCAAGGCGGCAGCGAATTCCGCGTCTTGGAGCGGATCGATCTTGCGCTCGCGCAAGATGAATTCGTCTGCGTGCTCGGCCCGTCCGGCTGCGGCAAGTCGTCGCTGCTGAATATCATTGCCGGATACTTGAAGCCCACAGGCGGCACCGTCGCCATTGACGGCGAGGCGCATATCGAGCCGACGCCTCAAGTGGGCGTGGTGTTCCAGCATGCGAATTTGTTCCCTTGGCTGACCGTAGCCGGGAACGTCGAGTTCGGCCTGCGCATGGCGGGCATGTCGAAGAAGGAACGGAAGCAACAAGCGGCTCATTACATCGAGATGGTCGGGCTTGAAGCGGCAGCTTCGCGGCTCCCGCACCAGCTCTCCGGCGGCATGAAGCAGCGGACGGCGCTGGCGCGGACGCTGGCGACCGGGCCCCGCATCGTGCTGATGGACGAACCGTTCAGCGCGCTCGACGCGCAGACGCGGGAATCGATGCAGGAGCACGTGCGCCGAATCTGGGAGCAGACGCGCCGCTGCTTCTTCTTCATCACGCACGACGTGGACGAAGCGCTGCTGCTCGGACGGCGGATTATCGTCATGCAGCCGAATCCCGGCCGCATCGTGCACGATTTTCGCAATCCGCTCTTTCCCGATGCGGAGACGCCCGATTCGCGAACGCTTCGATCGGACCATACGTTCGCCGAGCTGCGGCGGCAGCTGGTCTCGTTAATCGCCGGCGGTTAAACCAACCACAACAGTAGAGGAGACACCGGTTTGCATGGAAATGTTTTGGTATTTGCCCACGATGGGGGATGGAAGGTACTTAGGTACGACGCGCGGCGCCCAAATTACCGACCTGCATTATTTTCGGCAGATCGCCCAGGCGGTGGATCGCCTTGGCTTCACGGGCATGCTGGTGCCGACCGGCCATGCCTGCGAAGACGGCTGGGTCGTCGCATCGGCGCTCATTCAAGCAACCGAACGGTTGAAGTTTCTCGTCGCCGTGCGCCCGGGAGGCACATCGGTAAGCATCGCCGCCAGGATGGCCGCCTCGTTCGACCGGTTATCCGCGGGTCGGCTGCTCATTAATGTCGTTACCGGCGGCGATCCGGTCGAAATGAAAGGGGACGGGATATTCCTCCCGCATCGCGAGCGGTACGAAATCACCGACGAGTTTCTGCAAGTGTGGAAGCGGCTGATGGCCGGGGAGGATGTCACGTTCCAAGGCAAGCATATTCAAGTCGAAGGGGCCAAGCTGCAGTACGGTCCGTTCAGCCGGCAGTCGCCGCCGCTGTTCATCGGCGCTTCATCCCAAGCCGGGCACGAGGTGGCGGCTAAGCATATCGACACGTACTTGACGTGGGCGGAGACGCCCGCGATGGTCGCCGAGAAGATCGCCGACGTCCGCAGGCGGGCCAGCCAGTTGGGCAGAAGCGTCAGCATTGGACTTCGCGTGCAAATCATCGTGCGCGACACGGCCGAGGAAGCATGGGAGGCGGCTCGCAAGCTCGTCCAATTCGTGACCGAGGAGGACGTGGAGGAAGCGCAGTCGGTGCTGGACCGGTTCGACTCCGTCGGACAGCGGCGGATGACGCAGTTGGTGCGCGAGCACCGGGACGCGCCGGAGATCAGTCCCAATCTGTGGGCCGGTATCGGCCAGGTCAGAGGCGGCGTAGGCACGGCGCTCGTCGGCAGCGCCGACGAAGTCGCGCGGCGGCTGCTCGAATACGCCGACCTGGGCATCGACAAATTCATTTTGTCGGGCTACCCGCACTTGGAAGAGGCGTACCGGGTGGCGGAGCTGTTATTCCCGCGGCTGCCGGTCGCGTATTCGCAGCGGCCGGTCGATCCGGATTGGACGCCAATGGGCGAGCTGATCGCCGAGAACCGGAAGCCGAAGTCGTAAGAGGGTTGACAAACCGGAACATCATTGCCATAATAATCACACTTAACTGCTTGGAAAAATATGTTTTCATGCCGTTGACCAGATTACTGGAGACCGACGCGCCGCCCGCCTCCGCGGGATGCGATCGGTCTTATTTCATTTCGGGGAGATGAGCGGACGATGAGCGAGCAACAGAAAGAACGCAAGTGGAAGTTCGATACACTGCAGGTTCATGCGGGTCAGCAAGCGGACCCGGTCACGGGGGCGAGGGCCGTCCCGATTTATCAAAGTACCTCGTTCGTCTTCAAAAACACCGATCACGCCCGCGCCGTTATCAACTTCGAGGAATTAGGCAACGTGTACTCGCGCATCAGCAACCCGACGAACGAGGTGCTCGAGCAGCGGATCGCCGCGCTCGAAGGCGGCGTCGGCGCGTTGGCCGTCGCATCGGGGTCCGCGGCCGTTACGTACGCGATCTTCAATCTCGCCGGCGCAGGGGACGAGATCGTGGCGGCCTCCACGCTATACGGCGGGACGTACAATCTGCTCGACGTTACGCTGCCGAAGCTTGGCATTACGACGGTGTTCGTGCAGCCGGACGAGCCCGAGCGGTTTCGCGATGCGATCACGGACCGAACCAAGGCCGTCTTCATCGAATCGATCGGCAATCCGGGCCTGAACATTCCGGACATCCGCGCGATCGCGGATATTGCGCATGAACGCGGCATCCCGCTTATCGTCGACAATACGTTCGGAACGCCGTATCTCCTTCGGCCGCTGGAGCACGGGGCGGACATCGTGGTGCATTCCGCGACCAAATATATCGGCGGCCACGGCACTTCGATCGGCGGACTCATCGTGGACGGCGGCAAGTTCGATTGGACAACCGGCAAATTCCCCGGCTTCACCGAGCCGGACCGAAGCTACAACGGGCTTCGTTATGTCGAGAAATTCGGCGAGCTCGCCTTTATTACGAAGGTTCGCACCCAGTTCCTGCGGGACATCGGCGCCGCCATCAGTCCGTTCAATTCGTTCCTGCTGCTGCTCGGGCTCGAAACGCTGTCGCTCCGCGTCGAGAGGCACGTCGGCAACGCGAAGCGCATCGCGGCGTTCTTGGATGCGCATCCGGACGTGGCTTGGGTGAATTATCCGGGATTACCGGGGAGCCCCTATCACGAGCTGTCGCGGCGCTACTTCCCGAAAGGGCCGGGGGCGATCTTCACCTTCGGATTGAAGGGCGGCTACGAGGCGGCGGATCGGTTCATTAACGCGCTGGAACTGTTCTCGCATCTGGCCAACGTAGCGGACGCCAAATCGCTCGTCATCCACCCGGCCAGCACGACGCATGCCCAGCTGTCGCCGGAGGCGCAGCAATCGGCAGGCATTACGCCGGACCTTATCCGGCTGTCCGTCGGCATCGAAGATCCGGACGATCTCATCGCGGATTTGGAGCAGGCGATCCGGCGCGCCGCGCTCCCGGTCGAGAGCGCGGGCGCTTGATCCTTCCCGGCATCGAGTACGCGCATCCTAAGTTGCGGGAGACTCGGCGCGCCGGCTGGCCGCATATCGGTTAGGCGGAGCTTGCAGCCCGATATGCCCCCGAAGCGTGTCCGCCGCGTATTCCTGACGGAATAACCCCCGCGCCTGCAAGAGCGGCACGACATGGCGGACGAAGTCGTCCAAGCCTTCCGGCAGCGCGGGGGCCATCAGCATGAAGCCGTCCGCCGCGCCGCCGCGGAACCAGAGCTCGAGCGTATCGGCGATCTTCTCGGGCGTGCCGACCAGATGGTCGCCGCTGAACGAGCCGATGATGAGCGAGTAGATTTCGCGCAGCGTCGGATTCTCGCGGGCGATGACGGGCTTGTGCTTGCGGTAATCGGGATTCGCGGCTTCCAGCATGTCGAGTCCCGCTTCCCGGGCGGTCGTCTCCGTCGTGAAAGGGCTGAAGTCGATTTCCTTGAAATAATCGGCCAAGAAGCCCAATATCTCGCTCTCGCCCAGCAAAGATTCCAACGTTCTCCGCTTGGCGACGGCCTCCTCCTCGGTCGCGCCGATAACGGGCGAAATGCCTTGAAGAATATAGACGTCATCCGGGTTGCGCCCCGCGGCCGCCGCCTTCGCTTTGAAATCCGCATAGTAGGCTCTCGCATCCTCGTAATTATATTTAATCGCAAAGACGACTTCGGCGAACCGGGCAGCGAACCGCTGTCCGGCTTCCGAATTGCCCGCCTGCACGAGCAGCGGGTAGCCTTGCGGCGAACGGGCGATATTGAGCGGGCCTTCGACCGCGAAAAATTCGCCGCGATGATGGATGCGATGCAGCTTGGACGGGTCGAACAGTTTGCCGGATGCCTTGTCGTAAAGAAATGCATCATCCTCCCATGAATCCCATAAGCCGAGCACCGCATCCACGAATTCGGTCGCCCGTTGGTAACGGTGCTCGAGCTCGAAATGCTTCTCGGCGCCGAAGTTGCGCGCCGTATTGCCGGATAGGTCGCGGGTGGTGACGATATTCCATCCGGCGCGGCCTTTGCTGATCCGGTCGGCCGACAGGAGGAGCCGGGCAAGATTGAAGGGCTCGATATACGAGGTCGAAGCGGTCGCGACGAGCCCGATCCGCGAGGTGGCGACGGAGAGGGCGGCGATCAGCGTAATCGGCTCGAACCGGTTCAGAATGTTCGGGTGGGACTGCTCGTTAATGGCAAGACTATCCGCCAGGAAGACGAAGTCGAACGCGCCGCGTTCCGCCGTTCTGGCAAGCCGTACGTAATAATCGATGTCGATGCTCGCGCCGGGCAGCGCATCCGGCAGGCGCCATGAGGCGGCATGCATGCCCGTGCCGACGAGATAGGCGGACAGCTTCATTTGCTTCTTGTTGGTCATGGTTATCGCTCCTTCGTTCCGAATAATGAGAAAGAGACGCTTCCGCATAAGCGAAGGCGTCTCCAGCGATCTGGTAGAACCAGGGAAATAAATATATTCAAATGCTACGACCGCGCGCATGGAATGTCAACTCGAAGCGAACAAATAAAGGGTTGGAAGATTCTGTAGATGCATGATAGAATTAGGTTAAAGCCGATTAATATAATCGGAATTATATAAATTCACCAGTCGACTGGAGATGTCTCCTCCCCCTGATCATCACGATCCGGGTGAGCGGCATCTTTTTTATTTTCCGGTTCGATTAGGGGTTCGAGAAGGGGGGAGACGCCAGCTATGGCTATTAGCGCGTTCGTCGACGTCATCGTCGAACGGGATGTTCCCGTTCCGATGCGCGACGGCGTCCGATTGTACGCGGACGTGTATCGGCCGGCGGAGGGGGGACCTTATCCGGTGCTGCTGCTTCGGACGCCCTATAACAAGGCGGACGCCCAGACCATGAACTATGCGCATCCGCAATGGTACGCTCGCCATGGTTATGTCGTCATCGTGCAGGATACGCGGGGCAGGTGGTCGTCCGAAGGGGAGTTCTCCCCGTATCAGCGCGAAGGAGCGGATGGCGTCGACACGATCGCCTGGGCAGCTGATCTGCCCTATGCCGCGGAGAAGGTCGGCATGTACGGCTTCTCGTATTGCGGCGCGGTTCAATGGCTGGCGGCCGCGGAAGCGCCGCGTCAATTAGCCTGCATCGCGCCCGGCATGATCGGTTCCGACGCGTATCAAGGGAAGACCTATACGAATGGCGCATTCGCGCTTGCCGCGATGCAGTCTTGGGTGATGTTCGCTGCACAGGATACGGCTCTCCGGAAGGGAAGAGGGGACTGGGCATCGGAGTTGAACGCTCATTATGCGGGCATCCACCATTTTTACAAGAAGCTGCCGCTGAACGATCCTCCGGAACCAATGAAGGAACTGGCCCCTTACTATACGGAATGGCTGCGCCGCCCGCTGCGGGACGATTACTGGGCTTCGCGTTCGCTGCGGGAGCGGTACGAGTCGATCCGCGTGCCCGCCTTGCACATCGGGGGCTGGTATGATCTGTTCATTGAGGGGACGATCGAAAATTTCAACGGCGTGCGAGGCCGCGGAGCGAACGCGCAAGCGCGCGAGCATCAATATTTGTTCATCGAGCCTTGGTTCCATATGCCATGGTCCCGCTATGTCGGCGAGCTCGACTTCGGTCCGGAAGCGGCGAACCGCATCGACATTCTGCAGCTGGCCTGGTTCGACTGGTGGTTGAAGGACATACGCCCGGACGAGCCGCCGCCGAAAGTGCGGTATTTCGAGATGGGACGCAACGTCTGGAGGGAAGCGGACAGCTGGCCTCCGGCGCAGGCGAGCCAAGGCGAGCGGCGTGCCGCCTATTATTTGCGCAGCGCCAGCCGAGCTAACTCCATCAATGGCGACGGCGAGTTGTCCACGGAGCCGGCCGGCGATGAGTACCCCGATGTATACGTGTATCATCCGTCCATTGCCGTTCCCGCAATCGGCGGCCGCTCGGGCGCCGTGCCGGATCTGACGCCGATGGGGCCGAAAAACCAGCTCCCGGTCGAGATTCGCAACGACGTGCTCGTGTATACTTCGGCTCCGCTCGTCGAGGACGTGGCGATCGCCGGCGAGATTACGTTCGAGCTGTATGCCGCCACGACGGCCGAAGATACGGATTTCGTCGCCAAACTGGTCGACGTGCATCCCGATGGTCGCGCGTACAACATCGCCGAAGGGATTATCCGGGCAAGTTATCGACACGGACTGGACAAACGCGTGCCGGTGCCGAGCGGGGAGATCATCCGCTATGCATTCTCCCTGGGTTCCGTCGCCGCGGCGTTCTTGAAAGGGCATGCCATCCGGCTGGACGTGACGAGCTCGCTCTTCCCTACCTTCGACCGCAATCCGAACCGGGTTGCCAATCCGGGCGAAATCACAGAAGCCGACTTCGCGACGGCGACCCAAACGATCTATCATGACGCGCAGCGCCCGTCCCGGGTATGGCTGCCGGTCGTGTATGGAACATGAAAGGCGGCAATCGGCGATGACGATATCCTTCATTTGGTTTGACTTGGGTTATACGCTCGTGTATCAAGACAGGGAGACGGTATACCGCGAATACCTGCTTGCGCAAGGCATCGATCTTCCGCTCGGCCGGATCGAAGAGGCCTACCATTTGGCCGATAAGCTGTTCATGCGCCACTACCCCGGCGCGCTAGGCCAAGAGTGGGACAGCTTCTATCCCTGGTACCTCGGCGTGCTCAACTATTCGCTCGGCGTACGATTTCCCTTGGCGGCGCAAGCGGCGGCGTTGAATGAAGGACAGCGGCGAAGAGGCTCGCGCTGGCAGGCGTATCCCTTCGTCGCCGATATCCTGCAATGGCTGAAGGAACGCGACTATGGCGTGGGGCTGATCAGCAATTGGGATCATACGGCCAGGATCGTGCTGGAAGAGAACGGGCTGGCTTCTTATTTCGATCATATCGTCGTCTCCTCGGAGGTTAATATGGCGAAGCCGGATACGCGCATCTTCCAGCTTGCGGCACAGAACGCCGGCGTACTGCCCGAGCATTGCCTATACATTGGCGACAATTATTACGATGACGTGGCGGGCAGCGTCCGCGCCGGCATGGCCGCATGCCTGGTCAACCGGTTTGGACAGCTCGGCATCGAAGAACTGCCGCCTGTCGCGCGCATCGATTCGGTGGCCGAGCTGCCGCGACTGTTGGCGCGAGCCAACGATCAACGAACGAACCATACATTTGAGCGGAGGAATGTCCTTTGATAAACCAACGTACTTCCCGACATCTGCTTACCATTCTGACCTTGATCACGATCATGCTGTTCGTCGCTGCTTGCGGAGGCAATAACGAATCGGGGAACGCCGATAGCGGGAATAAAGCGGCATCGAATTCGTCCAACCAGACTGCCGAAGGCGGCGAGAACAAGGAGACGCCCGCCGCGGATTCAGCCGGAGAGGCGAGCGCGCCGGGAGGCAAGAAGGCCGGCGGCGACGTCGTCGTCATCATTCCGCAGGATTTGGATTTTCTGGATCCGCATTTGGCCGTCGCGGCCGGTACGAACGAGGTGCTGTTCAACGTATTCGAAGGGCTGCTTAAGCCGAACGAGAAGGGCGAGCTTTATCCGGCCGTCGCCGAATCGTACCAAATATCCCCGGATGGCTTAACGTACACGTTCAAACTGCGCGGCGGCGTGAAAATCCATAACGGTAATCCCGTGACCGCGGAGGACGTGAAGTATTCGTATTCGCGCCTGGCCGGGATAGGCGCCGAGAAGCCGCTTCAGCCGCAATACGCCGGCATCGCTTCGGTCGAAGCGCCGGACGCCTCGACCGTCGTCATTCAACTGAAACAGAACGATTCCTCGTTCCTGACGGCGCTGACGGGCGCGATCATTCCGAAGGGTTATGAAGACGGCAACAAACACCCGATCGGCACCGGTCCGTTCAAGTTCAAGGAATATTTGCCAGGCCAGAAATTGTCCGTGGAGAAGTTCGCCGATTACTACGTCAAAGACGTTCCGTCGCTGGATCAGGTCGAATTCCGCATCATTACGGATCCGGAAGCGTCGCTGCTGGCGTTAAAATCAGGCGAGGCCGACATCTATCCACGGATCGGGACGGAGCGTCTGGAGGAATTGGGCGATGCGTTCAACGCGGTCAGCGGCCCGCAAAACCTGGTGCAGCTGGTGGCGTTCAATATGGTCAAAAAACCGTTCAACGACATCAAGGTGCGCCAGGCGATCAACTATGCGGTTAACAAGGATGAAATCATCGAAGGCGTCGCGATCGGCAAAGGAACGAAGCTCGGCTCCAATCTAAGTCCGGTGCTGGCGAAATATTATCAGCCGGGGCTCGAGGATCTGTACGCGACCGATATCGAGAAGGCGAAGAGCCTGCTGGCCGAAGCCGGATATCCGGATGGTTTCGAGACGACGCTGTCCGTGCCGTCCAATTATCAATTCCACGTGGACACCGCCCAGGTCATCGCGCAGCAGCTGGCGCAAATCGGCGTCAAGGTCAATATCGAGCCGGTCGAGTGGGCGGTGTGGCTGGATCGCATCTACAAAGGCCGCGATTACGAGACGACGATCATCGGGCTCGACGGCAAGCTGGATCCGAATCAAATTCTGAGCAAGTACTTGTCGGATGCCGACAACAATTTCTTCAATTACAAGAATGCCGAGTTCGACGCGACGCTCAAGTCCGCCGTGACGGAAGTCGACGATGCCAAGCGGGTGGAGCTGTACAAGAAAGCGCAGACCATTCTGGCTCAAGACGCGGCGGCCATCTATATCATGGATCCGAACCTGAACGTGGCGCTCGCCAAAAATTTGGCCGGCTACAAGCAGTACCCGCTGTACGTTCAGGATTTGTCGACCGTCTACTTCACGGAATAAGATCGGACGTGATTGGAACATGAATTTCTATGCGAGGCGCATTCTGACGCTGCTGCTGACGGTGTTGTTCGTCGCGGTGATTACGTTCGCCGTCTTCCGGATCGTGCCCGGCAATCCCGCGCTTGCGATTCTGGGACCGGAGGCGACGAACGACCAGATCGCGCGGCTTGAAGCGGAGCTGGGCACGGATCGGCCGCTGCCCGAGCAATTCGCGGATTGGCTGGGCAGCGCGGCCGTTCTGGATTTTGGCCAATCGCTGCGCTTCTCCGAACCGGTGCTGTCCTTGATCGCCAGCCGCTTCCCGGTGACGCTGACCCTTGCGCTGCTGGCGCTTGGAATCACCGTCATAACGGCCGTTCCGCTCGGCATTCTAGCCGCCCGTTCGCGCGGCAAGCTGGCGGATATCGTCGTTTCGCTCTGCACGCAGTTCGGGCTTGCCGTGCCTTCCTTTTGGACGGGCATTCTGCTAATCCTGCTGTTCGGTTTGACATTGAAGTGGTTCTCGGTCAGCACATACGTGCCCTGGACGGACAACCCGCTGCTGGCCTTCAAATCGACCGTGCTTCCCGCCTTCGCGCTTGCGATCCCGCAGATCGCGGTCGTCGTGCGTTACTTGCGTACGGCCATGCTCGACCAATTAAGCCAAGATTACGTGCGAACGGCCAAAAGCAAAGGGCTGTCGGACCGCTCGATCTATTACCGGCACGTGCTGAAGAACGCGCTGCTGCCGGTCGTTACCGTCGTCGGCATCAATTTCGGCGAGATTCTCGCCGGCAGCCTCGTCATCGAACAGGTGTATACGCTGCCCGGATTCGGGAGTTTGCTTATTACGGCCATCGGCAATCGCGATTATCCGCTCGTGCAGGGCATGGTGCTGATCATCGCGCTGATCGTCGTATCGGTCAATTTCGTCGTCGATCTATCGTATCGCTGGATGGATCCGAAAATCCGTTATTAATCGAGGAGATGCCATGAAGTCCAACACCAGCATTAATTTCCGGCTAGGCCTCTTCTTCGTCGGCATCCTTGCGGCGCTGATGGCCGTGAGCTTCGTCTATACGCCGTATGACGCCAACGTCATGAGCATGAAGGAACGACTTCACGGACCGAGCTTCGCGCATCCGCTCGGCACGGACAATTTCGGACGCGATGTGCTTAGCCGGATTATGGTCGGTGCCCAGACCGCGTTCCTCGTCGGCAGTTTGTCCACCGTTATCGGCCTCGCCGGCGGCTTCACGGTCGGCACGCTCGCCGGCTATGCCGGCAAATGGGTCGACGAAGCGCTGATGCGGGCGACGGATGCGCTGCTAGCTTTCCCCGGCATTTTGCTGGCGCTCGTGCTTGTCACTGTCTTTAAGCCGAGCCTCTTCCAGACGATTCTCGCGATCGGCATTTTGTCCGTGCCGACTTTCGCGAGGGTCATCCGCGGCGGCGTCCTTCAGCACCGCGAAGCGGAGTACGTCAAAGCGGCAAGAGGGCTCGGCGCCTCCCATTGGAACGTCATCTTCGTGCAGATCCTGCCGAACATCGTCTCCTCGATCGTAACGACGGCCGCGCTTAGCTTCTCGACCGCCATTCTCGTGGAAGCCGCGCTCAGCTATCTGGGACTCGGCGTGCAGCCGCCCGATCCGAGTTGGGGAAGGATGCTGAATGAAGCGCAGGGTTATATGGCGAAGGCGCCTTGGTTCACGCTGGCGCCAGGACTGATGATTACGCTGTCGGTGCTCGGATTCAATCTGCTCGGCGACGGCATCCGCGACTTGCGGGACAACAAAGCATAGGAGGCGCGTACATGACGCAAAGCAACGCGGACCCGGCAAACAAACTGCTAGAAATTCGGGATGTTAACGTCACGCTAAGCAGCCGAGGAAAACCGGCGCTCTCCGTTCTGGACGGCGTTAGCCTGTCGGTCGGGAAGGGGGAGATCGTCGGCGTCGTCGGCGAATCCGGCTGCGGGAAGAGCGTGCTGTCGCTCTCCGTGCTTGGCCTGCTGCCCGCGGCGCTGCGCTTAAGCGGCGGGGAAATCGAATATGCGGGCACGCATCGGCTGGATCGGATGAGCCAGGACGAGCTGCGGCGATTCCGCGGCAAAGAAGCGGCGATGATCTTTCAAGATCCGATGAGCTCGCTGAATCCGGGCTTGACGATCGGACCTCAGCTAACCGAGATGATCCGGCTGCATCTGAGCAGCAGCCGCAAGGAGGCGAGGGAACGGGCCGCGCAGCTGCTGCATAAGGTCGGACTCCCTCGGCCCGAATCCCTGCTTCGCGAATACCCGCACCGCTTATCGGGCGGCATGCGGCAGCGCGTCATGATCGCGATGGCCATGTCCTGCCGCCCGGGACTGCTGATCGCCGACGAACCGACAACGGCGCTCGACGTGACGACCCAAGCTCAAATCATGACGTTGATGCGCGGCATCCGGGATGAGGACGGAACGTCGGTTCTGCTCATCTCTCACGATCTGGGCGTCATTGCGGACATGAGCGATCGCATTGCGGTTATGTACGCGGGGCAGATCGTGGAGCAGGGGAGCGCCCGCGATATTTTCGATCGGCCTGCTCATCCGTATACGATCGGCCTGCTGAGCGCGATTCCGTCGCCGTCGAAGAAACGCGAGAAGCTGTTCGCGATTCCGGGAGCGGTGCCCGCGCTGCACGAGAGAGGGCAGGGGTGCCGCTTCGCCCCGCGCTGCCGAGCTGCGGAGGATCGCTGCTATGCGTCAGCGCCGCCGCTCGTCCGCGTGCAGGGTGAACATTTGGCCAGATGCTTCCTGGTCGAGGAGAAAGGAGCGAATGCCCATGAACCGGTCCGAACCGGAGCCGTTAGTTGAACTGGTGGGGCTGTCGATGCACTACCGGGTGCCGGACGGCGGCCGTGCAAGGCGGCTGCTCAAGGCGGTCGACGGTTTCTCGCTGTCCATCTCCCCCGGGGAGACGATTGGACTTGTCGGGGAGAGCGGCTGCGGCAAATCGACCGTCGGCCAAATCGCCGCCCGGCTGCTCGAACCGACGAGCGGCAGGCTTCGCTTCGACGGAATGGATGTGACGAAGGCAGCGTCGACGGAACGCCGAATACTTAGACAGCATATTCAGTATGTATTTCAGGACCCGTATTCGTCGCTTAATCCGAGCTTTCGCATTGGACGATTGCTAGAGGAGCCGCTGCGGTTCAATCGTTCGCATGGCAAGGAAGAACGGAAGCGGCGCGTTCAGGCGATGCTGGAGAGGATCGGACTGGACGCTTCCTACGCGGGCCGCTACCCGCACGAGCTTAGCGGCGGCCAGCGGCAGCGGGTCGGCATCGCGCGGGCGCTCATGGTCGATCCGGCGTTTGTCGTGCTGGACGAGCCGGTGTCCGCGCTCGATGTATCCGTGCAGGCGCAAATCCTCAATTTGCTCAAGGAGCTTCAGGAGGAACGCGGGTTGACGTATTTATTCATCTCGCACGACATGAACGTCGTCCATTATATGAGCGACCGCGTCGCGGTCATGTATTTGGGTGAGATCGTGGAGCTGGCCGACGTCGACGCGCTGTTCGACCGCCCGAAGCATCCGTATTCGCAGGCGCTGATTTCGGCCATACCCGCGGTCGGATGGAAGGATCGGCTCGGCCCATCGATCCAGGCCATGGGGGAGCTGCCGAACGCGCTCTCGCTGCCGCCCGGCTGCCGCTTTCAGTCCCGTTGTCCGTTCGCGCACGACCGCTGCCGAAGAGAAGCGCCGAGGCTTGCGACGATTGAACAAGGGCGTGCGGCGGCGTGTCACCTGTATACGGCTTCCGAGGAGACTCGGCTTCAAACCGCTATACGTTGAACGCAAACGAAGAACCGAGCCGGGGACCGGCTCGGTTCTTCGTTCTTCGCATTATCGTTCGGTTTACTTGTCCGCTCCGTCTTTGATATCGGCGATTAACTGATCCAGCGTCGATTGCAGCTGCTCCACCGGAATGTCCGTGACGAAGCTGGCGCCGTTCGTGTCTTTCTTGACGGTCTCAATGACATCCGCTTCTTGATACAGCTTGGCGATCGTGCGATACGTCTCGTTATCCTTGTCCTCGGCTCGCGTCGCGAATACGTTAATGTAAGGGCGTGTCGATTCCGCCTGCGGATCGTCGTGGAAGATGGCGTCGGACAGCTTCAGGCCGGCTTGGCCGGCAATGCCGCCGTTAATAATGGAGCCGGCCACGTCTTTGAGAACGCGCGGCGTCTGCTGAGCGACGACGGCCACGATCTCGAGCTTGCGCGGATTGTCGACGATGTCATCCGGCGTGCCGTACAGACCGACATTCTCCTTCAGCTTGAGCAGTCCGGCCTGCTGAAGCACGAGCAGCCCGCGTCCTTGGTTGGCCGGATCGTTCGGAATAGCGATCTTGGCGCCTTCCGGAATATCTTCCACCTTCTTGTATTTCTCGGAGTACAGACCTAACGGCGCGACGACCGTCGATCCGATCGGCACGATATTCAAGTTATGCTCGACATTGAACTGACTCAAGAACGCGAGATGCTGGAAGGCGTTTAGGTCGACTTCTTTGTTCGCCAGCGCCAAGTTCGGCAGCGTGTAGTCGGAGAATTCGACCAGCTCGATCTCGATGTCGTGCTCGGCTGCTTTCTTCTTGATGAGCGGCCAAGTCTCGCCGTCGGATCCCGTGACCCCGACTTTGACTTTAACGGGCTTCTTCGGCTCTTCTTGCTTCGGTTCTTCTTTAACGGGAGCAGCGGCCGCTTTCGACGCGTCGGAATCCGAGGCGGATGCGGCTGCACTCGATGCAACCGCATCGTCTCCGTTATTGGTCGGTTCGTTTTTGCTGCCGCAAGCGGTTAATAGACCGACGACGAGCACGAGCAGCAGGGAGAGCACGAACGTTTTTCTCATGAATAACGACTCCTTTATGGTGGTGTAATGGCGAGGGACCGATCATCGGCGCAAGAAATAACGCGATAGCCGATTGCCGACGAATTGGGCGACCTGCACGAGCAGAATCAGGATAAGAATCGTGACGAGCATGACGGAACCGTCGAAGCGCTGATAGCCGTAGGTCATCGCTAAGTCGCCAAGGCCGCCGCCGCCGACCG
The DNA here is from genome assembly GCF_042431225.1 of Paenibacillus aurantiacus. NCBI lineage: Bacteria > Bacillati > Bacillota > Bacilli > Caryophanales > Paenibacillaceae > Paenibacillus > Paenibacillus aurantiacus. The sequence goes on along the minus strand of NZ_JBHMDO010000033.1, from coordinate 70,444 downwards.
TGCCGGCCATCGCCGAGAAGTCGATCAGACCGACCGTCATGAACGTCAATCCGAGAATCAGCGGACCGAGCGTCTCCAGAATGAGCACGCCGAAAATAATCTGCAGCGGGCTTGCGCCCATCGCCTTGGCCGCTTCGATAATGCCGGGGTCGATCGCGACGAGATTGTTCTCGACGACGCGGGCGATAACGAACGACGCGACGAGCGTCATCGGGAAGACGGCCGCCCACATGCCGATCGTGGTGCCGACGACCAGTCTGGTCAGCGGGCTGATGGTGACGAGGAAAATAATGAACGGTATCGGGCGGATGACGTTAATCAGCACGTTCAGCAGCGCGGAAACGAAACGGTTCTCCAAAATATTGCCGCGCCGGGTGACGAACAGCAGCAAGCCGATCGCGATGCCGAAAATGCTGGAGAAGAGCAGCGTGAACGCGACCATGGTCAGCGTTTGTCCCGTCGACTCGACGACGCGCACCCAGAATGTGCTCCAATCAACTTTCATGATCGATCACCTCCCGCACTTCCACGGTTTGGGCGAGCTGCGCGACGAGCCGATCGACGGAGGAGGGCTCATCCGCGGGCTGGAATTCGACGATCAGACTGCCGAACAGCTGACCTTTCAGCTCCTGTATGCTGCCGTAGATGATGTTAAAATCGACGTTATGCAATCTGGCGGCGCGCGAAAGGACGGGCTCGCTCGTCGTGCCGCCTTTGAACACCAGCCGGAATAGTTTGCCTTGATGCTTGCTCTTCAGCGTTTCGAGCAGCTTCGGCGAAAGCTGGTCGTTCTGCACCGAACGGATGAAATTCGCCGTGGTCGGATGCTTCGGCGAAGCGAAAATCTCGTACACGGACCCTTCTTCGATCACCTTGCCGTTCTCCATGACGGCGACCCGGTCGCATATGCTTCGAATAACGTGCATCTCGTGCGTAATCAGCAAGATCGTAATGCCGTACGCTTCGTTGACCCGTTTGAGCAGCTTCAAAATGTCTCCGGTCGTCTCCGGGTCCAGCGCGGAGGTCGCTTCGTCGCAGATCAGAATGTCCGGCGAGGTCGCGAGGGCCCGGGCAATGCCGACGCGCTGCTTCTGGCCGCCGGAGAGCTGTTCGGGATAGTGGTCCGCTTTGTCCTCGAGTCCGACGAATCGAAGCAGCTCCCCGACGCGCGTCTTGATTTGCGCTTTCGGCGTGCCGGCCAGCTTGAGCGGATAGGCAATGTTGCCGAAGACGGTGCGCGCGTTGAACAGATTGAACGTCTGGAAGATCATGCCGATTCGTCTGCGCAGCCGCCGGAGCTCGCGCGGCTTGAGGGCGGTGATATCCTGGCCGCCGACGATGATTTTGCCGCTCGACGGCGTTTCGAGCAGGTTGACGAGCCGCAGCAGCGTGCTTTTCCCCGCTCCGCTAAAGCCGATGATGCCGTAAATTTCGCCCTGCGCGATCGAAAGCGACACGTGACTGACCGCCGGCGTTTGCTTTTTGTTGGTTGCAAAGATTTTTGAGACGGCCTCGAACCGAATCATGCGATGGCTCCTCCCCCTTAAGCTGAAGTCTGTTTTTAACAAATCACATGCGAAAACTAGGAATAATGCGCAAATAAAAACGGCCTCTTCCCGAATGAAGAGGCCGTCAATCGGAAGCGGCTCCTTCCGGCACGAGAAGGAAGTCACAGTTCTGAATGATCAGTCAGCTGTTTGCGCTGCTTTAAGGCTGGCGCGAATATGCGATTATGAAGCTTGCCACTAAATATAAGGCGTCGTCGCAATAACTGTCAACCTGTATTTTCAAAATTATAGGATATAAAATGGATGCGGTTAACATTTATATAGGATTTAATAGGGAATATATAGAAATTATTTTCTTGACAATTAGAAATTATGGGTGATAGATTAGCTTCAGTTTTAATAAAAACTATAATCCGCATCGGAATATGTGAAATATGGAGGGAGTTGAAACCGCGATGACGAAGCAGATTCGGATGAACGTCTTTGATATGACCAGCGCGATGCACAATTCGCATGGGCTCTGGAAGCACCCGGACAATGCGCGCACGACCCGATACAAAGATGCCGATTATTGGGTGGAGCTGGCCCAGCTGCTGGAGCGGGGGCGATTCGACGCGCTCTTCCTGGCGGACGTCATCGGGGTGTACGACGTTTATCGCCAAAGCAAAGATCCGGCTATCCGAGACGCGGTTCAAGTGCCGCTTAACGATCCGGCCTTCGTCATTCCGGTCATGGCGCACGCGACCCGGCATCTTTCCTTCGCCCTGACGGTGAGCACGACCTACGAACATCCCTATGCACATGCGCGACGGATGAGTACGCTTGACCACCTGACCAAAGGACGGTTCGCCTGGAACGTGGTGACGTCTTATTTGCCGAGCGCGGCGCGCAACTTCGGCCATGCGGCGATGATGAAGCACGACGAGCGGTATGCGATGGCCGAGGAATTTCTGGAGGTCGGCTACAAGCTGTGGGAAGCAAGCTGGGAGGACGACGCGATCGTGCGCGACGCCGAGCGGGGAATCTTCGCGGAGCCCGGGAAAGTGCACGACGTTGATCATAACGGCCGCTATTACCGCGTGCCGGGACCCCATCTCAGCGAGCCTTCGCCCCAGCGGACGCCGGTCATCTACCAGGCAGGCGCATCGGAGAAAGGGCGCGACTTCGCCGCCAAGCACGCGGAATGCCTATTCATCGGCGGTTCTTCGCCGGAGCGGATCAAGGCCGCCATTCAAGACATCAAGGACCGTGCGGCCGCGTACGGCAGAAATCCCGATCATATCAAAGCGTTCACGTTCCTTAACGTGGTCGTGGCGAAAACAAGCGAAGAAGCCGAGGCTAAATTCGCGGAATACGCGTCCCTGTGGAGCGGGGAAGCCGCCAAGGCGCAATACGGGGGCTCCAGCGGCTACGACTTATCGCAGTTTGCCGATCCGGACGCGCCGTTCGAATATCAACATACCGAGCATGGGCAATCGCGGGCCGCTTCGTTGACGAAAGACCAACCGCGTCAATTGACGGTCAAGGAGGTGCTGGATTCGTTCGAACGGCTGGACCGCAAACACGCGATCGTCGGCGATCCGCAGGAAGTGGCCGAACGCATCGAGCGATACTTCGACGAGAGCGGGGTGGACGGGTTTAATTTAACGCATTTGATCACGCCGGGCAGCTTGGTCGATTTCGTCGAGCTGGTCGTCCCGGAGCTGCAGCGCCGCGGCCGTTACAAGACCGAGTACGAGCCGGGCACCTACAGAGAGAAGCTGTTCGGACAAGGCCGCCGCCTGCTGTTCGAGGATCATCCCGGGGCGGCATACCGCGCATAAGCAGGCAACGGGATATCGCAAAAACGACAGCCATCGCAATGGCTGTCGTTTTTGTGTTCGGACGCGAAAGATCAACGACGCTCGGTCTGCGATGCCGTTCGAAGTCCATCGTCTATCGGTTCTCGACTTCTGTCAGCCGAAACACCGACGTATCCGGTTTAACCCGGATAAACTGGGCGATGAACTGCAATAAATAGGTCAGAATGTCCTCCGGATCGATGCCCCACTGCTTATGGATAAGGTGGCCGCGCGTCGCCATGCGGGACATCATGCCGATGACGGTATTCTGTATCATCGTCTCCAGCAGGGCCGGGTCGAACGTCGGAAGGATCGATCCGTCCCGGATGCCGTCCTCGATCGCGTGCTTGAATTGAGCGCCCCGGTTGGCCATGGAATCCCGGTACCGTTTGCGAAGGTCCTCGGAAGGGAATTCGTTCCGGTAGAAATGATCGAACATCGCGATGAACCGAAGATGCTCCGGCTTATCCCGATACAGATTGTACCAGCCGTAGAGCAGGAGCGTTAGCTTCTCCGCGCCCGTCATTTCGCCGTCTCCGTCGATTTCGAAATAGACCGAAATTTCGTTCATGATTTGAATTTGAATCTCGAACACGATCTCGTGGATGGAGCTAAAGTATTTGTACAGCGTCACACGGCTGACGCCGGCGCGGGCGCCGATATCGACCATCGTGACGAGCGCCATGTCTTTCTCGGCGAAGAGCGTTCTGGCCGCCTCCAAAATATGATCCCGCCGTTTGACGCGCAGATCATCCACTTCTTCTTCCCATTTCTTCACGTCCAACCCGCCTCTTCTGTGTCCTATCCGTACGCTGCTTGCTGAAGTATACCATGTAAGACGCATGTCGTCTTCTGTATTATACCCGATGCGCGAGACAAAATGAACAATGTGTAAATAGGGGTTTACAGCGTGTTAATCTCGGATGTATGATTAGGACGACAAACCATAACCGACTATTCAGATGGGTAATTGTTCTACCGGTCATCCGGAGACGCGCCTCAGGGCGAATGGCTGGCATGCTTGCGGCTTGGACGGCGCTAGTTGTGTTCACTGGATGATCGGCGGAATTTGAATGGAGGGTTATCGATGAAAGTTTCATTGGGGATCGCAACCACAAACAAGAGAATGTTCCCGCTTATGGCGACGGCGCTGCTGTCCGCGGCGTTGATCGCGGGATGCAGCGGCAACGGCAATCAACCTGCCGGGGCGGTAGCGGAAGGGAAAGCGACCAACACGAAGGCGAATGCGGCAGCGGCCGATTCGGCGAAGTCGGACAATTCGGCAAAGACGGAGAAAATCTCTTATCGGCTGGGCGATGTCGTCAATCCCGAGCAGGCGAACAACTTCAATCCGTTCCTGAAGACGGGCAATTACCGGCCGGTGTTCGACTATATTTACGATGCTTTGTATTACTTCAATCCCGTGGAAGGCAAGCTGATTAACCGATTAGCGGCCGATGGCGGCGCGTGGTCGGACGACGGCAAGACGTTCACCGTCAAGCTTAATCTGGCGGCAAAATGGCATGACGGCCAGCCGTTCACGGCCGAGGACGTCGCGTATACGTTCCAAGCGCTGAAGGATCACCCGGTGCTGGACTCTTACCAGCTGTGGAACGAATCTCGCCTGACCCAAGTCGAGGCAAGCGCCCAAGATACGATCGTCTTTCAGCTGAATAGCCCGTTCCCGTCGCTGCCGAACTATTTGTCGACCGTGCCGATCGTGCCGAAGCATATTTTCGAGAAGGAAGATCCCGAGACGTTCCTCAATAAGACTCCGATCGGCACGGGCGCCTTCGTATTCCGGAGCATCAACGAGAGCGCGATTCTGCTGGACGCGAATCCGGATTTCTTCGAAGGGGCGCCGAAGATTACCGAGCTCGTCATTCAGCGGTTCAAGGATTCGCCGGCCGTCACGCTTTCCTTGCAGAAGGGGGAGATTCAAGGGACGACGGGCACGATCGCGATGCCGAGTCTGCCGAAGTTGCTCGAGAACAAGGACAATAAGCTGCAGCAATTCCCGGGCTTGGCCTCTTATGCCGTGATTATTAACAACGAGAAGCCGGGCTTGAAGGATCCGGCCGTACGCAAGGCGATCCAGCAGGCCATCAACCGCGAAGAGGTCGTCGAGAAGGGCGAGATGGGCGCGGCGACTGTCGGCAACCCCGGGTTCCTGTCTCAAGGGTTCGGCAGTCTGGTCGACGCCGAGTTGGCGAGCAAGCCGGAGCTGCAATTCAATCTGGAGCAAGCGAACAAGACGTTGACGGACGCGGGCTACGCGAAGAACGGCAAGGGGATCTACGAGAAGGACGGCGTGAAGCTGTCGTTCACTTACTATATGGCCGCCAATGCGCCTGCGCAGAACAAAGAAGGCGCTATGATAACGGAATGGCTCAAGCAGGCGGGGATTGAGACGACGATCAAGCTGGCAACCTGGCCGGAATTGACCAGTCTGGCCACGGCGGGCAATTACGATCTGATTCAGAACGGCATCACGGTACCGCCGGATCCGCAAGCCGCGCTCGAAGTGTTCCACAGCAAAATGACCGCGCCGAGCGGACAGAACGCGCCGGGCTTGAACTGGGCGAGATTCCGGGACGATCAGATCGACGGGTGGCTGGATCAAGCGGCGTCTGCCGGACCGGATGAACGAGCTGAGCTATACAAGAAGGTGCAGGCGCGCATTGCCGAGGTCGTGCCGATCGTAACGTTGTACAGCACGGGCAAAATTCCGTACAGCGAAACCGCGTTCGCGAATTACGACACATCGGTACCCGCGACATCCGTGCTCTCGCTCGCGAAGGTGACGAAGAAATAACAAGGAGTCGGACCGATGAAAATCCAGCTGTCCTATGTGGTTCGACGAGCGGCGTTCGCGGTTGCCACGCTGCTCGCCGCCATCGTCTTGAACTTCATCCTGCCGCGACTGATCGGCGGGGACCCGGCGGAGATGATCGCCTCCCAGACCGCGCTTGGCTCCGCGGAAGTCGCGGAGGAGCTTCGCAAGCAATTCGGGCTCGACAATCCGAGCCTGCTGTATCAATTCAAGCGCTATATCGTGCAGCTGCTGCATGGCAACTTGGGCGTCTCGTATTTCAATTATCCGACCGAGGTGAAGGACGTCATCGCAAGCGCCCTTCCCTGGACGATCGGAATCGTGCTGATCGCGACGTTGCTCAGCTATGGCATCGGCTGGCTGATCGCGATCAGAGGCGCCTTAAAGCCGGGGTCGTGGTTCGACCAAACGGCGCTCGGTATCAGCTTCTTCATCAACTCCGTGCCGTATTTCTGGGTCGGCATCCTGTTCATTCTGCTGTTCGCTTACAAGCTGGACTGGTTCCCGATGGGGCAGGCGATTCCGGTCGACTATGATTCGCTTACCGCCGCCGGACAGATGAAGTCCATCGCTTACCACGCGGTGCTGCCGATCGCGTCGTTGGCGCTGGCGTCCGCGGCCAGCCATATTCTTGTCCTTCGCAACAATCTGATCCGAGTGCTATCGGAGGATTACATGGTGCTTGCAAGGGCGAAAGGGCTGTCCGCGAGAAGGCGGGTGTTTCATTACGGCATTCGCAACGCGTTCCTGCCGTCGTTCACCGGGTTCATGCTATCGCTCGGCCATGTGGTAGGCGGGGCGATCACGATGGAGATCGTCTTCTCTTACCCGGGGCTCGGCATGCTGACCTACAACGCCATTCTTAATCACGACTATCCGTTGATCCAAGGGGCGTTCCTTGTGATCGCGGCATCGATAATCGCGGTGAATTTGGCGGCCGACCTGATATATCCATTCATCGATCCTCGCGTCAATCTGAACTAGGAGGCATCCAAGCGATATGAAACGTAAGACGAAACTTGCAGGAGCCTCCCGCTGGAATAACCGGCTGCTGGCCGGACTAGCGATATTGATCGTCTTCGTCGTCCTTGCCGCCGCCGGACCGCTGATCGCGCCTTACGCCAAGAACGACATCGCGTTCGACGCCTGGCTCAAGCCGACCTTAACGCATCCGCTGGGCACGGACAGCTACGGGCAGGACGTGCTCTCCCAATTAATCTACGGCACGCAAACCTCGGTGTGGGTCGGCATTTTGGCAGGAGCCATGACGACGGTCATCGGCGTGTTCGTCGGTCTGGCCGCGGGCTTTTACCGCAGATGGGTGAGCGATGCCTTGATGTTCCTGGTCGATCTGCTGCTCATTTTGCCCATCATGGCGCTGATGATCATCCTGGCGTCCTTCCTGCCCTCTATGGGGCTTAGCAGCATGATACTAGTGATCGGTCTCTTGAGCTGGCTCTATATGGCCCGCAGCATTCGCAGCCAGACGCTGTCCGAGCGTCAGCGCGGCTATGTGGAAGCGGCTCGCGTGGCCGGGATGAGCAATCTGACGATCATGGCGAGAGAAATACTGCCGAATCTGCTGCCGATTATCGCGGCGAATTTCGTCAGCGTAACGACGCAAGCCGTCCTAGCCGAAGCCGGGCTGAGCTTTCTGGGCATCGGCGATCCGCGTAACGTGAGCTGGGGCACGATTCTGGCTCTGGCGCATACGAACAATGCCATCATGTACGACGCGTGGTGGTGGATCATTCCGCCCGGTCTTGCGATCGCGTCGTTCTGCTTCGGCTTCGTGCTGCTCGGCAACGGGATGCTGGAACGATTCCGTTCCAAACGCGGCGCGCAGCAGCATTTCACCTAGGAGGTACGGAACCGATGAGTTTATTGCAAGTCGCCCAATTAAAGGTGGAATATGCCTCGCCGATCGGAACGTTCAAAGCGGTCGACGGCGTCAGCTTCGAGATTGCGCGGGGGGAGATGTTCGGCCTCGCGGGCGAATCCGGCTGCGGCAAGTCCACGACGGCCTTCGCGATCTGCCGGCTGCTGCAATCCCCGGCTCGGCTGGCCGGAGGCAGCGTCGCGTTCGACGGACAAGAGCTGACATCGCTATCGGATGCGGCATTCCAGCCCTACCGATGGTCGAGAATGTCGGTCGTGCTGCAGAGCGCCATGAACAACTTGAATCCCGTCATGCGGATCGGCGCGCAGCTAACGGACGTTATCCTCTCCCATGAACCGAGAACGTCCCCAAAGGACGCGCTGGAACGGGCCAAATCGCTTCTGGAGATGGTCGAACTCTCAGCCGCCTGCATCGATCGTTATCCGCACGAGTTGTCGGGCGGCATGCGGCAGCGGGTCGTCATCGCCATGGCGCTGGCGCTAAAGCCGGATCTTGTGATCATGGATGAGCCGACGACGGCCCTGGACGTGCTCACCCAGAAGGCGATTGTAAGCCGGATTACCGAGCTTCGGAGACAAATGGGATTCGCCGTCTTGTTCATTACGCATGATCTGCCGTTAATGCTGGAAGTCTGCGATCGCATCGGCATCATGTATGCCGGGCAAATGGTCGAGACCGGAAGCGCGGAGCAGCTGCTGCGGCAGGCGAGACATCCGTATACGCAAGGGCTGCTGCGCTCGTTCCCGTCGCTTCGCGGGCCGAAGCTCCGCATTGCCGGCATTCCCGGCTCGCCGCCCGATCTCAGCGTGCCGCAGTCCGGCTGCCGGTTTCGGTCACGCTGCCCGCATGCGAGCGAGATATGCGCGATCGCGGCGCCGCCGGAGCTTGCCGATGAACGAGGCATGGTAGCCTGCCATCTCTATCGAGAGGCGGTGATCGGCGATGAGCCGCATTTTGCAATCGCAAGGCGTGCATAAGGCGTTCGCGAGCGGACCGGTCTGGAAACGACAGTCCTTCGAAGCCGTGAAAGACGTTTCGTTCGACCTGAACAAAGGCGAGGTGCTGGCGATCGTCGGGGAATCCGGCAGCGGCAAGAGCACGCTTGCCCGCATGCTCGTCCGGCTGATTGAACCGACTAGCGGCGCGATACGGTTCGAAGGCCGCGAGCTTAGCAGTCGGTCCGTCTCAAGGAAAGCGATCGCCAAGGATGTGCAAATGATCTTCCAAGATCCTTTCGAAACGATGAATCCGAACCAGCGGGTGTTCGACATCATCGGCAGACCGCTAAAGCTGCACGGCGCGAGAGGGGATATCCGGGAGCAGGTGCTCGGGTTGCTTCGCAAAGTAGGGCTGCACCCGGCCGAGAGTTATCTCGATAAATACGCCGCGCAGCTATCGGGCGGACAGAAGCAGCGCGTCATGATCGCGCGGGCGCTCGGCATTCAGCCCCGGGTGCTGATCGCGGATGAACCGACCTCCATGCTGGACGTCTCGATCGGGATCGACATCATGAACCTGATGCTGGATTTGAAGGAAGAGTTCGATCTGTCGCTCGTCTGGATTACGCACAATCTGGGCAGCGCCAGATACATGTCCGATCGCATGCTCATTATGCACAAAGGGCGTGTCGTGGAGAGCGGACGGACGGAAGAGATCATCGCCCATCCGCGGCATGCCTATACAAGAGCGCTGCTTGAGGCATCTCCCGATCCTTGGAAGCGCTGGGCAGACGACGCACCGGCAACGGAGCTCGAGACTAGAGAGGAGGCGAGGCTATGAAACGTCCGAATGTAATCGTAATCTATTGCGACGATCTCGGATACGGGGATCTCGGCTGCTACGGTTCGCCTGATATTCGGACGCCGCATTTGGATCGATTGGCGGCCGAAGGGACGCGGTTCACGAGTTGGTACTCCAACTCGCCCGTCTGCTCGCCTTCCAGAGCGTCGCTGCTTACCGGTCGTTATCCCGCGCGAATCGGCGTGGAGCGGATTCTCGGCGGCAAGCGCGGAACGTCGGGGCTGCCTCAGGGGGAGCAGACGATAGCGTCGCTGCTGCGGGAGCAGGGATATCGAACCGCCATCTTCGGGAAGTGGCATCTGGGGACCGACCCCGCCTATTCGCCGCAGGCGCATGGATTCGAAGAAAGTTTCGGTTTTCTGGCCGGCTGCGTCGATTATTATTCGCATATTTTTTATTGGGAGCAGGGCGGCGGCGTGAACCCCGTCCACGATTTGTGGCAGAACGGCCGCGAGGTGTGGCGTAACGGCGAATATTTGACCGACTTGATTACGGATAAGGCGGTCGCCTATATCGAAGAAGCGGATAGGGAGCAGCCGTTCTTCGTCTACGTGCCCTACAACGCGCCGCATTATCCGATGCACGCGCCGCAAGCTTATCTCGACCGTTATCCCGATTTGCCCGCGGACAAACGGATCATGGCCGCAATGATCTCGGCGGTAGATGACGGCGTCGGCCGAATCGTGCAGGCGCTCAAGCAATCGGGTCAATACGACGACACGATCATCTTCTTCTCGAGCGATAACGGACCGTCCACGGAGTCGCGCAATTATTTGGACGGGACTGAGGATTTGTATTACGGGGGCTCGGCCGGCCTATTCCGAGGGCACAAAGGCAGCTTGTTCGAAGGGGGCATCCGCGAGCCGGCCATTCTCAGTTATCCGGCGAGGTGGAGCGGAGGACGCGTCGAAGCCGAGCCTTGCGTCATGATGGACATCGTTCCGACTTTGCTGGAGCTGACTGGGGTATACCGGGGCGCGGCGGCGCTGGACGGCGTGAACCAAGTCGTACCTGAGCTGGACGGTCGAAGCATTGTTCCGCTTCTGGACCGCGGCGATGAAACGCCGGCCACGCGTGTGCACGACCGTATTTACTGGGCATACGAGCATCAGCTGGCGGTTCGTGAAGGCCGATGGAAGCTGGTGCTGAACGGTAAGCTGGATTTCGGCCGGACGGCGGCGGATGCCGTCCATCTCTCCGATCTCGAGGCCGACCCCGGCGAGCGCGTGAACGTCAGTGATCAGCACCCCGGAATAACGGAGTCGCTACGGGAATCGGTCGTGAACTGGTACGGCCAATTCGGCCGGGAGGCGGTTTCAAGGCCAGACTGAGAAGGTCGAGCGATAGGCCAATTGCCCGATTAGGCGCTGATCGAGAATACGAATTACGGAAGAACGGAGCAGCAATGTGGCCGAACTTATATGATAAACAGAAATGGAGCGATGCCCTACCATGAGAGCCGTTATGATCATGTTCGACTCATTAAACCGCCACATGCTGCCTAACTATGGCTGCGATTGGGTGCATGCGCCGAATTTCGAGCGCTTGTCCGCGGCAGCGGTCACGTTCGACAGCTGTTATGCGGGCAGCCTGCCGTGCATGCCCGCAAGACGCGAGCTGCACACGGGGCGTTACAACTTTTTGCACCGGAGTTGGGGGCCGCTAGAGCCATTCGACGATTCAGTCATCGACGTGCTGCGGCGCAGGGGCGTCTACACGCATTTGGCAACCGACCATCCTCATTATTTCGAAGACGGCGGCGCGACGTACCATACCCGGTATAATACGTGGGAGTTCGCTCGGGGACAGGAGGGCGATCCATGGAAAGGTCACGTAGAAGATCCGAATATTCCACAGTCGCTGTCCGGCCCGAAGATCGGTAGTTTATGGCGTCAAGATTGGGTGAATCGTCCTTATCTCGATACCGAAGAGAAGCAGCCGCTTGCCGTGACGTTCCAACATGGCATTGAATTTATCGAGACGAATCGCGGGCAGGACCAATGGTTTCTGCAGATTGAAGCGTTCGATCCGCATGAGCCTTTCTTTACGCAGCAGAAGTACAAGGACCTCTATCCCCATTCGTATGCGGGCAAACATTACGATTGGCCGGATTATGGACGGTCGGCGAACGATGACGAAGCTAACCAGCATGTGACGTATGAATATTCGGCGCTGCTCAGCATGTGCGATGCTTATCTGGGGCAAGTGCTGGATCTATTCGACCGATACGGGCTATGGACAGACACGATGCTGATCGTGAATACGGATCATGGCTTCCTGCTCGGCGAGCATCAGTGGTGGGGCAAAAATATCCAGCCGCTCTACAATGAAGTCGCCCGGCTGCCGCTGTTCGTCTGGGATCCGCGATACGGAGCGAAGGGGACGCGTTCCGATGCATTGGTGCAGACGATCGATATTCCCGCGACGCTCATCGATTTCTTCGGCGCCGATCGTCCGAAGGATATGATCGGGCAGTCGCTTGCCCACGCGTACCGGCCGGAACCCGGCCCCGTCCGCGAAGCGGCGTTGTTCGGTCTGCACGGCGGTCACATTAATATAACGGACGGACGATACGTCTACATGCGGTCGCCGCAATCGTTCACGAACGGTCCGCTGAACGAGTATACCTTGATGCCGACGCATATGCACAACCGGTTCGATGTCCGGGAATTGAGCGATTTGCGCCTTCGCGAGCCGTTCTCGTTCACCAAAAATTGCCGCACGCTGGAGATCCGGACGCAGACGTATTTGAACCCGTATTTTCACGGCACATTGTTGTTCGATCTGGAGCGCAATCCCGGACAGGAGAGCGTGGTTGATGACCCGGCCGTTGAGGCCCGGTTGATCCGAATCATGGCCGAGCTAATGCGCCAGCACGATGCGCCGTCTGAGCAGTACGAGCGGGTCGGCATTCCGTCTCATGGCATTGTCGACGAAGAGACGCTTCGGCAGGAGAAGACGCTGCGCCGCCAGCAGTATAATGTGGATCTGAGCTTAGAGGAGACGTGGACGGACAAAGGCAGAGCCGCTTTCTTCGCGGTGAAGTGTCTCGCGCCGGAAGCGCATCGAGATGCGCTGCAAGCTGGATTCGCCGCCTATTTGCGGGAGCAGGACGTACGCGATATCGACGCGAACACGGTTTTGTCATGGTTAGACACGTTGGGCGACCAATCCCACCAGTTGGTCCGGGCACTGAAGATGCTGGTGTAGCGGCGTAGAGTCGAAGTGCGTAACGGATAGCGGTTTGGAATGGTGTGACGATTTGAGACCGATCTATCAAAATGGGATAACTAACCTATTATAGGTACTCGTTTGTTATAGTACCATAACCTGTGATAGAATAGCGGAATGTTGTCTAGCGGGGAGGTAACCTATGAAACTAGCGGAAGCATTGGTGCACCGATCGGATTGCCAGCGCAAGATCGCTCAGCTGAAGCAGCGGCTCGAGCGCGTCGTGAAGGTGCAAGAGGGCGAGGAGCCCGGTGAACAGCCGGCACCGCTGTTCGAGGAATTGCGCGGCGCCATGGACGAGCTCAAGCAATGGGTGAAGAAGATTAACAAGACCAATTCGTATACGGCCTTCGATGCGACGATGAGTCTGGCCGACGCGCTCGCAGAGCGTGACCATCATATGCAGCAGCGCAAGCTGTGGTCCGACTTGCTCGAGATGGCCGCGATCAAGCAGGAGCGGTACAGCCGGCAGGAGGTCAAATTCCACCGGACGGTGAACGTCGCCGAGTTGCAGAAGGAAATCGACGACATCTCGAAGCGTTACCGCGAGCTCGATTTCAAGATCCAAGAGAAGAATTGGAGCACGGAATTGCTCGAGAACTAATCCCTCGCGCATCGACAAGTTGGTAGCCGGATCCATACAGGCGAGCGCCACCCGCCAACGGGCAGTTGGACACCTTGATGGAGGCTGGGCCATCTCCGCCCCTTTATCAATTAGCCCAAGAATGTAATTCCTACATGCCCATAAGCATGTTACCTAGGAACAACGTAATGTAACGACCAGGCGCTGATGTTGGATTCCGGCGAGGGCGGGTTCGGGGACTTGATGCGCGTACTCATAACGGACGTAGATTGAACGAGATTACATATGGACATGAACAGCCGGCACTTGGGCAGAAGCTCGTGAGTGCCGGTTTTTTGCTGTCTTGATGTCGGGCCAGAACAAGAACACGACATTCAGTGAAGCATGTGACAAGTGGCCCGGGTTACTCCCACATATTGCAACTTTTGGGCGCATCTGACGTCTGAGTGAAGGGGATTGCGTCTAGGGGCTGGGCGGCACATCCGATTATGAGGAATGGAGGGTGCGAGATGCGGAGACTGAAGCAACGATCGTTAATCAGAGTCGTAACCATGGGGTCGGCGCTATTTATATTGGGCACAGCGCTGGCTGCGACAACTTCGTCCGTGTCGGCGGAGCAACCGATTCTATCGCGGTCTACCTCAATCGGAATCGGACAGTCGGTCACGCAGGCGAAAACGGCATGGAGCATTCCGCTTGCGGTATTCAGCGAGACGGGGTGGGCGCGCACGGTCGCGATTGCCGAGGAAGGACGCGTGTTCGCGCTGATCGGCAGCGGCCAGCTTGCCGCTTACGACGGCGCGAGCGGCAAGCGATTGTGGACGTACGGTAAGTCGTTGAAGCCGCTGCTAGCGTATGATCAAGGTACCGTCTATGGCCTTACTGCGGAAGGTTCCATTTATGCAATAACGTCAGGAGGTACTCGAAAGTGGGTGTCGGCGATCGGGGCGAAGGGAGCGGAACGAATCACCGTGACGGGCGATACCGTCTATGTCACGAAGGATCGCGTATTGTATGCGTTAGAGAGGGCAACCGGCAAGCTGCGATGGAAGGTGGCTGAGAAGCGGGAGGAATTTTATCTTTCGGGCTATCCAGAGGTGAGGGAGACAGAAGAGATCGTCCTGCGCATGTATTACGTGGAAGGCGCGCACTCGTCGAATCAGGTCAATGCTTATGATAAGCGGACGGGCAAGCTTTTGTGGAGATATTCGGACGTCGGTCTTCTGCTCGAAGTTCGAGACGGACTTGTTTACGTCACGATGGACTGGTTCATGATCGGCGACAACGACCCGACCAGCAAAAGTCTGCAAATCGACGAAATCGAATTGCAAACAGGCAAAAGGCGAGATGGGCGGGTTTTTACGTGGAACGTGCAGCCCGATTCCGCCGCCGATCACCGTTTCGGCGGTTCTGGCGGATCGGCGTTGATCGACGGGACCGCGATCTACATCTTTCAAGATGACGTCGTCGCGCAATACAACTTTCCGGCGTACGAGCAAGGCGAGAAGCCGGTCAAGCAATGGAAAGCCCCGGATCCGACCCAGTATGTTCCCCTGTACAAGGTGCATCAAGGACGATTGCTTTATCAGCACGATCAGGATCATGCCATCGGCATGCTCAAAACCGTCAACGGCGGGTTCGTTCGAACACCATACGGCATTAATGTCATCCAGACCGATCTATATGGGAATGGCTTGTACTTGGGACTGGCAGACGGTTCGCTATTAGCCTATGACTACGCAGCATTAAAACCAATATTCAGCGTCAAAACAAGCGGAAGGAACTTCGAGCCGACGTTGAAGTCTGGCGGCATGCTCTACGTGAGGTCCGGTGGTAAACTGATGGCCGTGAAGCTGCCGTCTAACTTGGCTACGAGTTAGCTCACCCTATCGGCATCCGGAGTATCCGACAACGCGAAGCCGCCAGATGAACAAAAGCCTGCAAGCGATGCGGCGGCACTTCATTCGGCGAAGGTAATGGGGGAAGCCCCCTCTTTCCCGCCATTCATCTCGAGGGGCGATTGACGGGTACTACCGCAAATGATAGGTTAAATTTGGAACTTCGGTATCTAGTGATAATGACAGACATTCATTCATCCAAATGACGGAGGTAGGGACATGTCCGAGGTAAAACTGTCGATCGATTACGATCAATATGAGAGCGGCGAGAAGCTGGAAGATTTGCTCGAGAAACTGGCGGCAAGCCCGGATAGCAAATCGTTAACGAGCTTGATCATCGGCGATTGGGGCGGCTCGTACGAGAACGATTCGAGTCCGGTCGTCGAGACGCTCGTCCGTCTGCGAGGGGAATTCCCGTCCTTACGCAAGCTATTCATCGGCGACATGACGTTCGAGGAGTGCGAGGTATCCTGGATCAACCAGTCGAACCTGGGTCCTCTGCTTGAGGCGTATCCCGAACTGACGTCGCTGACGATCAAAGGAAGCACGGGGCTTGCCCTGGATCCGGCCCGGCACGAGAAGCTGGAGGAACTGGTCATTATTTGCGGCGGGCTGGGCAAGGACGTGCTGGCGAGCATCAGCCAAGGTCATTTTCCGAAGCTGAAGAAGCTGGAGCTTTATCTTGGCGTGGATAACTACGGATTTGACGGGGGTCTGGAAGACGTACTGCCGCTGATCGAACCGGCCAAATTCCCGGAGCTGACCTATCTGGGCCTAAAGGATAGCGAGATTCAGGACGATATTGCGGTCGCGGTCGCGGATGCCCCGATCCTGGATCAGCTGCACACGCTCGACTTGTCGATGGGGACGCTGTCTGATACGGGGGCCGAGGCGCTGATTGCGAGCGAACGCGTGAAGAAGCTGAAATTTCTCAATCTGAGCTATCACTATATGTCCGATGAGATGGTCGCGCGCTGGCAGGCATCGGGAATCAACGTCGATGTGAGCGAGCAGCAAGAATCGGACGATGAGGACGACTGGCGTTATCCGGCGCTTACGGAATAGCGATGGAGGCTATGGTCATTATCGGCAACCCCGATAATAAGCGGACGCGCGGCGTGCAGGAAGCCAGGCAGGCGGCGGGGCTGCCGCCAGCCGTCGTCGTCCCTTATCTGGATCTGCTGCATGGGAAGTCGATTGAGGAACTTATCATAAAAGCAAGCGCGATCGCGCACATCCGTGCGCCGCTGATCCGAATCGACGCGCCGGGCGAACATTTCGAGGTGGAGCGAGCGCTCATCGCCTTAGGCGCCCCGGACGCCGTGGATCAAGAAGATCGGCTGCTGCCGACAGGTGCGCGCCACGTTCCGCAGCCGCTCAGCGTCCAGGCGTCGGGCCGATTGCGCGAGCATGCCGGGCAGTTGATTCATCCGTCGCAATGGTATCGCGGCTACGTCCGACTGCTAGCCAGGATCGAGCGGGAAGCGATGACATTGTGGAAGGCTGCTCGATACGTGAACGAACCCGCTGCCATTGCCGGCATGTTCGACAAGCGGTACACGCATCGTCTGTTGACGGCAGCAGGTGTGCCGGTACCTCGGCTGTTAGCCGAGCCGGCGGAGCTGCCTGATTATGAGGCGCTGCGAGAGAAAATGCGGGCCAGACGAATGCCGCGCGTCTTCGTCAAGCTGGCGACAGGTTCGGGGGCGTGCGGCATCGTCGCCTATCAGGTCAATCCGGTAACGGGCGCAGAGCTGGCTACGACGACGATCGGCGTAGAGTCGTTCATCGGCAAGCCGCCGGTTTACTATAACGCGTTGAAGCCGCGGCGCTACACGGACTCCGCTATCATCCGCCAGATCATCAATTGGCTGATGCGTCACGGCGCGCATGTCGAGCAATGGATCGCAAAAGCAGCCATAGACGAGCGGCCGTTCGATATCCGCCAGCTTGTAGTCGGCGGCGAGGCGTGCCACAATATCGCACGGATTAGCCGAACGCCGTTCACGAACCTGCATCTTCGCAGCGAACGACGTACGCTGAGCGAGATGGGACTTACGCTAGAGACCGAGCAATCGGTTCGGAATATCGCGGAACGAGCGGCCGCTGCTTTCACCGGCGCGTCGGTCGCGGGCGTGGATGTTCTGTTATCCGCCGGTTCGCTCAGACCGTATGTACTCGACGTCAATCCGTTCGGGGATTTGTTATACCGCGTCAAGCATGAAGGCTGCGGGACCTATGAATGGGAGATTAGCAGGCTTGCGAAGCAAGAGGAGATGAAAGGTTGACCAGTCTGGATATGAATCAGATCGTCGGTTCGCACGATCTGGTGATGATTACGCTCGATACGCTTCGGTACGATGCCGCCGTGCTTGAGGAGGCGAACTGTCCGAACCTATGCCAGGGCGGCGGCTGGGAGAAGCGCCATACGCCCGGCAGCTTTACCTATGCGGCGCATCACGCGTTCTTCGGCGGCTTCCTGCCGACCCCGGCGACGACGGACAAGACGCAGCATGTGCGTCTGTTCCATTCCGCCAACACGGGGCTGCGGACGCACCCGCACACATGGCTGTTCGATACGCCGGATCTCGTCTCCGGCCTTCAAGCGGAAGGCTACCGAACGATTTGCATCGGGGGCGTTATTTTCTTCACGAAGAAGGTGCCGCTCGCCAAGGTGCTGCCCGGTTACTTCCAGCAGAGTTTCTGGCGGATGACCTTCGGGGTTACGAACCCGCGCTCGACCGAGCATCAGGTGAATCACGCGCTTAAGCTGCTTGCGGACATCCCCGAGACCGAGCGGCTGTTCTTGTTCCTGAACGTATCGGCCATACACGGTCCGAACCACTATTTCGTCCCAGGGGCGAAGCGCGATTCGGTAGAGACGCAGCGGGCAGCGCTGCGTTATGTCGATGGGGAGCTGGGGCGGCTGTTCGCGGCGCTGAAGAAGCGCGAGCGGCCGGTGTTCTGCATGGCGTTCTCCGATCACGGCACCGCCTACGGGGAAGATGGCTATGAAGGTCACCGCCTTGCGCACGAGGTCGTATGGAACGTGCCGTACCGCGAGTTTATATTATGATTGCAAGCTCCAAGAAACGCACTTAAGAGGGGAGGCCTTCCATGAATACGAAACCGCGAACGATGCCGAGCGTGCCGGATGCGCATGGGGAAGCGGACCGCCTGCGCGCGTGGCTGGCTGCCGACCCTTACCGCTCTTATCTATATGCCTATCCGCACAAGACGGCTTATCGTCCATTCGACGAGCCGATTCCCCTTGAGCAGCTGTGGGAGGGCGAGCCGGCGGAGACGTTCTTCCTCTATATGCATATCCCGTTCTGCGGGGCGCGCTGCGGGTTCTGCAATCTATTCACGCTTCCGGACAAGAACGCGGACGCGCATGAGCGTTACGTGGACGCGCTCGCCCGGCAAGCGAAGCAGTTGGCGCCCTATGTAACGCGCCGCCCGTTCGCCCGATTCGCGGTCGGGGGAGGAACGCCGACGCTGCTCGAACCGAAAGAGCTGGAACGGTTGTTCGCGATCGCCACGGATGAATTAGACGTCGATCTGAGCCTTGTCTCGATATCGGTCGAGACGTCGCCGGAGACGGTAACCCCGGAGCGGCTGGCCATACTAAGGGACCATCATACGGACCGTGTCAGCATGGGTATTCAAAGCTTCGTCGAAGCGGAAGCCGCGGCGATCTACCGGCCGCAGAAACCGGATGAAGTCGAGCGCGCGCTGACGATGCTGCGCTCGTTCGCGTTCCCGATTCTCAACCTCGACTTGATCTACGGCCTGCCCGGTCAGACCGTCGATTCCTGGCTCTATTCGCTTGAACGCGCGCTCGTCTACGAGCCCGAGGAGATCTTCCTCTATCCGCTGTATACGCGGGATCACATGATCGTGAAGCCATCACAGATCCAGGAGAGCGGGACGGACGTGCGGATGGCGTGCTACCTCGCGGCTAGGGAGCGTCTCTTGGCGGCAGGTTATCGGCAATATTCCATGCGCAGGTTCGCCAAAATATCGGCAGTCTCCGCCAAGACGCTGCTGCCCTACGACTGCCAGGAGGAAGGGATGGTCGGGCTCGGCTGCGGCGCCCGTTCGTATACCCGCGACGTGCATTATGCGTCGCGTTACGCTGTCGGCCGGAAGGCGACCGAGAGCATTATCGCCGATTATGTGCAGGCCGAGCGCTACGATAAGACCGATTATGGCATAATCTTAAGCTTGGAGGAACAACGGAGGCGGTTTATTCTGAAGGCGCTTCTTCATGCGGAGGGGCTTCAGCTGTCGAGCTATGCCGCGCGGTTCGGCTCGGCGGCGATGGACGATTATGCCGAACTTGATCTGTTGGTGGAAGCGGGATTAGCAGGCAGCGAGGCCGGACGATTGACACTGTCGGCAGAAGGGCTGGCGTTGTCGGATGCGATCGGCGATTGGTTCATCTCGCCCCATATCCGGGAGCGGATGGAAGGATTCGAGATGCGATGAAAGCCGTTCTCTATTACCGGGGAAGTCTGTCGTCCTGCAACTACGATTGCCCCTACTGTCCGTTCAGTAAGAACAAAGACAGCGCCGCAACGCTGGCGAAAGATCGCGAGCAGCTGATCGCATTCGTCGATTGGGTGAAGGCTCAACAGCCCGCCGGTCATCGGCTGTCGATTTTTTTCAACCCTTATGGCGAAGGGTTGATTCACCGCTGGTACAGGGAAGCGATGGTCGAGCTGTCCCATATGCCGCACGTCGACAAGGTCGCGATTCAGACGAACCTGTCGGCTAAGCTGGATTGGACAGATCGGCTGGATCGCCAAAAGGCGGCGTTCTGGGCAACCTATCATCCCGGACAGACGACGAAGGCGAATTTCGTGCGGCAATGTGTAAGGCTGTTCGAACAGGGCTTGCCGCTAAGCGTGGGCACTGTCGGTGTACGAAGCGCTTTCGACGCCATTGCATCGCTTCGTCGGGCTCTGCCGCCCGAGTTGTATATGTGGGTGAACGCCTACAAGGATAAGCCGGATTATTATACGACGTCAGACCGGGCGTTTCTGCGCGGTATCGATCCGTTGTTTGAGTCGAATTTGAGCGATTACGACAGCGCTGGACATCGGTGCGGAGCCGGGCTGGACGTCTTCTATGTACAGGGACCGGGGCTGGTGAAACGCTGTTACAAGGATCGTCAAGTGATCGGGCATCTGTACCGCGACGGACTTGACGTTCTGTCACGGCAGCGGCTATGCCGGATGAAGACGTGCGATTGTTACATCGGCTATATCCATATGCCGGAACTTGGCTTGCAAGAGGTGTATGGCGACAGGCTGCTGGAGCGGATCGCAAGTCCGAAGGTTCGTGCGATCGACGGCGCCGCGTTGTAATGCGGATGCGCTAACGTAACGAATACCGATCGCGTTCGTCCATCCGGTCGAAATATGGGAGTGGTTGAATGGCGTTAGACAATCAAAAGAACAAAATACTGGGGCAATTTCTGAAATCCCGACGCGAACGGTTGAATCCGGAGCGCATCGAGATGGCCAGCCGCTTCGGCAGACGCCGAACGCCGGGATTGCGAAGGGAAGAGGTCGCTCACTTGGCGGGCGTTAGCATCACCTGGTACACGTGGCTGGAGCAAGGCCGGGTTGCATTCGTGTCGCGGGAAGTGATCGACAGCGTCAGCAGAGCGCTGCAATTGACGGCCGAGGAGTATGCCCATCTGCTGCGGCTCGCGAATTATGAAGGGATAGCGGAAGCCGCTCCGGAGCCGGTGAATGTGAATCCCGAGCTGCATGCGCTGATCGGGCAGCTGGACTATCCGTCGATCATTGCCAATCATCGGACGGAGGTGTTGGCCTACAATCGGATGGCGACCGAGATTATCGCGGACTTCGACGCCATGCCTCCGCAAGAGCGCGTCATGACGCGGATTCTCTTTGCCGATCCGCGATTGAACGAGCAATTAGTGAACCGGGAAGAGATTCGCGACTATACGATCGGCGTCTTTCGCATGAATCATGATCAGAAGCCCGACGATCTCTGGTTCGACGCATTCGTTCGGGAGATGTGCCTGAAGAGCGTAGAGTTCGAGCAGAAATGGCGGCTGCACGACGTACAACAGAAGAAAGCGATGCTGTTCACGTTGGACCATCCAGGCGCGGGCTTGCTGCACTTTCAATTGAACTCGTTCTCGAATATTAACGGCAATCCGGATCTGCACTGCTGCATCTTCACGCCCGTCGCAGGGACCGATACCGCGCACAAACTCGCGGCAATGCAGCATTCCCCGCGTTAGCCTGTTAGTCTGGATACCTGCATAAACGCAAACTGGTTGCCTTCTTGGATGAACCCTATAATCAACTCATTCCCATCCACCAAGGAGGCTCCACTATGAAAGCCATTGTCATCGAACAACCGATCGGAACCGCAGGATTGAATTATCGCGAGGTGCCGGATCTTCAGCCCGTGCCGGGCATGCTTACCATCGACGTCGCCTATGCCGGCGTCGGATATTTCGAAGTGCTGCTAAGCCGCGGCGAATTCAACGCCGTCTTCCCGATGCCGCTAACGCCAGGCCTGGAAGTGTCGGGTTATGTACGCGCCATCGGGGAAGGCGTGGAAGGATTCTACATCGGTCAGCCCGTCGCCGCGATGACGCTCCATCAGATGAACGGGTACGCCTCCGTGGCGAATGTTCGGCCGGAACTTACCGTTGCGCTCGATCAATTAGGGGCAGATCTCGATTTGGCCACGGCGGCGGCCTCTATCGTCAATCTTACGACCGCGTATCTGGCCATCAGAGACGTCTACCGGTTGCGTGCAGGCGACGACGTTCTTGTTCATGCGGCAGTCGGCGGATTGGGCGGATTCTTGGGACAAGTGGCGAAGAGGCTGGGCGCCGGCAAGGTGCTCGGCACCGTCGGCAGCGCTGACAAAACGAAGCTGGCCTCAGCTTTCGGGTATGACGAATTGTTCCTCCGGTCTGAGTTCGTTGAGGAGACGCATCGCGCAACGGGCGGAGCCGGCGTGCATGCCGTCTTCGATCCGGTCGGTGGCGCGATGCGCGCGCAGAGCTTGGCCGTGCTTCGCCCGCTCGGAGAGCTCGTCGTCGTCGGCAATGCAAGCGGCGAAGAGGATGTGCCGCATTCGTTCAACGGCATTTGGTTATCCAATCGGAAGGTCGCGGGCTTCACCTTAGGCAGCCTAAGCGACAGCAATCCAGCCGAGACCGGGCAAGCCGCGAAGGAAGCGCTGAGCATGCTGGCCAGGAACGAAATTCATGCCCGGATCGATGGCGTCTATCCGCTGGAGGAAGCGGCCGCAGCGCTGGCGCGTCTGGAGGAAGGGAAGACGGTCGGCAAACTCGTCTTGCGCGTGTGAGGCACCTCCACGATCACGATGCAGCTTACGAGTAGCATCGCCGAAGAATCCGCCACTTTGGCGGATTTTTTCACTTAATACGAATACCACATGTTGGACCGCGTGATGGAGCTGCTGTCTGCCGATCTGCGCGTCCTTCGCGACATGATCAATACCCCGTGAGATCAAGACTGTGCGGGGAGTACTTGTCCGGCAAGACCGACAACCGTTGCCTATGATGCAGCGGTTGTTTTGTTGTTTACGACATTCAGTTTACATAATGCTGTATATGGTAATCAAATCTCGAGGTAGATACAGAAAAAGGAACTTCTGGGCGTCCATTGAATATATAAGGTGCAACTCACGCATGCGAACGAGGAAAAGACCTTCATGAAATTTTTTTCTATAAAAATGTTCAAATCGCTGGCCTGGCCGGCATCTCTAAGTCGGGCAACCAAAAATGCAAGCTGCGGGAGGCGCGCGTGAAGACGGAACTTATCGCGGTACGGGCAGAAGAACAGGACACTACGTTGGTGGAACGGGCGCAGCAGGGCGATACCGAAGCATTCGGCGAGCTTATCGATCGCTATCGGGGCCAAGCGCACGGATGGGCCGAGCGAATGACCGGAGATCCGCATCTGGCGGACGACATTGTGCAGGATGCGCTCATTCGCGCGTTCCTGCATGTCGGATCGCTGGCCGATACAAGCCGATTCCTGCCATGGTTCCATCGCATCGTGCGCAACCAGGCGAACATGCGAATGCGGCGCGGCGGTCCGTATGGCAAGGAGAAGCCGCTGTCGTCTTGGAAGAAGCCGGATACGGGCAGCGTGGATTGGGACAATCTCGACAGCATCCTCGGCCACTTGACGCGATCGGCTTCGATCGCCGCGCGGGCTGAACAAGACCCGGCTCATCAGCTGATGCGCAAGGAGCTGTACGAGACGATTCATGCGGTGCTCCATTGTCTGACGCGCAAGGAACGGAATATTTTCGAAGCGTATTTCTTCCGACAGCTGTCCCCGGAGGAAATCGCCGATCTGTTCCAAATGTCGGTCGGCTCTATATACACTTACCTTCATCGCACCCGCCGCAAGCTTCGCGACGAACGAATCCGCAGCTCGCTGGCTTTGCTGCCCGATAAGGAGGAGAGCCCATTGAGACGAAGCCGAATGCTTCATCTGCCGGATTGGCCGCCGCATACCGGAACAGCGGTGACATTGATCGATCGGATCGGCCATTGGCTGGCGGCGCTAGGCAACCAACGGGAGACGGATGAATTGATGGGGGTGTCGGGGTTCGCGTTCCGGATGAAAATTTCGGATAAGACGACATTCGCGGACGGGATCTACATTTACGATTGGCGGACAGAGATTACGTCGTTGCTGCGATCGCTCGGTTACGAATCGACCGTACTCTGCGGGCAGCTTGCCGCATCTCCTGTTCCGCTCCTGGCGGCGGCCGAGCGGTTCCCTGTTGTCCTGCCGATCGAAGAGGCGGTGCTGCCCTTCATTCGCCAATACATCGACCTCGGCAAGCCGGTGCTCTACTTCGATACGTCGGCCGCTAGACCCTTCGTTCACGAATGGTCGCTTATGTACGGCTATGACGACGATGCGCGGGAAGTCGCATTGACCGATGTAATGATAGCGGATGGGAAGCGGCTGTCCTACGATGAGCTGGCAGACAATCCGCTTCGTTTCCTCGTAGGCATTGACGGGATGGTAGAGCGGACAAGCGCAAAGACGAACCCGATCGTGGTCGACCCCAAAAGTCGCGCAGAGCTCGCAATGCGGGAAGCGGTGCGCTATTCACGCCACGGCTGTACCTACCGTCACGGAACGGTATACCTGTCTTATACCTCGGGACTTGCCGCGTACGACCGATGGATCGGCCATCTGACGACCGGTCATCCGAACCGGTACGGGATGGGACAGCTCGCCTATGTGTATGCGGATACGAGGCGCCATGCCGCTCGATACCTGCGAAGTCTTCCGCTGGGCGGCGAAGCGTTGCGGCTTGCGCTTCTGGCGTCCGAAGCGTACGAGCAAGCCGCAGCATCGCTCGGCGCCTTGAGCGCGGAAGTCCCTTTCGTCCGTACGACGGAGCTGCTGACGGAAGAAGCAAGGACCGCGTGTGCGTCTTGGCTTAAGGAGGCCAAAGAATTCGAGACGGCGGCAGTCGGATATTTGGAGAAAGCCATTATTGAACTTCATATTAAGGAGAGATGAACCGTGACCAAAACAATCATCCGTTATTTGACGCAATTCGAGCATATGCAGGATCTATTGGACGCAAAGGCGTCGTTCGAGCTGGCCAATCCCGGCGTAGAAGTCGTTATAGAGCAGGCCGCCGATAATTTCGAATCGCTGCGCGTGTTTAAGTCGGCGGAATGTCCGGATATTATGGATAGCGGCGGCTGGTATTTGTTCAACCAGAAGGGCCTATTCGCGGATCTGACGCCGTTCGTGGAGCAGGAACCCGGACTCGCTGATGATCTGCAGCCGGGCATCATGCGGGTGGCGCGCAAAGACGGCACGCTGCCAGGGCTGCCTCTCGACATCGCGCTGCCGCTCATGGTCATTAATACGGAGATGTTCGACAGAGCGGGGCTTCGTTATCCTACCGACGACTGGACGTGGGAAGAGATGATCGAGCTGGCTTCGAAGCTGACGATTCGCGGCGAGAACGGTATCGCGACGCAATTCGGGCTTGGCATCGGCCAAGATATCGAAGATTTAGAACCATTCATTATGAGGGGCGGCAAAGGCTACTTGTCGCCAGACGGCTCCACGACGAGAGGCTATGCCGACAGCGCGGAATCCATCGCGGCCATGCAGCGAATCATTGACGCCTTCCGCATTCACGAAGTGACGCGCAAACCAGGCGAACCATCCGAAGCGGGCGACCTGCACGAAGGGTTCGCGATCACCTTCGGCTATGCGTGGTATGTTGGCAATCTGATCCGACACGGACTGGATGAGAAGTTTCGGATTGTGGGATTGCCCCAGATGCCGAACGGGGTGAAAGCCAATATGATCTATATGGGCGCGGCCGGCATCACGACCAAATGTCCGCATCCCGAGCTGGCGTGGCAGTTCCTGAAGCATGCCGTGCTTGAACGGCCGGAGCGCTTCCGTCATGCCAATACGCTGCCGCTTACGAAATCTCTCGCGCGCGACGGCGGTATGGCGGAGCATCCGATCTGGTCGAAATATATAGCTGAATTGGATTACGTGCAGGCCAGCGGTTTTTATAGGAACGAGAAGTGGAATTCATCCAGACAGCTTATTAATGAGGAGATCAGCCGCATGATTCTGGATGGGGCCGACGTTGGCCAGACCATGCGTTCCTGGACCCGGTACACATAGGGAGGCAGAATGGAAGATGAGTAAATTCGATCAGATGACGGCGGCGGAGCTCCGGGACTATTTCGAGCCGCAGACGGTGCTGCGCACGATCACGGGATCGACCTCGTACGGGCTGAATACAGCGACCTCGGATGTGGACGAGAAGTCTGTCGTCATCCTGCCGAAACGGGATTATTACGTCCTATCGCAAGCGTTCGAGACGATCGTCACCCATGAGCCGGATCACGAATATCACGCGCTCAAGAAGTTCATGAATCTCGCCAATACGCAAAATCCGACGGTGCTCGAAATTCTGTTCACGAGTGAACGATTCGTCACCAAGATTACAAAGCAAGGCGAGGAGCTTCGCAGGCATCGCGATCTGTTCCTAAGCGCCGCCTGCTTCGATAGTTTCGGCGGTTACGCGCGCCAGCAGCTGATGCGGATCAAGAGCGGTCTTGGCCGCGCGACGATCGAGGACAACGTGAAGCATCTCACCGAGACGCTGGAGCGGATTATCCGGACGTTCGACCTGCATTATCCGGGGTATAAGGGCGGCGTCTTCCTTGTTCAGGGCGTGACGGTCGATGACGAAGGCAAGGCGGCGATCGATCTGACGGTCAACTACGACAGCCTGGAGCTGAAGCAGTTGGCCGGCATGACGGCCGAGCTGACGAACGCGAGCAAGAACTTCAACAAGATGGGGGCGCGCAATAAGCGTACAGAGGAGAAGCTCGAGAAACATGCGATGCATCTCGTCCGCTTGATGAAGATGGCGATCGAAGTGTTAGCCACGGGCCAGCTGAACGTGTTCCGCGAGAAGGACCGGGAAGAGCTGCTTCGCATCCGGCAGGGACACTATACGTGGGACGAAGTTTTCGAGATGGTCGCAGCGCTTGAAGCGGAGCTGCGCGCGGCTAAGGAGACGACCGTGCTGCCGAAGACAACCGATTACCGGAAGATTAACGAACTGTATACCGATCTGATGTTAGATTGGTATAGCTGAGCATACGTTCTTGAAGACGTATTCGAAGCAGTTGTATAACTTGGTTGGAGTGAAGCTCCGGGAAATCATATCTAAATCGCTTGACTTGGAGTTCACTCCAGGTGCGATAATACTAGCGTGTGCAAGGCATCGCCATCATCGCGAACGAATAGCGACTACATTTCACTCGGAAAGCGGGGAAAAGATCCATGGAATACATAAAACTCGGCAACACCGGTCTGGACGTCTCCCGGATATGCCTGGGCTGCATGAGCTTCGGCGACGTCGAGCGCTGGAATCATCCGTGGCTGCTCGATGAAGAGAACAGCCGTCCTTTGATTAAGAAGGCGCTGGATCTGGGGATCAACTTCTTCGATACGGCGAATATTTATTCGACCGGCGTCAGCGAGGAGATCGTCGGACGCGCGCTCAAGGATTACGCGAACCGCGACGAGGTCGTCATCGCGACTAAGGTGTTCTTCCGAATGAACCCGGGGCCCAATGGCGCGGGGCTGTCCCGCAAAGCAATCATGACCGAAATCGATAACAGCCTCAAGCGGCTTGGGACGGATTACGTGGATCTGTACCAAATTCACCGCTGGGATTACGGGACGCCGATCGAAGAGACGATGGAGGCGCTGCACGACGTCGTGAAATCCGGCAAAGCCCGGTACATCGGCGCGTCGGCCATGTACGCGTGGCAGTTCCAGAAGGCGCTGCACGTCGCGGAACGGCATGGATGGACCCGGTTCGTCGCGATGCAAAATCACCTCAACCTCATCTATCGCGAGGAGGAGCGGGAGATGATGCCGCTATGCAAGGAGGAGAAGATCGCCGTCATTCCGTATAGCCCGCTCGCGTCTGGCCGATTGGCGCGCGACTGGTCGGTCAGCACGCCGCGCTCCGAGACGGACCCTGCGCAGAAAATGAAATACGATGCGACGGCAGATATCGACCGCGTCATCGCCGACCGTGTGACCGCCATCGCTAAGCAGCGCGGCGTTACGCGCGCCCAAGTCTCGCTTGCTTGGCTGCTGCAGAAGGAACCCGTTACCGCGCCGATCATCGGCGCAACGAAGAACGTCCATATCGAAGAGGCGGTCTCGGCGCTTGAAGTGACGTTAACGCCTGAAGAAATCGCGTCGCTCGAAGAGCTGTACGTCCCGCATAAAGTAGTCGGCGCGCTGTAAGCATACCGGTCAGTATCGATCTTCTAAGCGATATCTCGGCTCGCATCCCGAGCGTTCATTACACGGCTTGTCAGAGCAGTCTCCATCACGGAGGCTGCTTTTTCTTGTGGGGGCAGGATGGGGAATGACGCGTTTTGAACAGATTAGTCAAAAAATACGAGCCTGGTCGCAAGCGATATCAATTTTAACATATTGCGCCGAAACGCTGATTCCGCATGATGTATGGAGGAGTAAGGCTTGCTCAGGGAAAAATGTGTAGTCGCGGAAAATCACACATTGAGCAGGACAGAGGCGCTCGTTATGCTCATGAAGAGCATAACCGCGCTATACGAACTGTCTGCGAAATTCGTTAACCGGCGATAACGGTCAAGGAGGAATAGCAATGAGTAAGACGATCACGGAACAAACGACAGCGCAAGAAGAGCAGCACCCTTCGCACGAAGTCGCGCAAGGCGTCCATAATTTCAGCAGCGAAACGGATTGGGTGAAACCGGAAGATCCGCTGCTGTTGGAGCGGCTGGAATGGTTCCAGGATCAGAAGCTGGCGCTCATGATGCATTGGGGGCCATACTCGCAGCTCGGACTGGTCGAATCCTGGGCGCTGAGCGATGAGGACGGCGATTGGTCGCGTAACGATATCGACTGGACGGACGACATGGAGACTTTCAAGCGGCAGTATTTCGACCTAAACAAGACGTTCAACCCGATCCGCTTCCAGCCGGATGCCTGGGCGAAGGCCGCAGCTGAAGGCGGATTCAAGTACTTGATCTTCACGACGAAGCATCATGACGGCTTCTGTATGTGGGATACGCATACGACGGACTACCGAATAACCGGTCCGGCGACGCCATTTCACGCGCATCGCTATGCCGATGTGTGCAAGAACCTGTTCGACGCGTTCCGGAACCAGGGGCTTGCCATCGCGGCATACTTCTCCAAAGCGGATTGGCATACGCCTTATTACTGGGCGCCGGGCATGGAGCGCGGCAATCATATGTGGCGCGGGCCTTCGTACGATCCGAAGGCGTATCCCTGGCTGTGGGAGCGCTTCGTGCAATTCACGCACGAGCAGATCATGGAGTTGATGACCCGTTACGGCCGTATCGACGTGCTGTGGTTGGATGCCGGCTGGGTCAATGCTGAACGGCGCGAACAAGACATCCGGCTGGGCGAGGTGATCGGACGCGCGCGCGAGATCCAGCCATGGCTGCTGTCAGCCGACCGTACGGTAGGCGGGCTATACGAGAATTACGTGACGCCGGAACAAACGATTCCCGATCGTCCGCTGCATGTGCCGTGGGAAAGCTGCATCACAATGGGCAGCTCGTTCTCGTTCGGGTACGGCGAACGGTATAAATCAGCCCGCCAGCTGGTACATATTCTACTAGAGGTCGTAGCCAAAGGCGGCAATCTGGCGCTCAATGTCGGACCGCAGCCGGACGGACGTTTGCCCGCGGAAGCGCTGCAGCGGATGAAGGAACTCGGGAGCTGGATGAGCCGCTTCGGTGAATCGGTATACGGAACGCGAATTTGCGAGCCGTATTTTACCCAATCCTGTGCTTTTACCCGCAAAGGCGATACGGTATACGGTTCGTATTTGTACCCAAGCGAGGATACGCCGGTGCCGGATTATGTGCCGCTCCCTTATACAGGGCCGGTTACAACGGTGGGATTGGTCGGACAGGAGGGCAAGCTCGACTTCACGCGTACGGAGGACGGACTTCTCGTGAAGCTGCCCCTTGGGGAGAGAACAGGGAAAACGCCGATCGCGCACGTGTTTCGTTTGACATCCGGATAGAACTTCGCGGCATCCTTCGTTCGTCGGCCAGATCATGATGCGAGAGCGTGCAAAGGGAGGCGTCGTATGCCTAAAATTTGGTTTCGCAAACTGCTTCTATCCTACCTCCCCGTGTTTTTCGTCGTGACGACGATCTTGTTCGTCGTGTTCTTCCAGACGTTGAACGAGCAGACCCGCAAAGACGCGATCAAGGCTAATGCGTTCCTGGCCCAGCAAGCCGTCTCCTATGTGGATGGCTCGCTGAAATCCGTCAGCTATCAAGTGATCAACGACATTCTGACCAAGCCGGTCGTGGGCAAGTTCTTCGATGTCAACAAAGCCGGCGTCTACGATAACATTCAGGCGATCAACGTGATGGATGATTTGAAACTCGCCTATCCGTTGATCGAGTCCGCGTATTTCGTGCGGCTGGCGGACGGATTCGTCCTCGGAGACGGTTCAGGCAAGCTGGACGAATTCCCGGACAAGCCGCTAATCGAGCGTTACTCGCGTCAAGAAGCGTCTTCCAAATGGACGGGCGGACGAATGTACCAGGCCTATCCCGATGTCGAAGGCGCGCGCGTCATTACGCTCGTCCAATCCGTTCCCTACTATGCGAGCAAGGCGAAAGGCTATTATGTCGTGAACGTTAGCTTGGCGAAACTCGGACAGTCGCTCGCGAACATGTACAACGCCGAATCGAGCTATGTCCGGATCACCGACGGAACAGGCCGCGAATTGTTCGGAGCCACCGGCGATAGCCGGACGAGGGAAAGGTTGTCGCGTTATATCTCGCCCTATACGGGATGGCAGGTCGAGAGCGGTTCCATCGAGAAGGGATTGCTCCGGCTCACAATGGACGTCTACGGCATCTGGTTCACGATGGCATGCGTCGCGGTGCTGCTCGGCATTCTCTGGGTCGTATACGTTACCAAGCGGAATTATCGGCCAATCGAGCAAATCGTATCGCTCATTCAGACGAGTTCGCTCGTTCAATCCGGCGAGCAGGCTGGGGCCGGTCGCAAAGCCCGAGGCGAGATCGGCTTTATCCACAGCGCGCTGACGCAGCTCATGGACGAGACGCGGAAGGTGCAGCGGCAGAATTCGGAGCATGCGATCATGCGTCGAAGGCAGCGCTTCCAAGAGGCGCTGGAAGGCGACGCTTTGATCCCGGAGAAAGAATGGATCGCGGAGCTCGCCGCGCATCACTTGGATACCGAGGGTGCGAAGGCTTGCGTTCTCGTCATGGAGATCGACCGCTACGGCGCTTTCTTCGTAGCCAATACGCGTCAGGACCAGTCGATCTATAAGTTTCTGCTTGCCAGCATTATGCAGGAGATGGCGCAGCAGCATCAGGCGGCGTTCTGGGCGGAATGGATGTCGGAACGTCGACTCTCGGCCATTCTATGGGTGCCCAAGGATCGGTGCATCAAGGGAATGCAGCGCTTGATCGCGGAATCGGTCGCGGAGTGGGTGAATCAGAACCTGAGCTTTACCGTGACAATCGGCCATGACGGCGAAGCAGAATCCTTGGAAGAGATCCGCACCGCGTATAAGACCGCCGGTCAATTGCTTTCGTACAAAGCAGTGCTGGGTACGGGACGGGCGATTCAGGCGGAGGCGGCAGGGCGATCGCAGGCGGGCATGACCGAATTTTATGCGACGATTCAGGCGTTCGCGCTGGCCTTTCGGTCATCGGATCCATGCTGGAGCCGGCATCTCGGCCAGTTGTTCCGGCAGATTCGGGAGTCGGTCTGCTCCCGCAAGGAGCTCGAGAGTCTCCTTCACTTTCAGCGGCATGAGCTCGATCGCGCCTTCCGGGAGTTGTCCAAGGAATATCGGAACGTCTGGCTGGAGACGGAGAGCGGGCTGCTCGAAATCGAGAAGCAGTGGGAGACGGTCGATGAGCTGGAAGAGGCGTGCAGGCGGACGTACGAATCGGGGGCGGCATCGATGCGGCTGCTTCGGGATTCGCATCGCAGCCGCGGCGTCATTATGGAGATTCGCAGCTTCATCGAAGCGAACTATGCGAATCCGGAGCTGTCCCTCGACATGCTGAGCGATCAATTCGCGCTTAACGCCAAGAGCATCAGCAAGCTGTTCAAGGAAGAATTCGGCGAGAACTTCGTCGACTTTCTGATCGGACTGCGCATTCAGAACGCCAAGCGCTGGTTGCTGGAGACGGAGACGCCGCTTCAGCAGATCAGCCAGGACGTCGGGTACTTCAACTACAATTCCTTTAACCGGGCGTTCAAAAACAACGTCGGCGTCTCGCCGAGCGATTACCGCAGACAGTCTGCCGCGATCCATACGGTTTAAGCCACCAATCCTTAAGCACGGCCGGAGATTCCCGCCGACGCTTGAGGATTTTTTTTTCGTTGCGAATTACGCGAAGTTCAAGGAATTAGGCGGAGTTGGACAGGCAGGAGCGTCAGAACGGCGTTGTTCAAGGGCTGGCGAAAATTACATAGCGGACGAATCTTACAAATTGATGGCGCTGCGGCCGGCGAGCTAGGATGAATTTACGAAATCGTTATAGAGCCGGGCCGCTGCGGTTCGGCGCAAGGGAGCAAGGGAAAACCAATTTAGCTTGGATAAAGGGGATCTGCCTATGGAGAAAGTCTGGATTAATTTCCGAAGGAGCTGGGAGTTGTACGCGCTCGTGCTGCTGCCCGTGCTCTATCTGCTCGTCTTCAAATACATCCCGATGTTCGGCGTGCAGATTGCTTTCAAAGATTTCAACGTCGTCAAAGGGATCTGGGGCAGCGAATGGGTCGGCTTCAAACATTTCGAGACGTTCTTCCATTCGCCGAACTTCTGGCTGCTCATCCAGAATACGATCGGCATCAGCTTCTACTCGCTGCTCGCCGGATTTCCCGTCCCGATTCTGCTCGCCTTGGCGCTCAATGAAGTGCGGACGGGGCTCTTCAAACGATCGGTCCAGATGGTGACGTACGCGCCGCATTTCATCTCGACCGTCGTCATGGTGTCCATCATCATTCTCATGCTGACCCCGCACGTCGGCGTCGTGGAGCGGCTGCTCGGGTTCTTCGGACTTCCGTCGACCAACTTCATGGGCATCCCCGAATATTTCAAATCGATCTACGTCTGGTCCGGCGTCTGGCAGGAGATGGGCTATGCGTCGATCATCTACATCGCCGCGCTCGCCGGGGTCGATCCGTCGCTCTATGAAGCGGCGCGCATGGACGGGGCGTCCCGCTTGCAGAAAATCATCCATATCGATCTCCCGGCGCTCGTGCCGGTCACGGTCATCATGCTGATCTTAAGTCTTGGCAGCGTGATGGGCGTCGGCTTCGAGAAAATCTATCTGATGCAAAACCCGCTCAATGTCAGCGCGTCCGAAGTCATCTCGACCTACGTGTACAAAGTCGGTCTGCTGGGCGCCAACTTCAGCTTCTCTTCGGCGGTCGGCCTCTTCAACTCGGTCATCAATCTCATCCTGCTGCTGACCGTTAATTTCATCGCGCGCCGCGTCTCGCAGACGAGTCTATGGTAGAAGGAGAGGAGGACGATGTTTAATCGCAACCGCATTCGAGAACCGCTGGGCGACCGCATCCTGCTGCTCGTTATCTACGTGCTGCTCACCGCGCTTATGCTCACCGTGCTCTATCCGCTGCTGTACATCTTCAGCTCCTCGCTCAGCTCGCCGAAGGCGGTCGTCTCCGGACAAGTGTGGCTGCTGCCGGTCGAGCTGTCGTTCAAGGCGTACGCCTCCATCTTCAATAGCTCGCAGCTTATGCTCGGCTATTACAACAGCATCGTGTACACCGTCATCGGCACGCTCATCAATGTCGCGTTCACGGTACTCCTCGCGTTCCCGTTATCGCAACGAGGATTCGGCGCGCGTCACGTCGTCATGGTGCTCATGATCATCACCATGTTCTTCGATGGCGGTCTCATCCCGACGTACCTGCTCGTCAAGGAGCTGCACATGCTCGACACGAGGTGGGCGCTCTGGCTGCCTGGCGCGCTGTCGGTGTTCCAGGTCATTATCGCCCGGACGTTCTTCCAGACATCGATTCCGCTGGAGCTGCAGGAGGCAGCCAAAATGGACGGCTGCCGCGATACGCGTTACTTAGTCAGCATCGTGCTTCCGCTCTCCAAGCCGATTCTCGCCGTCATGACGCTCATGTATGCGGTCGGCCACTGGAACGCTTATTTCGACGCTCTCATTTATTTGCGCTCGGAGTCGCTCTTCCCGCTGCAGTATGTGCTGCGCAACGTGCTTATTCTGAACGCGGCCGATCCGGAGATGCTCGCCAACACGGCGACTCGGCTTCGCGACCAAGGCTTCGAGCAGGTGCTCAAGTACGCGCTGATCGTCGTCGCGTGCGTCCCGGTGCTTATTTTGTATCCGTTCGTGCAGAAGCATTTCGTGAAAGGCGTCATGATAGGGTCGCTCAAAGGCTAGCTTTATTATTCTTTAGAACCAAACGGGTAAATTGCTCCGCAAGTGAGATGATTTCCGATCGCTGTTGTTCATGAATCCCTTTGATTAGATTGAAATAGGGGTTGGGATTCGTTCACAAAGGCGAACGCTGCGCTTCTTCAATTCATCTCCCTTTCTCCGCACGCCCGTTCGCTACTAAAGTCAACTTGCAAGCAGCCTTCTCGCTCTGGAAAGGGGGGATGCCCGCCATGCTCTAGGTTGCCGAATATCGGCAACGAAGTTAGTTGGTCTAAGCAATTCCGGGGTGAACACATTGAGGAGGGGTCCGGGTGAAAACACGTTGGAGTTCGTTGTTCACGATCATTACGATCATGAGCATGCTGCTTGCGGCTTGTTCTAGTGGAAATGAAGAGAAGGGCGGGAATCAAGGGGAAGGCGGGGCGCCGACGGGCGAGGCGGCGACCGAACCTGCCGAAGCGGGTCCGGTGAAGCTGACCTTCTTCGCGCCGCAGGGGAAAGCGCCGCTGGAGGACAATGACTATACGAAGCTCGTCGAGGAGAAATTCAAGGTCAGCCTCAAATGGGATTTGGCGCCGGCGGACGCCTTGGTCGACCGCAGGCAGCTGCTGCTGGCGAGCGGCGATTATCCGGAAGTATTCCTCGAGGGCAAATTCTCGAACGCCGATCTGGTTACTTATGGCAAGCAGGGCGTGCTTATTCCGCTGAACGACCTGATTGAAAAGCATGCGCCGAACATTAAAGCCATGATGGAGAAGAAGCCGTACTTCAAGGAAGCGATGGTCGCTCCGGACGGCAATATATACGGCATTCCGCGCCTGAACGAATGCTATCACTGTACGCATGCCCAGAAGTATTGGATCAACAAGGAATGGCTCGATAAGCTGGGGCTGGCCGTGCCGACGACGACGGATGAATTGTATGCGGCGCTGAAGGCGTTCAAGACGCAGGACCCGAACGGCAACGGCAAGGCCGACGAAATTCCGCTGACGGGCGCGCCGGACAAATATGTCTGGAACGGGAATATCGACGCCTATCTGATGAACGCCTTCATCTACAACGATAACAGCAAATATTTGACGATGGCGGATGGCAAGGTCGATTTCGCCGCCAACAAGCCGGCATGGAAGGATGGCTTGGCGTACATGCACAAGCTGTATGCGGAAGGGCTGATCGATCCGGCTTCGTTCACGCAGAACGACCAGGCGGTCGGCCAGCTCGGCAAACGCGAGGGCGCCGAGATCGTCGGGTCGATAACGACCGCGCTGCTTAGCTACCTGGTCGATACGTACGACGACAACAACGAGCGTCAGAAGCATTGGGTCATCGTGCCGCCGCTCAAGGGGCCGAGCGGCGTCCAGCTGGCCGGCACCTCCCTCGGTCTGGGCGAATTCGCCTTCGCGATCACGAACAAAGCAAGCGTTGCGCAGCAGATCGCAGCCATACAAATCGCCGACTATGCGTTCTCCGAGGAAGGGGCGCTGTACAGCGAGTACGGTCCGCTCGAAGGCGTCGGCTGGAACAAAGCGGGCGCCGATGAGAAGAACGTCGGCGGCCAGCCCGCCAAATACACGTTCGAGAACCTGCAGCCGCAGGACGAGAACGTCGTGCGCAACGACAGCTGGTCGCTGCTCGGGCCGAAGGATCTGTCCAAGGAATTCCGCGATTTGTTCGCGACGAACCAGGACCCGCTGAGTGGCAAAGGGTACGAGAAACGACTGGCCGAGGCGACAAGCACGTTCGCCCCGTACGCGCCGAAAGAAATCTATCCATCCACTGCTTATATTCGCCCGGAGGATTCGGATGCGGCGGCGCAGCTGACGACATCGATCAAAGATTATGTCATGTCCAACATGGCGCAGTTCATCATCGGCGACAAAGACATCGAGAAGGATTGGGATGCTTACGTCAAAGGCTTCGACGGACTCAATCTCGCGAAGTATATCGAGATCTATCAAGCGGCGATCGAGAAGCAATAGAG
This sequence comes from Paenibacillus aurantiacus, assembly GCF_042431225.1. Classification (NCBI taxonomy): domain Bacteria; kingdom Bacillati; phylum Bacillota; class Bacilli; order Caryophanales; family Paenibacillaceae; genus Paenibacillus; species Paenibacillus aurantiacus. Next base: position 33,791 of record NZ_JBHMDO010000033.1, on the reverse strand, counting down.
CGCAACCGTCTACCGCATGCGCTACCAGATTGAATCGGCCGCGAACGAAGACGAAGTTGAGGCGCGGACAGAAGACCGGGGCATCGTCCCCGGTCTTCTTCATGCTTGTCCGCACCGAGAAACGCCATCCGGCGCGCGTTGCCATCGCGGTACGCGGTGCTCGGTCACACGCCAGCGGTCAAACCTTGCTGCAGTTTCAACGGTCGCTGTTTTCATGGAATGCATCTTCGGATCCACAAGAGGCCTATCGTCGCATATGTCAAATTCACAACCGCATACCTGACATATAATTCGCTTTAACCTACTATTGATAACGCATAAACTGTCGCATACCTTACGTTGTCATTTTTGCCCATCGAGCATGCCGTTGCCTGTACGGCGCAAAAATAACACACGTTGCGATTGTCATTTTAACGCGTATATCACGCTAACCACGTGGAGTTAAGCGGTTTCATAACGTATCGAAAATGACATATTTACCGGTCGAACGCGGTCGGCTAATGTTATAAATGTAAACGTCAGACAAGTTTACACGGCAATCTTGAGTTCATGACCAACAGAAGAAAGGAGTGATCCGATGCCGAATACGAATGCGGCCGCAAGCAGCGTCGCCTTATCGAGTCCGGCGAAGAGAAGGAAGGGGATCGGGAGGAAGATCGTACGCAACTGGGAGCTGTATTTGTTTATCGCCCCTGCGTTTTTCTACTTTCTCATTTTCTCGTACGGCCCGATGTACGGCATCCAGATTGCGTTTAAGAGCTACATCCCGACGAAGGGGATATTCGGAAGTCCGTGGGTCGGCTTCGATCATTTCGTCCGGTTCTTCCATTCGTATTACTTCTGGGATTTGATCTGGAATACGCTGAGCATCAGCTTGTACGAGCTGGCCGTCGGGTTCCCGATCCCGATCATCCTGGCGCTCGCCTTCAACGAAGTGCGGAACGGCTTCTTCAAGAAGCTCGCCCAGACGGTAACGTACGCGCCGCACTTCATCTCCGTCGTCGTCATGGCCGGGATGATCATCTCGTTCCTGTCGCCCTCGACGGGCATCCTCGTCCGGATGATCGAATGGCTTGGGTTCGCGGCGCCCGATCTATTGACCGATCCGAAATGGTTCAAGACGATGTATGTGCTGTCGGGCGTGTGGCAGAGCGCAGGATGGGGGACGATCATCTATCTCGCGGCGCTGGCCGGCGTCGATCCCGGATTGCATGAAGCTGCGATCATCGACGGCGCCTCTCGATTCCAGCGCGTGCGTCATATCAACATTCCGACGCTGCTTCCGACGATGACGATCCTGCTCATTCTGAACATGGGCAGCTTGTTCGGTGTCGGGTTCGAGAAAATCCTGCTGCTGCAAAACCCGCTCAACATGAGCAGCTCGGACGTCATCTCGACGTATGTGTACCGATCGGGCCTGGTCGATGCCCAGTACAGCTTCTCGACGGCAATCGGCTTGTTCAACTCGGTCATCAACGCGATTCTGCTCGTCGTCGTCAACCAGATCGTTCGCAGAACGAGCGAGAACAGCCTGTGGTAAGGAGGAGGGACGCGCATGCTGTCCGGCGTTAGAGAAACCAAACGAGATAAGCTCTTTCTGCTTTGCAATACCCTATACGTGCTCATCGCCTTCTTGATCGTGTTCTATCCGGTCGTGTATATGGTGAGCGCCTCGATCAGCAATCCGAAGCTGGTCGCTTCCGGCGACATGTGGCTGTGGCCAAGGGACATCACGTTCGATGGGTACAAAAGGGTTTTCGCCAATTCGAATATATGGGTGGGTTATACCAACACGCTGATCTACACCATAGTCGGCACGGCCATTAACTTGCTCGTCACGCTCCCAGCGGCATACGCGCTTAGCCGGAAGGATTTCGTCGGGCGTCACTTCTTCACGGGGATGTTCATGGTGACGATGTTCTTCGGCGGCGGTCTCGTACCGACCTACCTGCTCGTGAAGCAGCTGGGCATGATCAATACGATGTGGGCGATCGTGATTCCTTCCGCCGCTTCGATCTGGAACATCATCGTCTCGCGGACCTTCTTCCAGAGCTCCATTCCAAGAGAGCTGCAAGAGGCTGCCGTGATCGATGGAGCTTCCAATATGAAGCTGTTCCTCCGGATCGTGCTGCCGCTGTCGATGCCGATCATCGCCGTCATGGCGCTGTTCTACGGCGTCGGCAACTGGAACAGCTACTTCTCGGCGCTCATCTACCTGAACGATGCCGCCAAATATCCGCTGCAGCTCGTGCTGCGCCAAATTCTCGTGCTTCAAGAGATGGGCGCCCAAGGCGGAGGGGCGATCGACGCTTCCACGGCGGCCGCCATGAACACGAAGGCGGAGATCGCGGCGCTCGTCCGCTATGCGGTCATTATCGTCGCGACGCTGCCCGTCATCTTGATCTATCCATTCCTTCAGCGTTACTTCGTACAGGGTGTTATGATTGGTTCTATTAAGGGCTGATCGTTGCCATAAATCAATGACTAGGGGGAGATTCGTATGAAACAGCTTCGCAAAGCTTCATTCGTCCTGCTCTGCGTGACCCTGACCGCATCCGTGCTCGCGGCTTGCAGCTCGTCCAACGAGACAGGGAACAAGGCCGGCTCCGGTACGTCGAACGCGCCAGATTCGGCAGGTACGTCCAATTCTGCAGGCACGTCCGATTCGGCGGGCGAGGCGGATGCGAAAGGGGTCAACAAAGAAGGCTTCCCGATCGTGGATAAGCCGATCACGCTGACGATGATGTCGCAAGATGCAGGGGTCGCGGATTGGAACAGCATGCTCGTCCTGCAAGAGATGGAGAAGAAGAGCGGCATCAAGTTCAACTATCAGCTGGCGCCGATCGATAGCTTCGCCTCGAAGAAGAACCTCGTGTTCGCCAGCGGCGACCTGCCCGACGTCTTCTATGCGGCCGACCTGACGCCTGCCGAGCAGGTTACTTATGGGACGCAAGGCGGTCTCATTCCGCTTGAGAAATATATCGACGAAGGTTATGCCCCGAACATCAAAAAGCTGTTCGACGAGAACCCGGACGTGCGCAAGTCGTTCACGACGCCGGACGGCCATATGTATGCGCTTCCTTTCGTCGATCTCTCGGCCGTCTGGTATCGCAGCCCGATGTGGTATAACGGGAAGTTCCTCAAGGCGCTGAACGTCACCCAACTGCCGCAGACGACCGATGATTTGTACGCCTACCTGAAACGCGTCAAGACGGAGGATCCGAACGGCAACGGCAAACCGGACGAAATCCCGCTCACTTCCGTCAAGCTCGACGATCTGCGCATGTTCTTCTTCGGCTTCTGGGGCATGTACGACGAGACCATCTATGCGGACAAAGACGGCAAGGTGCATTATTCGCCGCAGGAGGAGGGCTACAAAGGGTACTTGACGTTCATGAACAAGCTGTGGAATGAAGAGCTGCTCGACCACGAGACGTTCTCGCAGACGTCCGACCAGAAGAAGGCGAAGGGGCAGAACAATCAGATCGCGCTGTTCAACGACTACTTCCCATACTTTACGCTGGGTGGCGAGCCTAGCGGAGACAATCCGCTCATGACGCCGGTCAAGAGCGAGATCGAAGGGACGCCGGTATACGGCAAGCACCCGGGCATGTCGGCCAACGGCACCTTCGCGATCTCGAGCAAGAACCCCGCGCCGGAAGCGACGATGCGATGGATCGATTACCTGTATAGCTACGAAGGCGCGACGTTCTTCAACCAAGGACCGGAGAACACGCTTTGGAAATACACGAACCCGGACACCCATGAGAAGGAATGGCTGCCCGTCCCAGGCGGCGGGGACCGCGAAGAATATCGCGGCACGATCACGCCGAACTTCGGCATTCTGACGCCGGGCGTCAATACGGGCGAGCTGGCCAAAGGGCTGCGCAGCGAGTTCGACGACTGGATCGACAAGGAGACGCAGGAGAAGCTGGCTCCGATCGGCAAAGCGCCGTTCCCGAACGTCTATCTGACCAACGACGAGCAGACCGAGGCAACCGCTTTGCTGTCCGATCTGGATACCTACGTGCTGCAGATGGAAGCCAAGTTCGTCACGGGACAAGAGCCGCTCGCGAACTGGGATAAGTATGTCGCGCAGGTGAAGCAAATGGGCAGCGACCGGATCGCCGAGCTGTATCAAGGCGCCTACGACCGCTGGAACACGGGCAAATAACAAGCGCCAAACGCATGACGAATAGCCAGCCGTCCGGATGCAACACCGATGCGGCTGGCTTTTGTCGATGACGCAAAATTAAGCTTCCTCCAGTTCATCGCCGGCATCCGACGTACCGTGCGGGGCGAACTGCTTCCGGTATTGTCCCGGGGTTAGGCCGGTCTCCTTCTTGAACTTGCGGATGAAATTCGGCGTGTCCACATAACCGACCTTCACGATAATGTCCTTGAGCGGTTCGCTCGTCGTCTCCAGCCGGTGCTTCACCTGCTCCATTCGCTTATGCCACACGTAGTGGACGAAATTGACGCCGCGCTTCTCCTTGAACGAGCGGCTGACATGGGAAGGCGAGATGCCGAACTCAAGCGCGACGGACTCGAGACTCAAGTTCATATCGGCGTAATTCGCATCGATGTAGGCCGCAATCCGGTCGATAACGGATTGTTCTTCCTTCTGAAGATGCTTCTCGACTTGGCTGCAAATTTGCGCGGCCAGATGCAGCAGCGCTCGCTCCAGCTCCTCCGGCGAAGGGCTGCGCATCAGATTCGGCGGAATTTCCTGCGCGATCCGGTGAAATCCAAGCTCCGAAGCCGTCTTCAGAATCGTGTTCAGCAGATCGAAGGAGATGCAGCGCTTCAGCAGCGCCGAGATCTCCGCCGACTGCATGTCGGCAACGGCGGTCTGAATGATGTGGGAAGTGACGTCGTAGCTGCCGAGCTTCAAGCTTTGCGACAGCTTCAGCAGCAGGCTCCCCGGAATCCAGAACGCTTGATCCGGCGCGTGCGACAGCTTCTCGAAATACGTAATCGCGGCTTGACCCGGCTCTTGGCGCAGCTCGAACGCCGAGCAGGCCTCGATGAACGATTGATTGATCTGATCGGGACTGGCGTATCCGGTGCCGACCCCCATGATCGGTACCATGTCGAACGATGCCTGCAAGCGGTAGAGCACGGCTTCGGCAATCTGCCGAAGATGCGCGAACTCGTCTGCGCCTGGGCTCGGATCGTAGCTGACGATGAGTCCGAGCTGATCCAGCTGCGGCAGCTCGACGCCGTAACCGTGCGCGGAGAGGTCGGGAAGCTCGAGCTGGTCGAGGAGCTTCGTCAACTGCCTGCGCGTCCGGATCCGATCCGTATCTTCTGACGCCCAGCCGATGACTAACACGACATGGCGATCCCGTTCGAAACGAAGATTGAACGCCTCTTGAAGCTCCGGGGTCAGACTTTGCGCATGACCGTGCTTGAGCAGCAGGGACAGTACGTGATTGCGGGCGAACGGCTCCTGCAGATCGACTCGCGAACTGTACTCCCGCAGCGCGCTGCCGATACGGTCCAGCTCGTTGCCCGGTGACGTTCTTGCGGCCTCGGCCTCGCGATTGGACTTGGATTTGGAGGCTGCCAGATCCACCAGCTTCGAGATCGGCACGTACTGCATGCGGGCCATGAAGAGCGCGATCCCGATGCCGGCGATGACGACAAGGGTGAAGAGCATAAGGATGATGCTGCGTACGTGCACCACGCTGCCGAAGAATTGCGCGCTTGGCATCGCGGTCATATAAGTCCAGCCGTTCTTATCGGATTTCACCGTCACGATCGAATGGTCTTTGCCGTTCAAGCTGCGTTCGTCGATCCCCGGCGATAGGTTTCGGAAGAGCACAGCAGCCTCGTCCGCGGCCAACGCTTCGCCCTGATGATTGTCGATCAGCACGCGGCCTTCGTTATCGAGGATGTAGGTCAGGCCTTGATAGTTGCCGAGAATCGAGTCGATCAGGCTCGCAAGCTCCTCTTCTTGGATCAAATACATGACCGTGCCGTGGGGATTCGGGTTGTTCGGCGTAATCGGATTGAGATAAGCGAGCATCGATTCCTGCCGACCATTCGGCTTGCTTACAATATCGGCAGGGCGCATCGTCGGGTATTTAACACTGTTCAGATTCTCGAACAGCGTATCCTTATCCCAATTCCGGAAGCTGGTATGATGGGCGAACACCTCGTAATCGTTCAAGCCTTGGCTTGAGTAGATTTTCTCGTCCTTATGAAAATACAAGTAGATTTCGCCGATGATGGAGCTGGTCGCCTTGTATTGATCCAAGGCGGCAATGGCTTCTCCGCTGGTGATCGGATCGTGCACCCGATACGGCGTAAGCCGTTTGTCGTAAGAGATGCGGGAGGCGATCTCGCCGAGCTCCTTCATCCGGCCGTCGATGATGACCTTGGCCTGCGTCAATTGGGCAAGCCGGGATTGTTCGATTTCGGAGCGTAAATTCGAGACGGCATTGTGATAGATGAGAACGGTCAGACAGATGAGAGGAAGAAGCAAAATAAACAGGTAGGAGCCCATATACTTGAGGAATAGCTTCGATCTAAAGTAGGTCATTCTTCTTCAGCCTGCCTCCTTATTCGAACCTAAGCGTTCAGCTTGTTTACATGATAGCAACAATTTGGAGCGTTGGATATACCACAAACTGGTATAAAGTAACGACATGTATCTATAAAGTAACGACATACAGTTAGGAGAGATGCGTGGATGAACCGAAGCGGGGTACCTGTGCCGTACGGAGCTTATAATCCGAAACGCTATACTTGCAGGCGCGCATCGGAGGCGCTCGCGCTAGACGGACGGCTTGACAAACCGTTCTGGTCGGCAGCGGCATGGACGGATGACTTCGTCGACATTGAAGGCGATCTGCGGCCGAAGCCCGCGAAGCGGACGCGAGCGAAGATGCTGTGGGACGACGATTATTTCTATGTCGGGGCGGAACTAATCGAAGACCAAATATGGGCGACGCTGCGGGAGAGAGATTCCGTCATCTTCTATGACAATGATTTCGAAATCTTCATTGATCCCGACGGCGACTCCCATCAGTATTACGAGCTGGAGATTAATGCGCTCAATACCGTCTGGGACCTGCTGCTCGTCAAACCTTACCGCGACGGCGGACCGGCCGTTAACGGGTGGGATATCCGGGGGCTTCGAACGGCCGTGCATATCGACGGCGTGCTGGGCGATCCATTCGCCGACAATCGGATGTGGAGCGTGGAGATCGCGCTGCCTTGGTCCGCGCTGCGGGAATGCGCGGCAGAGGGCCGTCCGCCAGCAGCCGGCGAGTTCTGGCGCGTCAACTTCTCCCGCGTGGAGTGGCAGACGGAAGTGCGGGATGGGCAATACCAGAAAGTCGTCGATCCGCGAACCGGCAAGCCGTACTCCGAGGATAACTGGGTATGGTCGCCGATGGGTCTGATCAATATGCATTATCCGGAACTATGGGGTTATGTCATGTTCGCGGACGACCAAGGACCGGATACATTCGAGCTTCCGCCTGACGAGACGATCAAATGGGAGCTGCGAAGGCTTTACTACGCCGCACGCAATTTCCGAGCGAAGCATGGAACATATCCGTACGACCTCCAGCAAATTATGGGCGCCGACGAAACGTGGGCCCTTGCGCCAAAACTGGAGACGACGAGCGGCATGTTTCAAATTACGGCACCTGCCGCGGATGGCGTATCCATCTACTGCATCCGCGATGACGGCAAGCTATGGAAGGAGTCGATCGGCCAATGACGAAGCTGCATCCAACCGTATTCTCCATGGATCAGGAGACGATGGAACGAATCGAGCGGAAGTTCCAAGCCAAGGCGGAACTGGCGAAGAACAGGGCGCGCGAGCTATTCGGCGTACTCGATAACGCGCTGACCGCAGAAGAGAGCTGGGCGCTCAAATTATTGTTCGCGTATATGCCGGTCAACGATCTGGCTGATTATGACGGAGAACTGTTCTTGCGTCATGTACGCCGCACGCTTGCGATACGAGATCAGATGCCATGGGGACATCGCGTTCCCGATCATCTGTTCCTGCATTTCGTCCTGCCTTACCGGGTTAATACCGAGAACATCGAGGATTCCCGCGGCATGCTGCATGCCGAGCTTGCAGAACGGACGAAGCATCTGTCGATGGCGGATGCGATTCTGGAGACGAACTACTGGTGTCACGAGAAGGCGACTTACATCGGCAGCGATCTGCGTACCTTATCGCCGCTTGCGATGATCCGCAATGCGCGCGGCCGCTGCGGCGAGGAGTCCACGCTTGCGGTCGCGGCGCTGCGCAGCATCGGCATTCCAGCCCGTCAGGTGTATACGCCGCGCTGGGCGCATTGCGACGACAATCATGCCTGGGTCGAAGCGTGGGCTGACGGACACTGGCATTATATCGGGGCATGCGAACCCGAAGCGCGGCTTGACCAAGGCTGGTTCACGCCGCCGGCGCGCCGGGCGATGCTGGTGAACACCCGAATCTTCGCGAACTATCCGGGACCTGAGGCGATCACGCTGGCTGATGATTGGTATACCGAGATCAATTTGCTCTCGAATTATGCCCGCACGCGAACGATAACCGCGGCTGTTAAGGATGAGCAGGGGATGTCAATCCAGAGGGCGGAGGTTTATTTCGAGGTCTACAATTACGCAGAGCTGTACCCGCTTGCAGCATTGCCGACGAACGAGCAGGGAGAAGCGTCCTTCACGACGGGCTTCGGCGATCTGGTCGTCCGTGCGGTGAAGGCGGGCAATTGGGGCGAGGCGTTCATGCCTTCGGCGCACGGCGACCGGATTGAGCTCGTGCTTGATCAGACGGGGCAGCGGGGCGGCGCAATCGAGCTGGACATCGTTCCGCCTCCGGAGACCGAAGGCGACCCGCAGCCGCCGCTGGACGAAGTACAGCTGACGCGGCATCAATACCGTCTCGAAGAAGGAACCAAGCTGCGGACCGCGTACGAAGGAACGTTCCCGAGCGATGCCGATGCCGCGAGGGTTGCCGAAGCGGCCGGTCTGCCAACGGACCGCGTAGTGGAGGTGCTGCGCAAGGCGAGAGGGAACAGCCGCGAGCTTGCCGCATTCCTCCAAGAGAGCGCCGCCTCGCATGGTAACTGGGCGCTGCATCTTCTGGAAAGTCTGAACGAGAAGGATCTGATTGATACGTTCCGCGAGACGCTCCAGGATCATCTGACTGGCTCGCTGGCTGTTCGCGGCGAGCTTCCAGACGGCATCTTCGAGCAGTATGTCCTATGTCCTCGCGTGCTCTATGAGATGCTCGTCCCGTACAAGCGATATTTTCAAGAGGCGTTCACGTCGGAGCAGACTGAGGCGTTCATCGCGGAACCCGGCAAGGTAGCTCGCATGCTCGAAGACGGTTTCGTGCTATGGGAGGACCTGCCGAATTTGAAGGGCAAGGGCAATCCGGTCGGCACCTATCGGCTTATGCGCGGGGACGCGATGTCGCGTAATATCCTCTTCGTCGCGATCTGCCGCAGCCTTGGCATTGCGGCCCGCTTGCACCCGAGCGAGCAGAAGCCGCAATATCTCGCGGCGGATGGCGGGTGGACGGATGCTATTTTTACAGGTGATCGGATCGGCGCGCATCAGGAAGCACCCGCATGCGGGAAGCTGGTCCTGCTGAAGGACCCGGAGGCGGAAGCATCGGCTCCGCAAGCATCGTACGCGGAGAACTTCTCGCTCGCCCGCCTGGAGAACGGCGTCTATAAAACGCTGCTCTACCCGCACGGCACATCCGACGTGTATGATGCGCCATTCGAGGTTGAGGCCGGCCAATATCGAATCATAACCGGCGTTCGGATGAATGATGGCTCCGTGCGGACGCGATTGGCCTATGTCGACGTGATCGCAGACGAAGAGACGCACGCGACGCTCATCTTCCGGACGACTGCGGCAGAATTGCCTGATCTGGGCGCAGTACCGGTTGAGAACGCGTATTGGCTGCCAGATGGAACGAGCCGCTGCTTCGGCGAGCTGATTGGCGAACAAGGGGCTATCGCCGCCTGGATCGAGCCGGAACGGGAGCCGTCCAAGCACTTGCTGCGGGAGTTCGGCGAGCTGTCGGACGCTTATGTGCAGGCGGGGGCGCCGATTATCCTCGTCGTCGAAGCTTCGCAAAGGAGCGGAACGTTCGAGCCGGCTAACGATCCGAATCTTCCTTCCACAGTCGTATTCGTGCAAGCGACCCTAGAGAGCGGGGGATTGCCCGCTTACCTTGAGCGGCCGGCGGCCAGCGAAGCCGGCTGCCCGCATCTGGTCGTCATCGATCGAAGTCATCGGATTCGATATTCGGTATCGGGGTATCGAATCGGAACCGGCAAGGAAGCGCTGAGCGCGTTAACGCGCGTTATTCAGAGCGAAATCGAAGGAGGGGAACGGACATGACGAAACAATCTTACATTGCGGCTGGTTATGTCGGCGATGCCAACTTAGCGGAAATCACGCCGGAGGCGCTGAACAAATTGACGCATATGAACGTGGCGTTCGGCCATGTACGGGACGATGCGATCACGACGGCGCATTTGAAGAATTTAGAACAGCTGACCATCATTAAGCGCGACCATCCGGATCTGTGCGTGCTGCTGTCCGTCGGCGGCTGGAGCGCCGGCGGATTCTCGGAAGCGGCCGCGACCGAGGCGGGACGAAGAAGCATGGCCGAATCTGCCGTGCGCGTCATCAAGGCGCATCCGTTCGACGGCATCGACCTGGATTGGGAATATCCATGCTACGGCGAGGCCGGCATCGGCGCAAGCCCGGCGGACCGGGACAATTTCACGCTGCTGCTGAAGGAGATTCGTGAAGCGCTGGATCGGCAAGGCGAGCTTGACGGCCGGCATTATTGGCTGACGATCGCGGCGGGCGCCGACCAATATTACGTGGACGGGACGGAGATGGCGGAAGCGCAGCGTTACTTGGATTTCGTCCAGCTGATGACTTACGATATGCGCGGCGGCTTTCAGATTCTGACCGGCCATCATACGAATCTGTATACGCCGACGGGTGACTTGTTTCGCATTAGCGCCGACGCGTCGGTTAACTTATTCCTGCAAGCAGGGGTGCCAAGGGAGAAGATCGTCATCGGGGCGGCGTTCTACTCCCGGATGTGGCAGCAGGTGCCGAACCGGAACCAGGGCCTTCATCAGATGGCGGGCACGACGGGCGGCTACGGACCGGACTTCACGAAGCTTGCGGCCCACTATATCGACAAGAATGGATATGTCCGTTACTGGGACGAGGAAGCCCGCGCGCCATATTTGTTCAATGGCGACACGTTCATATCCTACGACGACGAGCAATCCATTGGTTGCAAATGCGATTATGTCAAAGCGCGCGGGCTGGCGGGGATCATGTTCTGGGAGTTCGCGTGCGATCGGACGCATCGGCTGCTGGACGCGATGCATCGCGGTCTTCGATAGAATCGAGGCGAGCAGGTAGATATTTACTGATTGGCCGGAACCCCCTCAAAAGCAAATCGCCATCCGTATACTTATGCAATGCTGCAGCACATAACCTAACAAGAACGGATGGATGACTATATGCGTACAGGGATTCAAGTTATCATCGCCAAAACGACCGTCGCGAGTCTGCTTGCACTTTCCCTCGGAGCGGGGTCGGCATGGGCGGATGACCTCGGCAACACGGCCACGAAGAATACGACGGACGCTTCCGTCGCGGTTAGCACGAACGCTTCCGTGACGTCAAGCGCGACTACGAATACGGCGAACGCTTCCGAAACGGCAAGCGCGGTCGAAGTCGAAGATGACGCGCCATCTTTGCTGCCGGGCGATTTCTTCTATTTCGTGAAATCGATCTATGAACGCATCCAGCTCGCATTCGCTTCCGACGATATGGAAGAAGCGATTCTGCTAGCGCAATTCGCCCAAGAACGGCTAGCCGAATCGGCCGCGCTGCTTGCGGAAGGCAAGACGCAAATCGCGGAGGATACTCTGCAGCGTTCGCTCTCGGAGCAGCAGCTCGCGGTCGATACAGCCGCTTCCGTCGTCGGTTCGGAACCGGCGGAGCAGACTGCGAAGCTTGCGGCTGGGGAAACAACATCTGCTGGCATGGTGACCGAAGCGAGCGCGACAACCGCAGATTTGACGACTGCCGTAACGGACGATGAGGGCGAGGACCACGACGTAGACCAAGTCAAGGACCAAGACGAAGATCAAGCCAAGGACGATGATCAAGATGAAGACCAGGACAATGACCATGAACAGGACATCGTTGATCCTGAAGCGGCGTACAAAGTGAAGCATTCACTTCAGCATAACATCGTAGCGCTGACTGCAGCTCTGGAGAAGGTGCATAATCCGAAAGCGCAGCAGTCGCTGCTCAAAAACATTACGAAGTCGTTCGCCCATCTGGAGAAGAAGCTGACAAAACTAAGCAAGAAGGCGGCTGCACGTACAGCACGAGCAACGACGACTGAAAACGAAGCCGTTCCGGCGACCGAAGTTGCTTCGGCACCGATCGCGGCCGTTGCTCAGACGGCATCCATCGCAGTTGTCGCCCCGACTGCCGTACAGGCGGCTACCCCTAAGGCGGAAGAAGCGGATGACGGCAAGTTCACGGCCGCTCGCGACGAATCGGAATCGACCGAGCATGACGAACATGACGAGGATCAGAAGATAACGAAAGCAAGCGAGCATAAGGTCAAGAAAGTGAAGCAACAGCAGCATAAGAAAGAGAAGCATCAGAAGCAGCAGAAGCAGACCGGCAAAGCATCGAAATCGCATGGCGATGACGACAATGACGATTCGAACGAACAATAAGCTGCGATAAATTCGAAATAACCCGCGTCGATGTCGATATTCCTTAACGCAATCGACCGAGCCTAGTCCGCGTATTCGCGGACTTTTTTGCTATTCAGCGAGGATGCTGAGCGCATGAATTGCGCGTTTTATTTGCTGTAATTTTGCTATAAATCGAGGATGCACGACGTAAGGAAGCGCGCTGTATGGACAATCGTCATCAATCGCAAGTTGCTCTTCATGACCGTCTCTAGCAAAATAAGAATCAGCGCATGTAACCATTCCAAGTCTTACCGGCACTATAGAATAGAGACGTGAGAAAGGAGCGGGGGAACGCTTGAGAGAATGGATTGAAGCGGCGCAGACGGGAGACCGCGAGTCCTTCGAGCGGCTTGTCCGGCACTTCCGGCCGCTGGCTTGTACGATTGCATACGACCGGCTGGGCGATTCTTACTTGGCAGAAGACGCCGTACAGGAAGCCTTCACCGAAGCCTTCCTGTATATCGATCAGGTCCGCGAGCCGAGCGCGTTCGCCGGCTGGCTAAAACGGATCGTCATCCGCCAATGTCTGCGGCTGCGACGCCGCAAGACGCATCCTTCGGCCATGCTGGAGGAAGCCGATGCGATCGCGGACACATCGCCCGGCGTACTGGAACAGGTCGAACTGCGGGAACTGCGTCAGCTCGTGCACCAGGCTGTCGACGGATTGCCTTCGAAGCTGCGGATCGCCGTCTCGCTGTTCTATCTAGAGGGCCAACCGATCCGGACAATCGCGGAGGCGCTCGACACCACGCCATCGGCGCTGAAGAAGAGACTGTTCGAGGCCAGGAGCAAGCTCAAAGGCGCACTGCCCGTCCGCGATCTGATCCATGTCTACCGTCAATTATCCGAAGGGGGAGTCAAGATGCTGCATATCGTCAATGGCGACGTCTTCGGCAGCAAGCTGAAGCAGAGCCAAATACCGGGGGAGGTGTTGGTATGGCGGGAGATCTACACGGTGGGACCTGTCTTCACCGAACCCGCGGAACCGGAGAATCGCGCTGCCCGGGCAGCGTATATAGAGCAGGCGCTTGGCGTTCCCCAGGCGGAATTTATCCGGCATGGCGAGGAACAGGAGAGGGCGCTGGCGGCCTACCAGGACTACGACGAAGTCGTGCTTTGGTTCGAATACGATTTGTTCGATCAGACGATGCTCGCCTATCTGCTGCACTGGTTCTCGGAACGGCCGCTCGGTAAGACGAAGCTGAGCTTGCTCTCGATCGGCGCATTCCCGGGCATTGCGTCCTTCCGAGGACTCGGCCAATTGAACCTTCGGCAGGTGGAGACGTTATCCGGCTTGTGGCAAGCGGTCTCCGGCCGGGAGCTTCGGCTTGGCGCCGACCTATGGCAGGCGTTCACGGCGGACACCGCGGACCCGCTCGTCGAACTGCTCAAGGGCGATACGTCCGCGCTGCCATTCGCGCGGGAAGCGTTCCTTGCGCATCTATCCAAGTTCCCTTCGGTTCGTAACGGTCTTGGCTCGATCGAGCAGGCTACCTTGGACGTGCTGACAGAAGGGACGCGCACGCCAATCGAGCTCTTCCGGTTGATATGCGAGCAGCATCATGTGCTGGGCATGGGGGATCTGGAATACTGGAGCATCTTGAAGACATTGGCCGGAGGCGATGAGCCGATCGTACGAGTCGACGGTTCGGAGACATTCCCGAGCTTCCAAGGGGTGCCGGACAATTTCGCGTCCAGCCGGATCGGCCTGACGGAGCTGGGTAGTCTGGTGCAGGAAGGAAAGGCGGACCGTGTCGCTCGCTGCGGCATCGATCAATGGTACGGGGGCGTACATCTTCACGGCAGAGGAGAGGTCCTGCGTCGGGATTGGTAAACAGTACGCGGAGCAATGCAAGTCGTCCCGTGATCCGAGTTGATTCGACGGCAGCGGCATTCGAAACGGTCAGGCAGATAACGCAGCCGGTGATCGCGCTTCGGGCGGAAGCTGCTCGTGAATGAAGAAGGATGCCGTCCCCTCGCGCGGGCGGCATCCTTCTTGCGCGTTCAAGCGCCGGTTTAGAAATATTGAAAGGTCCGTTTGCCTTTGGCCTTGGCCCGGTACAGCGCATTGCCCTGATTCGTCTTCGTAAGCGCGCTTATGAAGATCAGCTTGTCCGGCCCTTTTGTCCCTTATAGCGGACCAGTGGCGAATCCTGTATAAAATATTAGCCATCCAAACAAAATAACGGAAATACGAATGCAAGGTGATGCGCGTATGTTTGCCCGTAGAATGATTCGGCAAGCCGGTACCGGTTCTACTGAAGCCGGCAGTCCGGATTCGCAGCCCGCGACGCCTGTGTATCCAAGCGTACAGCAAAATATCGAATGGCTGGATAATGCTGTCGGCCACAGCGCCGATCTCGTCGTTCGCCCGGTTAATTCGCCGTCTTCACAGCACGCGCCGCTCATGCTCGCCTATTTGGACGGTCTTGTCGATCAAGCGTCGATCAACCGCCATATCGTGCATGCTATTCAACAAGCCGCTCCGGGGACGGCAGATGGCGATCGCGATTGGCTAAGCCGGCTTCAGAATGCCGTTATCTCGGCGGGTTCGATCGATACGCACGACAATCTAGAGGATGCCGTTCAAGCCATGTTGAATGGCATGTGCGTGATTTTCGCCGAACAAGCCGGCGTTGCCCTTGTCGCCGAGGCGAGCGGGGGCGAGCAGCGAAGCGTGGAGGAGCCGAGCACCCAGGGCGTTCTGCGCGGTCCGCAGCGCGGCTTCACGGAGAATATCCGGACGAATGTGGCGCTCGTCCGCCGGATTGTCCATTCCGCGGAACTCCGCTACGAAGAGCGGTTGATTGGCCGCAGGACCCGCACCAGCGTCGGCTTGCTTTATATGCATGATATCATCGACGATCGTATTCTGACGACTGTGCGCGAACGGCTCTTAGCCATCGACATCGACGGCGTGCTGGAGAGCGGCTATATCGAAGAGTATATTCAAGAGAAGACATGGACACCTTTCCCGACGCTGCTTAACACCGAGCGTCCCGACGCGGCAGCAGGGGCGTTGCTGGAAGGGCAGTTCGTCATCTTGGTGGACGGCACGCCATTCGTGCTGCTTGGACCCGTCACGTTCCATAAGTTCTTTCAGTCGCCCGAAGACTATTATCAACGTTTCGACATTGCGACATTCCTTCGCCTGATCCGCTACGGCGGGTTCGTTTTTTCGATGCTGCTCCCGGCGGTCTATATCGCCGTTACGACCTTTCATCAAGAGACGCTGCCGACGCTGCTGCTTATTAGTCTGCTCGGCCAGCGGGAAGGTATCCCGCTCCCCGCGCTCTTCGAGGCGTTCTTGATGGAGCTTACGTTCGAGGTATTGCGGGAGGCAGGAGCTCGCATGCCGCGAGCGATCGGACCGGCCATCTCGATCGTCGGCGCGCTCGTGCTCGGGCAAGCCGCGGTGCAAGCTGGGCTCGTGTCGCCGGCGATGATCATCATCGTGGCCTTCACCGCCATCTCCAATTTCGTCATGCCGCAGCTGAATATCGCGATTGCCGCGCGCCTCATCCGTTTCGCATTAATGCTTGCGGCTGGCGCGCTTGGCTTCTTCGGCATCTTCGCGGGGATCGTGGTCATTGTCATCCACCTGAGCGGATTGAAGTCATTCGGGGTTCCTTACATGGCTCCGCTCGCTCCGTTCATCCCGACATCGATGCGGGATACCTTGATTCGGGCGCCTCTGCGCTCGATGCTTACGCGTCCGCTCGTTCTTCATCCGAAGGATCGGAAGCGGCGTCCAGAGGGGAGCGAGAAGCCTTGATCAGACGGCACAGCGGATGGAAACTGGCGTTCATCTTGGCGATCAGCCTCTTCATCAGCGGCTGCTGGGACCGCAACGAACTGAACGAGCTCGGGGTCATCTCCGCGACGGGCATCGATTGGAAGGATGGCAAGTGGGTCGCGACGACCCAGATGGTCCTTCCGCTCAGTACGATGGGAGAAGGAACGGGCAAGCAATTAAGCATCGCGCCGGTCGACGTCTTCATGATGGAAGGAGAGGGCATTCGGAACACATTCCGCAAAGCATCGCTGGAGACGACGCGGAAGTTATACTTCTCCCACAACCAGGTCGTCATAATCGGCGAAGATGCCGCCCGGCAAGGCATTGATCCATTGCTCGATGTCTATCTTCGTAATATGGATGCCAGGGAGGATGTCATCATGTTTCTGACGAGGGGCAGCGCGAGCGACATACTTCGGCAGATCTCGCCAACGGAATGGAATCCGGGGAACGGGCTGCGCAAATTAATCGAGATGGAGGATGAACAGACGTCGCGGATGCGCGCCATGAACATTTTCGCCGTCATTTCGGAGCTGCTGGGTCCGACCCAATCGACGTCGATACCGGAGATCCGGGTCTCCGGCAATCCCGAGACGCTGTCCTCGGTCGAAGCGCTGAAGAAATCGAAGTTAGACGCCAGATTAAAGCTCGGCCGGCTTGGCATCGTGAAACGGAACAAGCTGGTCGGCTGGGTGAAGCTCGACGAATCGTTCGGCATGATGTGGCTTGGGAATCATATGGAACAGGGGTATGTTCCTTTCGATTGCGAAGATGGAGAAGGTTCGCGGAGCGCAAGCTTTCGCGTCATCCAAGCCCATACGAAGGCGACGCCTTATCTCGTTCAAGGCCAGCTTCGCATGAAAGTCACTGCACGGGTGAAAGGCGTGATCGATGATTTCACCTGCAGAGACGATCTGGCCAAACTCGATGTCGTTAAGCGGCAAGAAAAGCACGTCGAGGAGGAAATTACGATGTTAATGGAGAAGGGCTGGAAGGCGCTGAAGAATCTGAAGACGGACTCGGTCGGCTTCGGAACTCGGGTATACGAACGGTACCCCAAGCTCTGGGCGAAGATAAAGGATGACTGGGACGAGCAGTTCGTGAAGCTTTCTCCCGAGTTTCGCGTGAGCGTACATATCGATGGGACGGGAAGCAGCAATCCATCCATCTCCTCCTATCAGCGCAAACAATGAAGACGGGCAGCCAAACAACGGTTGAGCCGATCGGGAAATATCAGTTCATGACCGCGATCATCTTGTTCGAAATCGGCAGCACGCCGATGTTCCTGCTTGGCCGCGATGCGGGTCAGAACGCCTGGATGAGCATGGCTGTTGGCGCTGCGGCAGGATTCGTCGTCCTCCTGATGTGTCTGAGCCTGCAGCGATTATCCGGCGAACAGGATTGGACGGAAATGCTGCTGAGACGGCTTGGCAAATGGGCTGGCGGTTCTTTAGCCATGCTTTACGCGATCTTGTTCGCCTACGAGTCCATGCGCAACGTAAGGGATTTCGGGGGCATGGCGAATGGGACGATATTGCCGCAGACGCCGATATGGATCGTCATGCTGATCATATCGGCCATCGCTTGCTATGGCGTCGCCAAAGGGATCAATGTGCTGTTTCGCACGATTGAGCTGTTTTTCCCTTTTGTTGCGCTAAGCTACTTTACGATCATCTTGTTCTTCATCATCTCGGATCTGCCCGATTCGCACCGCTTGCGGCCCATGCTGGATCAAGGCGTCGGACAGGTGCTGGGGCATGCACTGCCGGAGCTGATTTCGTTCCCATTCGGTCAAGTGTTCGTATTCCTTCTCTTCTGGAGGTATGCGAAGGACCCCAAGCAAGTCGTGAAAGTGAGCATGACTGCTTACGGGATTGTGTCGCTGTTTCTGACGGCGATGAGCGTGCTCACCTTGTCGATACTCGGGCCGAATGTCGCCAAGCTCGTCTCCTATCCGTTCCTGGAAGCGGTCCAGCTAATTCATATCGCGGATTTTCTGGAGCGGCTCGATATTTTCGTCACGTTAATTATTTTCTTGGGCTTGTTCGTGAAGCTGGTGGTGTTCTACTTGGCTTCGAATGCGGTGCTGTGCCGTGTTGCGGGTTTGTCTTGGCGCGCAGGCGCGATCATCCTGGGACCGCTGATCTTCGCCGCGTCCTTCCTCGAACCGAATCAGACGTTCCACATCTGGCTGGGGTTGAAGGTACAGGTAAAGTATGCCTGGATATATCAGGCGCTGGTGCCATTATTGCTGCTTGCTCTCACCATGCTTGCGATTCGAAAAACGGGCCATGTTCGTCCGAAAGAAGAAGTGTAATGACCGCTGACGCGCAAGTCGCGAGCTTCCTATTCTTGCCACGTATGTTCAGTCCCTTTTAGCTGCAAAGTACGATATGGGGCATTACGGATATCCGTGTTGCTAATCAGATCGGAAGGGGATTCGTGTATGCGAACATATCGTTGGTTGTCGATGGCCGGCATCGTGAGTTTGGCGGTATTGTCGAGCGGATGTGCGGGTGCCAGGAACGAAGGAGTTCAACAGCAGAATCAAGTTCGTCCCCTGCATTCGATGCAAACGCAGGAGGCGCGTCAGCACGTCAATCAGTATCTATCGGGCAGCAACCCATCTTACCACTCCAATGCCGTCAACAACCCGTATTATTACAACGACCAATCAAATTACAGCAACCAATCTATTTACAACGGCCAATCTAATTACAACGACCAATCTAATTACAGCAACCAACTAAATTACAGCAACCAATCTAACTACAACAACCAATCTAACTACAACAACCAATCTAACTACAACAATCAATCTAACTACAACAATCAATCTAATTACAGCAACCAATCTAATTACAACAATCCCTCTGATCACTCCACGTCCGTCAATAATCCGGCGGCGGCGCAGCGGTCGGTCATGATTCAGAAGGTCATCAGCACGGGGATGAAGTATTTGGGGACTCCGTATGAGTTCGCTTCGGACCGCCACACGACGCGAACTTTCGATTGCTCGGATTTCGTCAGGCAGGCTTATGCCGAAGGCGCTGGAATCAAACTTCCTGCCGATTCGAGACAACAAGGCATGTACGTGCGCAGCACGGGGACGGATACGACCGATTGGAGAACGCTCAAA
The DNA here is from genome assembly GCF_042431225.1 of Paenibacillus aurantiacus. NCBI lineage: Bacteria > Bacillati > Bacillota > Bacilli > Caryophanales > Paenibacillaceae > Paenibacillus > Paenibacillus aurantiacus. Next base: position 14,059 of record NZ_JBHMDO010000033.1, on the reverse strand, counting down.
GCGGGAGATGTCATGTTCTTCAGCAGTCCGGGCGTGAAGATTACCGGCAGCAATCATTACAAGGTTCGCATTACGCATGACGGGATCTATCTCGGAGACGGCCGAATTATGCATACGTACTCCAAGAAATCCGGAGGCGTACGAGTCGATACAATCGCGGGCAGCCAATGGGAAAGACGCTTCCTGTACGGAGGCTCCGTTATGAAATAAACGGCTAGCCGAAGGACATGTAAAAGTCGCATACGATGCGGCTTTTTTTTTGTTGTGTCGTATTGTGACGATCGCCTGCGGATTTTCGCAGTTGAATTTGCAAAAACCTTTTTCCTAATTTTGTCGTCTAAAGGAGTCGAGAGGGAATTATAGGCGTGTAACACATCAAGTTAGCAGGTGATCGAATGCAAACGGAAGTCAACACGGAGCAGCCGCGCAGCCGAGGAGGCTTCGCGTTCCGGGTACAGCTGTATTTCGTCGTCGTGTTCGTGCTGTTCAGCATGTTGATCCTACGGCTGGCCACGCTTCAATTCGTGGAAGGTCCCAAGCTTCGGGAGCAGTTCGAGAATGCAAGCACGAGCAAGGTGAAGATTCCGCCGATCCGCGGGGACATTCTGGATTCGGAGGGGAATAAGATCGCGTATTCCACCTCGACCCAATCGCTGTATTTTACGCTTGAGCGGGGATTCACGAAGGAAGAGGCGCAGCAGCTCGCCTTGAAGCTTCAGCAAATCTTCATCGATTATGGCGATCCCTCGGGGGCGATGACGGCGAAGGACATTGTGAAGCAGATGGATCTGAAGTTCGCGCAGAACACGATTGCCGTGCCAAGGCGGATTAAGACGGGGCTGACAAATCAAGAGATCGCATATTTCGCCGAGCACCGGGATCAGTTCAAAGGATTCGAGGTCATCGAGGAAGCCGTCCGGAATTATGCTTCCGATCCATTGGCCGTCCAGCTCGTCGGTTATTTGAAGAAGTACCGCGGCGTGAAGGATGTTCTCGATGTCTATGAAGCCAAACGCAGCGAAGAGGATGCTCGTCTCCAATACCTCGATGATGAGGACGTCGGCTACGATGGACTGGAGCTCATGTATCAGGACGTGCTGCGCGGCAAGAACGGGTTGAAGATCTATCCGGTCAACGCCAGGGACGAAATTATCGGCGAGCCGGACATCACCGCGCCCGAGCGCGGCCATAATTTGGTGCTGACGATAAATTCGACCGTACAGCGCAAGACGGAGCAGGCGATCATGAATCAGCTGGAGAAGCTGCGCAATACGCCGGCTAGCCAGCATGGCGCCCCTTATGCGCGGACCGGTTACGCGGTGGCGATGGAAGTGGCGACCGGCAAAATCATCGCGATGGCCAGTATGCCGGATTATGATCCGAACGTGTGGAAGGGCGGCCGAATATCGTCCGAAGACATGAAGAGAACGCAATTCTTCCAAGGGAATGGCACCATCCGGCAGAACTATGCTCCTTATGAATCGCAGGAGGAGCGGGACCGGCACCCGCCATCGCTCGTCTTCCTCGGTTCGACGCAGAAGCCGCTCTCGATTCTGGTCGGTTTGAACGAAGGGCTGTTTACGACGGGCACCACGATCCAAGATAACGGCATTTTCTATTTCGGCCGGAAAGGTCACGAGGTGTCTGTCCGGAATGCAAGCGGGGCGGCGAACGGACGAATAGACCCGGCGAAGGCGCTCGCCAAGTCATCTAACGTCTTCATGTCGCAGATGATCGGCAATGAATTGTACAAGAAGTACCAGCGCAAAGGTCTGGATGTCTGGGACAGTTACATGAAGCAATTCGGCTTGGGCGCTCCTACGGGCAGCGGCCTGCCGAATGAACATAACGGCATCGTCGGCTATTACGACAAAGAGGCCGGCAGCGCTCAAGCTGCGCTGATCTATGCCTCCTTCGGTCAGCAGGGGCGGTATACGACGCTTCAACTGGCCCAGTATGCGGCGACGCTCGCAAGCCGGGGGACACGCATGAAGCCGCAGTTCGTGGATCGGATTGTGGATGGCGAAGGCAAGGTCATCCAAGGATTCAAGCCTGAGGTGATGAACCAGGTCGACTTTCCGGAAGCCTATTGGGATGAAGTGTTCCAGGGTATGGCGCAGGTCAAAGTGCAAGGCTTCGAAGATGCTTCGTATTCCTTCTATCGCAAGACCGGCACCTCCCAGCAGGATGCGGGGAACCGCAAGAAAGTGGAGAATGCCGTATTCATCGCGTTCGCCCCGCAGAAGAACCCGAAGCTGGCCGTCGCCGTCGTCGTGCCGGATGGGGGATACGGCGGATATGGCGCCGCACCGATCGCCCGTCAGATTTTCGACGCCTACGACGAGGAGATCGGGTTGCAGAACGGAACGAAGTGATCCGAATTAGTGACAGGGCTGACCCAATGGTACCATGCGGTAACCAAGCGGTCGGCCTTTTTCATTAGCGGCGCATTCGACTTGCGTACCTTCAAAGGGGGAGGTGCGCGAGTCAGTCAGACGCCGAAATTTGCCTTCTAGGACTCCAAGCATGCGAAGAAACCGATACGTGAGTACTAGTCGGGACTACTCTATGGCTAGCATTCGGCAGGGCGGGACCAGCAATAAAGCAGGATTCTAACAGTCGATCATCCGCTTCGGCGATCCCTTTGGCAAATGAGACTAAGTCTGTATTTGCGTAAAAAGTGGGTAATATAAAAATTAATGATTAGCGTATTATATCGAACGAATATCTCGATAATATGTTAACTGTGATTGATGTATATTAATAAATGGGAGATTTTGACTATTCCGCCTGCTGAATGCGAGTGATATATTGAAAGCGGATACAACGGAAGTGCGCACGGATGGATCCGCATGGATGAGGATGCTAGTACGGCCGCTATCATTCCTGTTCATATATCTCTCCAATAGGCGGTGTTAATAATATGAAGAAGTTATTCGGTTGGGTGTTAACGATGGGGTTGATCGTTTCATGTATGCCGGCTCAGCCGGCGAACGCCGCCACCACGGTCAATTCGACCATTATCGTGCCGGCTGGCACAACCTATGACGGCAAGGGCCAGACCTTCGTGGCGAATGCGAGCACGCTCGGGGACGGCAGTCAGGCGGAAGGCCAGAAGCCGGTATTCCGGCTGGAAGCGGGGGCAACGCTGAAGAACGTCATCCTCGCGGCGCCGGCTGCCGACGGAGTTCATTGTTATGGGAGCTGCAACATCGTCAACGTAACCTGGTCCGACGTCGGCGAAGACGCCTTGACGCTGAAATCATCCGGCACGGTGAACATTACCGGCGGCGCTGCGTACAAAGCATACGACAAGGTGTTCCAGCTCAACGCGGCGGGGACGATTAATATTAAGAACTTCAAGGCGAACGACATCGGCAAGCTGGTGCGCCAGCTCGGCGGTTCGACCTTCAAGACCGTCATGACAGTCGACAATTGCGATATTTCCAACGTCAAAGATTCCATTCTGCGGACGGACGCAACCGTAAGCACAGGTAAAATCACGAACACTCGTTACTCTAAAGTGCCGACGCTCTTCAAAGGATTTGCATCCGGCAACACGAGCGCTTCGGGCAATACGGCATATTAATGACCGCATGTAGGTTTTTGATGCCGTAACAGGAGAACACGCGAAGACAGCAGTCCGCGCTATAAGCGGCCTGCTGTCTTCTCGCGTTTCGTCGTGTCAAGAGGGGACAAGCTGCGGAGTCGGGGCAGGCTGCTGCTTCCAGAAGGAGATCACCTGCTGCGTATCGGCCACCATGCCAAAGTACGTATCCACCGTCTTCAACGTCATCTCGTGTTCAGCTTGCGTAAAGGCGGCGCACGCATCCTTCACGAGCACAATCCGGTAATCCAGCATGAACCCGTCCCTCGCGGTCGATTCCACGCACAGATTCGTGCTGACGCCGGTCATGATCAACGTCTCGATTCTCATGGTCTGCAGTACGGACGCCAGCCGCGTATGGATAAATCCGCTGTAGCGATGTTTCTTGACCACGGTTTCATTCGGCAGCGGCGCCACTTCATAAAATTCCGCTCCCCAGCTGCCAGTGTGGCATATCGGGTTCACGCCATCTTGAAACCGGGATACCCATACTTCCGAATCGGTCGCCTGCTCATGGTTCGTCTGCAGGAAAATAACGGGTACGCCATGTTCCCGCGCCGACGCCAGCAGACTGTGCAAGGCAGGCATCATGATCTTGGCGGCACTCACGTCACTGCCTAATTTCGCGATTGCGCCATCCGGATGACAGTAGTCGTTCTGCACGTCCACGACGATGACCGCCGCTTTCTTCTGTGCTAAATTCGCGATTAATTTCTCCAAGCGCTCACCTGCTTTTTCGTTTTTCTTCGAGCGATCCCAGTTCGCTGTACCGTTTAATTTTCCATTCGACCGCGGTTCCTATGACAATCGAATCGTTCGATTTTCTTCGTCGCGGGGCCCGATACCTGTGGCGCTGTTCGTCGTTGCCGGCAAGCAAGCGATGACATCCAACCCGGCGTTTGACGCTCGTTAGGTTTCGCCAAGCCCCATTATCGCGTCGCAAAAGGGCAATTCGTCGAATTTCGCACAACATCGATTTGCATTTGCCCTGCAAACTGATGTACCATTACCTACTGACTGTACAAATTCGAATGATTGTGGAGGACAACCAATGAGCAACCAAACCACCTTAGCGCCAGGACAAGAATTAATTACGGATAAAGACTTCGAACTCGCCGTAAAACACAAGCTGGATGTCATCGTCACGCAGAACGGGATACGCCAACGCCCAATTACGACCCTTAGCGGGTATAACGTCACAACGGCGACACTCTCGGACGGCAAGCGGTTTCTAAGATCCGCGAACAAGTTCCATTTGTACGAAGAGAATAGCGCGAAGTAAGCGCAGCATGCTTGCTTTTGAAGCCGCAGACATGCGGCTTTTTTTATTTCGGTGAAGCGGGGGCGAACTGTATAGCGCAACGGGGAAGGGGCAACCCTAACCAAAAACAGTGGAGATGCTGACCAATGAATTTGCTGGAAATGCTTAAAGACGCGATCCATCCATTCGGCGACGGCAAGAAACCGCCGCTTCACGTCGGCGAAGTCATGAATCTCTGGTTTTATTTGACGGCCACCGAACAGACGCTTCGCGGAGAGCAAGTTTCTTATAATACCGCGCAGGACCAAGAGCTGAGAGACAAAATCGAAGACGTCATAAATAATGTTCATCTCCCCATCCGCGAAGAGTTGAAAGACTTCCTTAGAAGCGAAGGCGTCCCATTGCCGAATGCGACCCCGGACAAATCGATCGGCGATTTTCGCGCCATGCCGGAGAACGCCAAGCTATCCGACGAAGAGATCGCGAATCTCCTTAGCTTCAATATCGTTCTGGGCATTAACTATGCATGCCGCGGCTTGACGGAGGCGACCAGACCCGACGTGGCGTCGATGTTCGCGAAGTTCCAGATGAAGAAAGCCGCTTTCGCGCTAACATTCCGGCAGTTGATGACGGAGAAGGGGTGGCTGCTTGTGCCGCCTGCTTATCATGCTGGATCGGAAGGTCGCCTATAGCATCACCAATCGGCAACATAGCTTATCGACTAACCCGGCTCCTGCCTATGGAGAGCCGGGTTATTTGCGCTTCCCATTGACTGCCCTAGTTATGAATTTGGGGTTAATCAATTCGACTCGTCTGCCGATATAAAGAAGTGATGCTTCGATCGCAGCCGTGAAGCAAAACAACGAGAGAGGATAAGTGAGATGGGGAAAATCAAATTTATCAATAAAATGAGAAATATTTCGCTCAAAGTCAAGCTTCCAGCATTAATAAGCGCGCTTGTGATCGTCGTGCTTGTCGCGACCTCCACGATCACGTATTTCTTTGCGTCGGATCTACTGCTCAAGAAGAGCAAGGACGAAATCGCCGGTATCGCGGATCGCATGGCGGAAGGGCTATGGACGGCCGTCCAGCTTCAAGAGCAGTCTACGTTCCTGTCCTCTGAACACAATTCGTACCGCGATTTGTTAAAGTTGCGATATGCCGGAACGATGAGCGATGCCGAGTTTACTTCGTCTTCCAATCATCTTTATGGCGAAGTAACCGAGTCTATGAAACGCGGTCTGCAAGGCACGCGGGGAAATGATTCTTTCTCCATTATAGATAACAAAGGAGCCGTTGTCGCTTCGACGGACGCGTCTCTCATGAGCAAATCCTTCGGCGATCTAGCTTATTTCAAAGAAGCGATGGCCGGCAACACGGCCATATCGGATGCATTTCGTTCCGAATCCGATGCCAAGAAGATACTGATCGTCTTCGCCACTCCGATGAAAGACGCGGACGGCAACATTCTCGGCGTATTCACGTCGACGGTGAACGGCGATTTCTTCACGGATAAATTCAAGGACATCCACATCAATGGCGAAGGAAGAATCGAGATTCTGAGCCGAGACGGCACGTACCTGTATCAATCCATGAACGAAGAGATGATCGGCGTCTATATCGGGGATCAACCAGGGGTTAAAGAGTTTCTGGCGGACAGAGCGGTCGGGGAGATTAAAACCACCGAAGTCGATCAAAACGGAGAGTATTTGCACATCAATCGGATTCCTACTGCCGATTTAACAATATCCGTCGTCGATTCTTATACAGATATTAATCGGCCGATCCAAGACATGCTGCTCAAAGTCTTCATCGTTACCATCATCGCCGTACTTGTCGCCGTCGTATTCGGCATCGCCTTGTCGCGATACATCACATCTCCTATTCTGAGACTGAACGGACTGTTCAGGCAGCTGGCTTCCGGCGATCTGACCGTCACCGCGCAAGGGAACTACGACAGCGAATTCAAAGATTTGGCGACCAGCTTCAATGCGATGGTGTCGCAGAATAAAGAACTGATCACGAACATGAATCATTCGATCGCCATTCTGGGCACGAGCACAAGCGAATTGGAAGTCTCGTCGAAGAAGACGGCGCAGTCCGCAAGCGAAACGTCCGTCACCTCCATGGAGATCGCGAAGGCGATGGAATCGCAATCGCACGAGACGGAGCACATCGTCGAGAAGTTCAATGGTTTCGGCGACAAATTCGCGTCGATGAATCACAACGTGCAATCCGTCCGGGATATGGCCGAAGAAATCGTCGCGGTGTTCCACGATAGCAACAAAGTCGTAGACGATCTGACGGACAACAACGCGAAGAACGAGCAGGAAGTGCAGAAGATCTCCGAGATCACGGCCAAGCTGCAAGTCAGCTCGAATAACATCAGCCAAATTACCGGCGCAATCAGCCAAATCGCCGGCCAAACGAATCTGCTTGCCTTGAATGCTTCCATCGAGGCGGCACGCGCGGGCGAGCATGGGCGCGGATTTGCCGTCGTCGCATCGGAAATCCGCAAGCTGGCGGAGCAAAGCTCGAAGCAATCGAGCCAGATCAACGAGATCATTCAGCAGAACCTGCTCTACGTGCAGGAGAACAACCACAGCGTCGTCGAGATCCAAGAGATTGCCGCCAAGCAGGATGCTTACGTCAATCAGACGCGAATCGCGTTCCAGTCGATTCTAGACAAGATCACGGATATCACGTCTCGAATCAAGTCGATGGCGGACGAAGTATCCTATATGGAGCGGGACAAGGAAGAGGTTCTGCAGTCGGCCCAAAGCCTCTCGGCGTCTGGCGAGGAAGTATCCGCTTCCGTCGAGGAGGTAAGCGCGACGATGATCGAGCAATCGACGACCGTCCAGCAGTTGGCGCTTATGGTGGAGACGATCGACGCCCTGACGAAAGAACTGGCCGAGTCGGCTTCCAAGTTTAAGGTCGAGTAATCAACTCGCATCCGATATACCGCAGCACAATAAGGCAGCCCGAGATTGGGCTGCCTTTTGCGTGGGGTCTTGTCCGAGAACGAGCTACTTCAGATCGGCAAGCAGTTTTTTGTATTTGTTGTAATGACCGCCGACTTTGTCAGCCAGGAATTGATAAGCGAGCTGATTGCTGGCCAAATTCACCATCTCCGCATCGATGTCGACATTGTTCCGATTGTTGTTCATCGCCGTACGGTGATCTTGGATCGTCTTGTACGGAATCGTCCGAGACTCGGTGCCGCTTGGCAGATGGTCCGCATGGGTCCGATTAAGCCGTACCTGCGCCGTATGACTGCCGTTGATCTGTTTCGCCAATTCCTCTTCGAACACGACTTTCCGCGCTTTGTATCCAGGCGTATCCGCATGGGCAATATTCGCCGCGATCGTCTTGTGCTTATGTTCCAGGATACCCAATAACGCTTCGTTACGTTTCGCGCTCTTGCTCACTAGCATGATTTTCACCACCTCCATACCTCCATCTTACGGCCATGAAGCCGGGACAGGTTCATTTTTTATGAAACAACAATAACGTATTCCTAAACAACTAAAATATATTGTTCTGCGATAAATTATATGCTAAATTCAAGAAAGGATAACGAAGCGGGGGGATTGACAGTGAGTCGAGGATCGACCTTATTTCTAAAAGGGGTTGTCGTTCTGGTCGGGATAGCGGCGCTTGCCGGATGTGCAGTTGCCTTGCCCATCATGGCCAGTAAAGACGCCGCAGCTCATCCGGAGACGGCTTACATGCGGTATCCGTTCCTGGCGGGTTCGTATGCGCTTGCCGTTCCGTTCTTTATTGCGATGATTCAAGCCTTCAACTTGTTAAGCTGCATCGAACGCAACAGGGCTTTCACAGACAAGGCTGTGCGCGCGCTGAAGCTCATCCGGTACTCGGCTATCACGATCTGCGCCATCATCGTGCTCGGCGTCCTCTCGATCATGCTCTTCATTCATGATGAAGACATTACCCCATTCATTACCTTGGGGATCGTGGGCATGTTCGCGACTAGCATTATCGCAACCTTCGCCGCTCTGCTGATCAAGGTGCTTCAGCATGTCATCGCGTTCAAAATCGAGAATGATTTGACCATCTAACGAAGATGCGCAAAAAAAAACAGCAGCGACCATCAGGCTTGCGCTCGGGCCTGGAGGATGCTGCTGTTTTTTGTTTAAACGTGAACGCTTTATTTCTGGTCTAAAACGGAGCCGCCTATGAAGAACCGCCACTGCAGGTGATTGCCGAACACGTTGTCGATGCGGACGCCGCCCGTTCGAGGCGAGGCGGTGTGAATCATTTTGCCGTCTCCTAGATAGATGCCGCAATGCGTAATGGCATCGACGGATTTCGTAACGCCCCGGTATAGATCGGGATTCGTGCCCAGGAACGAGGTGAAGAAAAGCAGATCGCCGCGGCGCGCGTAATTCAAATCGTAGTACACCCGGTTCGAGTAGGCGAGCACATAACGAGCCTGACTACGTGAATCAAGCGGAAGATTCATCCCAAGACCAGACAAGAACGCCCAGCGGGTGAAATCCGAGCAGTCGAAGGAGGACGGATCGGACCGATCCGAGCCGAACTGATAGGGCGTCCCCATGAACCTCGAGGCCATCTCAATGGCATTCTCTGCATAGCTGCCGTTGCGCGGGCTGATCGACGGGTTAGGGAATACTTGGGTCATGGCCGATTGCGCCATGAAGGTGCCTGTGCGGCCGCCGGCGCGGTATGGGCGGCCAATGCCTTGGTCCCCGCGCTTCAGATCCATGTCTGTGTTCACAATACGAGGATCATCCAACCGCTGGTCGGTGACGCCTTGCGTGCGAAGTTGATTGTTAAGATTATCCGCATCCGTATCGTTACGGCTGGCACAGGCTGTTGCGACAAAGGTAAGACTTAGTACAATCGCTGTAGTTTGCATCCATCTCATGGTGTTCTGCTCCCTGTACGTTTTTCTACAGTGTGCCTCATATCCAGGTTTTTCATTACGAATCGCGGGCATCCCCCACTCATGTAAGCCCTTTCAAATTTCTATATGAATTTTGTGGGAATTTGTGGGGTAATTCTGGCGGATGAATCCCGCTATAATCGTGGTGCACCGAAGATCGTCAGCATTATTGGCACAGCTCAACCGGAGAGGAGGAAGTAGCGCGTCGCAATTCAAGTAACGTGATCAACCATACACGCTAGAACGGAGGTTTTTGACATGAAATTGAACGTAAAATCGCTCGGCATCTCGCTGGTCGCCATGTTCGTCATCCTCGCAGCTGCGCTCTCAAGCTGGAGTACGGCCGCGTCTGCGGCAACTGCCGACTTCAACTCGCTCAATTCTTCGCAAATCGTGTTCGAGATGGGAGCAGGCTGGAATCTGGGCAATCAGCTCGAAGCCAGCTCGAACGGCACGCCAAGCGAGACTGCATGGGGCAATCCCGCCATTACCCAAGCTCTCATTCAGAAGGTTAAGGCGGCGGGCTTCAAGACGATCCGCATCCCGGTGTCGTATTTGAATTATATCGGGAGCGCACCGAACTATACGATTAACTCGGCCTGGTTGAATCGGGTGAAGACCGTCGTGGATTACGCCTACAATGAAGGGCTGTACGTCATCATCAACATTCATGGAGACGGTTACAATTCCGTTGCCGGCTCTTGGCTGCTCGTGAACGGAAGCGATCAAACGACGATCAAAGCGAAGTATCAGAAGGTGTGGCAGCAGCTCGCCAACACGTTCGTCAACTACGATGAACGTCTGATCTTCGAGTCCATGAACGAAGAATTCGACGGCACTTATGGAACGCCGAACACGGCGTACTACGCCAATCTGAACGCTTATAATCAAATCTTTGTCGATACCGTCAGACAGACCGGCGGCAACAATGCCGCGAGGTGGCTGCTTATACCCGGCTGGAATACGAACATCGATTACACCGTAGGCAACTACGGGTTTGCGCTCCCGACGGATAACTATCGCGATTCCTCCATTCCTAGCGCCGAGAAGCGGATTATGATTTCCGTCCATTACTATTCGCCGTGGGACTTCGCGGGCGAGGAATCCGGCACCATCACGCAATGGGGTGCGACGGCGGCCAATTCGGCCAAGAAGTCCACCTGGGGGCAGGAGGATTACCTCGAAGCGCAGCTGAAATCCACCTATGATAAATTCGTCGCGCAAGGCTATCCCGTCGTCGTCGGCGAGTTCGGATCTATTGACAAAACGGCCCTTGATGCCGCGAATAACACCTATCGCGCCGCATTCGCCCATGCGGTTGCTGCCACGGCCCGCAAATATGGTTCCGTGCCGGTGGTATGGGATAACGGGTACAACGGGCAGTATGGCTTCGGGTTGTTCAACCGATCGACCAACACGGTGACGCAGCAGGGCATTATCGATGCGATTATGAGCGCGATGAATACGAACAAATTGAAGAACGCATCGACCGGCTTGTACATGGACGGTATGGGCCGCACCACAAGCGGATCCAACGTTGGCCAATGGGCGACCAGCACGAGCAACAACCAGCGATGGATCACGGAATTCTACGGCAGCTACTATAAATTCAAGAATGCGGCCACCGGCCTGTATCTCGACAGCATGGGCCGTACCGCCAGCGGTTCCATATGCGGACAGTCGGGCAGCAGCACGAGCGGCAATCAGCGTTGGGCTTTGGAACCGTACGGCGGTAATTACAGAATCAAAAATGTGACGACTGGTCTTTATTTGGACAGCGGCGGCAGTACGACGAACGGTGCCGACTTGAAAATGGGGAGCAGCAGCACGTCGACCAACCTGCAATGGCAATTCATTCGCCCTTAGTCCACCCGCGATAAACAAGAAGAGAAGGGACCGTCCGCAAGGGCAGTCCCTTCTTCTTGTCAACGAGTCGTGAATAATCGTTGGACCCGATCGTCCCGCAGCCAAAGCCCGCCCCATGCGAGTATCGCCAGATAGACCGAGAACAGCGTATGAGAGAACAACGGATTGTCTAAACGAACATGCGTTGCGACAACACCGCCATAATACGCTGTCAGCAGGATCGCGCCGAGCACGGCCGTGCGGGGGAAGGCGTAGAGCAGCGTGGAGATCAGCCCGAGGATGGCAATCGCCAGCAGATGATGTTCTTCGAATCCCAGCGTGGTCGTACTCTCTACCACTGATTCCGGTTTGAATAGCTTGGCGATGCCGTCGAACAGCATGAATAACACGACCAACCCGCTTAATGCGTAAGATGCCCATAGACGTCCTTTGGAACGCTTTTGTACTGCCATGATTTCGTGACCTCCATCGAAGTGAATTTGATAACTGAATCGTATCACGGGGCGTGTGCGGAGGTTTCTCCTCGATTGCGGCATTTTTTTCCTGCGAAGTGAACATATCGATGACCTTAAGCGTCTCAATCCTGTACATTATCATGGGAGGGATACCATTGAACGAACCGATTATCAAGCAAAACAGCGGCAAACTTCTATTGACAGGACTCCTTGCGGCCAGCATCGCGGTCGGCAGCTTGCCTGCGGCAGCCGGCGCGACATCTTCGCATGATCTTGCGCCGACGTCCATCGCATCCGGATTGACGGCAGAGGAGACGCTGGTGCCGCTGCGGGCGGCAGCCGAGGATATCGCCGCCATCGTGCGGTATGATGGCATATCTCGTACGGCGATCGTGACATGGGCCGGACATGAGCTTCGCTTCCCGATTGGCAAGGCAACGATGACTGTCGATGGCCGATCGATAGCGTTAGACAAGCCGCTTCGTGTAGATGCCCAAGGGCGTCTCCTCTTATCGTTGTCGGCGTTCAATGAAGCGCTCGGCATCGAATCTGCCTGGTCGCAGCTAGAAGGATTGACCCCGAGTGGCAAGTCTTATGACGCGAAGAGCGCGCGTTTCGTCCGCCAGCTCGCGAGGGGGCAATGGGATGCCGCGGCCGCGAACTTCAGCAAGGGCTTGACGGCGGCGCTTCCCAGACCGACATTGGAAGCTTTCTGGGCCCAGGTGCAAGCGTTATACGGCGGCGTCGCTTCGCTAGAGCAGGTCACCATCCAGCCCAATGCCGTACATACGACGGCCAAATTGCTGTATAAGACGGAGCGGCAGCTGCCATTCGCGCTTGAAGTGAGATTTGACGCCGATGGCCGGATTGATGATCTAATCGTCCCCGCTATGGCCGATGTTCCTTATTCTCCGCCTAGCTATGATCTGCCGCAGACGTATAAGGAGGAACAGGTCGTGGTCGGCGAAGGGACGCTCGCTCTGCCAGGGAAGCTGACCGTACCATCGGATGGCCGAATTGCCGCCGTGGCCGTACTTGTTCACGGCTCCGGTCCGAACGACGAGGACGAGACGGCTGGCGCGGCGAAGACGTTCCGCGATTTGGCCGTCGGTCTGGCCAAACAAGGCGTGGCGACGCTGCGGTATACGAAGCGGACGCGGGAGCATTCGTTCAAAGCTGTGACGCCCGGCTTTACGGTGAAGGACGAGACGATCGATGATGCGCTGTTGGCAGCGGACCTGGTTAACGCGGATGCCCGATTCGCGGACGTGCCGGTCATATTGGTCGGTCACAGCCAGGGCGGCATGCTGGTGCCGCGCATCTTGAAGGATGATCGGAACAAGCGCTTCGACGCCGCCGTCATCCTTGCCGGTCCTACCGTGCCAATCGAGGATCTCATACTCACGCAGTATAAGAACGCGGTAGAACGCGCCCGTAAGCAGGGGGCGTCGCCCGAAGTAATCGCTCAATTGGAGCAGCAAGCGAAGCAGTGGGAGCAGACGGTTGCGATCATTAAAGACGAACGTTATACGACGAATAATTATCCGGCGGATTTGCCGCTCCCCAATGCTTCCTGGTGGTTCGATTTCCGCAATCATTACGCCGCCGAACAGGCGAAGGACCAACATATCCCGCTGTTCATCGCGCAAGGCGACAACGACGTACAAGTGGATGCCTCGAACCTGGAAGGATGGAAGAAGGCGCTATCCGCCCGCACAGACGTCACGTATAAGCTGTATCCGAAACTGAATCACGTCTTCGTTCCGTATGATCAGCCCTCGACAGGCGCGGAATATATGCTGCCGGGCAATGTCCCGATCGAGGTCATGGAGGATTTGGCGGCTTGGATGAAGCAGCAACCAGCCAAATAATGAACAAACGGGGGTGTCCCAAAAGTCATCAAAAGATGACCTTGGGATACCCCCGTTTTTTTAAAAAAA